>NZ_JAFMTY010000100.1 GCF_017329605.1 Alicyclobacillus fructus
AATGGGTTTTGTGCCTTTTCACAAAGACGGCGCAGAGTTGTTATTCCACGTCATTTCGGATTGCTATGAGCAGCGGAGCGTCATCGTGACATCGAATCTGGAATTCGGACAATGGAACACGATTTTGGGCGAAGAGCGACTGACTGCGGCGCTCGTGGACCGGCTCGTGCACCATGCACACGTGCTGGCATTTACAGGCGAGAGCTATCGGTTGCAACACGCGCTTTCGGAAGCGACGTCGTCATAAGATTCCTGCGAACCATGCCTATGCACAAATCCGCGTCGCTATTCTGCACTTTTGACTTGCGCAAAACAGC
>NZ_JAFMTY010000101.1 GCF_017329605.1 Alicyclobacillus fructus
TTCCCTCCCAGTATTCTCGGCGCTGGAGGTCTTCACGTCCGTGTTCGGGATGGGTACGGGTGTTGCCCCTCCGCTGTGGTCACCAGACGGGCTTCGTTCATCGCTCGCTCGGAGGGCTTCGGCCTTCGGCCTGCAGATCTCCTCGCTCGCGATTCACTTCGCCTCAGATACCTGTTTGCGAAGTCTTTGTGGCGAGTCGCTGGCTTTACGCGCGTCCGCGCTCGTCTCACTTCGCTTCAGGCTCAGCTTGGCCCTTGCCACCGTGCATAGGGAGCCTTCCAGGTGAAGCCCTCGACCGATTCGTATCTGTCCGC
>NZ_JAFMTY010000102.1 GCF_017329605.1 Alicyclobacillus fructus
GGTGCTCCGACTGCTTGTAGGCACACGGTTTCAGGTTCTCTTTCACTCCGCTCCCGCGGTGCTTTTCACCTTTCCCTCACGGTACTGGTTCGCTATCGGTCGCCAAGGAGTATTTAGCCTTAGGAGGTGGTCCTCCCGGATTCCTACGGGATTCCTCGTGTCCCGCAGTACTCGGGGTCTGTTTCCACCCTCATGCGCGCGTTTCGGATACCGGGCTCTCACCGTCTCTGGCCGGCCTTCCCAGACCGTTCTCCTACGCGCCCACTCGGGCTGGCTACCCTGCAGCTCGCCGCAAACAGCCCC
>NZ_JAFMTY010000103.1 GCF_017329605.1 Alicyclobacillus fructus
CTCGGCGCGCCTCATCGCGTTTGGCTTCCTCGGGATTGAACGCCAACACGTAACGGACCCGGGCCTCGCCGTCTCCCACCACGACCTCCTTCACTTTCAAGTTGGGGCGAAGTTCACGAAAACGTCCAGGGCGCGTCAACGCCGCTTCCACCGCCGGTTTCCCGGAGGTCATCTTCTCCCCAGCGATGTAGTGACCCCGGCGCGTTGCAGGATCCGCAAATTGCTCTCTGAGACGAAACCTCGATCCACGACCGTGATCACGCGACCAAGCCGCCAACCGATGAGGTCCTGTT
>NZ_JAFMTY010000104.1 GCF_017329605.1 Alicyclobacillus fructus
CCTGGAAGGCTCCCTATGCACGGTGGCAAGGGCCAAGCTGAGCCTGAAGCGAAGCGAGACGTGCGCGGGCGCGTAAAGCCAGCGACTCGCCACGAAGACTTCGCAAACGGGCATCCGAGGCGTAGTGAATCGCGAGCGAGGAGATCTGCAGGCCGAAGGCCGAAGCCCTCCGAGCGAGCGATGAACGCAGCCGGTCTGGTGACCACAGCGGAGGGGCAACACCCGTACCCATCCCGAACACGGACGTGAAGACCTCCAGCGCCGAGAATACTGGGAGGGAAGCCTCC
>NZ_JAFMTY010000105.1 GCF_017329605.1 Alicyclobacillus fructus
ATGGAAGGACGAGTCCTTGAGCACCCATGCGGAGCCGGGCGGATGCTCAGCCCCACGCCTGACACATGAGTCAAGGTGTAGTTCGGTTGACGTTTACGTGGAGATCTACTGCAAAGAGCTGAAGATGCCCGGTCTACGCAGGGCGTACGCGGCGCTGGCCAGGGAGGCGGGAGTGCACAGCCACTCCCCCATCCAGTATCTCGCCGCCTGCCTGGCTGAGGAGATGGAATCGCGAAAGGCAAGCCGACTCCAGGCCTATACCCAGCAGGCCCGCTTCCCTGCCCA
>NZ_JAFMTY010000106.1 GCF_017329605.1 Alicyclobacillus fructus
TGCGTGCGCATCGCTCACCACCAGACGCACGCCCCGAAGCCCTCGCGCCTTCAGGCTGCGCAGAAAGTCCGACCAGAACGCGCCGTCCTCGCTCGTTCCGACATCGAATCCGAGTACTTCGCGCTCTCCGGTGTCCGTGACGCCAATGGCGATGACCAGCGCCATGCTCTGCACGCGGCCACCCTCCCGCACCTTCGGGAACGTGGCATCCAGCCACACGTACGGATACTCACGCTCGAGCGGCCGCTCCTTGAACTGGCGAACCTCTTCATCGATGAGC
>NZ_JAFMTY010000107.1 GCF_017329605.1 Alicyclobacillus fructus
TGTCAACAGTGTCGTTGTGAGCGCCATAGGGTGGGCGGAACAACAGCGGAGTGGCCCCGGTGAACTGCTTAATGAGCTGCGAGTTGTGCTCCAGTTCACGACGGATGCGATCCGGGGTCTTCGCCGGAAGATTCGGGTGGGTGACTGTGTGGTTGCCGATCTCCATGCCGGCGGCAGCCACCTTCTGGGCCGTATTTGGGAAGGCCATGATGCTGTTGCCCATCTCGAAGAAGGTGATCGACAACTTGAACTTCTTGATGGTGTTGAGAAGTTCTGGGG
>NZ_JAFMTY010000108.1 GCF_017329605.1 Alicyclobacillus fructus
TGATGGTGTTGATCGGCCTGCTGGCCCTGTTTGCCCGCGAGGGCTTGAGTGCCGGTGGGGCCATCCAGGTGGGGGTACTCTATGCCTTCATCAGCTATCTGGGGCGCATGATAGAGCCGCTCATCGAGATGACCAACCAGCTCAACCAGCTGCAGCAGGCCATGGTGGCCGGGGAGCGGGTATTTGCTCTGCTCGACGAGTCCCGTGAGAGCACGCAAGGCGAGAGTCCTGCGTTGCAGGGGCGGGTCAGCTTCGACAAGGTGAGCTTCTCCTACGA
>NZ_JAFMTY010000109.1 GCF_017329605.1 Alicyclobacillus fructus
AAACTCGTCGCCCACGAAGCGATGAATACTCTGGGCAAGGCGCCGGAGCGCCTCCAGGTCCATTTCGTCTTCACGACCGAAGGTGTACAGGACCTTGGCTTTCGGCTGACCGGTCTGCGGATCGCGGTAGTTATGGGCCAACTGCACGTAACCAGTAACGGAACCGTTCTTGTTTTTTCGTAAGCGTCAAACCAAACCCACATGGTGTTTGCCCTCCTGCTGCTTGAAAATGGGCTCATCAAGCATCGGGAGGGTTCTTGTATGCGAGAGCACAT
>NZ_JAFMTY010000010.1 GCF_017329605.1 Alicyclobacillus fructus
CCCCCCCCGTCCCCTCCCGCCGCGCCCGGCCCCCGCCCCCCCCGCCCCCCCCCCCCCGTCGCCCCCCCAAATAAAAAAAACCCCCCGCCCCCCCCCCCCCCCCCCCCCCCCCCCCCCCCCCGATTCGCAACCTTTTTAGTCTTCCTCTTCCTCTTCCTCGTCCTCGCTGTCGTCAAACAACTCGTCGTTGTATGCGTCCACGACGCGCTGCCACTCTTCGTCGTCCTCGATCTCGGACAACACCATTTGTTCGCCGTCTTCGCCGTCGATGCGGAAGATGACGCCCTCCTCCATGGAGTCGTCAAGCGGCAACAAAACCGCATAATCCTTGTTGTCGACGGTCAGGACTTCGCCCAGCACAAACTGATGCTCTTCGCCGTTTTCGTCCTCCAGGACGATCACTTCGTCCTCGTGTTCGAGAAACTCGTCATGAGCCATTCCTATCTCATTCCCATCCGCAATCCAGATTTGGCCTGCGCCATGCTTGCAACAACATAACACCATGTGTCCACGGTGTCAACGCATGCCGCCGCGCTCATCCATGTGGCGAGGACAGGCTTTGCTGAAGCCGGCTCGAGACGGCGTCGAGCAGTTGGTTGAGCTCGCGTTCGGCCTGCTCGAACGCCGCGATTTCTGGGACGTTCCGCATCTCCGTCAGAAGGCGATCCGCCTCTTCGATCACGTGCCGGTAGTGCATGGGTGGCACGCGCCGCGCCTGAAACTCGGCGACCGCCTCCTGGAGTTCGCGGAAGCGGCGGAGCATCGACTGGGCCTCGGGCGATCCGTCGAGCTTCGCCTTCGCATCCCGGTAGCGCCTGGCCGGCTCTGAATCGGCGATGAGACGGGCAAGCTCCGCGGCTTTCTCCCACAGCGCTCCTCGGTCCATCTCATCACCTCTCATCCGCAGCGTTACCGGGGCGAAGCGCGTCTATACGCCTACGTGGAACTTGGGGTCGGACCCACCGTCGAGTCCTCTTCGCGCATCAGCTCTTCGAGTTCCTTCACGGCGCGGTCAAAGGCTTCGCGGTTCCGCTCGTCGAGCGCGCGGTCGATCTTCATCCGGATCTCCTCCCGACGCATCGCTCGAGCCTCGACCTCCGACAACACTTGCTGCACTTCTGGTGGAATCGGAAGCTCCGGTAGATTGATGAAGACAAACAACTTGTCTCCTGATGATGCGTTGTTGAAATACGCCTGGAGAGCGGGCAGGATCTCCTCCGCCTGACTCACCTTCTTGATGCGGCCGTTCAGCGGCAAACGGGCGATCATCCCGTGGCGCCCGATAATGAGAAGCGGCACGTTCTCCAGCACGATGTTCGTCGACTCCAGTTGGCTATGGCGAGCAGCGAGAAAGTCGATGACGGCCTCTGCTCCGGGCGGGAGCAGCTTGGTCTTGAGCAACAGGATGTCATCCTTCGTCATCATCGCGCGTTCACTCCTTTGCCGGAGTTTCCTCCTGACGGATCATACGCCTGGTATCACGCGACCGCGCTCGTTCAGACGGACAAGCTCGAGTGCAAAGGCGATCCGGAGGTCGTACACCGACCGGCGCTTCGCCACCACCGAAGTGGTGCAAATATTGTAGCAAATGACCGGGCGAAAGAAAATGAGTGAACGCCATTTTCCCATGCGTCACATCGATTCCCTGCGTCCGGGTTCACGACAAGCTCCATACTACGTGCACGGGGAGGGAAGGCGCATGGGGGATTGGGTGTACTTCGCAGGCGTGTACGACACCAAGTTTGAGGCCTACTGTGCCGTCATGTGGGTGGAGGCGGACGAGAGGATTCGCCGTTCCGCACGACCCACCCAGGTCGAGGTCTATCGTCTCCGCAACGGGAAGTACGGTGTCCGGTTCCTTCCTCAAGAGCGCCAATTGGCGCAGCGCGCCCAGGCGGAGTGACTGGGATTCGAGCGAATCGCGGGGACAAGACAGCCATCCACGGGATGGCTGTCTTGCTGTGCCTACGCGTTGTCCTCGTCGCTTGTCTCCCGCTTGGAGCTGTCGACGAGGAAGTCAGCGACCTCGTCCGGGATAGGGATGTCGCTCGCCTGCTCTGCGCCTTGAACCGCCTGCTGTGCCAAGTTCTGAACCTTGTCGGCCGCTTGTCGCGCGACCTTTTTCGCGCCTTCCGCGGCCTGCTGAGCCCATTCCGGCGCCTGCATCGAAGTTCCACCTGGGTTTCCGATGCGTTCCATGGAGGACTTGATCGGGCAAAATCCCGTGAGGGCTTCTGCAATTTTCATGGCGCCAAATCCCGCGAGCAAAGCGCGGGTGAGCGCCGATTGGCGTCGGCCGTACACGGCGGAAGACAGGCTGGCGACTCCAGCGGCGAGGCGCAGACAGCGGTCAGCAGGGTGGATGTTGCGTTGCATGGCCATCCTCCTCTCGCGGGAATACCCACAGTATCCCGCGCATCGCGCATCGCCATGCCGAGAGCAAGCCCCATGCCTGGAAGTTTGGTTGACTTTGACTTACCTTGATGAAATGGCAATGCCGTGGCATAATGGGTATTGTAGTACCGTAATGAAAAGGAGGCTTGAGCGCATGAGTCTCATCCCGTACGTGATCGAGCAGACCTCGCGCGGGGAACGCAGCTACGACATTTACTCGCGCCTGCTCAAGGATCGGATCATCTTTTTGGGTACGCCTATCGATGACGACGTCGCGAACGCGGTCGTGGCGCAACTGTTGTTCCTTGCCGCCGATGATCCGGACAAAGACATCCAGATGTACATAAACAGTCCGGGAGGATCGGTGTCCGCAGGCCTCGCGATATACGATACCATGCAGCATATCAAGCCGGATGTGAGCACGATGTGCGTGGGCATGGCGGCGAGTATGGCCGCGGTGCTTTTGGCGGCGGGGGCCAAGGGCAAGCGCTATGCGCTTCCCAACTCTGAGGTGATGATCCACCAGCCGCTCGGCGGCGCGCGCGGTCAGGCGTCCGATATCGAGATCCACGCCCGGCACATCCTGAAAACGAGGGAACGCCTCAATCGGATTCTGGCGGAGCGCACGGGACAGCCGCTGGAAAGGGTCGCGCAGGACACGGATCGCGACAATTTCATGTCGGCGGAGGAAGCGAAAGCGTACGGATTGATCGACGAGGTCATCTATCGCTGACACGTGGATCCGCTCACGGCCGAGGCGCGTCGGTGCCTCGGCCGTCTCAGTTCAGGAGGGAATCCAGATGGCGGACGAGCTCTACTTCGATTATGCGGCGACTGCGCCGGTGCGCGAAGAGGTGCGTGAGCGCATAGGTGAGTGGTTGGAGATCTACGGAAATCCATCCTCTCTGCATCGCCTGGGCATGCGCGCGGAGCGAGCCCTCCGGCATGCGCGCGAACAGGTGTTGGAGAGCCTTGGCGCTCGCGACGGCCAACTCGTGTTCACGGGCGGCGGCACGGAAGCCAACAATCTCGCCATTTACGGCGTCGCGCGCGCTTATGCGAATCGCGGCCGGCATCTCGTGACCACCGCCATCGAACATCCGGCGGTTCGCGAGGCGATGGCGGATCTCGAGCGCCAGGGGTTCGACGTGTCCTACGTGCATCCTGACGATCGCGGCGATGTGTCGGCGGAGGACGTCCTGCGGCAGGTGCGGGACGACACCATCCTCGTCTCCGTGATGCACGTCAATAACGAGACAGGGGCCGTCCTGCCGGTTGAGGCAATTGCGGAGGGTCTCAAGGGCCATCCCAAGGCCATCTTTCACGTCGACGGAACGCAGGCGCTTGGCAAGATCCCAGTGTCCCTGGCGCGATCGCGCATTCACCTCTACGCGGCCTCGGGGCACAAACTCGGCGCGCTGAAAGGTGTGGGCGCGCTCTACGTGCATTCGAGCCTGCGCCTCAAACCGCACGTCGTGGGCGGGGGGCAAGAGTTCGGATTGCGCTCTGGGACGGAAAATGTCCTGGGGGCGCTGTCGTTCGGCGAAGCCGCGCAACATGCGGTCCGGGAGATGGCGGCAGACGCCGAGGCGGAGAGCAAGCGGGAGCTTCTCAAGCGGGGGCTGAAGGAACTCGGCTATGTCCTTGTCGATCCCGTCCGTCATTCGCCTTACATCCTGTGCGCGGCGTTGCCCGGCGCGCGCGGCGAGATCTTGGTGCACGCATTTGAGGAAAAGGGCCTGTACGTGTCGGCTGGAAGCGCGTGTTCCAGCGGAAAGCACGGGCGCGAACCCAGCCGCGTGCTGACCGCCATGCGGATCAAACCGGACGTGGCTCTTGCGGCCGTGCGGTTCTCATGGCATCCTGGCACTCGAATGCAGGACATGGAGCGCGCGTTGGAAGTTGTGCGCGATCGAACCATGTGGGTCAAACAAGCGTTAGGCATTCGGTAGGGGGACCGGACTTGCTATACGATCATCTTCTCATTCGGTATGGGGAATTGACGACGAAGGGCGCGAACCGCGCCGAGATGGAACAGCTTTTGGAGCGAAACGTGCGGCGCGCGCTGTCCGGATGGCCGGAGGTCAAGGTGACGCGCAGCCAGCAGCGCATCGTGGTTCAGCTGAACGGCGCTCCTGTCGATGCGGCGCTGCAAAAGCTGCAGCAGGTGTTTGGCATCTCGTCCATCTCGCCCGTCGCCGTCGCGCCGCTCGATCTCGCGGCCATTCAACGCACCGCCGTGGAAGTGGCCAAGCGAGAACTGATGGACAAGTCCACGTTCAAGGTGGAGGCGCGCCGAGGCTACAAGGAATTTCCTCTGGACAGTCCTGCGCTTCAGAAGGCCGTGGGCGCAGCCGTTCTGCGCGCGCTGCCGCACATTCGGGTCGACGTCCACCATCCGGACGTCGTGATCGAGGTCGATGTTCGAAAGTCTGCCGCCTACCTCTATCCCAGCCGCGTCCCCGGTTTGGGCGGTTTCCCGGTGGGCATGAGCGGAAAGGGGCTTGTGCTTCTGTCGGGCGGGATCGACAGCCCGGTCGCTGCCTGGAAGGCCATGAAGCGGGGATTGGAATTGGAATTGGTCCACTTTCACAGTTTCCCCTTCACCAGCGAACGGGCTCAGCAAAAGGTCGAAGATCTCGCGGCCATCCTCACGACATGGGGCGGCCCTATGCCCTTGCATCTGGTGTCCGTCACGGCCATCCAGGCGGAAATCCAGCGGTGTGCGCCCGAAGGCCTGCGTACCATCTTGCTCCGGCGCATGATGGTCCGCATCGCCTCGAGGATCGCGGAGGAAGTCGGGGCCGGTGCGCTGATCACCGGCGACAGCCTCGGCCAGGTCGCCAGTCAGACCCTATCAGCTTTGAATGCGGTCGATCGCGTCACGGAGCACACCATTCTGCGTCCGCTCATCGCTGAGGACAAGCTCGAGATCATCGAGCTCGCCAAGCGGATGGGCACGTACGAGATCTCGATCCTTCCCTTCGACGACTGCTGCTCGTTGTTCGCGCCGAAGCATCCGAAGACGAACCCGAAGTTGCGGGATCTGGAGCGCGCGGAGTCGCGCATGGACGTGGACGGCCTGGTCGCGGAGGCCGTGCGTTCGCGCGAGCAAAAGCTCGTGGGAACGGATGAAGGTCCTCGCGCAGGTACAACCTATCGGTGAATCCTCGGAAGGTGGAGGGGTTGCCGTGCGTTGGCTTCGCCTTGCGTTTCGGCTGTTCCGCCTGGCGTCGACGGTGTATGCGCTCTGGAACGCGTCGCGCCTCACGCGCGCCGTGTACTTAGGCAGGCTGGTTTGGCGCGCGATTCGGCGGAAGCCGCTTTTGGAACGCCCGCCGCGCGTCGTGATCGAATACGTGGGAGCGAAGTCGCCTTATATCTATCGGCGCCGCGGGTGGCGAAGAATCCACTCGGCTCATCGCGCCGACCCGTGAAGCTTCATCACCTGTCTTTTGTTTAAGTCTCCTCACCGGTGGGAATAACAAATGGTAGCGTCGGGATAGTTCCGACTCGTGACCATGGAGGAAAGGCCGGTGAAACGGGATGAGTGAAACGAGACATAAGGACAGGGCGATGCGCCAAGACGCCTGGACGACCGAAGACGATGAGATTCTAGCGGAGATCGTCCTGAAACACATCAAGCAAGGTAGCACGCAGCTCGCGGGGTTTAACGAAGCGGCGAGACGGCTTGGCCGCACCGCCGCCGCGTGCGGGTTTCGCTGGAACGCGTGCGTTCGCAAGCAGCAGCGGTATCGGATTGAGCTTGCGAAGGAGGAGCGCAAGAAGAACAAGTCGCAGCGCGTCCAGGCGCAGCTCGAAGGGGGCGACGCCGATCATCCGACGGCGACGCTCATGACGTGGGCACAGGTGCTGAGGTTCTTGCGTCAGGAGAAGAACACGGCGCAGGAGTGGGCTTCGCGGTGGCGCAGCGCGGAACGCCAGTTGAACGAGTGGAAGGCGAAATACGAATCGCTCGAGGCCGAGCACAAGCGCGTGTGCGAGGAACTGCGCGACTTGAAGGCCACGCACGACGCCATCACCCGAGACTACAAGGCGTTGATGGAGATCATGGAGCGGGCGCGCAAGGCGGCCGTCCTGGACGACGATCTCATCGGGCCGAAATTCGCCGAAGGGTTTATGTATCGGATCGACGAGTACGGCAACTTGGAGAGGATCACCACGGGAGAACGGATGGAGCAGGCTGAATAGGCTTGCTCCTCGTTTTTCGATCGTGCAGATGGTATGGCGGATAGGACGCATGGCATGCCGTCTCGCGAGCCATCCTACGAGGGAGGATGGTGAGAGGCATGCGGTTTGGATTCTTTGGGCGCCGTCCCGCGTCCCGATGGCTCACGCTCGCGCTGGTCGCGCTCATGCCGTTGGCCACCACGGGATGTTACGATCGCCAGGAGCTTGAGCAACAGGCGTTTGTCAGCGTGCTCGGGATCGACAAGGCCCCCGGTGGCCTCATCGACTGTACCTTCCGCATTGCGCAACCGGTCAACCCCACCGGCGCGAGTTCCCGTTCGGGCCAGCAACCGCTCGCAGGCAAGGAGCCCATCACCGTGCGCGCGCGAAGCATTCCAGAGGCGATGATGATCGCCAACGGCTCCGTGGAGCGATCCATCACCTTCTCCCATCTCTCCCTCATCGTCTTCGGCGAAGATTTGGCGAAGGAGGGGGTGGAGCCATACATTGAGGCCCTCACGCGGTACCGCGAATTCCGCCGGACGGTACCGGTCTCGGTGTCGAAGGGCAAGGCGAGCGAATCGATCAAGGCGTTTCAGCCCATGCTTGATTCGGCCGTGACCCGCATCGCCGACGGCGTCGCCCTGGTCTCCCAGCGCACCGGGACTGCGCCGGTGTGTCCGATTCAATATCTCATCGACGGCATGGAAAACCCGCACGAGGACGCCATCGCACCTCTGTTCGCCGTCAACCAGAACGTCGAAGACGGCCAGATGCCCGATTCGCCGCATCTTTCGTACCGCGCCGGTGAGGTGCGCCGGGAAGGCGGCAATCCCGTGGACTGGATGGGCGCCGCGGTCTTTCGCGAGGACCGGATGGTCGACGAAGTGACGGGAAAGGATTGCTTGTACCTGCGGCTTCTTCAGGGCGGCGTGCACCATTCGACGCTGACCCTGCAAGATCCCGAAGAGCCTTCCCGGGATATCGGTCTGGAGCTTCACAAGGAACGGCCGGCCGAGTACAGCGTGAACCTGTCGAACCCGATGACCATCACGGCGCACGTGCCTGTGGATGCCGACGTGATCAACATCTCTTCCTCGCGCAACTACGCCGATCCGGCCGCTCGCCAAAAACTGGAGAGTGAACTCGATCAACAGCTGTCCGATCGCATGGAGAAGCTTCTCAAACGCCTCCTGGTCGACGACCAAGCCGACGTCATTCCCGTGTCCAAGGCCATCCGCAGCCAGTTCATGACGTACCCGCAATTCGCGGCGTTTCCTTGGGAGGAGAGGCTGAAGACCGCCAAAATTCATGTCGACGTCGAGATCCACGTCCGAAGGTTCGGCGTGCAGCTTGAACCCATTCAGAAAAAGAGTTGACCTTCAGCTCATCCATCCGCCATCGACGACGAGCACTTGACCGGTGATGTACGAGGCCCTCGGACTGAGGAGAAAGGAAACCGCCGACGCCACCTCTTCCGGACGCCCCATGCGCCCAAGCGGAATCTCCCGCCGCAGCGCCTCGAGTTCGTCGTCGTCCAAGTACTCCAACATCCTGGTCTCGATGGGGCCGGGCGCCACCGCGTTGACGCGTATCGGAATCGACGACCATTCGCGCGCCAGCGACTTCATCCAAGCGATCACGCCCGCTTTGGCCGCCGCGTACGCCGCCTCCATGGCTGCACCGTGCAGCCCGTAAGCGGAGGACACAAAGACGCAGGCGGCATCCGGCGAGCGCCGAAGGTGCGGAAACGCGGCACGCGCCAGGTAGAATGCGGAGGAAAGGTGTTCATCCATCACCTGTCTCCACGACTCGGCGTTCATCTCGTGGGCCAAGCCGCGCATGTCCCGGCCCGCGGCATGAACGACAAGCGACGGCGAACCCAGTTGGGTGGCTGCAGTGATCAGCAGCTTTGCGCCTTCCTCCGCGGCGAGATCAGCCTGTACCGCGAGCGCCTCCGCGCCCAGAGCCCGGCATTCGGCTGCCGTTTTCTCTCCACTTTCACGCCTCTTGAAATACCCGCAGACGACCTTCGCGCCCTGGGCTGCCAACTGCAGGGCGATGGCGCGTCCGATGCCGCCCGACGCGCCTGAGACGACGGCGACACGGCCTGCAAGTTGTCCGCGCTCCATGAGAATTTCTCAACTCCTTACGGTTTTACATCCCAAGCCCCGGTTGTTATGATGAGTGTGGCCATTTTGGGTGGAGCAAAGGGGCGAGTTCTCCTTGAAGTGTACGGTATACGAGGCGCCGACCGGAAATCCGCTTGCCGACGCCCATTTGTTCTCATTCGATCGCGTCCATCATCTGTACGACGATCAGGATCCGCGCGAGATCGCGACGTACCGCGCGCGAGCGGACGAGGTCCTGAAGACATATGCCGCGGACACGCGCGCATCCCTCGTCGAGGCATTGCGAGCGTTTCACGCCCATATCGGTGCCTCCGCGGTTCAAAACCGGGCGCTCGAGCGGCTGGCGCAGCCGGACGCGCTCGCCGTGGTCACGGGGCAACAGGCCGGCCTGTTCACAGGTCCCCTCTACAGTGTCGCCAAAGCCCTGACGGCCATCGGCGTCGCCCGCGAACTGGAACGTCGCCTCGAGCGCCCTGTGGTCCCTGTGTTTTGGATTGCCTCCGAGGATCACGACGCCGAGGAAGTCAATCACGCCTATGTCGTCGATCGGCTGGCCGAAGTGGCGCGCATCCAGCTTCCGCACCGATTTGAACCGCATCAGATGGTCTACTGTGAGGCCCTGACGGCGCGCGACGTGCGAAGCGTCCTGAACCAGGCCGACGAGCGGCTTTCCGAGGCCAGTCACAAGCTGGATGCCCTGCACGCCGTCTGGTCCGCATGGCGGGAAGGGGATTCCCTGGCCACGTGGTTTGCGAGACTGATGGCGACGGCGCTCGCCGAATGCGGACTCGTGTTCTTTGATCCCTGCTTGCCGGACATCCGCCGCTTGGCCTGGCCGGTCTTCCGCGGCACGCTCGAGGCGGCGGAGGAGGTGCAGCGGCAGCTTCACGACGCTTACGCGGAGGTGGAACAGGCCGGCTTTGTCCCGGAGGTGTTGCGAGATCCGCGCCATTCGACCGTCTTCGCCGTGATCGACGGCAAGCGGTTTGTGCTCGAACCGGGCGGACCGGGCTTTGTCGCGCGCGGCCACGGGGAGGCTGGTGCGCTTTCCGAGTGGCTGCAACGTGGCGATCTCGACCCCACAGGCTTCTCCGCGAACGTCCTGTTGCGACCCGTCGTGCAGGACGTGGTGTTGCCCACGCTGGCCTATGTCGGGGGGCCGAGCGAGATCGCCTACTACCCACTGGCGCGCGGGACGTTCCACGCGCACGGGCGCCGTCTGCCACCGCTCATTTTGCGCCAGCGCATGCGCCTCGTGCCGCCGAGCGTCGCTCGCCTCATGCGAAAACACGGGCTGTCGCTCGACGAGATGCGCGAACCCTCGGATCTCGTCTCCAGCCGGGCGTTGGCCGACATCGCGGAGCCGCTGCGCCGGGATGTCGACGCCTGGATCGAAACCGCGCGCGCCGAACTTCGACGCCTCGAGCAGGCCTACGGGGAGGCGGGGCCTGACGTCCGCGCCATGCTCGAGCGCCACGGGGAGGCGGAAGCGCGCGCCTGGAAGGAGCTCGAGCGCCGCGTGTTGCGGGCATGGAAGCGGCGGCGTCAGGACGAGATCAGGCAGTTGCGCCACGTCGAGCGATGTCTGTTTCCCGACGGGCACCCTCAGGAGCGGCGCCTCTGTCCGCTCAACTTCTGGAGCGAGGTCGGGACCAAGCTCTTTGCCGAACTCCCGACGTGGAGTTCCATCTCACAGATGGGACCGGTGCTTGACGTCGTGATCGACGGCTGAACGGAATACCGGATGAACCAAGGCGATCGCGCCACTCGCGCGGTCGCTTTTTGATTTTCAAAAAATCCGGCAAGCCAGCAGGAGATTCGCGATGGACCTCGAACAGGTATGATAGTGGTGGAAAGTGGGGCAAAGTGGGGGACCAGCGCGAGCGGGTGGTGAAGGCCGTTGTTCATGGGTGAGTACGAACATTCCCTCGACAGCAAAGGGCGGCTGACCATTCCGGCGAAGTTCCGGGATGGGCTGGGGGATTCGTTCATCGTCACCCGCGGCCTGGATCAATGCCTGTTCGCGTATCCGCTGGACGAGTGGAGCGCGCTCGAGCAGAAGCTGAAATCTCTTCCCATGACGCGATCGGACGCGCGGGCGTTTGTGCGCTTCTTCTTTTCTGGCGCGTCGGAGTGCGAAGTCGACAAGCAGGGCCGCATTCTCCTGCCTCCCAAGCTGCGGGCGTACGCGAAGCTCGAGAAGGAATGCACGCTGATCGGCGTGTCGAATCGAGTCGAAATTTGGAATACGAGTGTCTGGGAACACTACTCGAGCGACGCGGAGCGGTCATTTGCCGAGATTGCGGAAAACCTGGTCGACTTTTCGTTCTGAATCGCGGGGGATGAGACGTTGGCGTTTGTGCATGAGACGGTGTTGTTGGAGGAGGCTGTCGACGTCCTGTTGCCGCGGTCGGGCGGCGTGTACGTGGACGCGACGCTCGGGGGCGGGGGGCATACCGCGCGCCTTCTCGAGCGATCCGCGCCCGACGGCGTCGTGATCGCGTTCGACCAGGACGAGAGCGCGATTGCGCATGCGGAGCCATTGAAGCAGCGGTATCCTGACCGCCTCACGCTGGTCAAGTCCAATTTTGCGCAGATGGAGGAGCGACTCCGTGCGCTTGGCGTGACGGCGGTCGATGGGGTCTTGTTCGATCTCGGCGTATCCTCACCTCAGTTCGACCTTCCTGAGCGGGGATTCAGCTACTGGCACGAGGGCCCTCTCGACATGCGCATGGATCGGCGTCAGCCGCTCACCGCGCGGGACATCGTGAACGAGTGGGACGAACGTGAACTGGCCAGGATCCTTCGGGATTACGGCGAGGAGAGGTTTGCGGCTGCCATCGCGCGCGCTGTGGTGCGGGCGAGATCGCGCAAACCCATTGAGACGACGACGGAACTGGCGGAGATCGTCCGCGCGGCCATTCCGGCCGCGGCAAGGCGCTCGGGCCCGCATCCGGCGAGGCGAACGTTTCAGGCCATCCGGATGGCGGTGAACGACGAGCTGGGCGCTCTGGAGCGGGGGCTCGAGGCTGCGTTTCGCGCCCTCCGGCCGGGCGGACGGCTGTCCGTCATCACCTTTCACTCCCTCGAGGACCGCGCGGTGAAGCGGATGTTTCAGACGTGGGCGCAGGGGTGCATCTGTCCGCCGGAATTTCCGGTCTGCCAGTGTGGCCGCAGGCCGCTTGGACGTATGGTGTCGCGCAAGCCCGTGACGCCTTCGAGCGAGGAGTTGGAGCGCAATCCGCGCGCGCGATCGGCGAAGATGCGCGCATTTGAAAAGCTGGATCATGGGGAGCGATGAATGCCATGTCTGCTGTGCAACAGGAACTTCGCACGCGTCGCGAGGCGTGGGGGCACACGTCGCCGGGGCGTGAACGGGATGCGAGAGCGGAGGAGCGGCGCGCCGCCCGTCGGCGCCTGTGGAACCGGGTGAGCTTTGCCTTGTGCTCGATGGTGAGTTTCGCCGCAGTGTGGTGGGTCGCGTCCAAGGGAGCGGAGATCTACGAGTTGAACGATCAGCACGCCAAGCTTCAGTCGGCCATCGCGGCGCAGCAGGCCATCAACGCGAACCTCGAGATGCAGGTCTCGGAACTCGAGCAACCCGCGCACATTCTGTACGTCGCCATCAACAAGCTGCACATGGTGTACAAGAATCCCGTGATGATCCCGACGCAGGGAAGCGGCGAGTGATGCCATGAATCGGACCGGCGGGCGAACGAGCAGAAGAAACAGTTGGAAGCGCCCGAGGCGGAGGCTTTGGGCGCTTCAGCTGGCGATGGTGGCGACGCTCGGCGCCGTGGTCTGGCGCATTTACGACGTGCAGCGGGTATACGGCGGCACGCTGAAACACGATGCCGCCAAGGTCATCGACGTGAACGAGCCCCTACTGGCGCCTCGTGGCTCCATTTTGGACGCACAAGGCAATCGCCTTGCCTACGATGTTCCGGCGTACTACGTGGACATCGAACTCCAACCCATTCGTCCCTACGCGAACGCTGTCGCCAGGATTCTCGCGCCTGTGTTGGGGACGAATCCGTCCGATCTCGCCGCCTTGCTTTCGAAGCCTGTCGCCTGGATCCAGTTGCCCACGCCTGTCGAGGCCCTTGTGAAATCAAAGCTGGAGGCGGCCTTTGCCGCGCACGCCTGGGCGCCGGATGACCATCACACGGCCTGGGAGAACTGCGTGACGTTCACGCCGACGGAACTCCGCGTGTATCCGTACGGCGATTTTGCGTCAAACGCAATTGGCTATGTCGTCAAGGGCGTGGGCGAAAGCGGCGTGGAGCTCGAAATGAATTCCTACTTGGCGGGTCAAAACGGGCTGATCTCGTACGAGCAGGACCCCACGGGGATCCCCATCCCCGGCAGCGTCAAGGTGGTCAAGGCAGCCAAGGCCGGGGACAGTGTTCAACTGACGCTCGACGAAACCATTCAAGGGTATGTCGAGGATCAGATGGACGCACTCGTGCAAAAGTATCACCCGCTCCACGCGGCCATCGTCGTATCGGATCCGCAGACGGGCGCGATCCTCGCGATGTCGAGTTATCCCAATTTCAATCCCAACGAGTATTGGAAAGCGAGCCTGGAAGCTCTCTCGTCCAACTGGGCCGTCTCCAGTGCGTTCGAGCCTGGGTCCACGTTCAAGCCGTTCGTGCTCGCGGCTGCGCTGGCGACGCAATCCATCAATCTCTACGACACGTTCCAGTCAGGGCAAATCACCATTGACGGACGCACCATTCATGACTGGAACTATGTGGGGTTCGGGACACTGACGTATCAACAAGCGCTCGAAGAATCGTCGAACGTCGGTTTCGCGCGCATCGCGTTGGCGCTCGGGTGGCCCAACCTGAACAAATACCTTCAGTTGTTCGGCTTCACAGCGAGGACGGGAATCGACCTTCCCAATGAAGCGACGTCCATTCTGTTTCCGCCTTCTGAGCAGGGGAAGATCGAGCTCGCCACGGCGGGCTTCGGGCAAGGCATCGCCGTGACCCCGATGCAGCAGATCATGGCGATGGATGCCATTGCAAATGGCGGACGCCTTTTGCGCCCGTACATCATCAGCAAGGTGATCTCGCCCTCCGGGCGCGTGATTCAGGAGAACAAGCCTAAGGTGATTCGCCAGGGCTTCCTGCCCCAGAGCGTGATCCAAGAGGTTCGGGACACCATGGTGCTCGACGTCTCGGATCCCAAGCACGGGATCGACACGGGCGCCGCCATTCCTGGCTATGAAGTCGCAGGCAAGACCGGGACGGCTCAGATTGTCAATCCCGCCACCGGTGCGTATTACCAGAACAAGTTCGAAACGTCGTTCATTGGTTTTGTACCCGCCCAAGATCCCAAGGTCGTGGTCTATGTCACGGTCTACGATCCGCAGGTGGCGCCGGACGAGGCGTGGGGAAGCACGGTGGCGATTCCGATTGCGCGCGCCATCATGCAGGAATGCCTCAATTACTACCACATTCCGCCGACGGGCGCCGTGAAATCTGTTGCGTCCGAGCCCGGAGAAGGTCAGGTGTCCTACGTGGAGACGCCGAATCTGATTGGGATGACGCAAGCGCAGGCGGAGGCCGTCCTGCAACAGGACGGACTGCAGGGCATGTTCGCAGGGACAAGCGGCATGGTCGAGCGCCAATGGCCCGCCCCAGGCGTTGAGGTGCCGCGAGGCGCGAAGCTGTACGCGCTCCTCGCCGATCACCAGACAGCCGCGCTGTCCATGCCGGATCTGACGGGGCTCACGTTGCGGGATGCGGCGAATCTGCTTGCGGCGATGGGACTCGACGTGTCCACGTCGGGATCGGGATATGTGGTGAGCCAGTCGGTTCCACCGGGAACCCGCGTCAAGGCGGGAGAGACGGTCAAGATCAGGTTGTCGCCCAACGGCTGACGCGCCGCGCGTCAGCCCTTCTATTCCTGCGGGGACGCGCATAGGCTAGTCTCAGCGAACAAGCTGTGCGACGTTGGGGGCGAGGTCTGTGCGCGTGACTCCTGGACTGATGAGGCGGCGGCTGGTCATGCTGTTGTTTGGGCTGTTTGCCGCCATCGGCGCGCTCATAGGTCGGCTCGTGTACGTGCAAGGATGGCAATCCGCGTGGCTCTCGAACCTGGCGAAGCAGTCGTGGGATCGCACCGTGCCGTTGTCCGGCATCCGCGGGAGCATCCTCGCGAGCAACGGGCAACCGCTGACGTACACGGCGAGCGCACCGACCATCGTGGCGGTACCGAGCCAAATCAAGGACAAACCCGGCACGGCCGCGAAGCTGGCGCCCATTCTACATATGAGCGTGGACAACGTCTTGCGCCAAATTTCCCAACGGGAGCTCATGGTGTACATTCGCCCAGGTGGGCGCCAGATGTCTGAGGAACAGGCCAACGCCATCCGTGAGATGGAACTTCCTGGGATCTATCTCACGGAGGATGGAAAGCGGGCGTACCCGTACGGATCGCTCGCCGCTCAGGTGCTTGGCATCACCGGTTACGACAACGTGGGGCTCACCGGGCTCGAGAAGATGTACAACAGCGTGCTGTCGGGGAAGAAGGGCGGCATCACGTTTTACGCCAAGGCGAACGGGGAGCTGATTCCCGGCGAGGGTCAGTCGGTGGTTGAACCGACCGACGGTGACGACATCAAGACCACCCTTAATCTTCAGATTCAGCAGTTCGTCGAGCGGGAGATCGAGCAGGCCGTGGCGGAATACCATCCCGATTCGGTCACCGCCATTGTGGAAAATCCCAAGACCGGCGCCATCCTGGCCATGGCCAATTACCCGACGTTCAATCCCGCCGACTGGCGCTCGGCCGATCCGGCGACCTACAATCGCAACCTAGCCATCTGGCAGACGTTCGAGCCCGGCTCGACGTTCAAAATTGTGACGCTCGCCGCCGCGCTGCAAGAGAACAAGGTGAATCTGAACGACCGGTTTTACGATCCCGGTTACTACGAGGTGGCGGGCCATCGCATCCGCTGCTGGAAGGCCGGGGGGCACGGTTCCGAGTCGTTCCTGAACGTGGTCGAGAACTCGTGCAACCCTGGTTTCATCGCGCTCGGCGAAAGGCTGGGCAAGGAGGCGCTGTTCTCCTACATTCGCGCGTTCGGTTTCGGTCAAAAGACCGGCATTGATCTCCCTGGCGAAGGCAACGGAATTCTGTTCAAGCTCAGTCAGGTCGGCCCGCTGGAGCTCGCCACCACGGCGTTTGGCCAGGGCGTCTCCGTCACGCCCATCCAGCAGGTCATGGCGGTCGGCGCCGTGGCAAACGGCGGCAAGCTGATGAAGCCGTATCTTGTGTCGGAGGTCATCGATCCGGACACGGGCCGTGTGGTGTCCGTCACCAAGCCCACCGTCGTCCGTCAGGTCATCTCGCCTCAGGTCGCAGCGGAGGTTCGCGCCGCCCTCGAGAGCGTCGTGGCCAACGGAAGCGGGACGAGGGCGTATCGCGACGGATACCGGATCGCCGGGAAGACAGGTACGGCGCAAGTGGCCAAAAATGGCCGATACGAGCCCGGTCACTACATCGTGTCGTTCATCGGCATGGCTCCCGCCAACGATCCGGCTCTGGTTTGCTATGTCGCCATCGACAATCCGCACCCCGAGCACGGCGTCGTGTTTGGCGGCGTGATTGCGGCGCCTATCGTCGGAAACATTCTGGACGACGGACTGCGCGAGCTCGGTGTGCCGCCACAGACGCAGGGGCTGAAGAAAAAGTACCGTTACCCCGAGGTGCCTCCGGTGACGGTTCCGAATTTCGTGGGACTCACGATGAAGGAAGCGCAGAATTTGGCGCTGCAGAATTCCGCGAATCTGAGAGTTCAGGTGCTCGGCCAGGGTGATGTGATCGTCGCGCAGTCTCCGGCCGGAGGCTCGCAGGTGGAACCGGGCTCGACCATCCGCCTGTACCGCGGGCAGAAGGCTCCGTCTGGAAGTCAGCCGGCGGCCTTTGCCCTTGGAGGTTGACATGGAGCGGCGGCTGCCCTAGATTTGCGAATGGCACGCCGGAGGTTGGGGAGGAAGGCGCCATGCGATTGCGGCAACTGTTTCAGCCTTTCGTGAATTTTCAGGTGACGAATGCGGAAAATCCCGATGTGTTGAATATCACGACGGATTCGCGGGCGGTGGAGCAAGGCAGCCTGTTCGCGGCCATTCGCGGCCACACGGTGGACGGACATCGGTTTGTTCGTCAGGCCGTGGAGCGCGGCGCCGTGGCGGTCATGGTGGAGGAGCCTGTCGCGGACGTGCCCGAATCGATTCCGCAGGTCGTCGTCCCGGACACGCGGCACTGGAGCGCGTTGGTGGCGGATCGGCTGTTTGGCAGCCCGTCGCGCCAACTGCGCGTGATCGGCGTCACCGGGACCAACGGCAAGACGACCGTGACCCATATTGTGCGCCACCTGCTCGACGCGTCGGGCAGAAGGGCCGGGCTCATCGGCACCGTGGGCGCGAAGTGCGGCGCCGTCTCGTGGCCGCTTCCCAACACGACGCCCGAGGCGGTGGAGGTGCATCGACTGCTTCGTCGATTCGTCGAGGCAGGCGCTACGCACGCGGTGATGGAGGTCTCCTCGCACGCGCTGGTCGAGCGGCGCGCCGCGGGGGTCTCGTTCGCGTGCGCCGCGTTCACCAATTTGACACAGGATCACCTCGATTTCCACGGTACCATGGAACGGTACGCGGCGGCGAAGGCGTTACTTTTTTCACGCCTCGGCAATGGCCCTGGAGACGATCCGTCGCGGGCCATTTATGCCGTGATCAACGCGGACGATCCGTGGTCCCACGTGATGGCCGAGGCTTCCGCCGCGCCGATCCTCACCTATGGGATCGAGCGGCCTGCCGACGTCCGGGCCCGCGAGGTGCGGTTGTCCGCCGACGGCGCGCGCTTTTGGGTCGATTCACCGGCAGGCGCCTTTCAGGTGGAAACGCCGCTCATTGGCCGGTTCAACGTCTACAACGCTTTGGCCGCCGTGGCCATCGCGCTCGTCGAAGGGCTCGCGCCGGGCGAGATCCAGGAGGGCATTCGGTCGTATCCGAGCGTACCCGGGCGGATGGAGCGCATCGACGAGGGCCAGCCCTTTTCCGTCTTTGTCGACTATGCGCACACCCCCGATGGTCTCGAGAATGTCCTTGCGGCCGTCCGCGAGTTTGCGCCGGCGCGCGTCCTCGTGGTGGTGGGTTGTGGGGGCGATCGCGACCGAACGAAGCGGCCCAAAATGGCCGCGGTCGCGGTGAAACTCGCGGATCGGGCCATCTTCACGAGCGACAATCCGCGGAGCGAGGATCCGCTCGCCATCCTGCGCGACATGCGCGAGGGCGTGACGCCGGAATTCGCCCACAAGGTGATCGAAGAGGTGGATCGACGTCGGGCGATTGAGGCGGCTATCGCCGAAGCAAAGCCCGGCGATGTCGTCGTGATCGCCGGCAAGGGGCATGAGGACTACCAGATTGTTGGCACAGAGAAGCGTCACTTCGACGACAGGGAAGAAGCCCGCCGCGCCATTCGCGCGCGCTGCGGGCGGAACTAGGGGGCGTTTCCGTTGGATATTCAAGCGCTGGCGCTCACGGCGCTCGCGGCGTTCGTCATCGGCGTGCTCTTGGGGCCCATCGCGATTCCCATGCTGCACCGGCTCAAGTTTGGCCAGTCGATCCGCGAAGAGGGACCCAAGCACCATCAGTCCAAGGCGGGCACGCCGACCATGGGCGGGGTCATCATCCTGGTGGCGGTGGTCTTGACCACGGTCCGGTTTGCATTCGGCAGCCTGGACACGGTGATGTTGCTCATCGCGACCGTGGGGTTCGGATTGATCGGTTTCGCGGACGATCTGATTAAAATTCTAAAGAAGCGAAACTTGGGCCTGACGGCCAAACAGAAGGTGATTCTGCAATCCGTCCTGACGGTCATTCTCTTCGTCCTGCTGTACCGCGAGCAGGGGCAGGAAGCGCTCGCCGTTCACATCCCGTTTACGGACGGCGCCGTGCGCCTAGGCTTCTTGTATATCCTGTTTCTGATGCTCGTGCTCGTCGGGACCACCAACGCGGTCAACTTGACCGATGGGTTGGACGGGCTTTTGTCGGGATCCGCCATCATGGTGTTCGCGGCGTACGCCGTGTACGCCTACTGGCACACGAGTTACGACGTCGCGCTGTACTGCGCGGCCATGGTGGGTGCGCTCGCCGCCTTTCTCGTCTTCAATCGGCACCCGGCGAAGGTGTTCATGGGAGACACAGGATCCCTTGCCATTGGCGGGGGGCTGGCGATGGCCGCGGTCTTGACGCACAGCGAACTGACCCTCATTCTGTTCGGTCTGGTGTTCGTGATTGAAGCTTTGTCGGTCATCATCCAGGTGTTTTCGTATCAGACGTTCGGACGGCGCGTCTTCCGCATGAGCCCGTTGCATCACCATTTCGAGCTCGGCGGCTGGTCGGAGTGGGAAGTTGTGCTCCTGTTCTGGCTGGCCTCGTTCATCTGCGCATTCGGCACGCTGGCGGTCGTGTCGCACTGAGGAGGCCATCGAAGTGAAACGTGTCACACCTGAAGCGTGGCTGCAGGCGCCCGGCGAAGTCCTCGTGGTGGGGCTCGGCAAGAGCGGCACCGCCGCCGCGGCCCTTCTCGCACGGCGGGGGTTTCGCGTGACGGCAACGGACGAGCGCGACCTCGATCCGGCCGATCCGGCCGTCGCCGAGCTGGCGTCGCTGGGAGTGGAGCTCGCGCTCGGCGGCCATCCGGCTGAGTTGGCCCATCGGCCGTGGCAGTTTGTCGCGAAAAGCCCCGGCATTCCCTACCATCAGCCGTTCGTCGCGGAACTGGCCAAAATGTCGCATGTCATCGTGACGGATGTCGAGATCGCAGGGTGGTTGGAGCAAAGGCCCATCTATGCCATCACGGGCTCGAACGGGAAGACCACGACGACGACGCTTGTCGGCGAGATGCTGAAGGCGTCGGGCATGAACCCCATCGTCGCGGGAAACATCGGCACGCCGGTGTGCGACGTGGTGACGAAGCCCGGTGACGTGCTGGTGCTCGAGGTCTCCAGTTTTCAACTCGAGGGGACCGCGACGTTTCGCCCTCACGGGGCCGCGCTGCTCAACTTCTATCCAGCGCATCTCGACTATCACGGCTCCTATGAAGCGTATCAACGTGCGAAGTGGAAGCTGTTCGCCAACCAAACGCCGGACGATGTCGCCGTGTTGAATTGGGATCAGTCGCTCATCCGAGATCGCGCGGGGCAACTTGCGGCGAGCGTGCGCGGATTCAGCCTGGAAGGTGCGCCGTTTGCCGACGGCGTGGGCGTGATCGACGGCGAACTCGTCTTCGTGCGGGCGGGCGAGAGGACGCCACTTCTGCCCGTGGATCACGTGGCGCTTCCAGGGCGCCACAATCTTCAGAACGCGGCGGCGGCCGCAGCACTCGCCCTGGCAGCGGGGGCGAGCGAAGCGGCGGTCGCGCACGTGCTCAGGACGTTTCAGGGCGTGGAGCACCGGCTGGAGTTTGTTCGCGAAGTGGCGGGCGTGCGCTATTACAACGATTCGAAGGCGACGAATCCCGACGCGGCGAGGCAGGCGCTCAGGTCGTTCCCGGGCGGTATCGTGTGGATTGCCGGCGGGTTGGATCGAGGTCTCTCGTTTGACTCGCTGTTGCCGGATGTCGCTGGCCGAGTGCACGCGGCCGTCCTGCTCGGCGAGACCAGGGAGAAGCTCCGGGACATGCTCGCGAGGGCGGGTGTGTCTTCGTGCGCGTTCGCGTCGTCGATGGACGAGGCGGTGCGCGCGGCCAGCCGCATGGCGCAGCCAGGGGATGTGGTCCTGCTTTCCCCGGCTTGCGCGAGTTGGGATATGTTCCCTTCCTACGAGGTGCGGGGCAGCATGTTCAAAGAGGCGGTGCATAGACTGTAACAGCGTGTCCAACGGCTCCTGCCGTTGGTCCACACCGCGCCGCTGGGCGCGGAAGGGAGGGAACGCGGTGTTGCGGTCTATGTCGTTGTCATCGAACCGGGCGCCAGGCTCATCGCCCGATTTCACGCTGGTCGGCGTGATCCTGTTGTTGCTCGCGTTTGGCGTCACCATGGTGCACAGCGCTTCGTCCGTCATTTCAGCGACGCGATTTCAAGATCCGTTTTATTTCTCGAAGCGCCAGTTGCTCTGGGCCTTGATGGGCGTCGGACTGATGCTGTGGCTCTCGCGCGTCGATTACCACGTGTGGCGAAGGCACGCCCCGAAGATTGCGCTTGCGAGCTACGCGCTGCTCGTGCTCGTGCTGCTGGTGGGCGTGAATCGCGGCGGATCGAAGGCGTGGCTCGGCATCGGATCGCTCGGGATTCAGCCGTCCGAGTTTGCCAAGCTCGGCCTCGTCATGTTCCTCGCGCATCTGCTCGCCGAGTCGAAGGACCGGATGCACTCCTTCTGGCGAGGATTCGTGCCTCCGATGGGGCTCGCGCTGGTCGCCGTGGGCCTCATCATGCTGGAGCCCGATCTCGGCCAGAGCGTCGTGATCATGGGAACGACCCTCATCATGCTGTTTGTGGCGGGTACGCGGTGGTCGCATTTGGGCGCGCTGTTTGGCACCGGTCTCGTCGGATTCGCGGGGCTTGTCGCCATGGCGCCGTACCGCATGGACCGGATTTACGCCTTTCTTGACCCGTGGAAGTATCCGTTGGGCAAGGGGTACCAGATCATCCAGTCGCTCTACGCGCTTGGCTCCGGCGGCATCCTGGGCCTTGGCCTCGGCCATAGCCGGCAGAAGTTTCTCTATCTGCCCGAGCCGCAGACCGATTTCATTTTCTCCATCGTCGGCGAAGAGCTCGGTCTGCTCGGAACCGTCTCCGTGCTTTTGCTGTTTGCGGTGCTCGTCTGGCGCGGCATTCGCACGGCGCTGTATGCGCCCGATGACTTCGGGACGCTGCTCGCCACGGGGATCACCGGGATGATCGCCGTGCAGGTCCTGATCAACATCGGCGTCGTGACGGGATCGATCCCGGCGACCGGCATCACGCTCCCGTTCATCAGCTACGGCGGCTCGTCCTTGACGCTATTGCTGAGCGGCGTGGGCATTCTGCTCAACATTTCGAAGCAGGCGGGGATGGTAGAATGAAAGTGTTGTTGACGGGTGGAGGCACGGGCGGCCATATTTTCCCCGCGCTTTCACTCTGGCGCCATCTGGCGGCGCGCATCCAGGGGGCGGAGTTTCTGTACGTCGGAACCGAGCGCGGATTGGAAAGCCGTCTCGTGCCGGAGGCAGGTCTGCCGTTTGTCGCGGTCCATGCGGCCGGACTCCGGCGCGAGCTATCGTTGGACGCCGTGCGGACGTTCGCCGCCACGTATCGCGGCTATCGAGAGTCCCTGCGCATTGTGCGCGCGTTTCGCCCCGACGTCGCGGTGGGCACGGGCGGCTTTGTGGCGTTGCCGGTGATGTATGCCGCCTCGAAGCTCGGCGTGCCCTCCGTGATCTGGGAGGGAAACGCGCGCCCAGGGCTCACGAATCAGCTTCTCATGCGGCGTGTCGACGCGGTGGCCGTTTGCTTTCCAGAGAGCGAATCGCAGTTTGCTGGCGCGAGACGCGTCGTTCTCACAGGCAATCCGCGCGCCAGCGAAGTCGCGTCGGTTTCCACGGCGGACAAGCGCAGGGCGATGGATGCCTACCGAATTCTGCGTGGGCAGCGCGTCGTGTTGATCGTCTTTGGCAGCCGTGGCTCCGAGACCGCCAACCGAGTCGCGGCGGAAATGCTGCCGCGCTTTGCGGATCGCCCGGACTGGCGCCTTTTGTTCGTGACGGGCGAGCGCCATTTCGAGGCCATTCGCGACCAGGTCGGTCCGTTGCCGCGTAACGTGACGATCCATCCGTTCATTTCGGACATGCCTTCCCTTCTGCCCCACGTCGACGTGATCGTGAGCCGGGCGGGGTCGAGCACGCTCGCGGAGATCTGCGCGCTCGGCGTGGCCTCCATCCTCGTCCCGAGTCCGTACGTGACGGCGAACCACCAGGAAGAGAACGCGATGCAGCTCGCCCGTGCGGGGGCGGCGCGCGTGGTTCGAGAGGCCGATCTGACGCCGGATCGCCTCTGGGAAGAAATTCGCAGCTTGTTGGAGAGCGACCTTTCCGACATGCGGGAGCGTGCGCGGACCTTTGGGCGGCCCGACGCCGTGCATCGTCTCGGCGATCTCGTCCTGGAAGTGGCGGGCAAGGGATCGCGTTAGGCACTCACCCTTCGCCCAAAGCGGCATATGATGCGGTTGCGGCGATGAGGCAGGTGACTCAGTGGAACTTCGTGGAGGACTATCGATGCATGACGATCCGTTTGTACAACGTCTCTCGGGTCACGGGCTGAAGGTGACCCGCGGAGAACCGATGAAGCGCCACACGACGTGGCGCATTGGCGGCCCTGCCGATTACTTTGTGGAACCGGACTCGGTGGAGGCGCTTCGCGCCGCGGTCTGCGCGGCGCGCGAGCACGGCCTGCCGATCACCGTGATTGGCCGCGGCTCCAACATGCTCGTGCTGGACGGCGGGATCCGCGGCCTCGTGATCAAGCTGCACGATGCCTTCGCCGCGTACGAGGTCGAGGAGCGCGAATGCGCTGTCCGCGCCATGGCGGGCCGCTCGTACGTCGCACTGGCGAATATCGCCATCCGGCACGGCCTGAGTGGCCTGGAGTTTGCGACGGGCATTCCCGGTTCGGTCGGCGGCGCCGTGATGATGAACGCGGGCGCGTACGGCCGCGAGACGTGCGAGGTGCTCGAGTGGGCCGAAGTGATGGACGAGAAGGGCGAGATTCAGCGTCTGTCGAATCGCGATCTGCATTTTGGCTATCGGCACAGCGTCCTCAAGGAGCGGTTTGGGATTGTGACGTGGGCAAAGTTTCAACTTCAGCCCGGCGATCGCGACGAGATGCGGCGCGTGGTTCGGGCGTGGTCCCAACGGCGCATTGCGACTCAGCCCCTCAGCTTTCCGAACTGCGGTTCCGTGTTTCGCAATCCCGAAGGGACGCATGCGGCGAAGTTGATTGAAGCGGCGGGGCTCAAGGGGCTGCGCCGAGGTCAAGCCATGATCAGCGATAAACATGCGAACTTCATCATCAATCTCGGCAACGCGCGCGCGAGCGACGTGCTGTGGCTGATTCGGCACGCGCAGGCCGTGGTGCGGGAGCGCTTTGGCATCTCGTTGGAAACCGAGGTTCGCGTGCTGGGTGAACCTGTGGGAGGTGCGGACGATGGACATCTTGCGCATTGAGGGCGGCGTTCCGCTGGCCGGCGAACTGCGGATTGCGGGCGCCAAAAACGCGGCCCTTCCCATTCTCGCCGCCACGGTCATGGTGGCGGGGCGCTCCGTGGTCCACAATGTTCCGGATCTTGAGGACGTCCGCGTGATGCTGGAGATTCTGAAGAGCCTTGGCGCGAACGTGTCGATGTCGGCGGGCACCGTCACGGTCGACGCCTCCACGCTCAACTCGACGCAGGTGCCTGCTCATCTCATGCAAAAAATGAGGTCCCCCATGTGCTGCGATTGGCTGTTTTCCCTCTGCGCGTAAGCCAAGTCGTTGTTCGCCCTCGGAAGCCGACGCAAAGGCCGCTGCCCGCTGTGGTATCATGACGGAGTCTGGAGATTCCAAGATAGAGATTTCCGCTAGGAGACGAGGGCTATGTTCGAAGCGTGTATCATTGGTGCCGGCCCATGTGGCCTGGCTGTGTCCGTCGAGTTGAAGCGGCGCGGCATTCCCCATGTCGTGATCGAAAAATCCTGCATCGTGTCCACCATCTATCGCTTCCCCACGCAAATGGTTTTCAATTCCACGCCCGAGCGCCTCGAAATCGGGGATATCCCGTTTTACACCGAGCGGGCGAAACCGACTCGCATGGAGGCACTGACCTACTACCGAACGGTCGTCCAGCGGTTGCAACTGCCGGTTCGCCAGTATGAGGAGGTCGTCGCCGTCACACGGCCGGAGGATGAGGGGACGTTTCGCGTCCAATCGCGCACCCTCGCGGGACAAACGCTTGAAACGGACGCGAAGGCCGTGGTTGTTGCCACCGGTTACTTCGATCATCCCAACCTGCTCGGCGTGCCCGGCGAGCATCTGCCGCACGTCAGCCACTATTACCGCGATGCCCACCCTTACTACGGGCAGCGCGTGGTCGTGATCGGCGGGACCAATTCGGCGGCCGAGGCGGCCATTGATCTCCATCGCATCGGTGCGGAGGTCGTGCTGGTTCACCGCGGTGCGGCGATGTCCGACAAGATCAAACCCTGGGTGAAGCCCGACATCCAAAGCCTCATCGACAAGCGGGCCATCGATGTTCACTTTCGCTCGCGCGTGACGGAGATCCGCCCGGATCACGTGCGGGTTGAGACGCCGGAGGGACTCATCGAGATTCCCTGCGATCACGTCCTCGCCCTCACGGGCTATCATCCCGACATGTCGTTCTTGGAGAAGCTCGGGATCCAGATCGACCCCGAGACCGGGATCCCCGCGCACGATGAGGAGACCTTCGAGACGAACGTTCCCGGCATCTACGTCGCGGGCGTCGTGGTCTCGGGTTTTGACGCCAACCGCATCTTCATCGAAAACGGCCGGCTCCAGGCCCCGAAGATTGCTGAATCCATCGCTTCCCGGGCGACGGTGCGCGTCGGATAACCCGTCCGGCAAGATGGTCAACCCCTCCCGCATATCGGTCTGTCGGGAGGGATGAAGATGCGAATTCGCGCCGTCTACGTCTGGGATGCCCGGCGTGAGCGGCTCCTGCCTGTCAGCGAGGCGGAGAAACAGGTGACGGAGCGAGTCATCGCCGTGTCCCGCCCCCTCGTGGAGCGCATGCTCGCGCATCGCGGCAGGCGGGTGACCCCCGAGTGAACGACCGGCAGTCGGTGAACGGCAGGCACCTGGCGCTCTACCTCCGCGTGTCGACGGAGGAGCAGGCCACGGCTGGCCACAGCCTGCGCGAGCAAGAAGAGCAGTTGTTGGAATATGCCCGGACGAACGGGTTTGATCGGTACGAACTGTATTGCGACGACGGGTTTTCGGCCAAGTCGTTGAATCGCCCGGCGATGGAGCGCCTGCGGGCCGACATCCGGGCGGGCAAGGTGATGGGCGTGGTGACGACCCGCATCGATCGCCTGACCCGGAGCGTCGGGGACTTCGCCCGTTTGGTGGAGGAAATGAACCAGCACGGGGTGTTCTACCGCTCGACGAGGCAGAACTTTGAAATCTCGACGGCGATGGGGCGGCTGGTGGCGCAGATGCTGTCGGTCATCGCGGAATTCGAACGCGAGATGATCGCGGAGCGCGTGCATGAGAATTTGTTGGCGATGGCGCAGCGCGGCGAGCTCGCCACGAAGCCGCCGTTTGGCTACCGGCTGGCAAATGGCCGGCTGGCGCCCGATCCGCGCGAGGCGCGCTGGGTCAGGGAAGGCGCACGCCTCTTGCTCAACGGCGCGAGCCCGAGAGAGGTCGCCATGCAATTCAACGCCCTCGGGGTGCGCACCAAGACCGGGCGGCTATGGACGGATCGGACGGTCCGCACCTTGTTTTCAAACCCCGCATTGGCCGGGATCGCCATATGGAACCGGCGCAAGACGCAAGGCGCAAGGCGGACGGAGCGCGAGCCGGAGGAGTGGGTGCGCGTCGAGGGCGCTCACGAAGCCATCCTGAGCCGCGAGGAATTCGAGGCGTTGTGCCGCCTCCTGGAGAAACGGCGAGAACTGAGGCCGCGATCGCAGGGATCGAAGCGCCCGCTCGCCGGCCTGGTGCGTTGTGGCTTTTGCGGAAGCCCGATGTACGCGAGCTGGCAGATCACCCACCGCGCGGGGCAACGCGTGAAACGGCCTATCTATCGCTGTGGCCGCTACGTCACCGGCGGCGGGTGCACGCCCAATCAGGTCGATGCGGAAGCGCTCGAGCGGCTTGTGCTCGACGAACTGCTCCGCCGCGCGCGGCCTGAGCTCGAGCGGCTCGCCTCAGCCTACCGGGCGGATGCAAACGCCGACGAATGGCGAATGGCGAAGCGAAAGCGCCGCGTCGCCCTGTCCAACCTCGCTCGATTGGCCGAGGCGTACGCCTCCGGAGTCGTGTCGGACGAGGCGTTTGTCCGAGAGCAGGAGCGCCTCCTTCGCGTGCTGGACGAGTGCGACGATACGGAGTCGAGGGCGGCCGCACTGCTCACGGAAGGCGGTTGGGAGGCTTGGCTGCGCGACCTCTTCGACCGCCTCGCGGGCGACGCTCACTTGGCGCGAGCCCTCATTCTGGACGTGGTGCGCGAAGTTCGCGTGTTTCGCGAGAGGCGCTCTCGCGAGGTCGACGTCGATCTCGTCCTGGGCCTCGAGTGATGCCCAAAAAAGTCGATTGCGGATCATGGGGTCTTCCATCTTCCTGATGGGGCCGCTCATGGCCCGATGCGGCGAGGTCACGGTGTCGAAGCCGGGCGGGTGTGTCATCGGCCAGCGGCCGATCGATTTTCACCTGCGGGGTTTGAAGGCGCTCGGGGCGCGCATCGAGGAGTCGCACGGGCTCATCCGCTGTCAAGCCAAGCGCCTGGTCGGCACGCACATCGTGCTCGACTTTCCCTCCGTGGGCGCGACCGAGAACCTGCTCATGGCAGCGGTCCTGGCCGATGGGACCACCGTCATTGAAAACGCGGCGCGAGAGCCGGAGGTGGAAGATCTCGCAAACTTCCTCCGAGCGGCAGGCGCCGACATTCACGGGGCCGGCACAGGGCGGATCGAGGTGCGTGGGTGCTCGGAACTCGCGGAGGCGTCGTATACCGTCATCCCCGATCGCATTGTCGCTGGCACCATCATGGCGATGGTCGCGGCGGCCGGCGGCGCGGTGCGGCTTGTGGGAGCGCGCGCGGATCACTTGGGTGTCGTGCTGCAGAAGCTGCGCGACGCGGGTGTTCGCGCCGAGGTGGACCATGATATAATAACTGTCATCTGTGAGGAGACCCCTTCATCCATCGACATTCGCACCGCGCCTTACCCAGGGTTTCCAACGGACCTTCAGGCGCCTTTCATGGCGTTTTTGACGATAGCCAAGGGCACGAGCATCGTGCAAGAAAGCGTGTTTGAGGCTCGTTTCAAACACGTCGACGAGCTGGTGCGCATGGGTGCCAACGTCTCCGTCGACCTGCGCACGGCCATCGTGCGGGGCGTGCCGCGGCTGTCCGGTGCACGCGTCGCCGCCGCGGACCTTCGCGGTGGCGCGGCGCTCGTCGTGGCGGGGCTTGCGGCCCATGGCGTCACGGAAGTCGAAGGAATGCACCACATCGACCGCGGGTACGAAGACATGGCTTCTCTGCTTCGCGCCCTCGGGGCGCGCGTGTCGCGCCTGAGGGTCAGCGGATAAGGAGGAGGCGCACGGGCGGCGAAAGGCGTGAAAGCATGCCACGGCAGGAAACGGCAGAAGAACGCGAACGTCGAAAGGCGAGGAATCGGCGCATCGTGGTGAGCTTCTTCGCGTTCATCGGGCTTGTCGCGGTGCTGGAGTCGCCGCTCGCCCGCGTGCGCCATATTCAGGTGCGCGGAAACACGACGATACCGATGGCCCAGGTCGTCGCGTCAAGCGGCATTGCCTACGGAGAAAGTCTGTGGGCCGTCAACCGCAGGCGGGCGGCGTCGGCCGTTGTCGCCAAGTTGCCTATGGTCGATCGCGCCGCCGTTTCCGTCTCCTGGACATCAGGCACGGTTTCCATCGACGTGCACGAGCGAGATGTGGTGGCCGTCTACGCGGCCCAGAACGGCTTCTATGAGCTCATGTCAAACGGCTACGTGTATCAGCAGATCGCCTCGGCCGCGGGTCTCCCGTATCCGATCGTCACCGGTCAGGCGTCCGATCTCTCGGTGCACCACATGGTCTCTTCGGCGGTCTCCACGGTCTGTCGCCAACTCGCTGAGGTTCCTTCGAGCGAGCTGACCGGGGTGTCCGAGATCCACGTAAACGGTGACGGTACCGTCACCCTGTATCTGGACAACGATTTCGAGGTGCTGGCGGATGCGGCCGATCTTCGAGGGGCGTTGGCCGCCGTTCAGCCGACCGTCCGGTACTTCGAGGCGAAGGGATATCGGCCGGGCGTCATCGATTTGACCGGATCTCCGCCGTACCGGTACACGCCGTTCTCGGCGCTGCCTGGCGTGAGGTCAGACAACTCAACCGCTGTGGAAGCGAGCGGTCAAACCAACGGGACAAGCCCCCAGACGGCCTCTCATCCCTGAGAAGGAGGGTGCCTGTGAAAGCGCAGGGACGTGTCATCGCATCGCTCACGGTGGTCGCGGTGGCATTGGGCTACATGCTGACGGTGAGCTACCGGCAGAACCACGCGGCGGCAGCGCTCGGCGTGCTGGTCAACGGAAGCTCGGCGGTCAACCGAGAGCTCGCGCAACGGCTCGGCGAGTTGAAACAGTCGAATCAAGAAGCTCAGCAGCAGTTGGCCACCTTGACGCAGGAGATCGCCCAGTACGAACAGATCTCCGCGGGGTCGACGGATTCCGTCCAGGCGATTCAGCAGCGTATGTCTGGGGAGCGCATCCTGGCCGGCTTGACGCCCGTGCATGGCCCGGGCATTCAGCTGACGCTCAACGATGGCAGTGCGGGTGGAAGCGACGTCGAGCAGATTCTGGCCCACGACTGGACGTTGCGCAACCTGGTGAACGAGTTGTTCACCGCCGGTGCTGAGGCCGTGGCCATCAACGATTATCGGGTGCTGGCCACATCTTCCATTGAGTGTCAGGGGCCCGTCGTCTCGGTCAACGGCCATCGCCTCGGGGCACCGTTCACGGTGGTCGCCATCGGCGACCCCGCTGTGTTGTCCTCGGCGCTCGAGATCCAGGGCGGAATCCTGGATGCGATGCGTCAGGAGGGATTGCAGGTTTCCACGCCCGAGGTCGAGAGCGATATTCACATCCCGGCCTATACCAATTCACTTCAGGGGTGACGCGGATGGCGGCTCGCTCCAACCGAAGCCTGGTGTGGGTGGCGACAGCCACCGTCGCTGCGCTGGGCTTCATGGTGACGGTCGATCTGACGGCGGAAGCGCCGGCCGGATCGGGCAACACAAGTTACATCGATCTGCGAACGCAGGTCTCGGAACAGGCGCAGGAACACATCCTGCTTGAGCAGCAGATCTCAAAACTGGAAGCACAGCTGGCGGAGTATCGGGCGGCGAGCGGGAGCCAGAAGGATCTCAAGCAGGTGTTGGCGAGGGACGAGCGTCAATTGGCGTCCGAGGCCGGGCTGACGTCCGTCACCGGGCCTGGTATCACCATCACCATCCAACCGGACGCCAAACTCGGGGCGAGTCCCGCCCAGATGGCGCTGTTTCCCCAGCAGGCTGACCAGTGGCTGGACGAGGTCGTGAACGTCCTGTTCGGGAATGGCGCGACGGCCATCGCCATCAACGGCCAGCGGCTCGTCGGCACGTCGTCCATTCGGCTGGTCGAGGTGAATGGGATCGGCAGTGTGCACGTCAATGGGCGATCTATCGAAGAACCGTACGTCATTCAGGCTGTGGGCAACGTGCAGCAGATGCAAACGGGGCTGTCGGTGAACGTCCTGCAAGGCTACTTTGAGGCGATGGGCCAGGACTTCATCATTCGCTCATACCCCTCGCCCCGCGGCGTGACCGTTCCCGCCTATACGGGACCGTTGCCTGGGCAATACGCGAAGGAGGGAAACGGCTGATGTATTGGTTGCCCGTCTTAGGCTTGGCCGTTGGCATTGGGCTTGGCTTGGTGACCAACGTCGTCATCCCTGTCGCGTTCACCAGTTATCTGTCGATTGCCATTCTCGCCGCGCTGGACACGGTCGTGGGGGGCATTCGGGCGAGCCTTGACAAGACCTTCGACAGCGCCGTGTTTCTGTCTGGCTTTTTCACCAACACGCTGGTCGCCGCCCTCCTCGCCTATATTGGAAATCAACTCGGGGTGGATCTGTATTTGGCTGCCGTCGTGGCCTTTGGCGTGCGCCTCTTTCAGAACATCGCCGTCATCCGGCGGCACGTGTTCACGCTCATCCGACAACGGCGAGTGGCCCGCCGCATGGCGTCCACGAAAGATGGAGTTTGAAACCGTTCCTCGAAATCAAAGATTTTTCGCCAGCGCTAGAGGATTGTCGAAATCCGTGTGGAAGTAGATAGAGAATCGCAGTCTCGGGCGCTCTAGGGAGGTGCCACTCGGTTGGCCAAGGAAGACTACATCGTCAGTCTCGACATCGGCACTTCGAAGGTGCGAGTCATCATCGGAGAGTCGACAGGAAACAACTTGAACATCATAGGAGTGGGCTCCGCCTCGAGTCAAGGACTGCGCCACGGTGCGATTGTGGATATTGACAAAACGGTTGATTCAATCCGCGAAGCAGTCGATCACGCCGAGCGCATGGTGGGCATTCGAATTCCATCGGCGTACGTGGGCATTTCCGGGGAGCACATTCAGTTGCACAGCTCGCACGGGGTGGTCGCGGTTTCGTCGGCGGATCGCGAGATCGCGGATGAAGATATTGAACGCGTTTTGCAGCAAGCGCGAGTCGTGGCGCTGCCTCCGGAACGCGAGGTTATTGATGTCGTTGCCAAGGAATTTGTCGTCGATGGCCTGCGGGGAATCATGGATCCGCGGGGGATGCTGGGCGTGCGGCTCGAAGTCGACGCCTACCTCATCACCGGTAGCCGCACGGCCATTCACAACATCGTTCGCTGTGTGGAGCGCGCGGGACTGGAAGTGTCGAACCTCGTGCTTGCCCCCATGGCGGCGAGCCAGATTGCGCTGACCCAGGATGAGCGCAAATTGGGCGTCGCGCTGGTGGACGTGGGCGCCGGCGTGACTTCGGTCAGCGTGTTCGCCAACGGCGTCCTGATGGGGACGAGCATCATTCCCATTGGGGGCGACTATGTGACGCAGGACATCGCCATCGGCCTGCGGACCAACACGGTCGCGGCCGAGCAGGTGAAACTCCGCCATGCGTGCGCCATGGTGGAACAGGCGTCGGAGCACGAGACGTTTCGCGTGCCCCGGATGGGGAGCAACAAGGAAGCCGAATTCACCCAGTACGATCTCGCCACGATCATCGAGCCTCGCATGCAGGAGATATTCGGCTTAGTGCGAAAAGAAGTAGAAAAGATGGGCTACGCCGACGAGTTGCCCGCGGGCTACGTGTTTCACGGCGGCGTGATGTCGACGCCTTCCGCGGCCGAGTTGGCCGGGGAGGAACTTCAGGCGCCCGTGCGCATCGCGGTTCCCGAGTTTCTGGGTGTGAGAGATCCCTCGTTCGTGAACGGGGTCGGCATGATTGTGTACGCCGCGCGCACGGGGCTGAGGCCAAGCTCGGCGGATTACAACGCTGGCGCTCGCCAGGTTCGTTCGTCCAATCACGTCGGCGTATTTGCACGAATCAAAGATTGGCTGCGCGATTTCGTGTGATGTCGGCCGGTGTGTGCGCGCACGTGCGCGCTGACACCATACTGTCGCAGGGGAAGTGCGGAGCCAAATAGATTAGGAGGACCCACAGTGCTGGAATTCGATTTTGAAACTGATTCCCTTGCCAATATTAAGGTGATCGGCGTCGGCGGCGGCGGGTGCAATGCAGTGAACCGGATGATCGAATCGGGCGTCAAGGGCGTGGAATTCATCGTCGTGAACACCGATGCCCAGGCGCTCAAGCTGTCGAAAGCCGAGACGAAGCTTCAGATTGGCGAGAAGTTGACGCGCGGGTTGGGCGCAGGTGCGAATCCTGAAATCGGCAAGAAGGCGGCCGAAGAGAGCCGCGAGATGTTGGCGAATGCGCTGAAAGGCGCGGACATGGTCTTTGTCACGGCCGGCATGGGAGGCGGCACAGGGACCGGCGCGGCTCCTGTCATCGCCGAGATCGCGAAGGAGCTTGGGGCGCTCACGGTGGGCGTGGTGACCAAGCCGTTTCGGTTTGAGCAGCGCCGCCGCATGATCCAAGCGGAGCAAGGCGTCAATGAGCTGAAACAGAAGGTGGACACGCTCATCGTCATCCCCAACGACAGGTTGCTGGAGATCGTCGACCGAAACACGCCGGTGCTCGAAGCGTTCCGGGAAGCGGACAACGTCTTGAGGCAGGGCGTTTCGGGCATCTCGGATCTGATTGCGACGCCCGCCCTCATCAACGTCGACTTCGCGGACGTGAAGGCCATCATGACTGAGCGGGGTTCGGCGCTGATGGGCATCGGCATCGCCTCTGGCGAAAATCGGGCGGCGGAAGCGGCCAAGAAGGCCATTTCGTCTCCGCTCCTGGAGACCTCCATCGACGGCGCGCGCGGCATTCTCATGCACGTCGCGGGCGGCACGAATCTCAGCCTCTGGGAGGTCAATGAGGCCGCCGATATCGTGTCGATGACGGCGGATCCCGACGTCAACATGATCTTCGGGGCGGCCATCGATCCGAATCTGGAAGACGAGATCGTCGTCACGGTCATCGCGACGGGATTCGACGGATCCAATCAGCAACAGCAGGCGCGGCAGAGTCATCTCCACCACGAGCCGAACGAGAACGTGGTGCGAGGGACGGTGCAGCGTCATCCGTCCGCGCAAGATCCCGTGCTCAACGTGCCGAACACGGGAAATCCATGGGAAATTCCGGCGTTCATGCGCCGTCAGAACAGCAGGTTTGGGCGAGATCGCTGAACCGCGCCGTGCCGTAAAGAAGAGGTACCTTCCCGCGAGGGTCTGCCGACAAAGGCAGGCCCTTATCGCGTTGAATGAGAAACCCTTGCTTTGCCGGGCATCCTCCTACACGCCTCGACCTCCTTCTTCAAAAAAGTCTACGGCTCACCCGTCAAGTTCCGACAGGCTTCGTAATAGAAATCAACTATACTGTCCTCCAAACGATGCGGTGTGATCCCGAGGACACGCCGCCCGTCGGATGGGACACGCCGTGTTCCACCAGAGGTGATGGTGTGCAGGCCCTGCCGGTGGTCTACATCGACATCGTCTGGATGGTCAACTTCATCATGGACTTCGCGTTGCTCTGGACGACCGGCTGGCTGATGAAGCGCCGGGCGCGCTGGACGCGGCTCTTGGGGGGCGCCTTCATCGGCGCGACCTACGCGCTCGCGCTCTTTGTCCCCGCAATGTCTTTCACCACCACGTGGCCCGGAAAGGCGCTCGTGTCCGTGCTGATGGTCTGGGTGGCCCTGCCGCACCGCAACGCGCTCGATCTCGCCCGATTGGTCGGCGTGTACTACTTGGTGTCGTTCGTCGTCGCAGGGGCGAGCGTGGCGTCCCGGTTCGCCCTGCCGGGAACGACGCTCAACCATGCGCTCTGGAGCGCCCGAGGCGTGGCTTTCACCACCTCCGGCGAGACGCTCGGTCTCATGGTGGGGCTGCCGCTTGCGCTGCACGGCCTGAAGCGACTCGCCGCGCGGCTGCGCAGGGATGCGCGCATCGAGCAATCGTTGGTCGATCTCGAGATCGAGTTCGACGGGATCGCCATCCGTTGCCGAGCGCTCGTCGACACGGGCAACCAACTGGTCGATCCCGTCTCGAGGCGGCCCGTGTCGCTGGTCGACGCGGATGTCCTCATGCCCGCGTTTCCGGAATCGGTGCGCGCGCGTGTCGCGGCCGGCGCCAACCTGTTGGACGCGTTGACGGAGGCGCTGCCGAACACGCCCTTTTCCATTGTGCCGTTTCAAGGGGCTTCCGGCCGCGGCTTGACGGTGGCGCTCCGCCCCAAAGCCGTGTATCTCGTGCAGGCGGATGGCTCGCGCGTCCTCGGCGCGGACAGCCTGTTTGCGGTCTTTCCTGGCGTGCTCAGCGCGGATGGGACGTTTCAAGCCATCTTGCACCCTGAAGTCATGAATGGAGTGGATGACGATGCAGATGTTCCAATCCCTCGAAACCAAGCGCCGCCTCGCGCTCCTTCGGCTTCGCCTTCTCTACATCCGCCTGCGAATTCGCCTCCTGGGTCAGCCGGATGAGGTCTATTACGTCGGCGGAAGCGAGGCGCTGCCTCCGCCGCTGACCAAGGAGGAGGAGCAGTATCTGCTTGAGCGCCTGCCCTCGGGCGATCCGTCCGTGCGATCCATGCTCATTGAGCGCAACCTGCGGCTCGTCGTGTACATCGCCCGCAAGTTCGAGAACACTGGCGTCAACATCGAGGATCTCGTGTCCATCGGGACCATCGGGCTCATCAAAGCGGTGAACACGTTCGATCCGTCCAAGAAAATCAAGCTGGCGACGTACGCCTCGCGGTGTATCGAGAATGAAATCCTCATGTACCTTCGCAGGAACAACAAACTGCGCGCCGAGGTCTCGCTGGACGAGCCGCTCAACGTCGACTGGGACGGGAACGAGCTGCTGTTGTCGGATGTGCTCGGCACGGATTCGGATACCATCTATCGGAATCTCGAAGACGAAGTCGATCGCGAGCTGTTGTACGACGCGCTCGACAAGCTGAGCGAACGAGAACGCACCATCATGGAACTCCGCTTCGGACTTGGCACGGGACAGGAGATGACGCAAAAGGACGTCGCGGATCTCCTCGGAATTTCCCAATCCTACATATCGCGCTTGGAGAAGCGCATTTTGAAGCGGCTCCAACGCGAATTCAACAAGATGATGTGAGGCCAAGTTCCATCCTTCCCTCGGTGAATCCCCTTCGTCTGCACGAATGAGCGGCGCCAGCGGGCGCCGCTTGTTGTTCCGCCGCCGATTGCATAACCACGGCGAGACCGGACATACTTAAGACGAATTTTGGAATATGTGTACACACGTGTATGACGAGCAGACTTGGGGGGACTTCTTTGAAGCGCAACAAGGTGGAGATCTGCGGCGTCAACACTTCTCAGCTTCCCGTCCTCTCCAACGCCCAAATGAGGGAATTGTTTCAACAGCTGCAGGCCGGAGACACATCCGCGCGCGAAAAGCTGGTGAACGGCAACCTTCGCCTGGTCTTATCGGTCATTCAGCGCTTCAACAACCGCGGCGAGTACGTGGACGACCTGTTTCAGGTCGGCTGCATCGGACTGATGAAAGCCATCGACAATTTCGACCTCAATCAAAACGTTCGTTTTTCGACCTACGCAGTCCCCATGATTGTCGGCGAAATCCGCAGGTATTTGCGCGACAACAATCCCATCCGCGTCAGTCGCTCGCTGCGCGACATCGCGTACAAGGCCCTGCAGGTTCGAGACATGCTGGCCTCCAAGCACCTGCGCGAACCTTCCATCGTCGAGATCGCCAACGAGATGAATCTGCCGAAGGAAGAGGTGGTGTTTGCGCTTGACGCCATCCAGGACCCCGTGTCCATGTTCGAACCCATCTATCACGACGGGGGAGACCCCATCTACGTGATGGATCAGATTCACGACGAGCGGGAAAAGGACTCGGCCTGGGTGGAGGGAATTGCCCTTCGCGAGGCGATGCGCAAGCTGTCGGACAGGGAGAAAAAGATTCTGGCCAAGCGGTTTTACGAGGGCAAGACGCAGATGGAGGTGGCGGACGAGATCGGCATCTCGCAGGCGCAGGTCTCTCGATTGGAAAAAGCGGCGATCCATCGCATGTACAAACACATCCAGTCGTAACCGCTGCGCCATCGGTCATATGATCGGCGTAGGACCGATGGGAGGCGGATAGGCGTGGTGCGCATCTCGGAGCTTCAGTCCAAGGACGTGGTCAACGTCGAAGACGGCAAGCGGCTCGGCACCATCGGCGATTTGGAGATCGATCTCGACAGCGGACTCATTCGCGCCATTGTGATCCCAGGCCAGACGAAGTTTTTCGGGATGGTGGGCGGATCGCAGGACTACGTGATTCCTTGGAGCCAAATTGTCAAAATTGGGGCGGACGTCATTCTCGTCGATCTGCGCCCGCCCGGGGAGCCAGGGTACTATCTTCCTCCGCAATCCGGAAAGCGCGGCACGGGCGGTTACTGATGCGTGGCGCCGCGAAGCCGGATGGATGTATGATAGACGGCGGAGGGATGCGCTTGCTGAGAGACGTGATTGGGCAACATGGCGGTTTCGGCGTTCGTCCGCCTTTTCCGGGGCCGGCCGTTCGAGCCGCGTTTTTCTTTCGCCATGCGGATACCTGGCCCCCGACGGATTGGGATGCTTCGGAGCGCCTTGCTGGAGCCGATGGAGCCAGGGAGAACCGCGCGCGGATGCTGGCCAGGGCGGGGATGCGCGCCACATCCGTCTGCACGGTGCGGCAGGTCCACGGCGACCGGGTCATCCGCGTCGACGAGCCTATGGAGGGCGCTGTCGAGGCCGACGGGATGATCACCGACGTGCCGGGGCTTGCGCTCGGTATCCTCGTCGCGGACTGTGCGCCCGTCCTGTTGTACGATCCCGTCCGACGCGCGGTCGGCGCGTGCCACTCCGGATGGCGCGGCACCGTGCAGCAAATCGTCGGGCGGGCCCTTGAGCGCATGCGCGCCGAATACGGGACGGATCCGGGAGATGTCCATGTCGCCATCGGCCCGTGTGTCCGCCGGTGTTGTTACGAGGTGGACGATGTGGTGGCCGATCGCGTCCGGCAGACGCCGTTAGAGCGGGCGCTCATGCCCAGGTTCGGCCGCCCGGGAAAGTACACCTTCAGCTTGCCGCATGCGATTCGCCTCACGGCCGAGGCCTGCGGCATCCATCCAGACCGCGTCTACGATTCGGGCATCTGCACCTCCTGTCGCAATCGCCACCTGTTCTCCCACCGCCGCGAGCGCGACCGCGCGGGACGGCAGATGGCTGCCATCGGGCTTGTGATGGAGGGCTGAACGGTGGAATACGGTTTTGTGCAACAGAGGGTGGAAGAGATTCGCGCGCGGGTGGAGGAGGCCTGTCGACGAAGCCGTCGTCATCCTGACGGTGTCCGAATCGTGGCGGTGACGAAGACGGCAACCCCGGACGTCTTGCCCGCGCTGTACGCCGCAGGCATCCGCGATGTGGGGGAGAACCGCTGGCAGATGGCGCGGGACAAGCTTCAACATCCGGCCGCTTCTCAGTTTGTGTGGCACTTTATCGGCACGCTTCAGACCAACAAGGTCAAGTATGTCGCGCCGCGCTTCCATTGGATTCATTCGCTGGACCGGCCCGAGCTCGCGCACGCGTTGTCCGAAGAAGCGGTGCGCCGAGGGCTTGTGCTCAACGTCCTCGTCCAGGTCAACATCAGCGGCGAGGCGCAGAAGCACGGCGTGGCGCCCGAGGACGCGGAGCGCCTGGTTCGGCTCGCGCGCGAGCTTCCGGGTCTCTCGCTGCGCGGCCTGATGACCATGGCGCCCGTCGCTTCGCGCCCGGAGGATGTGCGCCATGTCTTCGCGGGTCTGCGGACGTTGTTGCACGACTTGCGATCGCGGCTGTCGCTCGAGGGGTTCGATCAGCTGTCGATGGGCATGTCGGACGACTTCGAGGTCGCCGTGGAGGAAGGAGCCACGATGATCCGAATTGGGCGCCGCTTGGTCAATCCGTGATGGGGGTGAACCGATGGACGGGCTGGCAGATGCCGTGCAATGGATGTTCGCGATGTACTTCTTCGTCCTGATGGCTGGCGCTCTCATCCAGATGGTGCCGGATTGGGCGCAATACCCCGTCGCCCGCTGGATTGTAGCCTGTTGCGAACCCTACCTCTGGGTGTTCCGGCGCCACCTTCGCCCTCTGCGCGTCGGGCGCGCGGCGGTGGATTTGTCGTGGCTCGCGGCAGTCGTCGTCTTCTTGATCGTGGAGGCCGGCGTGGACACGACGTTGACACAGCTGACCACGAGCTGAGGAGGCGGCAGGCAGTGGAACACGGATGGGTACGGGCGTCCGAGCAGCCCTGGGTTCGCCGCGCATCGGACTGGGTTCGGCAGGTGCAGGAGAACTACAGTCCCTATTTGACGGACTTTCTCACGCCCCGCGAGCGGTATCTTGCGGAAAGCGTGGCGCGAGGCGAAGGCGTCCACGCGGAGGCGTATGGCGGGTACGACGGCGCGGAGCGCGTGCGACTCCTGCTTTTGCCCGAACCTTGGCCCACAAGCTCGGAACAGTTTGAGATTCAGGCGCTGGAAGTCTCCGGCGTCGAGGGGACCTTCGCGCATGGGGACGTGTTGGGTTCGCTTTTGGGCCTGGGCTTGAAGCGCGATGCCCTGGGGGATATTGTTCCGGTGACGCCGACGAAGGCGTACGTGTTCATCAAGCGACAACTCGCGCGTTACCTCAAAGACGCGTGGTCGCGCGTCGGGCGTGTGCCCATTCTGTTGCGCGAGGTGGACGAAGTTCCAGAGCTTCCTCCGCCTCCTTACGAAGCCAAGGACATCTTCGTCATGTCCCCGAGAATGGATGCGATTGTGGCCCAGGCCTGCAGGATGTCGCGCAAGGAAGCGCAGGCGCTCGTGGCGAGCGGCCGCGTGGAACTGAACCACGCGGAGGCGCGGGCCGACGCGGAAGTCCGGCCCGGAGACGTGTTGTCGGTCCGGGGGTTCGGGCGCGTGCGTGTGATGGAGACCGTGGGACAGTCCAAAGGCGGCAGGTGGATTGTGCGGGTCGGCGTCTTGCGATCTCGCCCGTGATCGGTGAAGGATTTTGGCGCTTGCTGTCGAATAGCTGGGTGACGAACCTTCGCCCACGCAAAGGGTTGACAAGCCTGTGGTCGAGATGAGGGGGATTCGCCATGCCGTTGTCACCCATCGACATTCACAATAAAGAGTTCCGGCGCTCGTTGCGCGGGTACAACGAGGATGAAGTCGATGATTTCCTGGAGCGGGTCATCCAGGATTATGAGGCGCTGATTCGCCAGAACAAGCAGCTTGAGGAAGAGATCGCGCGGCTCAACGAGAAACTGGCCCATTATCAAAACCTCGAGGAAAGTCTCAGCAAGTCCATCCTTGTGGCACAGGAAACGGCTGAAGAGCTCAAGAACAACGCGAAGAAAGAAGCCCAACTCATCATTCGCGAGGCCGAGAAGAACGCGGATCGCATTGTCAGCGAGGCGCTGAACAAGGCGCGCAAAGTTGCGCTTGAGGTCGAGGAGATGCAGAAGCAGGCGGCCATTTTCCGCGCTCGGTTCCGTTCGCTCATCCAGTCTCAGTTGGAGATGATGGAGTCCGGCGACTGGGAGTCGTTCGAGCGCGATTTGGCTCGGCGGGAGGTCGCCGCAGCTGAACCGGACTTCGCCTGAATCTCCGCAAGCGTCGCCGCGAACGTATCTGCCGTACCCATTGGGTCGGCTTATTTTTTTTCGCTTCGCGCGGCATACCAGAGAAGGGCGAGTCCGAAGGCGACGAGCGAGGAGTCGATCACGACGTACGTCGCGTAGGGAAGTGCCAGTTGGAGCCACACGCGGGCGAGAATGCAAGCGGCGAACAGCGTGATGCCAATCCACAGAATGGCCCAGGAAGCAGCGAGAAGCCACGTTCTGCGCATCATTCATCTCTCCAGTCGAATCAACCCTGCCGATACCATCATACACAGACGGGCGAGAGATACCAATGACAGTCTGGTGAACATGTCCCCACATGGATCCCAACGCGCCGGGCACACTACCGTCAGACACTTCACGGCCGGGACGGTGGGGAACATGCGGCTTCGGCGCCGGCGACGTCACTCGCTCACGCACCTCGGGCTTCTGCGCCTGACCGAGTATCTCGAAGGTGCGAATTTCGCGGCGTACGTCGATCTTTTGCAGACGCCGTGGCGCCTCGCGCTGCTCAATCTCATCGGTGGCATCTTCCGCGGCCTCGGCATCGGCCTCGGATTCACCGTGATCGCCGGATTGGTGCTGCTCGTCCTGCAACAGCTCGAGCTTCTCAACCTTCCGATCATCGGCAAATGGATCGCGGACCTGGTTCAAATCGTGGACGGGCAGCTGAGGGCCCGCCAATTCACGTATTGAAGGAGGGCGAGCATGGATATCGATGCCATTCGATCCCGCCTGGAAGGGGCGCGAAAGCGCCTGATGGGTCGCTTGACGGGACCCGAGACGTCGGCGGACATCCGCCGAGCCATGCCGGACGAGTTCTCGGAACTCGCCATGTACGACAATCACCCGGCGGACGTCGCGAGTGAACTCGCGCTGCGCAATCAGGCGGTCGGCGAGCGACTCCGCGACGAGCGGGCGCTCGCCGACGTGGAGGACGCGCTTCGCCGGCTGGATGGCGGCACCTACGGCGTTTGCGAGATGTGCGGGCGGCCCATTCCTGCTGACCGGCTTGAGGCGGTGCCCACCGCTCGCCGCTGCGTGGATTGTCAGCGCGATATCGAAGCGAGACAGGTGCCGTCCCCCAGGCCGGTGGAGGAGGACGTGCTCGCGCCCTCGTTCGGGCAATTCGATCGCGACGGCGCCGACGAGACCGGATATGACGGGGAGGACGCGCTTCAGGACGTCATGCGGTTTGATCGCCCGGCCACGGGCCTTATGCGCTACGACGAACCGGATCTGGACGACGACGCGGGTTTTGTGGATCCGGTTGAGCGAATTTCCGAGTCGGCCTACCGGCGCACGTTGCCCTCGGAGGCGGAGCTCCTCACCGACTACGACGAACCCTGACGTTCACGCCTCTTCCAAGGTGAAAACGAGCGTGTCCGCCCTCAACCCAAGCCGCAGGCTCTCCAGCGCGATGGCATCGGTGGGCGGCACGTTTCCGAGGTTGACGGACGGGCCGAAGCGGCGGATGAGTTCCACCTGCTGCGACTTTTTCGGCGCCTCCCAAATCACGCGGTTCCGCGCGTCTGCCGGCAGCGCGTTCACGAATGTGTCGAGCGCATCGTCGAGCACTCTGCCGCCCGCGTCGTAAATCCCCACGTCTTCGCCGGACTCGCGCCCCTCCAGAATCACATAGTCGGCTCCTGCGTCGAGATCGCGGATCACGCCCTTCGCGCACGAGGCCAGGTCAATCGCATGGCTGAGCTTCTTGCCGACTTCGGTGATGACAAGCGGAAATACGCGTTTGGCCTCCGCGATGGCCCGGGCGCGATCGTCCGGTGCGAACTCGATGGTTCCGTCCGAGATCTCCATGGCCTGAAAGCCAAGTTCGCGGCAGCGCTTGAGGTACAGAGAGAACACGCCCTGCGTCCAGGCGACCTCGGCCAACGTGCCGCCAGGGCATGTGATCACGCCGGCCTGCGCCGCGCACTCGAGTTTGGCGCGCAGGATGCGCTCGGCGTAGACGGCGCTCGTTCCAAACCCGAGTTTCAGCACATCGATGGTGGGGGACGCGATCGACATCAGGGCCTCCGTCTCGGCTAGGCTCAGGCCCTTGTCGATGACCATGGTGATGCCGCTCGTCCGCGGTTTGCCTCCCCGCGCCCCGAGCGGTGGGGCAATCAATTGTGAGAAGGCGCCGCCCTCTGGTACAATCACCGTATTCACACCCCTTCACTAGCCGCCTTTTCACGGTATGCGACGGCGGCGGCAGAGGGTGCAGGCTGTGAACCTGCGGGGAGACGTGTCGAGTGGGCAAGCAAAAGTGGCTGTTGTACGTGGTCGGCTTGTTGGTGCTCGCGGCCGATCAGCTGATCAAACTGCTCGTGCGGGCGAAACTGGCCATCGGCAGCGCCGTGATGGTGATTCCCGGCGTGGTCGAGTTCACGCACATCCAGAACCCCGGAGCTGCTTTCAGCCTTTTGCCTCATCAGGTGTGGCTCTTTGTCCTCGTGGCCATCGCCGTGGTGGCCGCGGTGGTCGTGGTCAACACGCGGTTTTCGCTGAGTCCCTTGGCGCAGACGGGCCTCGGGCTCTTGCTCGGGGGAGCGCTCGGGAACATGGTCGATCGCGTCTTCTCCCCAACGCACACGGTCACGGACTACGTGTACTTCTACACCATTCACTTTCCCGTCTTCAACCTTGCGGACGCTTCGATTGACATCGGCGTGCTGCTCCTGATTCTCTCCACGTTTCGAGGCGGGAACGATGCCCGGGAATGAGCGAAGGAGGACGTCATGAGACCGGCCATCCATGTCCAGTACGAGGTGAGCGCGGAGGAGTCGGGGGAGCGGCTTGATCGATGGCTGACGGACAGGCTGCAGGAGGACGAGATCGAGGTCTCGCGCACGCAGGTGCAGCGGTGGATTGAGGATGGCTGTGTGCGGCGCGAGCGGCCCGGCCGCCTGAAGGCGAGCGAACCTGTGGAAACGGGTGACGTGTACGAGGTGGACGTGCCGGAAGAGGAACCCGTCGAACTCGTGCCGGACGAGGGCGTGCCGTTTGTCATCGCGTACGAGGATCCCGATGTGGTCGTGGTGGACAAGCCGCGCGGCGTCGTGGTGCATCCCGGCGCAGGTCACCTTCGGGGCACGTTGGTCAACGGCCTGCTGGCGCGTGGCGTCGCCTTGTGCCCCCATGCCGGTGCCATGAGGCCCGGCGTCGTGCACCGGATCGACAAGGACACGAGCGGTCTCGTCGTCTTTGCCAAGACGGATCGCGCGTATCGGGCGCTGGTCGAGGCGTTCCGCACGCACGACGTGGAGCGGGAGTACGTCGCCATCGCGCATGGTCGCATGGCCCACCGCGAGGGCACCATCGATATGCCCATTGCGCGCGATCCGTCGGATCGCCAGCGGATGGCGGTTCGTCAAGGTGGCAAGCGCGCGGTGACGCACTTCGAAGTCCTCGAGTGGTTCGAGAAGTATTCCTATCTCCGTTGCCGCCTGGAAACGGGCCGCACGCATCAGATCCGCGTCCACCTGGCGGCCATCGGCCATCCCATCGCGGGCGATCCCGTCTACGGGCCGCGCCACACCCTGCCGATCGACGGCCAGGCGCTGCACGCGCGGACGCTCGGCTTCACGCATCCGGACGGCCGGTACCTCCGCTTCGAAAGCGCCGTGCCCTCGGACATGGCCCGGCTCCTCGAAGGATTGCGGCAGGGGCGAATTGGAACTTGACAGGTTCGACCTCAACTGATAGTCTACTTTCGAACTGAACATGGACACTGCCTTTAAACCAATCCCGTGAGGTTGGTAAGGAGTCGGACGTTTTGGGAGATGTGCGCGCCGTGCGCGCAACTTCCGGGGCAAAGGCCACCTCTCGCGGAGAGGCGGCCTTTTTTCGTGCCGACGAGTGCGGTGCCGAGGAGGGAAGGCTGTGGCTCAAAAGACGCAGATTATGGACGAAGCGGCGATGCGCAGATCGCTCACGCGCATGGCGCACGAGATCCTGGAGCGGAACAAAGGGCTCGAGGACCTTGTGCTCGTCGGGATCGTCACGCGCGGCGCGATTCTGGCCGAGCGGCTGGGCCGGAAGCTGTTCGAAATCGAAGGGCAAATCGTGCCGTGTCATCGCCTCGATCCCCGTCCGTATCGGGACGATCGCGACCGCAAGGCGGCGACGGAGGCGCCCGTGCCGGACATTGACGTGGCCGAGCGCAAGGTGATTCTGGTCGACGACGTGCTCTACACCGGGCGCACGGTGCGCGCCGCACTCGACGCCATGATGCGCGCCGGCAGGGCGCGATGCGTGCAGCTCGCCGCGCTGGTGGACCGCGGCCATCGGGAACTGCCGATTCGCCCCGACTTTGTCGGGAAAAATGTGCCGACGGCGCGGGACGAGCAAGTGATCGTTCACCTCGCGGAAGTGGACGGGTCGGACGGCGTGTGGATTGCGGAAGGAAGGGCGTGAGGGCGGTGGCGGTGACGATGCGAGGCAGAGGATTTCACGCGCTGACCGTCAACCAGTTTGACGTGCCGCTTGTCCGGGAACTGATGGAGCGCGCGGAGTGGCTGCGAACGGCGGATCGCGAAGAGGTTCGCACGCGCCTTCAGGGCAGAATCGTCGCGACCTTGTTTTACGAGCCGTCGACGCGCACGCGCCTGTCGTTTGAATCCGCGGTCCTCCGGCTCGGCGGCAGCGTGGTCGGGGCCGAGAACGCGCGCGAGTCGTCGTCCTCGAAAAAGGGGGAGACGCTCGAGGACGTGTTCCGCGTGGTGGGCTGCTACGCGGATGCCATCGTGATACGCCATCACGATCAGGAAGAGCTCGATCGGGCGGCGCCCTTTTCTCCCGTGCCCATCGTGAACGCGGGCGCCGGCAGCGGCGAGCACCCGACGCAGGCGTTGCTCGACGTGTACACCATCTGGCGGGAACTCGGCCGGCTCGAGCATCTCACGCTCGCGGTGATGGGCGATCTCAAGTACGGCCGGACGGTCCATTCCCTTCTGCGGCTTTTGGCGAAATTTCCAGGCGTGCGCGTCCGCCTGTTCCACCCTGCGCCGCTCGGCTTGCCCGGCGATCTCGCCCGGGAGCTCGAGGCTTCCGGCCTTCGCCTCGAGCGCGTTGAGCGTCTCGAGGACGCCATCCGCGGTGTCGACGTGGTCTATCAGACGCGCATCCAGTTCGAGCGCCTGGCGGGCGAGGTGGATCCGCAAGCCGCCCGCCTCTACGCCATCACGGCATCGCACTTGGTGCTGCTCCCGGATCACGCGCGGATTCTGCATCCGCTGCCTCGCGTGGGGGAGATTGCCCCCGAGGTGGACGACGACGTTCGCGCGGCGTACTTCCGGCAGGTGGAAAACGGACTTTACATGCGCATGGCGCTTCTCGACGCCATGCTGGGAGGAGAACGGCCATGAGGGTGCGATTGGACGGCGGCCGCGTGTGGGATTCGGCACTGGGCGACTTCATCGAGGCGAGCGTCGCGTTCGACGACGAGACCGGCGAGATTGTGGCCGTCGGACATCCATCGGCCCTCCGGGCGGACGAGGCAAGGTCCGTCCGCGGCCTCTGTCTGTTGCCCGGGTTTGTGGATGTTCACGTGCACTTGCGCGATCCCGGCCTCACCCACAAAGAGACGCTCGCAAGCGGGCTGCAGGCGGCTGCGGCCGGCGGGTTCACGCAGGTGGCGTGCATGCCGAACACCAAGCCGCCCATTGCGCGCGCCGAGGTGGTGGAGGACATCCGACGGCGCGGCCAGGAGGTCGGAAAGGCGGAGGTCCACCCCATCGCGTGCCTGACGGTGGACCAGGCCGGCCAAGAGCTCGCGAATTACCAGGCGCTCGGGCAGGCGGGCGCGCTCGGATTTTCCGACGACGGGCGCGGCGTGCAAGACGGCGGCCTGATGCGGGAGGCCCTGGCGAAGCTCGCCGCCCTCGGCAAGCCGGCGATGATTCACGCGGAGGACGAGTCCATCTCTCGTGGCGGGGCACTGCACGAGCGAGCGGCGGCGAGGCTTGGCACCACGGCGCAGCCAGGGAGCGCCGAGGCCGCGATGATCGCGCGGGATGTCCTTTTGGCAGAGGAAACAGGTGCGCACCTGCACGTGTGCCACGTGAGCCGCGAGGCGTCCGCGGCGGTCGTCCGCTTTGCGAAGGCGCGCGGGATTCGCGTCACGGCGGAAGTGACGCCGCATCATTTGCTCCTGACGGAGCGAGACATCGATCGGGCGGACGCCAACTGGAAAGTGAATCCTCCCCTTGCAGCCGAGGAGGATCGACGGGCCTGTTTGGCGGCCTTCGCGGACGGGACGCTGGACGTGATCGCGACCGATCACGCCCCACATCACCCCGATGAGAAGGCAAAGGGCATGGACGAAGCTCCGTTTGGGATGGTGGGGCTCGAGACCGCGTTTGCGCTTCTCTACACGCGCTTGGTGCGCGAGGGGCTTGTATCCATGCGGCGGCTGGTGGAAGCCATGAGTGAACGGCCTTGCAGGCTGTTCGGGCTCGAGGGCGGGCAGGTCCGCCCCGGCGCGCGGGCGGACCTGGTCCTGGTCGATCTCGGCCGGCGCTGGACCATCGATCCGGACGCGTTTTACAGCAAGGGCCGCAACACGCCGTTTGCCGGCTGGAAGGTGATGGGCAAGGTCGTAGAGACGATTCGCGCGGGGCGCACGATCTTTCGCGAGGGAGAGGAGCGGTTGTCATGATGCTGAACGGCCGGAGAAAAGCGCGGCTCGTGCTGCAGAACGGCCTTGTCTTTGAGGGCGTCAACTTCGGAGCTTCCGGCACAAGGTTGGGCGAGGTCGTGTTCAACACGGGCATGACGGGGTATCAGGAGATCTTGACGGATCCTTCGTACTACGGCCAGATTGTCACGATGACGTACCCGCTCATCGGCAATTACGGCGTGAACGTCGATGACGTGGAGAGCCGCCATCCCCACGTGCGCGGATTTGCGGTGCGCACGTTCTGCGAGTGGCCCTCGCACCACAAGCTGATCGACAAGCTGGAGTCTTACCTGGTCCAGCACGACATCGTCGGCATCGCGGGCATCGATACCCGCGAGTTGACGAAGGCCATTCGCACGGTGGGGGCGATGCCCGGGGCCATCACGACGGAGGACATCCCCGTGGAAGCGCTCCTTGCGCGCATGGACGAGGCGCTGGTTCCAGACGCCGTCAAGCGCGTGACCACCCAGACCGTCTACCGCGCGCCCGGACCGGGCCATCGGGTGGTGCTCATCGATTACGGCATGAAGGCGGGGATTCTGCGATCGCTTCTGGAGCGGGGGTGCGACGTGATCGTCGTCCCCGCGACCTCGACCGCGGAAGACGTGCTCCGCTGGAAACCGCACGGGGTGATGCTGTCCAACGGCCCGGGCAATCCGGAGGATGCGCCGTACGCGGTGGAGGCGCTGCGCGGGCTCATCGGCAAGGTGCCCATCTTCGGCATCTGCCTTGGTCACCAACTCATCGCGCTCGCGTGTGGGGCGAAGACGCGCAAGCTGAAGTTCGGCCACCGCGGCGCGAATCATCCGGTCAAGGATCTGAGGACGGGGCGGGTCGACATCACGTCGCAGAACCACGGGTACGTGGTCGACGCCGATTCGCTCCAGGGGACGCCGCTCGAGCTCACGCACATCAATCTGAACGACGGCACCGTGGAGGGGCTTGTGCACAAGCACGAACCGGTCTTCTGTGTTCAGTACCACCCCGAATCTCGGCCCGGGCCGAGCGACGCCCGATACCTGTTCGACGAGTTTATCGACCTCATGACGCGCGTGAGAGAGGGGCGGTTTGCGCATGCCTAAGCGGACGGACATTCGCAAAATCATGGTCATCGGATCGGGGCCGATTGTGATTGGCCAGGCGGCCGAGTTCGACTACGCGGGCACGCAGGCTTGCCAGGCGCTGAAGGAAGAGGGTTACGAGGTCGTGCTCGTCAACTCGAATCCGGCCACCATCATGACCGACGAACACATGGCGGATCGGGTGTACATCGAGCCCATCACGCTCGACTTTGTGACGCAAATCATCCGCAAGGAACGCCCGGACGGTCTGCTGGCCACGCTCGGCGGCCAGACGGGGTTGAACATGGCGGTGCAGCTCGCCAAGTCGGGCGTGCTGGAGGCCGAGGGCGTGGAGCTGTTGGGAACGCCGCTTGAAGCCATCGAAAAGGCGGAAGACCGCGAGATGTTCCGGCAGCTGATGCAGGAAATCGGACAGCCCGTGCCGCGAAGCGCGATTGTCCGGAATCAGGCGGAGGCGGACGCGTTCGCCGAAGAGGTGGGGTTCCCCATCATCATCCGGCCCGCGTACACGCTCGGGGGCACGGGCGGCGGAATCGCGTCCAATTGGCGGGAGTATCACGAGATCGTCGAACGCGGCCTGACCTTGTCGCCCATCCACCAGGTGCTCGTGGAGCAGAGTATCGCGGGGTACAAGGAGATCGAGTACGAAGTGATGCGCGACGCGGACGGGACGGCCATCGTGGTGTGCAACATGGAGAACATGGATCCGGTCGGCGTGCACACCGGCGATTCCATCGTCGTGGCCCCCAGCCAGACGCTCTCGGACGAGGAGTACCAGATGCTGCGCGACGCGAGCCTGCAGATCATCCACGCGCTCGGCATTCAGGGCGGGTGCAACGTGCAGCTGGCGCTCGACCCCCACTCCTCGCGCTACTACGTGATTGAGGTCAATCCGCGCGTCAGCCGCTCGAGCGCGCTCGCCTCGAAGGCGACAGGGTATCCCATCGCGAGGATCGCGACCAAAATCGCCGTCGGATACCGGCTGTCCGAGCTCAAGAATCCTGTGACACAGGATTCGTACGCTGCGTTTGAACCGGCGCTCGACTACATCGTCACCAAGATCCCGCGCTGGCCGTTCGACAAGTTCCGCAGCGCCAACCGGTCGCTCGGCACGCAGATGAAGGCGACGGGTGAGGTCATGGCCATCGGCCGGACGTTCGGCGAGTCGCTGCTGAAGGCGGTCCGCAGCCTCGAAATCGGCGCCTACAGCCTGTGGACCAAGCAGTCCGACAAGTGGTCGAACATGGAGATTGAAAAGAAAATCCGCGTGGCCGACGATGATCGCCTGTTCGCCATCGCCGAGGCGCTGCGCCGCGGGGTGTCGGTCGACCAGATCCACGACTGGTCAAAGATCGACCGCTGGTTCCTCTGGCACCTCGAGTGGCTGGTGGACCTCGAACAGCGAATCGCCTCTGTCGCGAATCCGCGCTTGCCCGTTGAATCGGTGCTCGATGAACACCGCGATCTCATCTACGAGGCCAAGCGCAACGGTTTCCCGGACCGCGAGCTCGCGCGCCTGCTGAAGGCTGACCCGATGGAGATTCGGGCTTGGCGCAAGAAGCGGGGCATCGTCCCGGTGTACAAGATGGTGGACACGTGCGCGGGGGAATTCGCGGCGTCGACGCCGTACTATTACAGCACGTACGAGCGAGAAGACGAGGTCGAGGCGAGTCCGCGCAAGAAGATGGTCGTGCTCGGCTCGGGGCCGATTCGCATCGGCCAGGGGATCGAGTTCGACTACTGCACCGTCCATGCCGTGTGGGCGCTGCAGCGCGAGGGTTATGAGGCGATTGTCATCAACAACAACCCAGAGACCGTATCGACGGACTTCAGCACATCGGATCGGCTGTACTTCGAGCCGCTCGACGTCGAGGACGTGTTGAACGTGATCGACCGGGAAAAGCCCGAGGGCGTGATCGTCCAGTTCGGGGGTCAGACGGCCATCAATCTGGCCGGGCCGCTGGCGGACGCGGGCGTCCAAATCTTCGGCACGTCGCGCGAGAGCATCGACGCCGCGGAGGATCGCGAGAAGTTCGATGCGCTGCTCACTCAGCTCGGCATTCAGCGGCCGGAGGGTCGAACGGTTACGACCGTGGAGGCGGCGGTCGAGGCGGCGGAATCGATTGGCTATCCGGTGCTCGTGCGCCCCTCGTACGTCCTCGGCGGGCGCGCGATGCAGATTATCACCAACACGAACGAGCTGCTCCAGTACATGGAAGAAGCGGTCGAGGTGTCGCAGCAGCACCCGGTGCTCGTCGATCGCTACGTGAACGGGATTGAGGCGGAGGTCGACGCCATTTCGGACGGCGAGACCGTCATCATCCCGGGCATCATGGAGCACATCGAACGCGCGGGCGTGCACTCCGGCGACTCCATCGCCGTCTACCCGCCGCAGAACCTGACGGAGGACGTGAAGCGGATCATCGAGGACCACACCATCCGCATCGCCCAAAGCCTGAACGTCAAGGGGCTGATGAACGTGCAGTTCATCGTGCACGACGGCCAGGTGGAGGTCATCGAGGTGAATCCGAGGTCGTCGCGCACGGTGCCCTTCCTGTCCAAGGTGACAGGCGTGCCGATGGTTCAGCTGGCGATGCACGCGGTGTGCGGCGGCAAGCTGGCCGATCTCGGCTACCGGAGCGGCCGTGTGCCCGAGTCACCGGCGGTGGCCGTCAAGGTGCCGGTCTTCTCGTTCGCCAAGCTGCACGAGGTCGATATCAGCCTCGGCCCCGAGATGAAGTCGACCGGCGAGGTGATGGGGCGCGATCTCGTCTACGAAAAGGCGCTCTACAAGGGGCTTATTGCGTCAGGGATTGCCATTCCCGCCCACGGTACCGTGCTCGCCACCATCGCGGACAAGGATAAGCCAGAGGCGTATCCGCTGTTGCGCGAATTCGCGCGCCTCGGCTATCGCCTTGCCGCGACCGAGGGAACGGCGAAGTATTTGCGCGATCGCGGCCTGGAAGTTCGCGTCGTGAACAAGCTCGCACAGGGCACGCCCAACTTGGCCGACGACATCCGGCAGGGCAAGATCCAGCTCGTGATCAACACGCTCACGAAGGGACTGAAGCCCGAGCGGGACGGCTTCCGCATCCGCCGCACGGCCGTGGAGCACGGTGTGCCGTGCTTGACCTCGCTCGACACGGTCCGGTCGGTGCTCGACATCATGAAACTCATTCACTTCCAGACCATGGCTTTGGGCGATCCCGTCGTGGGCGAAAGGGGTGCGGATGGTGTCTGAGGACCTGATGCACGAGCTTGCCTCGCCCGCGTACGACGAGGCGCGCAGGCGCACCTACGTGGCGCTCGACGTCGAATCCGAGGCGCGCGCATGGGAAATCGTTGACCGCCTGTCTCCCGCGGTGGACGGCTTCAAGGTGGGTTTGGAACTCTTTCACCGGGCCGGAATGCGCTTGGTGGAGTCCTTGCTGAAGCTCAATCTGCGCGTGTTCCTGGACGTCAAGCTGCACGACATCCCCAACACGGTGGCGGGCGCCCTCCGGGCCATTGCGCAGTATCCCATCGAGATGGTGAACGTGCACGCGTCGGGAGGCGTCCGGATGCTCGCGGCGGCGAGGGAGGCGGTGGACGGATCGCCCTACCGGCCGCTCCTGGTCGGCGTGACCGTGCTCACCAGCCTGAGCGACGCGGATCTCGAACAGATGGGCATGGCCACGACGTCGGCGGCGTGGGTTCGCCGCCTGGCCGAGATCTCGCTTCAGGCCGGGCTCGACGGCGTGGTATGTTCGGCGCAGGAACTCCAGATCCTGCGCGACGCGGTTCCGCCGTCGTTCGAGCGCGTCGTGCCGGGCATCCGCCTGCTCGGCGACCAGGTGCACGATCAGGCTCGCGTGATGCAGCCGGATGAGGCGATTCGCCAGGGCGCGACGCGGTTGGTTCTGGGGCGAGCGGTGACGCAAGCTGACGATCCCGTCCGCGCGCTGGCGCGCTACCTTCGTTCCGTGAAGGAGGGGTTGGGCCATGAGTGAACCGACGTTCACCGTGGAGTACGACGATCTGTCTTACACCATCGCCAAGGGTCTGCTGCAGATCGGCGCGGTGGAACTTCGTCCGCACCAGCCGTTCACGTGGTCGAGCGGATGGAGGTCGCCCATCTACTGCGACAATCGGCTGATCCTCGGGTATCCGCTGCTCCGAAGCCAGGTGGTCTCTGGATTCGAGTCGATCATCGACTACGAACTTCCTGCGGTCGAGCTCATCGCGGGTGCCGCAACCGGCGGCATCCCGCACGCGGCGATGCTGGCCGACAGGCTGGGTTTGCCGTGCGCGTACGTGCGGTCCGAAGCCAAGGCGCACGGGCGGGGGAAGCAGATCGAGGGCTACGCGCGACCGGGCATGAAGGCGGTCGTGATCGAAGACACGCTCTCCACGGGCCGATCCGCGTATCAGGCCGCGCAGGCCCTGCGGGACGCGGGGGTGGACGTGATGGCCATCCTCACCATCTTGTCGTACGACTTCGATGTCGCCACCAAGCGGGCGGAAGACACCGGTATCCCTGCGTATCGGCTCGTTCCGTACGAAGTGCTGATCCAGGTGGCGCTTGAACGCGGCGACATTCAGGAGTCGGACGTGGCGCTCTTGATGCGCTGGCGCAAATCGCCGGACACGTACGGAATGTGACATGTGGACCCAGACAGGCGGTCCGTGGGCATGGCCCGCGGCCGCCTGTGTCTTTTCGCGCGCCGAACGGGATATCCTATCCGTCAGGCGAAGGAGGGGTCACGTGGATCTGCACACGGGCCGCACATTGTGGTCGGAGTTCGACTTAGAAGCCACCGCGTATCCGCGGCTCGGCGAGCATGTGGAGGCCGATGCGGTGATCGTGGGCGGCGGGATCGGCGGCGCCATTGTGGCTTGGGAATTGGTCGACCGGGGGCTCGATGTGGTGGTGTTGGAACGCGATCGCGTGGGCATGGGTTCCACCCGCGGCAACACGGGCCTGCTCCAGTACGCGAACGACATGCCGCTCGCCGAGATGGTCCGGGTCCACGGGCGCGATCGGGCCGTGTGGTTTTACCGCCGATGTTGGGAAGGTGTGGGACGCCTGCGCGAGATGGCCAAGCGGCTGCCGGCAGATGTGGAGTTTGCGGATCGCCTGAGCCTCTGCTGCGCCTCCGTACCGGCGCATCTGGCGCGATTGGAGGCGGAAGTGCGAGAACTCACTCGCCACGGTTTCGCGGCGGAACTCATGGTGGGCAGGGGAACCGTGCGGCGCGCGTTCGGGATCGAGCGGGACGCGGCGCTCGTCACGTACGGCGACGCGGAGGTGAATCCGCTGAAGTTTGCCCGTGCGCTCACCGGGGAGCTCGTGCGGCGCGGAAAGGCCCGTGTATTCGAGGAGACGCAGGCCGTGCGGCTCGAAGAGGATAAGGGGCACGTCGAGCTGGAGACGGACGGAGGCTTCCGCGTGCGGGCGCGCGCCGCAGTCCTCGCCACGGGGTACGCGTTCCAGCGCGCGTGGCCCCTGCCGGGCGTCAGGCTGGGATGCACCTACGCCATTGCCTCCGAACCGCTTCCGGATCGTTCTGGATTTCCGCAGGGCGCTGTGATCTGGGAGACGGCGCGCCCGTATCTGTACATGCGCATGACGAGGGACGCGCGTTTGGTGATCGGGGGGCTCGACCTGCCCGTCCCCGAGGGACCGCGGCGGGATCGAGACTTGAACGCGCGCGCGGAGCAGTTGGCCCGGTTGGCGCGCAACGATTTGCCCGATTTACACCCGTTTTCCATAGCCTGTAGGTGGGCGTCGACGTTCGGCTCCACGGTCGACGGTTGGCCCATTGCGGGGCCCCACCCGCGATTTCGGCACGTGTACTGTGCGCTCGGCTACGGAGGCAACGGCACGGTGTGCTATGCCGTGGCTGCGCACGTTCTCGCCAACCGCATCGCCGGCGCGTCACGGCCGGAAGATGACATGCTCGCCCCAGGGAGGCTGACGCTGTGGCGGCGCGCCGCGAGAAGGCTTTCCGCGGCGGTTCATGCGCGCTGAATCAGGGCGTGCCGGCCTGGGGCGCTTCCACCTGCCGCGAGGGAGCGCGCGGTTGGGTCGGCACGGCGAAAAGGGCGATGCCGAGCGCGCAAATGCCAATCGCGATGAGAAAGATGTCGGTGAGCGACATGGCGTGTGTCATCGCCGTGCTGACGAGCGGCGCGATCGCGCCTCGAACGCCGAATAAGAGAAAATGAAGGCCGAACGCCTCAGCCTCGCGCCCGGGCACCGCTCGAAAGATGTAGGACATGCATCCGATGTCCCAGACGGCATCGCCGACGCCCAGCAAGGCGCAGGAAATCATGACGGCCGTGAAGGAGCCGTCCAGTACATACAGGGCCGGGGCGAGGGCGTAAGCCCCCATGCCGATGAACATGGCGCGTCGAGGCGACCACGTGTCGATGATCCATCCCACGGCGAAGTAGGCCACCAAAAGGGCCACATAATACAGCACGCGCGTGAAGCCGATCTGCGCGTTCGACAGGTTGAGGGTGTGAACTTGATAGATCTGATAAATGGGGCCTGCCAGAAGATTGCCAAAACCGGTGACCATGGTCGCCACGAGGAAAATGGTCAAGGGTCGGCTGGCGCGGGCCACCTGCCAGTTGCCGAAGATCAGATGGATTCGCCGCCTCCGCGCCTCCGGGTGGCCCTGCGGGTCTGCGGGCTCCACTTCTCGCACGCGGGAAAACAGGATCACGGACAGGGTGCCCATCAGAGCGGCGCCAATGAGCGGCCATCGATCGCCCTGGTGCTGACTCCACTGGCCCACCACATAGGCCAGGGGGATCAGGAGCGTGCCTTGCGCGACGCGAACGTATCCCATCAGCCGGCCGCGCAGCGCCGGCGGATACATGCGCGCGAGAAGCGCTGGATAGGCCGGAGCCTGGATGCCGTTCATGAAGTTGACGATGAATGCGGTCACGAGGAACGCGACGGGCGTCAGCAGCGCGCCGGTCAAGATGACGGACATGCGGCCGATGACGAGCGGCCAAAGCACGAAGGGCTTGGTCGACCTTCCGCGCATGAGGTGGGCCCACACGGGGGACCACAGCATGCCGATGGCAGGAGCCGCCGTGAGCAGTCCCACCTCGAGGTTCGAAGCGCCGTGCCGAATGGCCATCGGCACGTAGAATTGGTTGACCACCACGTTGAACAGCGCAAACAGGACCGAACCGCCAAAATCGATTCGGAAATTCCACCACGTCTTCCATGGCATCTGCATCCCGAGGCGGGTGACGATATCGTCGGGCTTTCTGACCGCGTTTCTCATGCTCATCCCCAGCGCAAGGGCGCGGCAAAGCCGCGCCCCAAAAATTCATCATCTATAGCTTGCGATCCGTCACACCCATCCGCGCCAGCGCATGGCCTCCGCAAACGGCCGAATTCCCACCATGTAGGCGGCCATTCGCGGCAGAACGTCGTATCGCTCGGCCGTATCGAGGATATTGTGAACGCTCTGCACCATCATGTTCTCGAGGCGGCGATTGACCTCTTCCTCCGTCCAATAGAACCCCTGGTTGTTCTGCACCCACTCGAAGTACGACACCGTGACGCCGCCCGCGTTCGCAAGCACGTCCGGCACGACGACAATGCCGCGTTCGTGCAGGATCTGATCCGCTTCCGGCGTGGTGGGGCCATTGGCCGCCTCGACGATGAGGCTCGCCTGAATCTTGTCGGCGTTGCCTTCGTGGATCTGGTTCTCCAGCGCCGCAGGCACGAGGACATCGCACGGCTTGGTCAGAAACTCTTCGGTCGGGATGACGCCGGACAGCCTGGGTGTGACCATGCCGAAGGAGTCCTTCTCCTCGATGAGCTCCGGGATGGGAAGGCCGTTTTCGTTGTACACGCCGCCCCCCGCGTCGCTGATGCCCACGACCGTCGCGCCCAGTTCGTGGAGGATGCGCGCGACGTTCGAGCCGACATTGCCGAATCCTTGCACGAGCACGCGCAGCTCCGAGAGCTTCTTGCCCATGCGCTCCGCCGTCTCGCGCAACGCCACCACGACGCCGAGCGCAGTCGCGGACTCGCGCCCGCGCGATCCGCCCAATACGAGCGGCTTGCCCGTGATGAATCCCGGAGAGTCAAATTCCCGAATGCGGCTGTACTCGTCGTACATCCAGGCCATGATTTGGCTGTTCGTGTACACGTCCGGCGCGGGAATGTCCTTGGCAGGGCCGACCACCTGGCTGATGGCCCGGACGTATCCGCGCGCAAGCCGCTCCTGCTCCGACAGGCTCATGCTGCGCGGATCGCACACGATGCCTCCCTTGGCTCCGCCGTATGGCAGGTTGAAGATGCCGCACTTCAGCGACATCCAGATGGACAGCGCCTTGACCTCGTCGAGCGTCACGTCGGGATGGAAACGAACGCCGCCTTTCGTCGGGCCAATCGCGTCGTTGTGCTGCGCCCGATACCCCGTGAACACCTCCACGTGCCCGTCGTCCATCCGCACCGGAATGCGAACGGTCATCACCCGGATGGGCTCCTTGAGCAGTTCGTATACGGCTTCCTCGTAGCCCAACCGGTCCAGGGCTTCACGGATGGTTGCCTGCGTGTTGGCCAGAATGTTGGTGTCGTGCGCCGGCTTGTTCGCGCCGACGATCAGGCGTTTGTTCCCCTTTTCTTGCGACATGTCGATCTCTCCTTCAGCGAGAATCGCTCGTTTCGCTCGCAAGCGTCCTGGACATGATGCTCTCCACAAGCGTCCGCTCGGGCGTCACGAACAGCGTTTTCTGGTGGTCGTAGAGCGCAAACCCGGGCCGGGCTCCGTTCGGCTTCCACACGTGGCGGATTTCCGTCACATCCACGGGCACGTTCGCGGAGTCGCGCATGCGGCTGAAGTAGGCGGCGAGCACCGCTGCCTCCTCGATGGTGCGCGCCGGAATGGTCTCCGCTTGGCCTCGTTCGATCACGACGTGCGATCCGGGCGCATCCTTGACGTGGAGCCAGAGGTCGCGCTTGTCGGCTTTGCGAAATGTCAGGCGGTCGTTTTGCACATTGTTGCGACCGACGCGAATGACAAAACCGTCGCTCGAGCGAAACACGTGCGGCTCGGTTTCACGGACGCGCTTCTTGCCGCCTCCGCCTCGCAGCGGCGCCTGCGCCAGAAACCCCTGCGCCTGTAGCTCGCGGCGCACCTCTTCCAGGTTCTCCAGGGAGGTGTCCGCGAGTGCCTGAAGCACATCCTCCAAGTAACGCAGATCCCGCAGCGCGCTCTCGCGCTCTGACTCAATCCACTGCCGCGCCCGCTTTCGTTTGGCCGCCATGCGAAAGAGGCGCTGAGCGTTGGCGATGGCGTCCAGGGACGGATCGAGCTCGATCCGCATCGGCCGATTGTCGTCGTAGTAATTCGGCAGCTCGACTTCCGAAGCTCCGCGCGGAACCTCGTGCGCGTACGCCGTCAAAAGTTCAGCCCGGATCCGCAGTTCCTCTTCATCCTGGGCGTCTTGCCACTCCTCCTCCAGCCGCACCAGCTTGCCGCGAAGGCGGTCCATGTGTTCCCGGACGGTCCGCTCCAATTCTGCAGCCAGGCGAGATTGACGAAGAGCCTCGCCGGTGTCGGCAAACAGCCAGCGAATGGCGTCGCTCATCGTTTCGCACTCCGCGAAGCGGCGGCGCGACGTGAGCCGAAACGGGGCGCATTCCACGGCCCTGCCCATGTCGTCGAGCCCCACGGAAGCAGGCTCTCGCGCCGCGTTCACGGCGTCCGCCAGTTCGAGGGCCGCCTGTTGGATGGACGAGGGCTCGAGGGAACCGGCCCTTTCGAGCGCCCGGTGCAAAATTTCCCGAGCCGTAATCGGACCCGTACCGGCGAGCTTTTCCACGACAGCAAGCTGATTCGCGCGAGACGACCCGCCGGACGGATCGATACCCAGAAAATCGTCGGGCAGGCACGCTTCCACGGGCTTCTTGCGCTGGGGAGGCGGCGGCAGATACGGAAGACCGGGCAACACCGCGCGGTAGCGGGACATCTCTTCCGTCACGCGCACCGCGCTGTCGACGATCACGCGTTCTCCATCCGACGCTTCTTCGACCAGGACGATGTTGCTGTGGCGCCCCATGATCTCGCAGATCAAAGTGTACAGATGGCGGTCGCCGAGATCGTCCAGGGCCTCGATCTTGAACTCGAGCACGCGATCCCATCCCGGCTGTGCGACCCCCAGGATGCGGCCTCCCTCGACGTGCTTGCGCAGGAGGACGCAGAACATCGGCGGGGTGCTCGGATTGTCTGGGCGCTCGTCACTCAGAAAGTGGACGCGCGCATGTTGTTGGTGGGCGGACAGGTACAGGCGCCTCGCCCCCAGGTGGGCCGAGCGGACGGCGAGGACGAGATCGCGCTCACCAGGTTGATAGATTCTGTCGATCCGTGCGCCCCGCAGCGCGTCGTCGAGTTCGCGCGCGAGGCGGCGCAAGGTCCAACCGTCCACGCTCGATGCTCCTCTCTCACGAAGCCAGTATACCGCAGTTTCCGCAAATCGGCGCGGTGATTTCTTGACAAAGGTCGTCAGCCGTGAACCTGATGCGCTCGGACATGTTCGGGCCCACCGGCGCATAGATGATTACGAGACAAGTTCACGAAGGGGTGTGCTCGGTGGAACAACAAACGTGGCATGCGGAGAGCGAGGCCGAATGCCTCGCGCGACTCGGGACATCGCTCGACGGGCTCTCCCGCGCGGAGGTGGAGAGGCGGCGCGAGGAGCACGGGCTGAACCTGCTGAGCGACGGGAACAAGGTGTCGCTCTTGACGGTCTTCTTCAACCAGTTTCGCGATTTCATGACGCTGGTGCTTCTTGCGGCCACGCTCATCTCAGGGCTTCTCGGCGAGTACACGGACGCCATCACCATTATCGCCATCGTGTTCCTGAACGGCATTCTCGGTTTTATCGAGGAAGTGAGGGCGGAGCGATCGCTCAAGGCCCTGAAGGAACTGACGGCGCCGGTGGCCAAAGTGCGCCGAGAAGGCGCTGTGGAAGAGGTCTCGGCGAAGGAACTGGTGCCGGGCGACATCGTGTTGTTGGAGGACGGCGATCGCGTCCCTGCGGATGGCCGCCTGCTTCGGGCGCGATCGCTCGAAGTCGAGGAGTCGGCATTGACGGGGGAATCGGTGCCGGTGGCGAAGGATGCGCAGGCTCGGGTTCCGGTGGACAGCCCTCTGGCCGAGCGGCGCAACATGGTTTACATGGGCACCATGGTGACGCGCGGGCGCGCGGAGTATGTCGTCACGGCCACCGGCATGCAGACGGAGATGGGCAAGATCGCCGATCTGATCGACCAGTCCGAGGACCAGGAGACGCCGCTTCAGAAGCGGCTCGATCAACTCGGAAAGACGCTCGTCTGGATCTCGCTCGGCATCACGGTCCTCGTGGTGGTGGCCGGCGTCATGCACGGGCACGCGCTGTACGAAATGTTCCTGGCGGGCGTGTCGCTTGCGGTCGCCGCGATTCCTGAGGGGTTGCCGGCCATCGTGACCATCGCGCTCGCCCTCGGCGTGCAGCGGATGATCAAGCGGAATGCCATCGTGCGCCGACTGCCTTCGGTCGAAACCCTGGGGTGTGCGACGGTCATTTGTTCCGACAAGACCGGGACGCTGACGCAGAACAAGATGACGGTCACGCAGATTTACGCGGACGGCATGTACGTGGACGTCACCGGTTCGGGACATCAGTTGCGCGGAGAATTCGCCGCGGATGGCCGCCGGATCGACCCTGGGAGACGGGCTGCGCTGAAGAGCCTGATGGAGATCGCGGCGGTGTGCAACCAGGCACATGTGGAGCCTGGATCGGACGGCGCCTCTGCACGCGCGGTCAAGGGAGATCCGACGGAAGTCGCGCTCCTCGTCCTGGCGCACAAGGCGGGATTTGCAAACGCGGACAGCGCGTACGAGCGGATCGACGAGCGGCCGTTTGACGCCGATCGGAAGATGATGAGCGTGCTGGTGCGCGCCGGAGACGAATGGTTCGCCTTCGTCAAAGGGGCGCCGGATGTCCTCTTGGGGCGCTGCACGCATGTGCTGCTCGGCAATCGCGAGGAGCCGCTCGGACAGACGCTGCGCAAGGAGATTCTCGCCGCCAACGAGCAGATGGCGTCGCGGGCGCTGCGGAACCTCGGCTTCGCCTACAGGCGCTTTCGTTCTGCCGAAGAGTCGCGCCAGGCGGACTGGGAGTCGGATCTGGTTTTTGTGGGAATTTGCGGAATGATCGATCCGCCGCGAGATGAGGCCAAAGCGGCCATCGCCAAGGCGAAGGCGGCCGGGATCCGCACGGTCATGATCACGGGGGATCATCAGGCTACGGCGACCGCGATTGCGCGGCAGCTCGACATTCTGCCGCCGGGAGGGCGCGTGTTGACGGGCGCCGACCTCGAAAACCTGGATGACAAGCGGCTTTCGAACCTCGTGCGGGATACCTATGTCTACGCGCGCGTGACGCCCGAACACAAGCTCCGCATTGTGAGGGCGCTCCAGGCCAATCACGAAGTCGTGGCCATGACGGGCGACGGCGTGAACGACGCCCCTGCCATCAAACAGGCGGATATCGGCATCGCCATGGGCCAAAGCGGGACGGATGTCGCCAAGGAAGCCTCGAGCCTCATCCTGGCGGACGACAACTACGCGACCATCGTGGCGGCGGTCGAAGAGGGCCGTGCCATCTACGACAACATTAAGAAGTTCATTCGCTACCTGCTCGCGTCCAACGTGGGCGAGATTTTGACGATGTTTCTGGCCATGCTGGCAGGCTGGCCGCTCCCGCTCACGCCCATTCAAATCCTGTGGGTCAATCTCGTCACCGATGGACTGCCCGCCATCGCACTCGGCGTCGACCAACCGGAGGACGACATCATGAGCCGCCCGCCGCGAAACGTGCACGAGGGCATTTTCGCGCGCGGCATGGCGGTGAAGATCCTGTCGCGCGGCACGCTCATCGGTCTCGCCACGCTCGCGGTGTTCGCTTGGTCGCTGCGGCAGGGAGCGGATCTTGCGCACGCTCAGACCATGGCCTATGCGACGCTCACCATGGCTCAACTTATCCTGGTGTTCGATTCGCGCAGCCTGGAGGGCGGCATCCTGAAGCGGAATCCATTGGGCAACGTGTGGCTGATCTTCGCGGTCCTGTCCTCCGTCGCGCTGTTTGTCTGCACGATGTACGTGCCGCGCATGGCCGAGGTGTTTCACACCGTCCCTCTCGGCCCGGCCGACTGGGCTGTCGTGCTTGTCGCGGCGGCGGTTCCCACATTCGCGCTTTCGATCCGCCGCATGGGGCGCAAGCAGCTGCACAAGCTGCAAAATCGATCGGGTTCGGACGTCGCGGCTTGATTGCCAACTTGACCGGCCATCGGTACAATCCTGACCAGAACAGACGCGGTCAGGGGGCGTGGGCGTGAGCATTCGCAGCATGACAGGGTTTGGTCGCGCGGAGGGACGCGTCGGGCCTTACGACGCGGTGGTGGAAGCGAAGTCCGTCAATCACCGCTTCCTGGAGGTCTCGGTTCGACTGCCGCGCGACGTTGCGTTCGCCGAAATGGCCGTTCGCGATCGCGTCAAGGCCCGTTTGCACCGCGGGCGGGTGGACATCGCCGTATCGCTTTCGTCCGCCGGGACCGAGGCTCAAGAGGTCGCCGTCGACTGGGGGCTCATTGAGGCGCTTGTCGAGGCGGATCGGGCGCTGTCCGCCAAACTGGGGATCGAGTTTGACCCCAGCGGGGCGCGGCAGTGGCTCACGTTTCCCGGGGCCGTCACCGTGCGCCCGGCGGCGGTCGCTGAAGACGAGGCGGTTTCATGCTTGGTCCGGCTCGTGGATGTCGCGCTCGATGGGCTCATTCACATGCGCGAGCGGGAAGGCTTGAACCTCGCTGAGGCGTGTGAGAGCTATCTCGACGAGGCGGAGTCCCGTCTTCGGGCGGTCCGCGAGCGGGCGCCCGCATCGGTCGCCTCGTATCGGGCTTCGCTTTGGGCCAGAGTGGCCGAGCTTGGCGCGTCCGTGGATGAAGCGCGGCTTGCGCAAGAGGTGGCGCTCTTCGCCGACCGCATCGCCATCGACGAGGAGTTGGTGCGGCTCGAGGCGCATGTGAAGGCGTTTCGGAGCGATCTCCGCCGAAGCGAGCCCGTGGGTCGCAGGCTTGACTTCATCGTGCAGGAGATGCACCGCGAGGTGAACACCATCGCGTCCAAGTCCCAGGACGCCCAAATCAGCCAGCACGTGGTGGAGATGAAGGCGCTCGTGGAGAAACTGCGCGAGCAGGCCCAGAACGTCGAGTAGCGGCTGCTCTTTTCTTCTCGGCCGGATCGATGTAAAATGTAAAGAAGCGTCGTATGTCTTGAGGGAACGGTGTCCGCCCAGAGGGCGGAGATTTCGATATGGGGTGACCGTCGTTGATTTATCCGTCCATCGATCGCCTGTTGGAGCGGTGCAACAGCAAGTACGCGCTCGTCGTGCTCGCGGCGAAGCGCGCGCGCAAGCTTCAGAACGAGACGTTGAATCAGCCCGGCGCGTCCACGACGCGGAACGTGAGCCGCGCGCTCTGGGAAATTCACGACGGCGTCGTTCGCTGCAAGAACTGGAACGGCGAGTGATCGTATTTCTTGATCGGGCGATGAGGCAGGACAACCGCGCGTTGTTCTGCCTCTTGTCTTGAAGGCAGGAGCCAAGGGAGGGTGCGGTATGGACAACAAGACCATCCTCGTCGGGGTGGGAGGAGGCATTGCGGCGTACAAGTCCGCGAATCTGTGTTCGCTCCTGGTGAAGCGCGGTTACGAGGTGCAGGTGCTGATGACCGAACACGCGACCCGGTTCATTCAGCCGCTCACCCTGCAGGCCCTGACCAAGCACCCGGTGATTTTCGATACCTTCGCGGAACCCAATCCGTCGGAGATTGCGCATATCGCGGTGGCGGATCGGGCGGATCTCTATGTCATCGCCCCGGCGACCGCGAATCTCATCGCCAAACTGGCGCACGGCCTGGCGGACGACATGGTCACCACCACTGCGCTCGCCGCGACTTGCCCCACGGTGGTCGCGCCGGCCATGAACGTCCACATGTTTGAACATCCTGCCGTGCAGGAGAATCTGGAGATCCTTCGCCGCCGCGGAACCCTCGTGCTGGATCCGGGCGAGGGGCCGTTGGCATGCGGTTACACGGGCCGAGGCCGCATGCCCGAGCCCGAGGACATCGTGGACGTCATCGAGGCCGTTCTGCACCAGGATCGGGATCTCGACGGACTGTCCATCCTGATCACCGCCGGGCCGACCGTCGAGGACATCGATCCCGTGCGCTACCTCACCAACCGCTCGAGCGGAAAGATGGGGTACGCGCTCGCTGAGCAGGCCGCGCGCCGTGGAGCCCGCGTGACGCTCGTCTCTGGCCCCACGCATTTGAAGCCCGTGCCAGGCGCCCGGATGGTGTACGTCCGATCGACGGAGCAGATGCTGCACGCGGTGAGCGAGTTTTTTCCCGAGGCGGATGCGTTCATTTCCGCGGCCGCGCCGGCGGATTTCCGACCCGCCCGCACGCTGGACCATAAATGGAAAAAGTCGCAGGGCCCACTCAAGCTCGATCTCGTCGAGACGCCGGACATCCTGCTCGCTGTTCATCGCATGAAGCGCCCGGGCCAAGTGGTGGTGGGATTTGCGGCGGAGACGGACGCGCCTGTGGAATACGCGCGAAAGAAGCTGTGCGACAAGGGCTTGGACCTTATCGTGGTGAACGACGTCACCAAGCCGGGCGCTGGTTTCGAGGTCGATACCAATCAGGTGACGCTCCTTGGAAAGGACGGATCGATGGAGGCGCTGCCGGTGATGGAAAAGCACCGCGTGGCGGACCACATCCTGACCCGCGTGCGCCAGGTCCTTCGCGTGTCGGACGGTGAGCGGCCTGTATGACCGCGCGCGTCGCGGAGATCGTGGTCGACGGAACGGCGCTGTTTTTGGACAAGCGCTTCGACTACCTCATTCCGCCCGGCATGGATGTGACCCCCGGCGTGCGCGTGGTCGTGCCGATGCGCGAGTCCGTGCGATCCGGCATCGTTTGGGCGGTGAAGGCGTCCGCGGAAGCCGGACAGCTTCGGCCCATCGCGCGCGTGGTGGACCGCGATCCGGTGTTGACACCGCACCAGATGCGGATGGCCGAATGGCTGTGCGATCGCTATGCCGCCACGCTTCCCGAGGCTGTGTCCGCCATCCTGCCTGGGGCGTTTCGCGTGCGCGCCCGCAAAGTGCTGGTCGCGGCGCCGGAAGCGTCCATTCCCGATGACGTGAGGGCTCTGCCGCTGTTTCGCTTCATCGCCGAGTGCGAGCCCGAGTGGCGCGACATCCGGGCGAGATCGAAGGCGGATGAACGCAAGGCGCGGGAGTTCCTGCGGGCCGGATTTGTCCGCGAAGATCTGCGGGTCGATGAGGCGGTTGGGGAGAAGCGGCAGGCGTACTTGGTGGCGCGTGCGCCGGCCGAAGAACTGCGGCGCGAAGGGGAACGGCGAAGCCGAAGGGCGCCGCGCCAGAGCGATCTCCTGTTACAGCTCGCCGCCTGTCGCGAACTGATCTGGGACAGGCGCGCGCATCCGCCTTCCTCGGTCGCGCCGCTCGTCGAGGCGGGGCTTGTGGAAGTGGCGGAGCGGCGCGTTTCCCGCGATGGCGATCGCGGCGAAGAGGAGCCTTGGCCCGAGCTCACGCCCTATCAGGCGGCCGCCGTGCGGGCGCTCGCCGAGATGTCCCGGCACGGCCACGGTGTGGCGCTCTTGCACGGCGTGACCGGCAGCGGCAAGACGGAAGTGTATTTGCACCTGATCCGCGCCGCCATCGAGCAGGACGGGCAGGCGCTTGTGCTCGTGCCGGAGATCGCGCTCACGCCGCAGCTGGTGCGCCGGTTCCAACGCCGGTTCGGCGGAAAGGTGGCGGTGCTTCATTCGGGGCTGTCGCTCGGCGAACGGCGCGAAGAGTGGACGCGCGTGCTCGCCGGTGAGGCGAGCGTGGTCATTGGGGCGCGATCGGCGGTGTTCGCGCCGATGCGCAGGCTGCGGCTGGTGGTGATCGACGAGGAACACGAACCTTCGTACAAGCAGGAGGACGCGCCGCATTACGACGCGCGGGAAGTCGCGCTGTGGCGCGCTCGGGAGGCGGGGGCGCTCGTGGTGCTGGGTTCGGCGACGCCGTCGCTCGCGTCCATGTATCGGGTGGAGCGCGGCGAGGCCAGGCTTGTCTCCCTCCCCGTGCGAGCCAACGGGAAGCCCTTGCCGCCCGTGGACGTGATCGACATGCGCGAGGAACTGCGCGCGGGCAATCGCTCCATCTTCAGCCGGCGGCTCGCGGAAGAGCTGGAGCGGACGGTGGCGCAGGGCATGCAGGCCATCCTCTTTTTGAATCGGCGCGGGTTCGCGCACGCGGCGCTGTGCCGGGCGTGCGGGCACGGCATGGAATGCCCGCGCTGCGACATCCACCTCACGGTGCACCGCAGATCCCACGGCCACGTCCTCATCTGCCATTACTGCGGTCATGAGGAGCCTCTCATCCGCCGCTGTCCCGCCTGCGGCGAGGAGGCGCTCGTGCCGTACGGGTTGGGGACGGAGCAGGTGGAACACCATCTGCTGCGGGAGTGGCCGAACCTGCGCGTGCTGCGCATGGATTTCGACACCACGCGCCGCAAGGGGGCGCTTGAGTCGATCATCGAGCGGTTTCAGCGGGGCGAGGCGGATGTGCTCGTGGGGACGCAGATGATCGCCAAGGGCCTCGACTTTCCGCGCGTGCGGCTGGTGGGCGTGGTGGCGGCGGACGCGATGCTCACGCTCCCGGATTACCGGGCGAACGAGCGCGCGTTTCAGTTGCTGACGCAGGTCGCGGGAAGAGCCGGGCGCGCGGATACGGACGGGATGACGCTCATTCAGACGTATCAGCCCGGGCATCGCGCCATCGAAGCTGCGAGATCGCACGACTACCGCATGTTCTATGAGCGCGAGCGGGAGGGCCGCGCCTTCTTTCGCTATCCGCCTTTTTGTGAACTGGCGGTCTTTCTGGCCTCGCACACGGAGGAGCGGCTGGCGCACGGCGCCGCGGCGAGATTCGAGCGGGAGCTGGAGCGTTCTCCGTCTGCTGGCAACTTGACCATCTTGCCGGCGGGGCCAAGCGGCATTCGGCGGATCGATAACGTGTATCGCTATCAGGTTGTCATCAAGTACGCGGCGTGGCAGGATGTGAAAGAGGACGTCGTGCGCGCGTACCGATTGGTGAAGGAGAAAATGAATCGGCTGGGCGGCTCGGCGGCGCTCGATGTCAATGCCCAGCGGATTGGATAGTCGACAGGGAGGGACGCGAGATGGCAATTCGCATCATTCGCAAGGGAGAAGATCCGGCGCTGCGGCAGAAGGCCCAAGTGGTCACGCAGTTCACCCCGGCCATTCACCGGCTCCTGGACGATATGGCGGAGACGATGTACGACGCCGGCGGGATTGGGCTGGCGGCCAACCAGATCGGCATCTTGAAGCGGCTCGTCGTGATCGACGTGGATCCCAAGGAGGACAGCTTCGCGAAGCGCGCCTGGATCGAGCTTGTGAATCCCGAAATCGTGGAGCGGCGCGGGGTGCAGCGCGAGCGGGAGGCGTGCCTGTCGCTGCCGGGGCTCTCCGGGGTGGTCGAGCGCGCCGCGTACGTGCGCGTGCGGGCGCAGAATCGATATGGGGAATTCTTTGAGATCGAGGGGCGGGATCTTTTGGCGCGCTGCCTGCAGCACGAAATCGATCACCTGGATGGCATCCTGTTCACCGACTACCTCCGCCCGGAGGAGATTGAGCGTCAGGCGGTCGGAGAGTCGTCGCGATGACGGTGCGCGCGGTCTTTCTGGGCACGCCGGATTTCGCGGTTCCGAGTCTGGAGGCGCTGTGCCGGCTTGGCTACGAAGTGGTCGTGATCACGCAGCCGGATCGACCGCGGGGAAGGTCGCGGCAACTCGCGCCGCCGCCTGTGAAGGCCCGCGCCCTGGAGCTCGGCCTTCCCGTCTGGCAACCTGAGCGGCTGCGCGACGTCATGGAGGACATTCGCCGGTTCGCGCCGGATGTGTTGGTCACCGCGGCGTTCGGCAAGATCCTGAGCGAGGCCCTGTTGAACCTGCCGCGCGTCGGGGCGGTCAACGTGCACGCCTCGCTCCTTCCGCGTTGGCGGGGCGCCGCGCCCATTCAGCGCGCCATTTGGGCCGGCGACGCGGAGACAGGGATCACCCTGATGCAGATGGTGCGCGAGCTCGACGCGGGGCCCATTTTGGCGCAGGCGCGCGTGGCCATCGAGCCGACCGATACGGCCGGATCGCTGCACGACAAACTGGCCGCGCTCGGCGGCGAAGTCTGCGCGCGCTATCTTCCGCAATATATCGCGGGCGATCTCGCCCCTATCCCGCAACCTGCGGACGGCGTCACGTATGCGGAGAAGCTCACGCGCGAGGACGAGTGGATCGATTGGACGCGCTCTGCGGCCGAGATCGACCGGCAGGTGCGGGCGCTCGCGCCGGTGCCCGGGGCGAGCGCGGCGCTTGTGACGGGCGAAGAGCTGAAGATCCTCTCGGGGCGGCCGCTCGACTTGGGTCCGTTCGGCGATCCGGGCGAAATCCGGGCGCGTGGAGATGGGCTGTGGGTGTCGTGTGGCGCAGGGGTGTACGAAATCGCGGAAGTGAAGCCAAGTGGTCGCCGCGCGATGCCCGCAGGGGCCTTTTGGCGCGGCCTGCGTGGGCAAGCTGTGCGCATGAGGGGGAAGGTGCCGGATGATCGCTGAAGGCAGGCAGCGCGCGTACCAGGCGCTCATCCGCGTCGAACGGGATGGCGCCTATTTGAACCTCGCTCTCCAGCAGGCGCTTGCCGGCGCCGACTTGGACGATCGCGACCGCGCGCTGGCCACCGAGATCGCGTATGGAACGCTGCGCCGGCAGATCACGCTCGATTGGCTGTTATCGCCGCTCGTGCGCCGGCCCTTGTCGAAGCTGGACCCCGAGGTGCGCGTCATCCTGCGGATGGGCGCCTACCAAATGTCGTGGCTGACCCGCGTGCCCGCTTACGCGGCGGCGAATGACGCGGTCGAACTCGCCAAGCGACATCGTCCGCAGGCTGCGCCGTTGGTCAACGCGGTGCTTCGTCGCTACGCCGAGGGCGCGGCGGAATGGGAGGAGAGGCTGCGGCGGGAACTCGCGGGCAGGGGCGACGTCGAGCGCTGGTCCGTCCTGTTTAGCGTGCCCGCCTGGATGGTGGAGCGGCTGACGGCCGATCACGGGGCGGAGCGAGCGCTCGCGGCTCTTCGCTCCATGAACGAGCCCGCGGCCATGTCCCTGCGCGTGAATCGGCTTCGCGCATCCCGCGAGGCAGCCATGGCCCGGCTCGGCGAGGAGGGCGTTCACGCGACGCCCGCCGTCATCGCGACGGACGGTCTGCGGGTGCAGGGACAGGTGGATGTGACGCGGCTTCGCGCCTATCGCGACGGAGACGTGACGATTCAAGACGAGGGCGCGATGCTCGTGGCTCCGTTGCTCCGCCTGGAGCGCGGCATGCGCGCGGCCGATCTGTGCGCGGCGCCGGGCGGCAAGACGACGCACATGGCTGAGATCATGGAGGATGAGGGCGAGATCGACGCCTACGACGTGACGGTCGCCAAGGTACGGGCCATCCGCCAACAGGCGGAACGGCTCGGCCTTCGCAGCATTCACCCAAAGCTTGCCGACGGCAGACGTGTGGAACCCGAAGCGCCTTATGACGCGGTGCTCGTGGACGCGCCCTGCACCGGTCTTGGCGTGATGCGGCGGCGGCCGGATCTGAGGTATCGGAGGCGCCCGGAAGACGTCAAGGCGTTGGCGCAGCTGCAGCGGGATTTGCTGCGCCGCGCATGCGCCATCGTCCGGCCGGGCGGGTGTGTCGTATACTCGACGTGCACGCTGCTCTGGGAGGAAAATGAGGCTGTGGTGCGCGACGTGGCGGGCGATCCGTCTGTCGGCGTGCGCATCGAGGACGTTTCGGGCGATCTTCCACCTGAACTTGCGATGCGCGGGGGAGACGGTTGCGCGGGATTTTTGCTGTGGCCGGACTGGCACGGGACGGACGGTTTTTTCATGGCGCGGCTTCGCCGCGTTTGACAGATGGCATCTGCGGGGAGGTGAGACGATGGTCCACCTGTACAATTTCACGCTTCCGGAATTGCGCGACTGGGTGGTGCAAGAGCTCGGTGAGCGGCCGTTTCGAGCGGTTCAGCTCTACGAGTGGATGTACCAAAAGCGCGCCAAGTCGTTCGAAGAAATGACGAATCTGCCCAAGTCCCTCCGAGAGCGCCTGAGCCGGATCGCGTATCTAAGGTCCGCCGAGCAAGTCGTCAGGCAGGATTCCAAGGTCGATCCGACGACCAAATTTTTGCTCGCGTGGCCGGACGGAGTGACGGTCGAGTCGGTGCTCATGCGCCATCGGTATGGGAACAGCGTCTGCGTCTCCTCCCAGGTTGGGTGCAAAATGGGGTGCACCTTCTGCGCGTCGACCCTCGGCGGCATGATTCGGCACATGACCGCGGGCGAGATGGTGGAGCAGGTCATGCACAGCCAGGCGCTCCTGGACGAAGTGGGACAGCGCGTATCCTCCGTCGTGGTCATGGGCTCGGGAGAACCGATGGACAACTACGACCAGGTCATGCGTTTTATCGACATCATCACGGATGAACACGGTCTGAATATCGGTCAGCGGCATATCACCGTTTCGACGGTCGGTCTCGTCCCCGGCATCCGCCGCTTGGCCGAAGAAGGCCGGAACATCACGCTCGCGGTCTCGCTGCATGCGCCGAACGACGCGATTCGCAGCCGCATGATGCCCGTCAACAAGGCGTACCCGATTGCCAAGTTGATGGAGGCATGTCATGATTACTATCGAAAAACGGGCCGCCGGATCTCGTTCGAATATGCGCTCGTGGCGGGCGAGAACGACAGCCTGGATTGCGCCAAGGAGCTGGCGGATTTGCTCAAGGGTTTGCCATGCCACGTGAACCTGATTCCTGTCAACTACGTGCCTGAGCGCGGGTATCGGCGCACCGACAGGAAGCAGATTTTCGCGTTTTGGCGCGCGCTGTTGGACGCGGGCGTGAATGCCACCATTCGCCGCGAGATGGGTCACGACATCGCGGCGGCATGTGGGCAGCTTCGCGCCCAGTACGCGAACCGGCAAGCCTGAGGCGGAGCAGACCCTGGATGAGGCTCGGTTCGGGAGTCGAGGTGTTGAGATGATTTACGCGGCGAAATCTCATATCGGGCTGGTGCGCACGATGAATCAGGACGGCTACGGGGTCGTGGACAACCTGCCCGTGGGCGTGCTGTTCGTGGTTGCCGACGGCATGGGGGGACCGCAAGCGGGAGATGTGGCCAGCCGAATCGCCGTGGAACGGGTGACCGAGTACGTCGGCCGGCATTTGTCGGTCGATGCCAATCCTCAGGAGGTCGTCCTGTCGGCCATCGCGGACGCGAACGATGAAATCTACAGGCAAGCGACCGCGGTGCCGGCGTACGCGGGCATGGGCACCACCATCGTGTGCGCGCTGGCGCTTTCCGACAAGATCGTGGTGGCTCACGTGGGCGACAGCCGCGCCTACGCGTTGACCGGCGGAGCGTTTCGCCAGGTGACCGAAGATCACAGCCTCGTGGCCGAACTGGTTCGCCGCGGTCATCTGTCCGCTTCGGAGGCGAGACACCATCCGCAGCGGAATATTGTGACGAGATCGCTCGGCACCGAGCCTGTGAGTCTTCCCGATTTGACCGAGTTGCCCTGGGCGGAGGGCGACGTGTTGCTCCTGTGTTCGGATGGACTTTCGAATTTCGTCGAGGACGATGAGATCAGGTCGTTTTTGGAGCAGGCGCGCGATGCGCGTGCGACGCGCGACGTATCGGCGACTGTCGAAGGGATGATTCAGCTGGCGCTCGACCGGGGCGGGACGGATAATGTCACCGCACTTGTCGCTGTGCATCGAGAGGAGGACACCATCGGATGACGGCGCGCGCGCTCGGGGGTCGATACCGTCTCGAGCAGAAAATCGGCGAAGGCGGAATGGCGGTGGTGTATCGCGCCATCGATACCCTGCTCGACCGCACGGTAGCCGTCAAAATGCTGCGCAGCCAGTATGCGGAGGACGAGGAGTTCGTTCGCCGTTTTCGTCAGGAGGCGCAGGCCGCTGCGCGTCTGTCCCATCCGAACATCGTCAATGTGTACGACGTGGGCGTCGAGGACGGTCAACAGTACATCGTCATGGAGTATGTCGACGGACCGACGCTCAAGGACGTGATTCTCGAGCGCGCGCCGCTTCCGGTCGAAGAAGTGATCCGGATCAGCCGGCAGATCTGTTCTGCTCTGCAGCATGCGCACGAGTTGCACGTGGTTCATCGGGACATCAAGCCGCACAACATCCTCCTGACCAAGAGCGGCCAGGTCAAGGTGGCGGACTTCGGCATCGCGCGGGCTGCGACAGGGCAGACCATCGCACACCGACAGGCCACGACGGTGTTGGGATCGGTCCATTACTTTTCTCCTGAGCAGGCGCGGGGCGGCCCGACGGATGCCAAGAGCGACATCTATTCGCTCGGTGTCGTCATGTACGAAATGCTGACGGGCAAACTTCCGTTTGAAGGAGACTCGCCTGTCAGCGTCGCGCTGAAGCACTTGCGCGAGCCCTTTGTCGAGCCGCGGGAGATCAACAAAGACATTCCGCAGAGCGTGGAGAACATCGTTCTGCGGTGTCTGGTGAAGGAACCGGAAGGCCGCTATCCCAACATGGCTGCGGTCATGGCCGATCTCGACGTTGCGCTCGCGCGCCCTGACGTGCCCAAGTTCGCGCCATCCGAAGGAATGGACGACAAGACCATCGTGGTGCCCGCCATGGGCGATCGCTTGAGCGAGGCGCTCAAATCCGCACAGGTGCAGGGAGAGCGTTCGGCCGCTCCGAGCTCGCGCGCGTCCAAGCCTCCCATGGCTCCATGGAAACGAGCGAGTCTCATCGCGGGCATTGTGGTATTGTCCCTCGCCGCGCTCGGCTTTGGCAGCTACGCAGCCATTGTCATCGTGACGCGGCTGTTGACCGTGCCGAACGTGGAGGTGCCTTCTGTCGTTGGCAAACCCGTGGCGTCGGCCGTGGCGACGCTTGAGGCCGCAGGGTTTTCCAAACAGCAAATTCAGGAGAAGTTTGAGCCAAATCTCAAGGCTGCGTCGGGCATCGTCTATCAACAGTCCCCCGCGGGAAATACTCAGGTCAAAAAAACGAGGGACATCACCTTGTATGTGAGTCAGGGCGCGCCGAAGGTGGCGGTCCCCGACGTGACGAACGAACCTTTGGATCAGGCCAAACAGGCGCTCACCAGTGCTGGCTTTTCGGCTGACAACATCGTCGTTCAGACGGACACGAGCACATCGGTTCCGTCGGGCGACGTCATCTCGAGCGATCCGGCGCCCGGCACCCAAGTGCCCATCACGTCCAAGATTACGCTCACGGTCAGCCAACAACAGTACGTGACGGTGCCCAAACTTGTGGGTCTGACGCTTCAGCAGGCCGAGGCCGCCATCCAGGCGGCAGGGCTGACGCTCGGCACCGTGACGCCGAGCGATCTCGCCAGCCAAAATCCCCTGGTTTCCTACGCGTATCCGTACATCCAGGGAGACCGGGTGCCGGTGGGTTCGACCATCAATCTCTACGTCGTGCCTAACCCAGCCTCCATCCCGCCCTCCAATGGGACGGCAAACGGCACCGGGAATTCGGTGGACAACGGGACGGAAAACGGAACCGCGAACGCATCGCCGGACAACAGTTCCGCTGGGAACACGACGGCTGGCGTGACTGGCAACGCCGTGGCGCCCACGGTCGAGACCGCGCCTGCCCCGCAGCCGCCGGGCAAGTCGGCGCCAGGCCAATTGAAGCATGACGGGCATTGAGGGGGAGCGCGGTGAGAGAAGGGCGTGTGATTCGCGCCATCAGCGGATTCTTTGACGTGTTTGACGAAGGATGCGTTCGGCGGTGCCGGGCGCGCGGCGTGTTCAAGGTCAAGGGGACGACGGTTCTGGTGGGGGATTTTGTCCGCTACGAACCCGTCGGTTCCCAGGAGGGCATCATACGCGAAGTGCTTCCCCGGCGGACGATGCTCATCCGCCCGCCCATCGCCAACGTCGATCACGTCGTGGTCGCCTGTTCCTTCGTGACGCCGGATTTGAACTTCTATATGCTTGATAAGACCTTGCTTCAAGCGAGTGTCGCGGGCGTGGAACCAACCGTCGCATTCACCAAGGCGGACCTGGCGTCGCCCGATCGCGTTTCTGCGACCGTCGAGACCTATCAGCGCCTGGGGTATGAAGCGGTCGCCGTCGCCGCCAAACGCGGCGAAGGCGTCGCAGTGGTTCGAGCGCGCCTTGTGGGGCGGGTCACGGTGCTCGCGGGACCTTCCGGCGCGGGCAAGTCGACGCTCGCCAACGCCCTGGCGCCGGGCATCTCGTTCAAGACCGGGGAAGTGAGCGAAAAGATCGGCAGAGGGCGACAGACCACGCGCCATGTCGAACTGGTTCGGCTCGACGACACCACGTGGATCGCGGATGCGCCAGGGTTCAGCCAATTGCAAATCCCCGTGCCTTCGCGCGAGGTGAGGCTTCACTTTCCGGAATTTCGCGCCTTGGCCGAGGACTGCGCGTACCGTGATTGCCTTCACCTGGATGAGGACCACTGCGCCGTCAAGCAAGCGGTGGCGGAGGGGCGGGTGCCCGCCAGTCGCTACGCATCGTACAAACAGTTGTACGAGGAAGCCCGCGAACAGGAGTTGAGCGCATACTGATGAGAACACCGGTGATTGCTCCCTCCATTTTGTCGTCGGATTTCGCCAGGTTGCGGGATGAAGTCGAAGACGTGATTCGAGCCGGGTGTGACTGGATCCACATCGATGTCATGGATGGCCATTTCGTCCCCAATCTGACGCTGGGGCCGCCCGTCGTGAAGGCGCTCAGGCGCCACGTGCAGGCCACGTTCGACGTGCATCTGATGGTCGATGCGCCCGAGCGCTGGATCTCGGCCTTCGTCGATGCGGGGGCCGACCTCCTCACGGTGCACTACGAGGCGACACCGCACGTGCATCGCGCGCTGCAGATGATCCGCGAATCCGGGCGCAAGGCGGGTTTGGCGCTGAATCCAGGCACGTCTCCGGACGGGTTGTCGTATCTGTTGGCCGACGTCGATCTCGTCCTCGTGATGACGGTCAATCCTGGCTACGGCGGCCAGTCGCTCATTCCCAGCACGTTGGCCAAGGTGGCCGAGGTTCGGCGCATGCTGGATGACGCCGGACGCCACGACGTGCATGTGCAGGTGGACGGAGGCATCCATCCGGGAACGATTCGGCAAGCGAGGGAAGCGGGCGCAGACGTGTTTGTCGCCGGATCGGCCGTGTTCGACGAGCTCGATCGCGCCGGCGCCATTGAGGCGTTGCGCGCGGCGCTTCGCGAGTAATGCGAATTTCAAGCTCGTCCTGGCACATTTCGACAGGGGGCGCATATACATAGCTAGCGACAGACGCCTATGCCCTCGAGGCAGAGCGGGACTTGCGGCGAGTCAGACTCCGCTCCGACAATGGCGCAGGTTGTTCGAGGGGGGTAGAGGTCGTGAAGGTCTATACGATCAAATTGCCGCGCTTCCTGGGAGGAATTGTGAAAGCTGTGCTCAGCACATTCACGAAGGACGAGTGACGCGCAGCACAAGCGCACGGATGCGAACCCATCATAAAAAGAAAAAAGCACCTGCACGGTGCTTTTTTCTTTCTCAGATGGCGCGTTTCACCTTACCCGCTTTCAGGCAACGAGTGCAGACGCGGATGCGCTTCACAGAGCCGTTCACCTCGGCGCGCACCGTCTGCAAGTTCGGGTACCAACGCCGCTTCGTCAGGATGTGCGAGTGGCTGATCTTGTTACCGACCTGTGGACCCCGACCGCAAACTTCACAACGGCGAGCCATTCGAGCACCTCCGTTTCCTTTGATTGTATGGAAAGGAAGCCTCACGCGAAGGCTTGGGCGTGATGAACCTCGCCTAGCTTAGCATATTCTCCGAGAATCCCGCAACCGTTCTTCCAGGCGTCCTCGTGGGTATAGTACAATGGGGCAGAGTTGCGCCGCGGTATGGCGGCTTTGACACGGGGAGGGCGGCGCATTGTCGCTCAGATCGCTGTCCGTGCGCGCTCTGCCGGGCGTGGGCCCGCAGAAGGAACGCGCACTCGAAGCACTCGGCATTCAGACGGTCGACGATTTGCTTCACACGTACCCCTTTCGTTACGACGAACGGCTGGAGAAGCCGTTTCCCGAATGGCGCGACGGCGATCGCGTCACCGCCCGGGCGATCGTCGAAGGGCCCGTGCAAGTGCGGTGGCGCGGCTCGAAGTCCATCATGACGGCTCGCGTCCGCGTGGACGGCCAACACCCGGTCATCTGTCTCTGGTTTTCGCAACATTATCTGCGCGCCAAGCTGTCCGACGGGCGTTTCATCGTGGTCACCGGGAAATGGAACGAATCCCTGCGCCGTTTGGTCGTCAGCGAGACCTCCTTCGACACCGGAGCCTCGCCGACTTCGCTGGTGCCTGTGTATCGCGCCAGCAAAGAGATTTCGACGAAGGCCATCCATCAACTGATTCTCAAGGCGTTGGAGCAGTACGGGGATCAAATTGCCGAGTCGCTGCCGTACGCTCTCGCGCGCAAATACAAACTGTGGAGCCATCGCGAGGCGCTTGTCGGCATCCATCGCCCACAATCGCGCGAGGACGTCCGGCAGGCGCGGCGACGGTTGGTGTTCGAGGAGTTTCTTTTGTTTCAAATTCAGCTCCAGTGGCTTCGGGCGCGGCGCGAACAACCTTCGGGGCGCGCTCAACCCGTTCCAGACGACGCGCTCGCCGCGTTCGAAGCGCTGTTACCCGGACCCATGACAGCCGCCCAGCGGCGGGCGTGTGAGGACATCCTTCGAGACCTTCAGCGCCCCGCGCCGATGGCGCGCCTCATTCAGGGCGACGTGGGCTCAGGGAAGACGTGGGTTGCCCTGTTCGCGTGTTACGCGGTGCACATGGCCCACGGACAGTCCGCCCTCATGGCGCCGACCGAAATCCTCGCGGAACAGCACGCGCGGCTCGCTCGGCAACTCCTCGAGCCGGCCGGTGTGCGCGTGGAGCTTTTGACCGGATCGGTGACAGGGCGGGAGCGCGATCGCGTCTTGTCCGGCCTCGCCTCCGGCGAAGTTTCGCTCGCGGTCGGCACGCATGCGCTCCTGTCGGACGGCGTCGAGTTCCGCGATCTCGCCCTGCTCGTCACCGATGAACAACATCGGTTCGGGGTGGCGCAGCGCGCCAAACTTCGCGAAAAAGGCCGCGCGCCTGACGTGCTCATGCTGTCGGCCACGCCCATCCCGCGGACACTCGCGCTCGCCATCTACGGCGACATGGACGTTTCCGTCTTGGACGAGCTGCCGAAGGGCCGAAGGCCCATTCAGACCATCGCGGTTCCGGCGCAGGACGACGAGGCCGCGCTGCGCCTCATCCGCAGGGAGTTGGCGCGCGGGCATCAAGCCTATATCGTGGCACCTGCCATCGAGGCGTCGGATCGCGACGACGTGACGTCCATCACCGAGCTCTACGGCCGCGTGGCGGAGCACTTGGCGGGATTTCGCGTCGAGCTCCTGCACGGGCGGATGTCGACCGCCGACAAAGAGCGCATGATGCGCGAGTTTCGCGCCGGCGCCGTCGCCGCCCTTGTCGCAACGACCGTGATCGAGGTCGGTATCGACGTCCCGAATGCCACCGTCATGGCCATCTACGGCGCGGAGCGTTTCGGCTTGGCCCAACTGCATCAATTGCGCGGACGGGTCGGACGCGGCCCCCATCAGAGCTACTGTGTGCTCGTTCACGAGGCGTCGACCGAGGCGGCCCGCGCGCGGATTGAAACGATGCTCCAAACGACCGACGGCTTCGAAATCGCGGAGCGCGATCTGGAATTGCGCGGACCAGGCGAACTGTTCGGCTTGAAGCAAAGCGGGCTTCCTGAGTTTGCCCTCGGCGATCTCGCCCGCGATTACCGGATCATGGAGGTGGCGCGCGAAGAGGCGTCGCATCTCGTCCAGCGCGACGACTTTTGGTACGCTCCGTGGGCCGAGGGACTGCGCGAGGCGCTGAAAGAGGCGGTGGACAAGGTTTCGTATCGAGATTGATCCCTCCATGAGTGGATTGAAGTTACACCTATAATTCCATCTCCCCCGAACATACTACGGTACACCAAGGGGAGGTGAAGGGTGATGGCAAACCAGAACAGCAGCAACAAGGTGCTTGTGCAAGGCGCCAATCGCGCGCTGGACCAGATGAAGTACGAGATCGCGACGGAGTTCGGCGTTCAGCTGGGCCCCGACACGACGGCTCGCCAGAACGGTTCGGTGGGCGGCGAGATCACGAAGCGCTTGGTCGCCTACGCCGAGCAACAGCTTGCGGGTCACTAAGCGAGGCGACGAACGAGGGTTGGCTCAGGCCAGCCCTCGTTCCATGATGAAACGCCATCTCGCGCACTATAATGAGACGTGATCGGGCAATGCATGTGAGAGGCGGGATGGCATATTCGTATAACGAGAGCGGCCTTGTACGCCTTCCCCAAACGCGCGTACACCATGTGTCTTCGCCGCTTTGTCGGTTCGGCCCTCAGCCGTCGGGCCATTCCTTGGTTTATACGCCACTACAACATCGAACTTCGTGACGTGGCGGGAGACGTGTCCGACTATCGCACGCTTGGCGAGTTTTTCGCCCGCCAGCTCAGGCAAGGGGCGAGGCCGATTGAGGACGGGATCACGTCGCCAACAGACGGCCTGGTCCGCGAGATCGGGCGTCTCGATGGGCACCATCGCCTCTTGGTCAAGGGTGCGCTGTTCGATCTGACGCAACTCGTCCAGGATCCACATCTCGCAGAGGAGTTGTCGGGCGGCCACGTGGTGACGGTGTACCTGAGCCCGCGCGACTATCACCGCATTCACGCCCCGGTGGACTGCAGGCCGGAGCGCGTGTGGCGAATCCCGGGCAAGCTGTTCCCGGTCAATCCTGCGTCCACCAAGGCGATTCCAGGACTGCTCGCGCAAAATGAGCGGGTTGTGACGCGGTTTTCCACGCCGATGGGCCCGTTCGCCATGGTGATGGTCGGTGCTTGTGGCGTGGGCACCATCCACTTGCGATACGCGGTGAGCCGAGGAGGCCGCCTGGAGCTGATGCCGGATCGCGCCTATCGACGGGGCGAGGAAATCGGTCACTTCGCGCTCGGCTCGACCGTGGTGGTGTTGTTCCCTCCGTCTTGGGAACTGAAATGGACCGTGCAACCGGGAGAAGGGGTGCGCATGGGGCAGAAAATAGCAGTTGTATCCATGGATTGAAATGACTCGGTAGAACCTCGTACTTGCTGCGCCGATCGAAAACTTGTACATTGGTAAGGAAGTCAGTAGTGCTAGCGGAATGTTGGGGTGAAGACATAACGTGAAGATTATCATTGCTGGCGGTGACGGGTTTTGTGGGTGGCCGACGGCGCTTCATTTCTCGGAGCGCGGTCACGAGGTGGCCATCGTCGACAACTGCATTCGCCGCGAGTGGGACAAGGAACTTGGGACCCGCTCGTTGACGCCCATCGCCACCATCCAGGAGCGTCTCGCGGCGTGGAAAGAGATTTCGGGCAAGGAGATCAAGCTGTACTACGGCGATCTTCAGGATTATGAATTTGTCCGACACGTGTTCGAGGACTTCGAGCCGGAGGCGTTTGTCCATTTTGCCGAGCAGCGCTCCGCTCCGTACTCGATGATCGACCGCGATCACGCCGTGTTCACCCAGGTGAACAACGTGGTGGGCACGCTCAACGTGCTGTTCGCGATGAAAGAGACTGTTCCGGACTGCCATCTCATCAAATTGGGCACAATGGGCGAGTACGGAACCCCCAACATCGACATCGAAGAGGGGTATATCCGAATTCAGCACAAAGGGCGCGAGGACGTCCTCCCGTATCCGAAGCAGCCCTTCTCGTTCTATCACCTTTCCAAGGTGCACGACAGCCACAACATCATGTTTACTTGCAAGTCGTGGGGCATTCGGGCCACGGATCTGAATCAGGGCGTGGTGTACGGGCTTTGGACGGACGAAACGCGCCGGGACGAGCGGTTGTACAACCGCGTCGACTACGACGGCGTGTTTGGAACTGCGCTGAACCGCTTCTGCGTGCAGGCTGCGGTCGGCCATCCGCTCACCGTGTACGGAAAGGGCGGACAGACGCGGGCGTTCCTCGACATCCGGGACACGCTCCAGTGCATTGAACTCGCGGCGCTTCATCCCGCGGATCGCGGCGAATTCCGCGTCTTCAACCAGTTCACGGAGCAGTTCTCCGTGCTGCAACTGGCCGAGCGCGTGCAGAAGGTGGCGCGTGAAATGGGCCTGGACGCGGAGATCGAACATCTGCCCAATCCGCGCGTCGAGAAGGAGGAGCACTACTACAACGCGGTGCACACCAAGCTCCTCGACCTCGGCCTCAAGCCGCACTACCTGTCGGACGAGCTGATTCGCGAGCTCATCCAGACGGCGCAGCGGTACCGCGATCGCGTCGACTTCGATGTGATCCGCCCGAAAGTGACCTGGAGGTAACGGTGAGCATGAGGATCGCGATGTTTACGGAGACGTTTCTGCCGTCGACCGACGGGATTGTCACGAGGCTCTGTGCCACGCTGAAGTATTTGGAGCGCGAGGGCCACGAGGTGTTGCTGTTCGCCCCGTCGGGATCGCCGGAGAGGTACGCTTCCGCAACCATCGTCGGGATCCCCGCGATGCCGTTCATCCTCTATCCCGAAAAGCGGTACTCGTTGCCGTTGCCGCGCATCGGTAAACACCTGCGCGCGTTCCGCCCGGATCTCATTCACGTGGTGAATCCGGCGTTTCTGGGCATCGGGGGCATCTACTACGCGTGGAAATCGCACCTGCCCCTGGTGGCTTCGTACCATACGAATGTGCCGGCCTACGCGCGACATTACAAGCTGGAATTTCTCGAGCCGCTGCTCTGGTGGTACTTTCGGACCCTTCACAATCGGGCGCATCTCAATCTCGCGACGTCGCGCGCGACGCTCAGCGAGCTCGAGCGCCAAGGGTTTCAAAACCTGGCCCTGTGGGAACGAGGTGTCGACGTCGAGCTGTTTCGCAGCGCCCCGTTCAGCGAGGAGATGCGCCGGCGGCTCGCGCCCGAGGCGAAACCGGGCGATCGCGTCTTGCTCTACGTCGGCCGGTTGGCGTCGGAGAAGAACATCGAGCGCATGCGCCCGGTTCTCGACGCCATGCCGGATCTGCATCTCGCCATCGTCGGCGATGGACCCCATCGTCCTGAACTCGAGCGGATCTTCGCCGGGACGCGCACCCACTTCACCGGCTATCTGCACGGAGAGGAACTCGCCAAGGCCTACCGTGCGGCGGACGCCTTCCTGTTTCCGTCGACCACCGAGACGCTTGGGTTGGTGCTGTTTGAGGCCATGGCGGCCGGGCTGCCCATCGTGGCGGCGGACAGCCCGCCCACGCGGGAGGTGCTGGAAGACGGCCGGGCTGGCTTCATCTTCGATCCCGACTCGACCGAGTCGCTCATTGCCACGGTGGATCTCGTGATGCGGGACGAGGCGAGGAGGGAAGCTATCAGGCAGCGCGGCCTGGCCATCGCGGAGCAACTGGATTGGGAAGGGCCGAGCAAACAACTCGTCAGTCATTACGAGCGGGTTCTTCAGTCGTTCAGCGTCGTCGCGGGCGCCGTCACCGGCACCCGCTGACGGCGCTTTTTTAAGGCAGGTGCGAAGCAAGGTCAGCCTCGATGCGGCGCGCGATGCGAATGAGGTCGGCGTCGCCGTCCGGTTTCCCCACGATTTGAAGCCCCATCGGCAATCCACTCACCTGGCCGGCCGGGATGGAGATGGCTGGCGCGCCAGACAGATTCCATGGATTCGTGAATCGCGTGAGCAACGGCCTGACGGCTCGCTCTTCCCCCGCAATCAGGACGTGCGTCTCGCCCAAGCGTGGGGCCGGGATGGGCGTGGTCGGGAGAAGAATGCAGTCGTATTGGGCAAACCAACGGCGGACGGTGTCGCGAAAACGGGCGCGAAATCGCAAACTTTCGGCGTAGGACGACGCGTCCACGCGGGCGCCCTCTTCCAGGCGTTCGCGGACATCGGCGCCGTACGCGTCGCGGTGCTCGTCGAGCCAGGCGCGATGCGTCGCATACGCTTCCGCGCCCAAAATGTTGGACTGATGGCGAGCCACCTCGTCGGCGTCCAGCTGGATGGAACCGGCGACTTCGAGGGTGCCGCGGCTCTGCAAGAGGTGGGTCAGGGCTTCAAACCAATCCGAGACCTCCGGCGCCGCAAACCGGCGGACCAAATCCGGCACCACAGCCGCGCGGACGCGGCCGCAAGGCGCTGGCAGTGAGAGCCAGGCGTCAGGATCGATGTCGGCCATGATCGCGGTGACCCACGCGGCGTCCTCGACCGAGTTCGCGAGGGTGCCGACGTGATCGAGCGAGGGCGCCAGGGGCAGGACCCCATCGGTGGGAACCAGGCCGTAGGAGGGCTTGAATCCGACACATCCCGTGAGCGCAGCCGGGATTCGAACGCTGCCGCCTGTGTCGGTGCCGACGCTCGCCTGAGCCATACCGCCCACGACGGAGGCGGCGCTGCCGCCGCTCGAACCCCCCGTGATCCGCCCGGGATCGCGCGGGTTTCGCGCAGGGCCAAAATGCGGATTTTCGTTGGTCACGCCAAACGCGAATTCGTGCAGATGCGCTTTCCCAATGATGAGGGCGTGGGAACGCTGCAGCCTGGTGACGCACAGGGCGGTGCGATCCGGCACGTGTTCCCGGAAGCGGCCGTGCCCGTACGTCGTTGGGAGAAACGAGGTGTCGATGAGATCCTTGACGCTCACCGGGATGCCGGCCAAAGGCCCCAAACCTTCGGGGAATCGCGCCGCCATTTGATCGATGGCCGCGGCCTGTTGGCGGCTGATTTCCGTCGCCACGCAGAGCAGCGCGTTCAGCCGTCCGTTCTCCCGCTCGACAGCGGCGAGCCACTGCGCGAGCGAGGCGGACGCGGACAGATCCCGGCCGAGTCGAGCCACTTGTTGTCGAATGGTGAGGGGGTTGGGTGACAAGGGAATCGCCTCCGTCCTCCAAGGCTCAACATGCCTGACACGATTATAGCGGACGGAAGGCGCGACATGCGGGCGGCGGACGAAGCGAAAATCAAACAGGCCCCGCGCCCGGGTTTGCGCGGGGCCCTGCGCCAGATGGCCTGACGCGTTCTGGGAGAGGAGAAACCGGAGGAAGAGTGGATGGGGATCGCCTCTTCGCACTCGGTTGCCACAACAGCTGTCGCCGTTGTCATTCACAGAATGTCCAAAACCAGGAACGGGTATACGTCCCGTTGGCGCTTGCGTCCAGTTGTGATACGTTGATGCAGAGACAGGTGGTCCTGCTCATCCGAGAGGAGATCGGCTATGCGGGTCATTGCCGGGAATTGGCGCGGCATTTCGCTTGAGGCGCCAAGAGGCGACGCGGTCCGGCCCACCACCGATCGCGTCAAGGAATCGATGTTCAACCTGATACCCCACCAGCTGGGCGGATTGGTGCTCGATCTGTTCGCCGGCTCCGGGGCGCTCGGGATCGAGGCCTTGAGCCGGGGCGCGGCGCGCGCCATCTTCGTCGACAAGGACCCCCAATCCGCCAGACTCGTTCGCCGCAACCTCGAGCGGGTCGGCGCCTTGGCGCAGGCCGAGGTCTGGGTCATGGATTGGGCGCGCGCGGTTCGGCGTTTCGAAGCGTCAGGCGACGTCGCCTCGTACGTGTTTGTGGATCCGCCGTATCGTGAACACCTGTGGATACCGGTGCTTCTGGCGCTGCCCGCCGAACGAGTTGACGGGGCCGTCGTGTGCGAAGTGCCTGCTTCCGTCGATTTGCCCGATCAGGTGGGCGAGTTTTCGCTTCATAAAGCGCGCAGGTACGGCGACATCTCCGTCCGGATTTACAAGGGCCGATCTGGCGTAGAGATATAGGAGGGGTCTGCATGCGCAAAGCCGTGTACCCTGGAACCTTTGATCCCATCACGCTCGGGCATCTGGACGTGATCGCGCAGGCGGCGCCGCTGTTCGGCGAGCTCGTGGTCGCGGTCCTGCACAACCCGGCCAAGCGCCCGTGGTTCGATCTCGACGAGCGGCTGGAAATGATTCGCGACGCCGTCGCTTCGTTCCCGCACGTGCGCGTGGACGCCTTCAGCGGCCTGCTGGTGGACTATTGCAGGGCGTCTGGGATCGAGTGCGTGGTCCGAGGGGTGCGCAACCACGTCGACCTTCAGAACGAGATGGCCATGGCTCACATGAACCGCGCGCTCTACGGCGATCTCGTCACCCTTTTCGTCCCCACCTCGCCCGAGTGGTCGTTCGTGAGCTCGTCGCTCGTCAAGGACGTCGCGATGCACGGGGGCGACGTCACGCGATTCGTGACGCCGCGCGTCGCTCGGGCGCTTGCGGCGCGGGCGGAGGGAATGGCGAATCGCCATGCCTGACCGGGACGGATCGCCCAAGAGGGTCAAGGTCGGCGTCGCCCTCGGTTCGGGCGGAGCCAAGGGATTCGCGCACGTCGGCGTGTTGCTCGCCTTTGCGGAGCACGGCGTTCCTGTCCATGCCATCGCCGGATCGAGCATGGGGGCGCTGGTCGCTGGCGTGTACGCGATGGGGGTGCCTCCGCGCGTCATGCGGGCGCTCGCCGTGAACTTGAGGCGCCGGCACTGGTTGGACTTCACCGTTCCCAAGATGGGCTTTATCCAGGGAGAGAAGGTGCGCGCGGTGGTGGCCACCATGACCCGCCAAGGGACGTTCGCCGACACCGCCATCCCGCTCGCGATTGTGGCGACCGATCTGATCCAACGCCAGTTGGTGGTGTTCCGATCGGGTCTCATCGCCGATGCCGTCCGCGCAAGCATCTCCATTCCCGGCGTGTTTGTGCCCGTCGTGCGGGACGGCGCCGTGTACGTGGACGGCGGTGTGCTCGAGCGGGTGCCCGTTCAGGCGTGCTGGGATCTCGGCGTCGATCTCGTCATCGCGGTCGACGTGGGGGTGACACCGCGCGGAACGCCGCCGACCTCGGCCATGGACGTGATCATGCAGAGCCTCGAGCTGATGCAGGACGAGGCCCTTCGAGCCCGCGATCGCGGCGCAAGTCTGACGATCGTCCCGGAGGTCGCGCACATCGGTACCGCGCAGTTTCAGCGGGCGGCTGAAGCCATCGATCTCGGCTATCAGGCGGCAGTCGCGCAGTTGGACCGGATCTGGGATGCCATTGACCGCGCGGGCGCCTTTGTGTCATAACAGCAATGCCGGCGTCCGCTGGCGCGGCAGAAAGGGGTTCATCCGATGAACATCGATGTGGAACGGTTGAAGGAAGAGGGCGAGCTCGATCTCGCCGAGATCGTGTCGCTGCCGCGCATCGCTCAGGAAGTGGTGGACATCGAGTCGCTGGACGATGTCAACGTCCGTTTGCACGCCACGTACCATCATCCGTATGTGGTTGTGCGCGGCGAGCTGGACACGGTGGTTCATTACGTGTGCGCCCGCTGTCTGGGCGAGTTTGCGCGTCCTCTGACCGCGCCCTTTCACGAGCGATACACGACCGACGAACACAAGGCCGAGGACGAGGTGCGCTTTGTCGGCGACGAGTTCGTGGACGTCACGCCGGAGCTGGAGCAGGCCATCTTTTTGGCCATCGACAATCGGCCGCTCTGCAAGGAAACCTGTCAGGGGCTGTGTCCCGTATGCGGACGCGATCGCAACCTGGGGGCGTGCGGCTGCGACCTTCGGCCCATCGATCCGCGGCTGGAGGCGCTCAAGGGCTTGCTTTCCGACCATGGTTCGGAGTAAGATAGTGCGCGGTACGCGGAAAAGGGGGTGGGTTCTGTGGCGGTCCAACAACACCGGGTGTCGAAGACGAGAAAGCGCAAGCGCCGTACGCACTTCAAGCTGGAGCAGCCGACGCTGGTCACCTGTCCCCAGTGTGGTGAATACAAGCTTCCGCATCATGCGTGCACGAGCTGCGGTACGTACAAAGGGCGAGTCGTTCTGTCGGTCAAGTGAGCGAAAGGTCTAGAGGCTGTCCGTCACCGCGCAGGGAAACCGCGGTTGTGGACAGCCTCTTTTCGCATCGTCCGACGCGGGCCGCGCGCATTCGACGGATTGCAACATAGACGGGCGCGGGAATTCTCGGTATCATGATGAGGTGTACTCAGTGGGAATCTCCGTCTCGGCGCGGCCGCGCCGGGTGAAAGAGGCATGGATCATCGCAACGTGATGGGTCGAAAGAGGGTATCTGCACTGAAAAAGTCGGAGCGCCGGTATGCGCTGGTGGCACTCCTGGAACAGAATCCGTTTGCGACCGACGAGCAATTGGCCGAACAATTCGGGGTGAGCGTCGCGACCATCCGGCTGGATCGCAGCGCGCTTCACATCCCCGAGGTCCGCGAGCGCATCCGGCGGATGGCTTCGGACCGGCAGGACCAGGTGCGTTCGCTCGACGAACAGGACCTGATTGGGCGCCTCACGAAGCTCGAATTGAACCGTCACGCCGAATCGGAGTTGACGATTCAGATAAACCATGTGTTCAAACGCACGCAGATCGTGCGCGGCCACGTCCTGTTCGCGCAAATCAATTCCCTCGCCGTGGCGGTCATGGATGCGGACTTCGCAGTGACGGCCAAAACGGAACTGCGGTTTCTGCGCCCTGTGCGCCTGGGGGAGACGGTGCGAGCAAGAGTTGACGTGATCGGAGAACACGGCGGGATCGTGCGCTGTCGGGCGGTGAGCCACGTGGGCCACGATACCGTGGTGGAAGGTGTGATTTGGGTGTACAAGGATCCTTCCCACGCTGGGGTGCAGTCGATGAACGAGGGGGAAACCGAGTGATCACGATGGCCGTGGACGCGATGGGCGGCGACTACGCTCCGGAGGCCCCGATGCAAGCGCTGTGCCAGGCTGCGGCTCTGTACACCGACACGAAGTTCATCGTGATCGGCGATGAGGCGCGGATTCGGGAATTGGGAGGGGCGAAGCTGCCCGACAATGTCGAAGTGCGCCACACCGACGTGGTGATTGCGGGGGACGAGGAACCCGTCCGGGCCGTTCGGCGCAAGCCGAATTCGTCCCTTGTGATGGCCGCCACGCTGGTGGCGAACAAAGAGGCGGACGTGATGGTCTCTGCGGGCAACACGGGGGCCATCATGGCGGCGGGTACGCTGATCATCGGCAGATTGCCGGGGGTGGAACGCCCCGCACTCGCGCCCATTCTGCCGACGTTCGACGGGCGAGGGGTGCTGTTGTTGGACGCAGGCGCGACCATGGACGCGTCGGCGGAAAACTTGTTGAGCTACGCGTACATGGCGGATGCTTACGTGCGTCACGTCCTCGATATCGAGAAGCCCCGCATCGCGCTGTTGAACGTGGGCACCGAGGACTCGAAGGGCAACGCGGTGGTGAAGCAGGCGTTCGCGCTTCTGTCGCAGTCCCAGCTGAATTTCGTCGGCAACATCGAAGCCCGCGAGATGATGGCGGGATGCGCCGACGTGGTCGTCTGTGACGGCTTCGTCGGCAACGTGGTGCTGAAACTGGCGGAAGGGATCGGGCTCGGTCTGTTTTCTGACATCCGGACCGTCCTGACCCAGACCATGAGCGGCAGACTTGCGGCGCTGCTCGTGGGGAAGCGCCTGCGGCAGATGCGCGCCCGGTACGATTGGGCCGAGCACGGCGGAGCGCCCTTTCTCGGCGTGAACGGCGGTTGTTTCAAAGCGCACGGAAGCAGCAACGCGCGCGCATGGTTCATGGCCATCACCCAGGCGCGGAAGTTCATCGCAAATGATCTCCTGCACAAGCTGACGACAGCGATGGGTGAGCGCCGTGTGTCTGTGCCAAATTCGGAGTTCGGAGAGGGTCGAACATGAACGTCGCATTCGTCTTTCCGGGGCAGGGCGCCCAGTACGTGGGCATGGGGCGCGCCATTTTTGAGGAATATCCTGTCTCTCGTGCGCTCCTCGAAGAAGCCGATGACGTGCTCGGCATGAAGTTGTCGGACATCATCCTCCAAGGGCCGGAAGATACGCTTCGCCTCACCTACTACACACAGCCGGCTCTGTTGACCGTGAGCGTCGCCATCTGGCGAGCCCTCGTCGATCGGGTGGATATTCAACCGGTGGCCGTGGCGGGGCACAGTCTGGGCGAATACTCGGCGCTCGTGGCGGCGAAAAGCATCGCCTTCGCGGACGCGGTGAAACTCGTATATCAACGCGGCAAACTGATGGATGAGGCGTATCCCGCCGGGCAGGGCACGATGGCGGCCGTCCTTGGGCTCGACGAGGAGCCGCTCCGCAGCGTGTGCGAGCAAGCCAGCGCGGAGACCGGCGCAGTGGTCGAACTCGCCAACGTGAACTGTCCAGGGCAGATCGTCATATCCGGGGCGAAGGCAGCTGTGGAACGGGCTGCAGAGTTGGCAAAAGAGGCAGGAGCACGCCGCGTCATGCCGCTGAACGTCAGCGGGCCGTTCCACTCGAGTCTGATGCAGCCAGCGGCCGATCGGCTGGGCGAGCTGTTGGACGAGGTGGAATTTGCGGACGCCGACACGCCCGTCGTGGCGAATGTGGACGGCCACCCGCGCCGGATGGCCTCCGATTTGCGCGATGCGCTGAAGAAACAGCTTGTCATGCCGGTTCGGTTTGTGGACTGCGTCCTTTCGATGAAGCGGCTCGGCGTCGATTGCGTCGTGGAACTGGGGCCTGGCACGGTGCTCAGCGGTTTGGTGCGCAAGATTGACAAGTCGTTGCAAACCGCGCATGCAGAAGACCCTGCGACGCTCGACGAGGTGTGCGCGCTCCTGACGCGAGGAGGTGATGAGCGTGAGTGAGGCTCGCGTGGCTCTGGTCACCGGTGCGTCCCGCGGAATCGGGCGGGCGATTGCGCTCGAACTTGCCGCGCAAGGCAAGGATGTCGTCGTGAATTACCGGGGTGGCGCGGAACTCGCGGCGGAGACGGTGCGCGCCATTGAGGGACTTGGGCGCCGCGCCGTGGCCATCCAGGCCGACGTGTCGAGGCCCGAGGAGGCGAAGCGGCTCGTGTCGGAGGCGCTCGCGGCCATGGGGCGGATCGACATCCTCGTGAACAACGCCGGCATCACCCGCGACGGGCTGTTGGTGAGGATGAGCGATGACGATTTCAACCAGGTCCTTGACACGAACCTGCGCGGCGCGTTTTATTTGATTCGCGAGGTCGCGCGGCCGATGATGAAGGCGAGATGGGGCGCCATCGTGAACATCACCTCCGTGGTGGGGATCATGGGCAACGCAGGTCAAGCCAACTACGCGTCGGCCAAGGCGGGGCTCATCGGATTGACGAAGGCGACCGCGAAAGAGCTTGCACCTCGCAACATCACGGTCAACGCCGTCGCGCCCGGCTATATCGACACCGACATGACGCGCGAATTGGGCGAGGAGCGGATGCGGGATCTGCTGGCGCACATCCCGCTCGGCAGGACGGGGCACGCCGACGAGGTGGCCTACGCGGTCGCGTTCCTGACGTCCGACAAGGCCCGCTACATCACGGGCCAAGTTCTCGCTGTCGACGGCGGCATGGCCATGTAGTATACTGCAAAAGGAGGTGAGACGATGGCAAACGACGTGTTTGAACGCGTGAAGAAGATCATTGTGGATCGCCTCAATGTCGATGAGGATAAGGTGACTTTGGACGCGACGTTCAAGGACGATCTCGGTGCAGACTCGCTGGATATCGTCGAACTCATCATGGAGCTGGAAGACGAATTTGATATGGAGATCTCCGATGAGGACGCTGAAAAGATCAGCACGGTCGGCGATGTGGTTACATACATCGAGCAGCACCAGGGATGATGTGCGAAAACTGGGTAGCATAGTCCCCGTGCGCGAGCCGGGGCTTTATGCTATGTAGGGGGGTGAATTCATGGCACGACGCGTGGTGGTGACGGGGCTTGGCGTCGTTTCTCCAGTCGGCAACAGCGTCCCGGCGTTTTGGGACAGCCTGCTCTCCGGCAGGTCGGGCATTCGGGAGATCGACCGGTTCGATACCTCCGAATATCCCTGTAAAATCGCCGGCTTGGTGAACGATTTCGACCCAGAGCGCTATATCGACAAAAAGGAACTCCGGCACATGGACCTGTTCACGCAGTACGCGCTGTACGCCGCGTACGAGGCGATTCTGCAGTCCAAGCTCGAGATCACCGACGAAAACCGGGACCGAATCGGCGTGTATATCGGCTCCGGTATCGGCGGGATCAGCACGACGCTGTCCAACTACCGGACGCTTATCGAGCGCGGGCCGAAGCGCGTGAGCCCGTTCCTGGTGCCGATGATGATCAGCGATATGGCATCTGGACAAGTCTCGATCGAATTCGGCGTGCGTGGCCCGAACAGCTCCCCCGTGTCCGCGTGTGCGACCGGTTCGCACGCGATCGGCGATGCCTATAAAATCATCCAGCGCGGTGCGGCCGATGTGATGATTGCGGGCGGCGCTGAGGCCGCGGTGGTGGATCTCGCGCTGGCGGGCTTTTGCAACATGAAGGCCCTGTCCACGCGCAACGACGAACCGCAGCGCGCCAGCCGGCCGTTCGACAAGAACCGCGACGGCTTCGTGATGGGCGAGGGCGCCGGGATCCTCGTCCTGGAGGCTCTGGATCACGCTTTGGCGCGCGGCGCCACCATTTTGGCCGAGATCTGCGGCTACGGGATGTCCGGCGATGCGTACCACGTCACCGCACCGGACCCGGAGGGAGACGGCGCCTACCGGGCGATGAAGGCTGCGCTCGAAGACGCGGGGCTCTCGCCGACGGACGTCGACTACATCAACGCGCACGGGACCAGCACCGAGTACAATGATCGGATCGAGACTTATGCGGTGAAGCGGCTGTTTGGCGATCACGCTTACAAGCTCGCGATGAGCTCCATCAAGTCGATGACGGGTCATCTGCTCGGTGCGGCCGGCGGTGTGGAGGCTGTGGCGTGCGTGATGACGCTCGTCGACGGCGTGATCCCGCCGACGACGAACTACGAGACACCCGATCCCGACTGCGATCTCGACTACGTCCCGAATGAGGCCCGCCGGGCCGATGTGAACGTGGTGCTCTCGAACTCGTTTGGGTTCGGCGGACACAACGCCTGCCTGGTGTTCAGGAAGTACGCGCCGTGAATCCGCGAGAAGAGACAAGCCCCTGGCCTGCCCGGGGGCTTTTTACCATGAGGGTTTTGAGGGGCCGCCTCCCTGGGAGACGGCGCCTCAAAGCCCCCAAGGGGGAGAGGAAAGGTTTGCAGAGCAAGTGGCTTGAGTTGCAAGGATTGCTGAATCTTCAATTCAACGATCTCAACCTGCTCAAACAGGCTTTCACGCACGCCTCGTACCGCAACGAGCATCGCAAACTGCACGTCGAGGACAACGAGCGCCTCGAATTTTTGGGCGACGCCGTTCTCGAGCTCGTGGTGAGCGACTTTCTATACCGCACGTATCCGAAGATGCCGGAAGGCGAGTTGACGCGCATGCGCGCCGCGATCGTCTGCGAGGCGTCGTTGGTCCGGTTTGCCAAGCGCTTATCGTTTGACCAGTATATCCGCCTCGGGCGGGGCGAAGAGCGAAGCGGCGGTCGATCCCGTCCAGCACTCCTGGCCGACGTGTTCGAGGCGTTTCTCGGAGCGCTGTATCTGGATCAGGGCCTGGAGGCCGTCCGGCAGTTCGTTCATACCCACATCGTGCCGTATCTCCCGGACGTCTCCGCCGGGCTCGACTACAAGACGGCCCTGCAGGAGCTGGTGCAACAGCGCCACCAGACGCCGGTCCGCTACGTGATTGTGGAGGAGCGCGGGCCGGCGCACGCTCGTGAGTTCGTCGTCCAGGTGGAGTTGGGCGGCGAGGTCCGCGGCGTGGGGATTGGCCGTTCCAAGAAGGAGGCGGAGCAGCAGGCCGCGGCGATGGCCCTGGCCTCGCTGTCCGAAGAACGCTCGGAGGAGCGTGTGAGCGGTGTACCTCAAACAGATTGACATCCTTGGGTTCAAGTCGTTCGCCGACAAAACCCAGATCGTTCTGTCTCCGGGCATCACGGCCATTGTCGGTCCCAACGGGAGCGGCAAGAGCAATATCGCGGACGCGCTCCGTTGGGTCTTGGGCGAACAGAGCGTCCGGAACCTGCGCGGCAGCAAGATGGAGGACGTGATCTTTGCCGGCAGTGAATTGCGCAAGGCCACCAACCTGTGCGAAGTGTCCATCACGCTGGACAACACCGATCATCATCTTCCCGTGACGTTCGAAGAGGTGACCATCACGCGGCGGGCATTCCGCTCGGGCGAAAGCGAATATTGGATCAACCGCCAGCCATGTCGGCTGAAGGATATTCACGAACTGTTCATGGACACGGGGCTCGGCCGAGAGGCGTATTCCATCATTGGGCAAGGGAAAATTGAGGAAATGCTGTCCACGCGGCCCGAGGATCGCCGCGGGCCGTTCGAGGACGCGGCCGGGATCGTGAAGTTCAAGCATCGGCGCAAGGAGGCCGAGCGCAAGCTGGAGGAGACGGCCGCGAACCTGGTGCGCGTCGACGACATTCTGGCGGAACTCGAGGCTCAGCTTGGGCCGCTTGCGGAGGCGCGGCGGATCGCGGAGCGTTACCAGGCGCTGTCGGACGAAATCGAGGAGACGGAGATCTCGCTTCTGGTGGTCGAGATCGACCGGCTGCACGAGCGGTTCGAACAGCTCAAGCGCCAGGTGAGCCGGGAAGAGGCGGCCCGCAACGAGGCGCACGAGCGGTTGCGCCTCGCCGACGAGGCCTGGAAGGCGCGGCGTCAGGCGCTGAACGAAGCGGTGGCTCGGCTGGAATCCCTGCAGCAGGGGTACGTGGAAGTCGTGGAGGCCCGGCAGAAGGCCCATGGGTCGCTGGCGCTCGCGGAGGAGAAGATCGCGGCTCTCGCGCAGCGAGCGGAAGACCGGCACCGGCGCAAGGAGGAGTTGGCGCGCGATCTCGCCGAGATCGATGCCGCCATGCAGGCGGTTGCCCAGGCCGAGGCGGAGGCCGCGGCGGCGCTCGGAGAGCGGCAGCAGCGGCTGGCCGACGCGCGCGAGCGGGCCGACGATGCGAGGCGGCTTGAACTTGCGGACGAGATCGACCGGTTGAGCGGCGAGCTCATCGACGCCAATCACCGGGCGGCGACGCTTCGAAACGAATGGAAGACGCTCGAAGAGAAGGGCCGAGCGGATGCGCTGCGCCACGAGCGATTCGAAGAGGAGGCGGCTCGCATTCGGGCCGAGCGGGATCGCATCGAGGCGGACAAACGCGAACGCGCGAATCGAGCGGAGGAAATCCGCCGCGGACTGAAGGAACTCGAGCTGAAGCTGGCCGCCGTGGAGGCACAGCGCGAACAGGCGGCGTCGGAAGAAGCGGAGGCCGTGACCGCGTGGCACCGGCTCCAGGCCGATATGCAGGGCCTGTCGAGCCGCCTCGAGCTCTTGCGCGATCTCGAGGCGGGCTACGACGGATACGCGCACGGCGTGCGGATGGTGCTTCAGCAGGCCAAGCGAGGTGCGCTGAAAGGCGTGTGTGGATCGGTCGCCGAGCTCATCCGGGTGGAGCGCAGATACGAACTCGCCGTGGAGACAGCGCTCGGCGGCGCGCTGCAGAACGTGATCGTGGAGACGGAACAGGACGCGATGGACGCGATTCGCCTGCTGAAGGCGCGCCAGGGCGGCCGGGCGACCTTTATGCCGCTCGACGTGGTGAAATCGCGGCGCATCGAGGCCGGCGTGTTGTCGCGCGTGTCCGCGGAACCGGGTTTCCTCGGGCTGGCAAGCGATCTCGTCTCCTTTGACGATCGCTTCCGCCAAGCCGTAGAACACCTGCTCGGCAACGTGGTGATTGCGCAGAACCTGGAGTGCGCCAGCCGGATCGCCCGGACGCTCCAGCATCGATTCCGCATCGTCACGCTGGAAGGCGACGTCATTGCGCCAGGCGGCCTGATGACCGGCGGTCACGTCAACCGAAAGGGTCCCGGGCTCCTTGGGCGTCAGCGAGAGCGGGAGGATTTGGAGAACAAGCTGAAGGCACTTGAGGCCGAGCGAGAGCGGTTGACCGCCCTCCAGCAGGAGCTCCGCCAGCGCGTCGTCGAACTGGGGCGTGAGCGCCAGGCGATGGAGGAAGATCGCGCGGTGCGCCTGGCTCAGTTGAAGCAGTATGAAAACGAGGATCGCCAGGCGGACTACGCCTTAAAGACGTTGGCCGAGCGGCTCGAGGCGCTGGAGTGGGAGCGAGAGACCTTAGCGGCGGATCGCTCGCAGCTTGAGCGCCGAAGGGAAGAGGTGCGGCATCAATTGGCGGAGGCGGAGGCCGAGGTTTCGCGGCTCACGGGCGCCATCGCGGAGCGGCGGGAGCGTCTGGCAGCTCTAGAATCGGAGCTCGCGGAGGCGAAGGAGCGGCTGACGGGGCTCCGCATTGAAGTGGCGACGCTCGAGCAGGAACGGGAGAATCTAGCTCATCGAATGGCGGAGTTGCGCGAGCGCAAGTCGCGGCTCGAGCGGGCTCAGGCGGAGATGGCCAAAGAGGAAGCTCGCGACGAGGCCGAGGCGGCGCGCCTTGTGGCCGCGCGGGAAGCGGAGCGAGCGCAGGCCTTGCGGCTCGCCGAAGAACTGGATACGCTCGAACAAGCGCTGGAAGCGGCTCGACAGGCGCGCAACGAGCTGGAGGCCGAGGTTCGCGATCTCGAGGAGGACGTGCGGCGGAAACGGCGCGCCGTGGAGGAACAGGAGGCCGTGTTGCAGCGCGCGCTCGTCGCCGTGGAGCGCGCCGACGCCGATTTGTCCCATGCCCTCGCGAAGATGGGCGAACAGTTCGGCATGACGTATGAGTGGGCCAAGGACCGGTATCCGCTTCGGGGTACCGTGGCGGAGACGGAGCGCCGGTTGGAAGCGCTGCGGCGCGAGCGCGCGGCGCTGGGCGACGTGAATCTCGGGGCCATCGAAGAGCACGAGCGGCTGTCCGAGCGCGTCCGGTTTCTCACGGAACAGCGGGACGATCTCGTCACAGCCCGCCAGCAACTGGAACAGCTGATCGACGAGATCGACCGAGAGATGGCCGCTCGTTTCATGGAGACGTTTCAGCAGATCCGAGTGGAGTTTGGCAAGGCGTTTCACAGCCTATTCCAAGGCGGCGAGGCGGATCTCGTGCTGACCGATCCGGCGGACCCCCTGACGACGGGCATCGAAGTGGTGGCCAAGCCTCCTGGCAAGAAGCTGCAAAACCTCAACCTGCTCTCGGGTGGCGAGCGCGCGCTGACCGCGATGGCGCTCCTGTTCGCGATTTTGCGCGTGCGGCCCGTGCCGTTCTGCGTGCTGGATGAGGTCGAAGCGGCGCTCGACGAGGCGAACGTGGCGCGCTTCGCGCACGAGCTGCGATTGCTGGCCGCGGATACGCAGTTTATCGTCATCACGCATCGGCGCGGCACGATGGAAGAGGCGGACGCGCTGTACGGCGTGACGATGCCGGAGCGGGGCGTATCGTCGCTCGTGAGCGTCCGGTTGAGCGACGAGATGGATTACGAAACGGCGTAGCCCGGTCGAGGCTTTGCGAAGGGAGATAGGGCGTTGGGGCTTTTCGATCGATTCCGCAAAGGGCTTGAAAAGTCGCGGGCTGCCATGGCCGACAGGCTGTTGTCGGTGTTTCGCGGCCGGAAACTGGACGACTCGGTGTTTGACGAGATGGAGGAGACGCTCATCCTGTCCGACGTCGGCGTGGATACCGCGGCCGCGCTCGTGGAGGCCATTCGCCGCGAGGCGCGCAAGCGGCGTATCGAGCGGGCGGAAGACCTGCCGGACGTGATGGTCGACGTCATGGTGGAGTTTTTGGGCCCGCCCGCGGAGATGGCGGAGAATCCGGACGGGCCGACGGTGGTGCTCGTCGTCGGCGTCAACGGCGCCGGAAAGACCACCACCATCGGCAAACTGGCGCACGCTTACAAAGCGCAGGGCAAGCGCGTCATTCTTGCGGCGGCCGACACGTTCCGAGCCGCGGCCATTGAGCAGCTCATGGTGTGGGGGGAGCGGGTGGGCGTCGACGTGGTGCGCCAGGCGCAGGGGTCCGACCCGGCCGCGGTGGTCTACGACGCCATCCAGGCCGCGAAGGCGCGGCGGTGCGATCTCGTCATCTGCGATACGGCGGGTCGGCTGCAGAACAAGACCCATCTGATGAACGAACTCGCCAAGATCCGCAAAGTGGCGGAGCGGGAGCTGCCCGGCGCGCCGCACGAAGTGCTCCTCGTGATCGACGGCACCACCGGGCAGAACGGTCTCGTGCAGGCGCGCGTGTTCAAAGAAGTGGTCCAGGTGACGGGCATCGTGGTCACGAAGCTGGACGGGACTGCGAAGGGCGGCATCGTGTTTCCCATTGTCCGGGAGGAAGGGATTCCGGTGAAGTGGATTGGGCTAGGCGAGGGCATGGATGACCTGCAGCCCTTCGACCCGCGGATGTTTGCGGAGGCCATCTGCCGCCCTGAGACACGGGTGTAAAGGAGATTTGCTTGACAGTGGTTGAAAACCCGGATAGTATGAGAGACGTCACGCGCGTGGGCGATCTGTACGCCTTTTATGAACCGCTTCTCACGGAGCGCCAGCGGCAGATTGTCGAGCTGTACCACTTCGAGGATATGTCCCTCGGCGAGATCGCCGAGATCTTGTCCATCAGCCGGCAGGCGGTTCATGATCAGTTGCGGCGCGTCGAGGATCAACTCGAATCCTATGAAGCCGCGCTTCACCTGCGGGAATTGGCGCGGGCGGAGCGGAAAGCCTGGGAGCAGATGTTGTCGGCATGGCAAGAGGCAGCCGTCTATGTGCCCGAAGAAGTCAAGCGGCGCATGGATGAAGCGATGCGCGCGATGGGCGCCACACTGTCCATCCTGCTGGGAGGTGATGCGGATGTTCGAAAGCCTGTCGAATAACCTGCAGGCCGTGTTTCAGCGTCTGCGCGGCAGAGGTCGGTTGACCGAGGCGGACGTCGATGAAGCGATGCGGGAAATTCGCCGCGCGCTCCTCGCCGCCGATGTCAACGTCAAGGTCGTCCGCGATTTTGTGGAACGCGTGCGCGTCCGGGCGGTCGGCCAGGACGTTCTGAAGAGCCTGACGCCGGGCCAGCAGGTCGTGAAGATCGTCTATGAGGAATTGACGGAGCTCATGGGCGGATCGCAGGCTCGCATCCGCATGGCCCCTAAGCCTCCGACGGTCGTGATGCTCGTCGGCCTGCAAGGCGCGGGCAAGACGACCACGGCGGCGAAGCTCGCCCTCTCGTTCCGTCAACAGAGCCATCGCCCGTTGCTCGTGGCTGCGGACGTGTACCGGCCCGCGGCAGTCGACCAGCTGCGCGTGCTTGGCGGCCAGATCGATGTGCCGGTCTTCTCGTTGGACGGGGCGTCCGCTGTCGAGATCGCCCGGGAGGGGCTTCGCGACGCGGAGCGCCGGGGTGCGGACGTGGTCATCGTGGATACCGCCGGTCGTCTGCACATCGACGAGGCTCTCATGGCCGAGTTGGAGTCGATGAAGCAGGTGCTCGAGCCGCACGAGATCTTGCTGGTCGTCGATGCGATGACCGGTCAAGATGCGGTCCACGTGGCGGAGGCGTTCCATCAGCGGCTGGAGGTCACGGGCGTCATCCTCACCAAGCTGGACGGCGACGCCCGCGGCGGCGCTGCGCTGACGGTGCGGGCTGCCACGGGCTGTCCCATCAAGTTCGTCGGCGTGGGCGAGAAGATCGAGCCGCTGGAGCCGTTTCATCCGGAGCGCATGGCCTCGCGCATCCTGGGCATGGGCGACGTGCTGAGCCTGATCGAGCGGGCGCAGGAGCGGATCGACCTGGAAAAAGCGAAGGAGATGGAGGCGCGGATGCGGTCCGCGAACTTCACGCTCGACGACTTCCAGGAGATGTTTCGGCAGGTTCGCAACTTGGGGCCGCTCGATCAGATTCTGAAGATGTTGCCCGGTATGAACCGGGTCAAGGGGCTGGAAAACCTCGATCTGAATGATCGGCGCTTTCGGCGGTTGGAGGCCATCATTTCCTCCATGACGCCAGAGGAACGCAGGGATCCCGGGATCTTGAACGCGAGCCGCCGGCGCCGCATCGCGAACGGCAGTGGGACGACGGTCCGCGACGTGAATCAATTGGTCAATCAGTTTGAGCAAGTGCGCGAGATGATGAAGCATCTCACCGGCGGAGGCAAGCGCGTGGGCCGCCGGCAGGCGATGAACGCCCTTCGCGCCATGGGCGGCGTGCCGGGGTTGACAGGCGGTGCGGGTCTGCCTCATCTCGGCGGCGCGGAAGCCGGACCGCCTCGCGAACGCGTGCATCGCAAGAAAAAGAAAAAGTGATCAAGGATTTGGGAGGTCGATGAATCATGGCATTGAGGATTCGTCTGAAGCGGATGGGAGCCAAGAAGCGCCCGTTCTACCGCGTCGTGGTGGCCGAGGCGCGTTCGCCGCGCGACGGCCGGTTTGTCGAGGAGATCGGCACTTACAATCCGCTGACCGATCCGGCAGAAATCCGGATTGACGAAGAGCGTGCGCTTCACTGGCTTCGCACGGGGGCGCAGCCGTCCGATCGCGTCCGCTATTTGTTCCATCTGCAGGGCATTCTGAAGAAGTTTCACGAGGAGAAATTTCAGAAGAAGTAATCTGCGGGCGGCCCAGTGCCGCCCTTCGGAGTGATCGGTCCGTGCAGGATTTGGTGGAGTTTTTGTTTCGGTCGTTGGTGACGCGCCCGGACGATGTGCGCGTCGAAGCGCGCCAGGAGGGAGATCTCACCACGTACCGGGTGACGGTGCACCCGGACGACGTGGGGCGCGTGATCGGGCGACAGGGCCGCATCGCCAACGCCGTGCGCAGCGTGGTGGGCGCGGCCGCGCACCGGCAGGGCCGGCGCGTTCACGTCCTCATCGGAGGATCAGAGGAAAGCAGTTTCAAAGAGGATGCGGGGAGATCGCAATGAAAATTCGACAGCCGGTAGCCGTGAAATTCATTTTGACAGAGACCGCCAAGCAGCAGATTATCGCTGAGCAGCGTCGGCAAATTGACCAAATTCAGAATGAGCTCGAGCAATTGGAGCAGCAGGGGAAAATCGCCATCGAGCAAGCCATGGCACAAGGGGGCGAGATCGCCCAGCAAGTTCGGCAGCAGCTCGAGAACGAGCGCCGGGTCCGCGAGCAACGGCGGGAGGAGTTGTTCCGGCAGATGCAACAGATCCAACAGCTGGAGCTCGGCACGGAGATTCAGAACATGACGGTCGAAACGGTGGTCGATGTCAAGCCGGGCGACGATTGGACCAAGGTGTTGCTCGGGGCGGAGATTATCGTGAAGGACGGGATTGTCGTCGAACTCCGCCAGAATGGGCAGCGGATCGAAGGGTGACGGCGTATTACACCGTGGGTGTGGTGACGAAGCCGCACGGCCTTCGCGGAGAGGTTCGGGTCTATCCGCGCACGGACTTTCCTGAGGAGCGGTTTGCACCAGGATCGCGGCTGTGGCTGCGGCCGCCCGGATCGGAGCCCGTGGCGCAGCTCGAGGTGCGAAGCGGACGACAGCATCAAAACCTCTGGATTGTCGGATTTAAGGGTTACGACGCCATTTCGGACGTGGAGTCTTGGCGCGGCTATGAATTGTGCGTTCCCGAGGATATGCTCCACCCGCTCCCTGAGGGCGCTTATTACTATCATCAGCTCGTCGGGCTGGAAGTCGTCTCGGATCAAGGTGAACACCTCGGCGTGCTCGCGGAAGTGTGGACACCAGGCGCCAATGACGTATACGTCGTGCGAAAGCCCGGGGAACCCGATCTCTTGCTCCCTGCCATCCGAGATGTCATCTTGTCCGTGGACCTTGAGGCGCGCCGTATGACCGTTCATCTTCTGCCTGGTCTTCGGGACGGCGAGGAGGACGAGTGAAGGTGCCGCTTCATGTCGTCGTCATGACCCTCTTTCCTGGGATGTTCACCGGGGTTTTGGGCGAGAGCATGCTGAAGCGGGCTCAAGAGTCCGGCGCGCTTGAAGTGGAGCTCATCGATTTCCGCGAGTACGCGACGGATCGGCATCGCACGGTGGACGATGCGCCGTACGGCGGAGGAGCTGGCATGTTGCTGAAGCCGGATCCGATCTTCGCGGCGATGGACGATCTGCGCACTCGCGTGGGCGAAGGGAGCCCTCCGGAAGAACGGGTGATTTTGCTCAGTCCTTCTGGACGCCGCTTCACGCAGGCTATCGCGGAGGAATACGCGAAGAGCCGACGCCTGATTCTGTTGTGCGGTCATTACGAGGGATTTGACGATCGCGTCCGTCAGGGGTTGGCCACCGAGGAACTTTCGCTGGGAGATTTCGTGCTGACGGGGGGCGAGATCGCGGCGATGGCCGTGATTGACGCCGTCGCGCGCCTGCTTCCGGGAGTCCTCGGCAATTCCGCTTCGGCTGAGGATGAATCGCACACGTCCGGATTGCTGGAGTACCCACAGTTCACGCGTCCGGCGGAGTTTCGGGGCATGCGGGTGCCGGAGACACTGTTGTCGGGGCACCATCTGAATATTGAAATTTGGCGCAGAAAGCATGCGTTATACCGCACGTGGAAGTACCGCCCGGATCTTCTTCGTCATGCACAGTTGACCGATCAAGACCGGGCATGGTTGCAAGCTTTTGCGGAAGGGGATTTTTCCGGCATCGAGGTGTGGTGAATGCTGGGCGACAACACAGTCCCAGCAGGCGCGAGAGACAAGGCTGTATCCCGGTAATGGCGCCTGCCGGGGCTGTGCTTAGAGTACGGCTGTTGTCACTTCTCCGTGAGGGCGCGAGCCTAATCCGACGGTGCGTATAAACGGTGAGCGCTTGGGGTATCGTTTGGATTGCGATCCCCCTTGACAGGCAGGGGGCAGGGGTGATAGTATCATTCTCGCCGCCCGCGAGGCGGCGCGAAAGCCGCGGGATACTGCGGGGTCGCTCCTTGAAAACTAAACACACAAGACCACCAAGCCCGTGAGTCTTGACGACCACGAAGTCAGGATAAACTGTTTGGATTGAGAGTTTGATCCTGG
>NZ_JAFMTY010000110.1 GCF_017329605.1 Alicyclobacillus fructus
GCGAAAAGGAGCCTACTATGAAAGCACTTGTCACAGGCGCAAATAAAGGAATCGGTTTTGAAATCGCTCGATATCTTGGAAAGCGCGGCTATGAAATTCTCGTCGGGGCGCGTGATGAGGCCCGTGGGCAGGCAGCAGTTGAAAACCTTGCTGCAGAAGCCATATCAGCGATGTTCATCAAGATTGATTTGAATGATTTTGATAGTTTGCACACAGCGGGTAAAGTGATTGATTCGCTCGATATTTTGGTCAATAATGCGGGGATTCCCGATAGT
>NZ_JAFMTY010000111.1 GCF_017329605.1 Alicyclobacillus fructus
CGTTAATGAAGAATAAGGTTTTTGAGCCGACTACAAGACAGTGGGTGTATGGTATTGCTGTATCTGTGTTCGGCCTGCTTTCGGTGTACGGATTCATTGAGGCCAACCAATTGGCCGCATGGCTAGCGCTCGCCAGCGCAGTATGCGGACTCGCTTTCCTCAATACGCCTAGCAAGCTGGAAAAAGAATTGTCGGAAACAACGGACGCCAGACGTGCAAAGGATGGGGAAGAATGAGCACGACTAATGTTTACGGTAGTGTACGCGCTTGGCCT
>NZ_JAFMTY010000112.1 GCF_017329605.1 Alicyclobacillus fructus
TGAACGACTTGCTGCCGTGGTCCGACCACCTGCCAGACGGCATCCGCAGACGGACGAAAAAAGCATAGTATGCACAACTGCCCCGCCGGCTTCCCGGCGAGGTTTGTCGTCATGTACGACTTTGATGCAGCGATGGCGGGAATGCAAGGTGGGCGGGATTTGACGCTCACGCTGAAGATGCTGTATCTGGCGACGATGGAGGTGACGCGGAAGTGGACGATGCGGGTGGCCAACTGGGGCACGATCCTTGGACAGCTGGTCATTTACTT
>NZ_JAFMTY010000113.1 GCF_017329605.1 Alicyclobacillus fructus
ACTGTATCGCGCGCTGCGCAAATTTTCGACGCTGACGCTTGCAGTATCAACGATGTTGGTCGGCCAGCGTGACTCGGTGGAAAACAGTACGTGAACATGATCGTAGTGGCGCGTTGAGATGTCGCCTGTTTTGTTGAGATTCTTCCATGTCCGGCGTTCACGCGACCATGACCGGTTTTTCCAAATAATCCATACGAATTTCAGTTTGTCGACATTGGCGATGAGATAATCGCAGAAAGCATCCCCAGCGCGAGCTTGTTCTACGGT
>NZ_JAFMTY010000114.1 GCF_017329605.1 Alicyclobacillus fructus
GTATTACGCCTACTTGAAGCAAAACAGAAAATTTGGCTTGAATGCATGACATTGCTCGGTATCAACAACTCAAATCAGGACAAGAAAGAAAGATTAGTGGCCGCCGAAGTCGGCTCGAATGACTCACAAATTCTGTCAGTCCGCAATGCCGCGTTGAAATGTCGTTTAGATGCGGCAGATCGAATCAATGAAAAATACGGTTTGCATGTCAAAGTTTCGTGGGACTTGGGCGATGATGAATCGGTTATGGACTTGTCTTTCAATTC
>NZ_JAFMTY010000115.1 GCF_017329605.1 Alicyclobacillus fructus
GTCTGACATCCGCTCTCACATGCAAGCGATGCATCAGGTGACGAAGAGCACGCCGGACGGGATGGTCGTGCAGCGCACGGAGACGACCGAGGCGCAGCGGGAGATCCTGCGAGCCTTGAGGATCAAAGAACCACCGAGGATCCTGAAGGTAGAACCTCGGGCACGAGGGCTGTAGACACTACACGAGTTATCCACAGGTCCCACGAACCTGCATGGGCAAAGGGTTCGTGGGACTTTGTATGACTACGAAGTGTCGAAGTCGGG
>NZ_JAFMTY010000116.1 GCF_017329605.1 Alicyclobacillus fructus
CGTCTAGACCGATTACACAAGCATCTAAAATTACACCACCACCAGCACAATATCCCGAACCCACAAGAAGTCAACCTCAACGAGCTACCCTTAACCATAAACCACCCGATAGTACAGCATGTCGCCGCGGCCGAGCAGCTTCTCCGCGCCGCCCATGTCGAGGATGGTGCGAGAATCCGCCATGGACGAAACGGCAAACGCGATTCGGCTTGGGATGTTCGCCTTGATGAGACCGGTGATGACGTCGACCGACGGGCGCTGCGT
>NZ_JAFMTY010000117.1 GCF_017329605.1 Alicyclobacillus fructus
GTGTATAATTTTCTTTATCCTAGCATTTCCATAGATACTATCATTGCCATAGACCCATGCATCTCCATAGTTCCTAGCTTTACCTGAGACGCTATCATCACCATAGACCCAAGCATTTCCATAGACCCTAGCATTGCCATAGACCCAAGCATCACCATAGACACTAGCATCACCAGAGACCATAGCATCACCAAACACCCAAGCAATTCCATAGACCCTAGCAATGCCATAGACCCAAGCACTGTCTCTTATACAAATCT
>NZ_JAFMTY010000118.1 GCF_017329605.1 Alicyclobacillus fructus
TCGTCCACCATGCCGACCCTACGCCCGGGGAGACATCGAACGCTCGCAACCTTCGCATCCTGCTAGAGGAATGGGCAGATGAGCGGACGCCACGCACAGCTTTCTACCTCGCCAATACTTACCGGGATGGCGGTAAGCATGACCTCGCTGAGACTTGGTACAAAGAGCGCCTTAACTTTGGCGAAGGCTTCAGGGATGAATGGTTATTCTCGATGCTCTATCGTGCTCGCTCGCTTAGGATGTGCAAGCGTTTTGA
>NZ_JAFMTY010000011.1 GCF_017329605.1 Alicyclobacillus fructus
GTACCGCGAAGCGACGACGCACCACCACAAACGTGGATTAGTTCTTACGGCCCGGAAATTCGTGCGACTGGTCTATGCGCTGCTGAGCAAAGGCCAAATCTACGACGAAAGGCGGGCGACAGGCTAAGCGCTGACTCCTTAACCGACATCCTGGAACATTCGCTACCAAGAGGATGAAAATTCCAATCATCCTCCGTAGGGGGGCTTGCTTTGTCTCAAGTTGAACTTACACGAATTTCATTCGTCACCCCCTTGACATTTCACCGCAGGTCTTATCGTTGATCCGCCGAGATCGTCGGCGGCCCCATTGAAGCATATCCTGGGTCTTGGCGAACCCAGGCAAGGAAGGTTGATCCGCCGAGATCGTCGGCGGCCCCATTGAAGCGCTACTGTCATGGAGTCATCTACTGTCCATATCCCACATCGTTGATCCGCCGAGATCGTCGGCGGCCCCATTGAAGCTTGCTCCTCCGATTCTCCTCCGCGCTCCTTGACAGCAGTGTTGATCCGCCGAGATCGTCGGCGGCCTTATTGAAGCAGGCTCCGCGGTGTCCGCCCATCAGGTGGAATGGGGCGGTTGTTCCGCCGAGATCATCGGCGGCCCCATTGAAGCAAGTCGTGATTGAACCTGTCGTCACGCAATATCCCGGTTGTTCCGCCGAGATCGTCGGCGGCCCCATTGAAGCAAGTCGTGATTGAACCTGTCGTCACGCAATATCCCGGTTGTTCCGCCGGGATCGTCGGCGGCCCCATTGAAGCGCGTTCATTGGCCGCTCCCATCCGGTAGTATTCCGTTGTTCCGCCGAGAGCGTCGGCGGCCCCATTTACGCTTATTTCTTGGGAATGTGGGCGTCCACACGATGCTTGGGAGGCAGAGTGATGGAAACGTCGAAGGGTTTTCAGAGTTCACGAAGCCAAATCCACCAGAGCCCGTGAAATATTTGGATTTCATTGACAAGTGTCGGTGGGCTCCCGCTCTGTCGGTTTTCGCGTACGTCGGGGCGCAGTCTGTCCCATGAGTGCGTCAGCACAAGACTCTGAATGGGGTTCTGTTCTGGATCATGGCATCTGTCCTCGCCATTCTGATAATCGGTGTTCTGTATGCGTTTGTCCGCTATCTCATTGCATATTTCAGATGCACACGGTGAGTGCCACACACGCCGTGTTGAAGTGAGAACGGGACACGAAGTCCTGATCGAGCCACCGTGCATACGACGGCCACCTTCAGGCTGCGCCATGAAGCGCACCTTCGGGTGGCCGTTTGACTAGTTCCTAACTGAACCCAAATTCATTGGACCCGTTCAAGAGCCCCCGTCGCCTACCGGCTGGGCCCGCGTGAAGCTAAAGTATTTATCCAACTGAATGCGCCGCGACACCATCACCTGTTTCACGCCCAGCTGGCGCAGACCGCCGGTGCGTAAGCCGGGATGCGCGAGCATCCATCGAATGGAAGGCAGTGTCGCTGGTTCTGTCCAGATGGGCCATGCAAAGGAGAAGCCTTGGGCGTCATAATGCCCGCCGACAATTGCGAGCCGGTTTCCGCCATCTGTCGGCGCCGCGCTGAGCACGGAGATGCCGATGGCAGCAAGCCGATTGGCCCCAAGCTGCGTGCCCAGCTTGTACCTGGCGTCAGTTGGATTGCCTGCCATGAGCGCGTATCGGGCGATCTCGTCTGGGTCCCATCGAAACGAGAAGAGCATCGCGTCTTCACGTGTCCACGGATGGAACAGCGTGGCCACGAGGTGCTTGATGGAAGCCTCCCCCTGCTGACCTGGTTCTTCTTGCCTCCCCGGCTGCCACCGAGGGACGTCTCGCAGTCGGGCCAAAAAGTGTTGATGCCCCTGACCAAACAAAAGACAGACCGGTGTTGGCTGGATACGAGGATCACCCGATTTTTTCCTGTTTTTGGACTCCACCGCGCCATCGCTCATGAGTGCGGCGAAGAGATCCGCTCGGTACCGACCGGCGGGCACCGCGGCTCGGGCCACTTCTTGGAGCACCTCACGCGCTTCCGACTGCTCGTAGTCGAGATCAGCATGGTCGCCGAATTCATGGTACTCTGCGAGCCGCCGAATCCCTGCGTCCGCACGCCGCGCGATGTCTTCCGGGGACAGGGACAAGCGTGTCACCAGCACCGGCCGAGTCGGCGCCTCCGTCCAATACACGCGAGGATGGATGCACGAAGCGGGCTCCAGCTCTTCATCAGTCGCGGTCAGGGCGCGAAGGAGGCCAAGCAGTGCGAAGAACGCAAGAGGATTGTCGGGCTCTAGGCCGTCAAGTCGGCATTCGCTCAAGGGCATGCTCGGTTCCTCCCACTCTGCGCTCGTCTTCCGACACGCGGTGATCGGCGAGTCTCAACACGCTTTCGAGGTACGCCAGCGTCCACACGCCGTACCGCGCCTTCAACCGCTCGTACAACCCGGCCCAGTCGTCACCTTCCCAGTCGAACGAAAGCTCCTGCGGTCCCGTGGCTGGCGAGATGGTGACAGATGAGCCGAGTAAGAGCCGAATCGCTGTCCTCGCCGAGCGGAGTTCGGGATCCGCGTGCGGGAAAAACGGGCGGCCGTACCCGTGATGCGTCCCGACGAGCCACAGCACCAAGGCTGGATCGTTCGCCTCCCGAAAGCGCGGGTGGCGAAGTGCTATGGCCACGGACAAGGCTTCGTGACGCCACCTGTGCGGCAGTCCCGCCTGCGATCTCGCCTGTTGCGGAAGCCGCCTTCCCGACTTGGCGAGCAAGGGGCCCTCGAGATCGGGCCCGAGAGGGTCTCCGTAGGCCAGAAACGCCTGAAACCGAGGGTCTGCCTTGCCGAGGTCGTGCAACAGACCTGCGAGGGCAACGTCCTGCGTGACCTCCGCTGGCAATCCGGCGAGTCGGCCGAACCGAGCGGCCGCCTCCGAGACGCGCAGACAGTGCTCGTCCAGAGGCACGGGCAGGCTGGCAAGCGATCCGAACGCGTCGTCCTCCGTGGAGGGCGCCGCAACACCGCTCCGCCCGAGTGCGGACAGCCCGCGAGGAGCTTGAAACACGACACCCTTTGGTCGGCCAAGCGCGTCGCGACCATAGACTTCGTAGAGCGCCTCGACCTCGCCGTGAGCCTCATCCAACCTTAACAGCGCAGCACGCAGGGTTTCGTCGAGCTTGAGTTCGAGCAACGCGTCACGGGCGTTTCGCCACGGCAACACCTCGTACTCGGCGAGGAGGGCGGCGAGTTTGCCGTCTTCTTCCGCCGGGATAAGTCCCGGCGCAACGCGCACCGCGAAGTACGCGGTTTGGAAGGGCAAATTGGCTTCTAGGCCGAGATCGCGCACGGGCTCATTCCACTTGGGGTTCCAGCCGTACATGTCGAGCCCTCCGTAGGTCGCTGGGACAATCACGGTGTCGCCGGGACGAATGTGGCGGGCATCCACCCAATGAGACGTGTCGGGATCGCCGGTCCATCGGAAGGCACGGCGTTCCCTCCGGCGGGTGTCCGTCTCTTCGCTCGGAGCCTGCGAGGCGACATCCGCCAGCTCGGTCTCCTCCGCCGTGTCTCGCGTGAGCCAGCGCCGAACGGCCCAGGCGGGAAGTTCCACAGCCTCGCTCGATCTCGGCAGCACGAGTTGCAACAGAGTGTACGTCGCGTCGTCGCCGAAAGCGGGATCGACGTCGGCGCGCCAAACGACGCTAACCGCGTCAGGCTGACGCCGCGAGCCATGGAGGTACAGCGAGACATCCGGGTCCGCGGCCGGCACGGGACTCGTAGCCGCCAGCATGTCCACGTGCGCAGGCATGAGGACAGGCGCGTCCTCGGTCTGCGACATGGCCTGCGCGGGCACGGGCTCCTCCTGGCCAAGGCGGTGGAACGCGGCGAGGCCAAAGTCGATCACGGGCGGCTCCTTTCGGCTCCCCGGCCGCGCGTGCCGCTTCAGGTAAGCCCACGCCTCCGCGAGAGCACGGCCGTACACCGGATCGTCCGTTCGGGCGGACAAATCCGCTGGCGCAGCCACCACAGCCCCGCAGCACGGTGTGGGGCGCCCGGCTCGGTTGAGGCGCCCGAAACGCTGCCGGAGAGCGTCGATGGGCGCGAGATCGCTCACCACAGCGTCGAGATCGATGTCGATCCCGACCTCCACGCACTGCGTGGCGACGAGAGCCATGGGCTTATCCAGCTGCCGCACCTCGGGCCATGGCCGCGTGCGCACGGGCTCAAGAAGGTGCGTCAACCATGCGTCTCGATCCAAGGGACGAGCCGGACCGATGACGAGCAACGTCTGCCATTCACGTGAGTCAAGCACCGCACCAAGCGCTTCGAACACCGCGCGGGCGCGTCCCACTCGGTTCACCACGACGGCGATGGCAGGGTTCGTCACACCTTGGGTCCGGAGCGTCTGCGCGGCCTGCAAGAATTCCTCTACAAGCACCTGCACGCGGCGCTCTTCGTCCGCGGCCTCCGACACGCCGCCAGCGGCGTCATTCGAGGCGGCTGCATCCCGCGCCTTTTTGTATTCCACCAGGCGAACGGGCTTCTCGGCAGACCAGCGCGCGCCAAGGATAGGATGATGTAGATCTTCTTCCGCGAGCTCGAACGAGCCTCCATCCTCCGCCTGCGGGGTTGCGGTCATGACCGTGCAGCCCCACGGCATGTGGACATCAACTTTCTTCCATGCCGTCCCGTTATACGCCTCTATCCAGGACAGCGTCTGGCGGAGCGGCTCCGCCAAATGCGCTTCATCAAGAAACAGTTGGCAGTCCACGCCCAACAGTCCTGCGTGTACCGGCTTCATGGCGTCTGACACGCCGTATCCACGAAACAAAAGCCGCGATCCAATCTGGTCCACGGTGGAGCACACGACGGTGGGTTGCACAGGCGTTCGAGCCCAATCGTCCTCGCGGGGCACGCCACCTCTGAGCCGTCGGACCACAAGCGGCTCCGCACCGCCGCTCATCTCACGAAGCCGCGCCGCCACGCGCGCCGTCACGGTCCCCTCCGGCGCTTGCGCGAGTTTTTCGGCCAAGTGCTTCGCGTGTTCGTACGCGTCGTCGACGACTAGCCTGCGGTCCACGATGAACCCCATGCGCACGGGCGCGCGCCGCTTCAGTCCAGCGCCCGCCTCCAAGGCGAGGAAAAAGACCGCAATGTCGATCACACTCGTCTTTCCCGACGCCGTAGGCAACTTGAGCAACCTCGGCCACGAGCCGGTGTCCGCGAGGTGATTCAATAGGCGAACCTGCCATGGAAACGGTTCATAGCCGTGGACTTCGCGCAGAAACTGCACAAAATCTCCTCGAGAAAGGGATGCGTTCAATCCGCCTCACCTCCGTCGGGCAAGGGACGGCACAGGCCGAGCCCCAGATATCGCCCGGCACCGAGCATCACCGGCCCACACACGGGCTCTGAAAACCAAATCACCGCGTGCGTCAGCATCCGCCCCTTGAGGTAATCAGGTACCTGCCATCGGACCCACGCCGGATTCCGGCGAGAAGAAATCACGGAAGGCACACCTTCCCAAGCCGAATGGCGCGAGACCTGAACCGCCGGCAGCGGGCCGTCCACCCCCGGCAGCATGACCTGCTGCGGCCGAGGGAGGCCGATGTGTTCGCACGCGCTTGCCACGTCCTCCATGATCTCGGTCACGGCTTCGCTCGCACGCCCTTTGATCCGGCGATTGAGCACCAAAGGCGTCACGGTCGCGTACGAGTGGCTCGGTTTTGCGGTGTAAAGCGCCGGATCGAGCGAGCGCTTCGCGGGCTGGAGCGTCGGAGAAAGCTCCAAGTTCCCCGTGGGCAGCGCGATGCGCAGGACCCGCCTTCCGCGCCGCACATCCATCGGGCAGACGGCGCGGAGTGCCCGGAGCCAGCCCTCGTCTCGAAAGAGATCGACGCCGCTCGGCGGCACACACGCGAATCCCAGAATTCTCCCATCTGCGTACGGAAAGCCCGCAAAAGGTAGCGGAACGATGGCCAGGTGCGGATGTCTCTCGGGTACACCGTCTTCGGAGCGCCCCGTGACAACCGGCGGTGGTGATGTCCCCGCGGCCAGATATCCCTCGATGATGCGAGTCCGGATGGCCTGCGCGACCAACGCACAGGCGCGGACATCAGGCATCACGCCACCCACATGCTCGAACACAAGCCAAACGGGGGAAAAGACCGTGTGCAGGCCGTCTGGCGCCACGGACAGCGGCTCAGGCACCACCCACTCGCCCACGCTCGGTCGCCGGCCGGACGCAAACGCGCGAACCAGCTCGTCCAGTCGGCCTCGATACACCCTGCGAAGTGGCGGGACGGCGTCTGGCGGTGCCGGTTCATCCGTCACGTACGCCCTGCATCGCGTCAGGCTGGACGAGTGCCCCACGTACGCCGTGTCTCGGGCGATGGCATCGAGCAGCTTCACCCGCTCTGCGACATCCGCGCCGTCAAGGACGTCCGCCCACAGGAGTCGCACCGTCGGCGAAGCGGGCCTAACCGTGATGAACCGACGCGGCTGCCGGCTGCGATAATCCGCGAGATTGTCCGACGCGCGCCGGACCTTGAGCGCGGCGCGATCGTTGGGCGGCACATACGCCAAGTAAGACGTGCGGAGCCATGCGGTAGGTGCCTCAATCCGCGGCGGATCGAGCGATTCCAGCCACTCCAAGGCAGCCCGCTCCTCCGGACGTTCCCCGCGGTACGCCCACGTGGCCACGAGCGCGGAAAACACGCGATCCGGCTGTGGCGGCCAGTCCGGCGCCTCGCTGTCCGGCTGGAGCGCTGCCACCGAGTTGCCCGTGAGGAATTCGATCTCGATGACGAGCGTCACTTCTCTTCCTCCGCCTCTCCGCCTTGCCCGGACAGCGCCAGCTGCTGACTCTCTTTGACGATGGCAACCAGCTTGTCCTGCGGCACGAGGCGAATGGGCTCCCGACGCAGCCGGAATCCTACGGCCTCGGCGTTGGCAAGCGCCTCTTCATACAGTGCGCGCGCCGAATCAAGGTCAAGCTTCACGGCGTCCGTCGAGCCATCTGGATGGACCACCTCAAACGGCGCCGGCCTCTCGGGGACGAGATCACACCGGGAGCGGAGCGCATACCCATTGCGGTCCTGCTCAAGCGCGGCGAGAAGGCCAAGAGCGGCGAGCAGCGTCCGAGCCGCGACATCTCGCTCGTCTCCGCCGAAGCGAAGGCGGCGCAGACCGGCAAATGTCAGCACGAACGTCTGCTCCAGATAGTCGCACGTAATGCCAAGCGGGTCCACGGTCGGCACGATGTTCCCGTGATTGATCTCCGACGGGCGGACCTGCTTCGCGTCCTTGCCCACTAGCTCAGGCCGAACATCCCACACGTCTTTCCGATCGTTGTGCTTGTACACTTGGACTTTCCTCAGGATCCCGAGAGGATCGATGCGGCTGCCCGTGCGGCGGCCGGCCGTGCGCACCACGACGGTGCCGTCCCGCCGCGGGATCTCTTCCACTGGCACGCCGATGGCGACAATCTCGGAGGTCAGGCAGCGCGCGAACTTGGCGCCGAGACCGCCGCCGCTTCCAGTAGAGTGCCACGCCCCGAAGACGAGCGCGGTTGGCGAGGTCTCAAGCAGCGCCGTAGCATCGGAGGGGCTGGCCTGGGCGAGCCGCAGGCCCACCTCGCTCTCCATGAACGGTTTGCCGTCGATCATGCTGTCGCGCAGGATGGCGTCGTAGATGCGGTGCGGCGCCTCAAGGGATGTGATCTCCGACAGGCCCAGCAGACCGCGGTCTCGGAAATCCACGACGACGTGCGGAATGGGTAAGCCGTTATGGCGCACGGCATCGACCAGGGCCTGCTCCATGCGATTGGCCTGAGACTGCACACTGTCGACCAACGCGCACCACACCTCCTCTCCGTCCAGCATGCGGCGCTCGAACACATGCCGAGGCGGATCGTTCTGGAACTCACCCGGATACGTGGGCGGGAAGATTTTGTCTCCTTTGCCGCCGGCCGGCTGCAGGCGCTGCCGGCGCCGAATCGCAGCGTCTCCCATCACCATTTGCGCAAGGGTTTTGACGTTCATTGAATGATTCTCCTCTCCTTCCTGCCGGGATCTTAGCCTGGCCGGAATTCAATTCCTGATCGGACGCTCCGCTTGCCTTCATTCGACGTCCGACACAGAATTCCTCCTCGTTCCGCTGGCGGAAATATTCGAACCATTGTCACGACAAAAGAACAGCCTTGGGCATCGGATCGCCCAAGGCTCATCTCTCACTTTTCAGCCGTTCAATACGCCCCGTACATGCCAGCGCCTGCGCCCGAAGAACAGCCGCAGCTCGGCGCGGGTGCCACGCTGACCGCGGGGACCAACAGGAAGAACAGCACGAAGATGATCAGAAACACAACCGCCCATCGCGTATAGCCGCCAAACGTACCCATGAACCCTACCCCTTTCAAGCAAGATGGTCCATCGTACGCTGGCGGCCCGCGCGTCACAGCCGACAGGAGCCCGTGGCCTCCTCCGCACCTGCCGTGCCGCGTTGGCCCTCCCCGCCATCCCCGCCTGCCCGGCGGGCCTCTGTTCTACTCCCGGGTCTGCCCGTGACCGTGGATAACGTACTTATAACTCGTCAGCTCGCGCAGTCCCATCGGCCCGCGGGCGTGCACCTTCTGCGTGGAGATGCCGATCTCCGCCCCAAAGCCGAACTCAAACCCGTCCGTGAAGCGGCTCGACGCGTTGTGATACACGGCAGCCGCGTCGATGGCCGAGAGAAAGAGGCGCGCCGCCTCCTCATCCTCCGTCACAATGACCTCCGAGTGCTGCGTGCCATAGCGTTCGATGTGCGCGATCGCGTCCTCCAGCGTATCCACCACGCGCACGGCCAGAATGAGATCCAAGTATTCCGTCTCCCAATCCGATTCCTCCGCCGCCACCGCGGGGATCCCGGCACCGCGCAGGATGTTGAGCGAGCGCGGGCACGCGCGCAGCTCCACGCCGCGCTCGACGAGCGCGCGCCCCGCCTCCGGCAGCCACGCGTCCGCAATTTCCGCGTGCACCAGGAGCGTCTCCGCTGCGTTGCAGACGGATGGACGCTGCGTCTTGGCGTTCACGGCGATGCGCGTCGCCATCTCGAAGTTCGCCGCTCGGTCTACGTACACATGGCAGTTGCCCACGCCCGTCTCGATCACCGGCACCGACGCGTTCTCCACCACGCGCCGAATGAGCCCCGCGCCGCCCCGAGGAATGGCGAGATCGACCAGCCCCCGCGCGCGGATGAGCACGTCCACGGCGTCCCGGTCGGCGTGCGCCACGAGCGACACCGCCTCTTCCGGCAGACCGGCCTGCCGCAGGCCATCGTGAATCGCCGCCACGAGCGCCTGGTTCGACCGAAGCGCCTCGCTGCCCCCGCGCAGCACCGCCACGTTTCCCGTCTTCACCGCGAGGGCCGCCGCGTCCACCGTCACGTTCGGCCGCGCTTCGTAGATCATTGCGATCACGCCTATCGGCACGCGCACCTTCCGAATGTCGAGCCCGTTTGGCCGAAGGATGCGCTCCACCTCTTCCCCGACAGGATCCGGCAGCGCCTCGACCGCGCGCACGCCCTCGATGATCTGCTGAAGCCGCGCCTCGTCGAGCATCAGCCGATCGACGCGGGCCGCCGGCTGGCCTTCCCGCCGCGCCGCGTCCACATCCGCCGCGTTGGCGGCCAAAATTTCGTGCCGTCGCGCCCAGATGGCGTCCGCCATGTGCAGGAGCGCATCATTTTTCACGCGCGTGGGCGCCGTGGCCATGCGCCTTTTGGCCGCCTGTGCCGCCAACAGCGCGGCGCGCACCGACGCCGCCATCTCCGCCTTCGAATCGACACTCATCCCGCCGTCGCCTCCGTCCAAATCACCATGTCGTTCCGATGCACCACTTCGTGCAGCGCGTGCACGTCCTCGCCTGCGCGCTTTTTCTCCAGCCACTCGGCGAGATCGCGCGATGAAAAGTTGGAGATGCCCTTGCCGAAGGCCGCGCCCGTGGGCCCCACGAGTTCCACCACCGCGCCTTCCTGAAACTCGCCGTGCACCTGCACAAGCCCCGGCAGAAGCAGGCTCTTTCCGCCGGCGATGAGCGCGCGCATGGCGCCGTGATCGACCTGAAGCGCGCCCTCCGGCTTGGGCGCGTGCAACAGCCACGACTTGCGCAGGCTGACCGGCTCCGGCGAGGGCAAGAAGCGCGTGCCCACCGATTCGCCGCCAAGCACCCGCTCGAGCAGGCGCGGCTCGTCGCGGTGAGCGATGACGACCTCCACGCCCGACTGCGTGGCGATCTTCGCCGCCTGGATCTTGGTCCGCATGCCGCCGGTGCCTGCGCTCGATCCCGCCCCTCCCGCGATGCGCTCGATCTCGTCCGTGATGACCTCGACCTCGGCAATCCGCGTGGCCCCGGGATCCACGCGCGGATTGGCCGTGTACAGGCCGTCGATGTCCGTGATGAGCACCAGTTTGTCCGCCTCGGCCACCAGCGCGACGAGCGCGGCCAAGGTGTCATTGTCGCCGAAGCGGATCTCGTCGACCGCCACGGTATCATTCTCGTTGATGATGGGCATGACGCCGCGCTGAAGCAGCGCCATCACAGTGTTGCGGATGTTCACGAATCGCTTGCGATCCTCGACGTCCGCGCGCGTCAGAAGCAATTGCCCCACGGCGATGCCGTACTCCGCGAACAGACGCTCATAGTGCTCCATTAAAAGCACCTGGCCGACCGCGGCAGCCGCCTGCTTCTCCGGCATTGAAATGTGCGCCCGCTGCCAGCCCAGCCTGCCGAGCCCCGCCGCGATGGCGCCTGACGAGACGAGCGCAAACTGACACCCCGTCTCGCGCTCGAGCCGCGCCATTTCCGCCACCAACTGGCGCATCCGCGGCAGCGCGAGCGATCCGTCCGCTTCCGTCAGCGAACTCGAGCCAACCTTGACCACCACGCGCCGGCGCCCTCGTCCGTCCCTCGACATGTCGTCCTCCTCCAAGCGTTTTTCCGCCGCTTCAATCTTTTACGAGCCGATTGACAAGGCGCCCAAGCCCTTCAATTTCGCAGGCCAACTCGTCTCCCGGCTTGAGCCACACCTTCTCCTCCCGGCCCAGGATGACGCCTTCCGGCGTCCCCGTGTAGACGAGATCGCCCGGCTCGAGCGTCATGATCCGGGACAAATCGCTGACGATCTGCGCCACCGAGAAGATCATATCCGCCGTGGAGGAGTTCTGCCGCAATTCGCCGTTCAGGTACAGGCGCAGGCCCAGGCGCTGCGGATCCCCCACTTCGTCCGCCGTCACAATGTACGGGCCGAGCGGCGCGAAGCCGTCGATGGCCTTGCCGTACAGCCACTGGGAGGCGCGCATCTGCAGGTCCCTCGCGCTGAGGTCGTTTCCCACGGCGTAGCCAAACACCGCGCCGAGCGCCTCCTCCAGAGGCACGTTCCGGCACCGGCGCCCGATGATCGCCACGAGCTCCACCTCGTAGTCCACCTCGCGCGCCACCTCAGGGATGGCGATCTCGTCCCCATGACCGGCCAGACTGTTCGCAAATTTGGCGAAATAGACCGGCGAAGACGGGATGGGCATCTTCGACTCCTCGGCGTGCTTGCGGTAGTTGAGCCCCACGCAGAGGATCTTCTGCGGATTCGGAACGGGAGGTGCGAGGCGCAGGTTCGACAACGTGCCCGCCACGGCCCCCTTCTCCTCGATCTCGACCAGCGCGCGCCGGCACGCCGGGTAGTCGGCGATCACGTCCTTCATCTCGCCAGGCACCGACAGCCCGAGCTGCGCCGCGCTCGTTGAGACGTCCACGACCTCGTCGCCGCGCACAAGCCCGAGGCGAAAGCCGCTCCCTTCCCGATAGGTGCAGAGCTTCATGGCGATCCTCTCCCTCGTCCTCAGTCGCTTTTCACTGCCGCCATTGTAACAAATTCGAGCCCGCGGCGGCGAAGCTCGCAGCCTCCGGGCGGATCTCGAGCGCGCGAGAAGCGTGTATCCGCGGGACGAGCTCAAAATCCTACCATTCAGGCAGCAAGGAAAAGCAAGATATTGCCGTAATGGCACAAAATCATCTGATACAATGCTTCCACGAAACGTGACGGTCGGCATCCTGCGGGGAGTGAACATCCATGAAATTCACGGACGGCAACTGGCTCGTGCGCGAAGGCGTATCGATTTACCCCGGCCTCTCGGTTCAGGACTGGCGGCGAGACGGCGACGGCGTCCTCTTTTTTGTCGCCTGCCGCCCAGTGGCGAACCGCGGTCACATGCTCGATGGCCCGATGCTCACCTGCCGCATCTCCTTTCCGCGCCCTGGAATGGTCCGGATAGAGCAAAACCACTTCCTCGGCCGCGTCCATCGCGGGCCCCATTTTCCGCTCGAAATGGAACCCCAGGCGTTTGACGTGATCGAGAACGAAGACGACGTCGTCCTTTGCTGCGGCGAGCTCGAGGTGCGCGTGCGCCGCGCTCCTTGGTCCGTCGCCATTTACGAGGACGGCCGGTTCCTCACGGAGAGCGGTCCGCGCTCCGCGGCGTATGTGCTCGATCACGGCCGCCCCTACATGCGCGGCCAACTCCATTTGTCCGTCGGCGAATGGGTGTACGGCCTGGGTGAGCGGTTCACGGCATTTGTCAAGAATGGACAGTCCATCGATATCTGGAATCGAGACGGCGGTACTGGGTCGGATCAGGCGTACAAAAGCGTACCTTTCTACCTCACCAACCGCGGTTACGGCGTCTTTGTCAACCATCCGGAGTGCGTCTCGTTCGAGGTTGGAACAGAGTTCGTCTCCAAGGTCCAGTTCAGCGTCGAGGGCGAGCGGCTCGATTATTTCGTGATCGGCGGCGGTCATCCGAAGGCCGTGATCGAGCGATACACCGCGCTCACGGGGAGGCCCGCGCTCCCGCCCCAGTGGTCGTTCGGCTTGTGGCTATCCACGTCATTCACCACCGACTACGACGAAACGACGGTCAGCCAGTTCGTCGACGGGATGGCGGCCCGCGGCATTCCGCTCAGCGTCTTTCATTTTGACTGCTTCTGGATGAAGCCGTTCGAGTGGTGCAACTTTGCGTGGGACACCGCGTGCTTCCCGGATCCAGAGGGCATGCTCGCGCGACTCAAATCGCGCGGCCTGAAGATCTGCGTGTGGATCAACCCCTACATCGCACAGAAATCGCCGCTCTTCCAAGAAGCCATGGAGCGAGGATATCTGCTCCGCCGCCCGAACGGCGACGTGTGGCAGTGGGATCTTTGGCAGCCTGGGATGGGCATCGTCGATTTTACGAACCCCGACGCCCGCAGATGGTACCAGTCCCATCTGCGGCGGCTGCTCGACATGGGCGTCGATGCCTTCAAGACGGACTTCGGGGAACGGATCCCCACCGACGTCGTGTATCACGACGGATCCGACCCGGCCAAGATGCACAACTTCTACAGCTACCTGTACAACGAAGCCGTGTGGCAGGTTCTCTGCGAACGCGGGAGAAGCGACGCCGTCGTGTTTGCGCGATCCGCCACCGCCGGCGGCCAGCGCTTCCCCGTTCACTGGGGCGGGGACTGCCGCGCGACCTACGAATCGATGGCGGAGACGCTACGCGGGGGCCTGAGTCTCGCGCTGTGCGGGTTCGGGTTTTGGAGCCACGATATCGGTGGCTTCGAGGACACCGCCCCCGCAGATCTGTACAAGCGCTGGATTGCGTTTGGGCTGTTTTCGAGTCACAGCCGCCTGCACGGAAGCGGTTCGTACCGGGTTCCGTGGCTGTTCGACGAGGAATCGGTCGAGGTTCTGCGGCATTTTGTGCGCTGGAAACTGAGGCTCATGCCATACCTGTGGTCCGCTGCCGTCGAGGCTCATCGCTCGGGCGTGCCGATGCTTCGCCCGATGATGCTCGAATTCCCGGACGATCCGACCTGCGATACCCTGGACCGCCAATACATGCTCGGTTCGTCGCTTCTGATCGCGCCGGTGTTTTCATCCTCCGGCGAAGTCACCTACTATCTGCCGGCAGGCGTATGGACCCACCTGTTCACCGGAGAGGTGAGGCACGGCGGCAGATGGTACCGGGAACAATACGACTTCATGAGCTTGCCCGTCTTTGTTCGCGAAGGCAGCGTCCTGGCGCTCAGCGCGGAGGCGGATCATCCGGAGTGCCCTTACGCTCGCGGCCTCATGTTTCACGTCTATCGGATTCCGGCTGGCCAGAGCGCGTCATGCGACTTGTTTGACGAACGCGGTCAAGAGGTAGGCACATTCCGCGCATCGTGGGATGAGGGCCACTTGGTTCTGCAGCCGCAGGGCGGACTCGAGCGGTGGCGCGCGGTATTGCACGGCCTGGAAGTCTCCGAGGCGGCGATCGAAGGCGCGGAATGCCGCCTCTCACCCGAGGGCGTGGAGATCATCCCTCAGGACTCGCGCCAAGAGGTTCGAATCGCGTGCCGTAGAAGCCACGGGGCATGACGGATCTGCCGGATCGACACACGCGGTCCGCAAACGGATGCGGCGCGAGGTCGGCTCGCGCCGCTCCATCTAGCGCACGACCAACACGGCCTGCTTTGCCCGATGCAACACGGCTGTGCTCACGCTGCCTAAAAGAAGCCTGTCTACGGCATTTTTCCCGTGGCTGCCCAAAACGACGAGATCGGCCCCCGCCTCGTCCGCCGCGTGGACAATCCGCTCGGCGGGCGATCCGTGCTCCACGCGGAACTCCACGCGCGGCCCAAATGAAGCGAATCGACGCTCTACTTCGCCTCTCAGCTCGCCCGCGAGCTTCTGCGCCTCCCGTTCCATTCCCGTCTCGCACAGGCCAACCACTTGATTCGACTGCGCACAGCGACCTCCCTTTGTCGATACCGAAACTCCGCGGCAGCGCTTTCAAGCCTACACCGAGATGGCGATGGGACGTCCAGCCGCTGCCTGTGCACCGTATTGTAGTCGCGGACAGTGGCCTGGAATGAGAAGATTGTGACTGAAAATCGGACAATTTTGACCTTCGCATTTCTTTTTAAGCTCTCCGCCGTCTTGACAGAGTTCGTTTTCAGGCGCATGCTGGTGCAGGGAACGCGAGATTCGGATGCCCGCGAGCTCCGCTGAAATCGCTTGCAGACGAGGGACCTTCGGTGGAAGCCGTACATCTCCTGGAACACCGGCAACACGGCGACCGGACGTTTCACATCCAGGCCTACCACGTGGTTCTGACCCCAGGACCGTATCAACAGACCGTCAACCTGCACTGGCACAGCGAGACGGAGTTCATCCTCGTGACGCGGGGCAGCGTGTGCCTTCAGGTGGGGAGTCACCGCCATCTGCTCTCCGAGGGCGGCGTGGCCTTTCTGAGCGGCGGCGAACTCCACAGCATGGCCGCAGCTGGCACAGGCCCGTCAGAATGCAAGGCCGTTGTGTTTGGCCTCGACCTTCTGGAAAGCCCAGCAAATGACCGCGTCCAGCAGGCGTACCTGTCGCCGCTTGTGGCCGGAAAACTTCGCCTCCCAGGCGCCATGCAGCACGCTCACCCGGTTCGGGAGTATCTTGCGATGCGCGTGGGTGAGATCGCCGAAGCCCTGGAGCAGCAGCCTTTGGGTTACGAACTCGCGGTGAAAGCCGGCCTGTACGATGTTTTCGCGCAGCTGTTCCGCGCACACCTCCTTGTGGAAGCGAGCTCCGGGCGGGAGATAGACCATCGCCGTGCGGATACCCTGAAATCGGTCCTCACGTACATCGACAGCCATCTCAGTGACAAGCTGCGGCTCGCGGATCTGGCGCGCGTGGCGAACATGAGCGAAGGTCACTTCTGCCGGTTCTTCAAAGAGATGACCCACCGGAAGCCCATGCAGTACGTGAACGAGCGGCGCGTGGCTCGCGCAGCGGACCTGCTAAAGGATCCGAATCGCAGCATCACGGCCATCGGCATGGAACTTGGGTTTCACGACGTGAGTTATTTCATCAAGGTGTTTCGCAGTTACAAACACTGCACGCCCCTCGCCTATCGCAAGGCGTTGCTTACAAGGTCGCCGCGAAGCGAGGCCAGGTGACAGCCGCGCGTGCGGCGACGCCTGATGCGCGATGTGAACTCGAGACCATGGCCGAAGCGTCGAGCGAAGGAAGGGAAGGATGACCTGTGGCGAAGCACGCACCCATTTTCCCGAACGTTCAAGGTTTTTTACACGGAGGAGATTACAATCCGGATCAGTGGCTGACGTATCCCGAGGTGCTGGAACAGGACGTCGAACTGATGCGCGAAGCCAAGTGGAACGTGGTGTCCCTGGGCATTTTCTCGTGGGTGAGCTTGGAGCCGGAGGAGGGCGTGTTCACGTTTGAATGGCTCGACGAGACCATCGAGCGGCTGACGAAAGCGGGCGTGCGCATCTTGCTCGCCACGCCGAGCGGCGCGCGCCCGGCGTGGTTGTCGGCCAAATATCCGGAAGTCCTGCGCGTCGGGCCGGACGGAAAGCGGAATCGGCACGGCGGCCGTCACAACCACTGTTACACGTCGCCCGTCTACCGCGAAAAAGTGCGGATCATCAACCGCAAGCTGGCCGAGAGGTACGCGCACCATCCGGGCGTGATCGGCTGGCATGTGTCGAACGAGTACGGTGGCGAATGCCACTGCCCGCTCTGCCAGGAGGCGTTTCGCGAGTGGCTGAAGCGCAAGTACAAGACGCTCGATGCGCTCAACCACGCCTGGTGGACGCCGTTTTGGAGCCACACGTATACGGACTGGTCGCAGATCGAGTCGCCCATGCCGCACGGCGAGATGTCGGTTCACGGGCTGAACCTGGACTGGAAGCGGTTTGTGACGGATCAGACGGTGGATTTCTGCCGCCACGAGATCGAGCCGCTCAAGGAGGTGAACCCGGAGCTTCCGGCCACCACCAACTTCATGGGCACGTATCCCGGCCTCAACTACTGGCGCTTCCGCGACGTGCTCGACGTCATCTCCTGGGACAGCTATCCGCGCTGGCACGCGCATGAGACGCTCGTCCCGGAGGCCGTCCACACCGCCATGGTGCACGATCTCAACCGCTCCATCTTGAAGAAGCCGTTTCTCCTCATGGAGTCGACGCCGAGCGTCACGAATTGGCAAGCGGTGAGCAAGCAGAAACGGCCCGGCGTCCACGTGCTCGTCTCGCTCCAGGCCGTCGCGCACGGCGCCGATTCGGTGCAGTACTTCCAGTGGCGCAAGAGCCGCGGATCCTTCGAAAAGTTCCACGGCGCCGTGGTCGATCACGTCGGCCACAGCAATACCCGCGTCTTCCGCGACGTCAAAGCCGTGGGCGAGATGCTGAAGCGGCTTGCACCGATGGCCGGCGCGGAGGTGAAGGCGGACGCGGCCGTCATCTTCGACTGGGAGAACCGCTGGGCGCTGGAGGACGCCAAGGGCCCGCGGAACATCGGTCTGCATTACGAGGAAACGGTGCTCGGCCACTATGCGGCGCTTTGGCGCATGGGCGTGCCGATGGACGTGATCGACGAAGAACAGCCGCTTGACGGGTACAAACTCGTCGTGGCCCCGATGTTGTACATGGTGCGCCCGGGAGTGGCCGAGCGGATGAAGGCGTTTGTCGAGCAGGGCGGCACGCTCGTCCTCACGTATTGGTCCGGCATCGTGGATGAAAACGATCTCGTCTTTCTGGGCGGCTTCCCGGGCCCGCTGCGCGAACTTGCCGGCGTGTGGGCCGAGGAGATCGATGCCCTGTACGACGGCGAGCGGGTGCCCGTCCTGGCCGCGGAAAACAATCCGCTTGGCCTGGCGGGCCGCTACGAAGCGCGCGAATTGTGCGAGGTGGTTCACCTGGAGGGCGCGGAAGCCATTGCGGTGTACGGCGCGGACTATTACGCCGGCCTGCCCGCGGCGACGGTCCACCGCGTGGGAGCCGGAAAGGTCTACTACGTGGCCGCACGGCTCGACGACGCGTTTTTGCGCGAATTCTTCGCGCGCGTGGCGGCGGATGCCGGCGTGACGCGCGCCCTCGAGCAGGATCTGCCGGACGGCGTGAGCGCCATGGTTCGCACGGGCGACGGCGTGGAGTACGTCATGCTGATGAACTTCACGCCCGAGGCGCGCGAGGTTGCGCTCGATGGATCGGACTACAAGCCCCTCTACGGCGAAGCTCCGGCGAATGGCGCCGTCCACCTTCCCGCCTACGGCGTGAGCGTTTTGGAGCGGCCGGCGCGAGCGCGTTGAACTCCGACCGCCCGATGGCCATGGCCCGAACGACAAGGAGGGCGATCCGGCTTGAACGGCCGGATCGCCCCCGCCTTTGGGTTACGTTCAGAGGTCCGTGAACCGCTCCAACTCGTTGTAGGCCGGAATGCCGTGCGCGACGACGTCGATCCCTTCCTCTTCTGTCTCCGGCGAAACGCGCATGCCGATGGTGCGATGCAACACCCAGCCAATTCCAAGCGACGTGAGAAATCCCCACAGCGGATACACGACGCAGGCCAGGAGCTGCACGAGCAGAAGATGCACGTGGCCCGTGGTGAGCAGGCCGCGCGAGGTGTCGAACAGGCCCACCGCCAAGGTCCCCCATACGCCGCCTGCGCCGTGGACGGCGAAGGCGCCGACGGGATCGTCCACCTTCCACGCGTCCAGCCAGCCTGTGGCGAACACCACCAGCACGCCAGCGGCCGCACCGATGACCACGGCCGCCCAGTGCGAGACGAACGCGCACCCAGCCGTGACGGCCACGAGACCGGACAGGACGCCGTTCATCATCATGCTGGGATCCGCCACCCTGAAGCGGACGATGTTCACCATGACCGCCGCGGCGCCGCCCGACGCCGCCGCGACGACCGTGTTGAGCGCGATGCTCGACAGGCGCGGGTCATAGGCGTTCAACGTGCTGCCGGCGTTGAAGCCGATCCAGCCGAACGCGAGGATAAAGGCCCCGGCCGACGCGAGCGGAATGTTGCTCGGCGCAAATACGTTGACGCTGCCGTCCGCATTGAACCGCTGCGCGCGCGGGCCGACGCTCTTGGCGAAGCCGAGCGCCATAAATCCGCCCATCGCGTGGATGACGGCCGATCCGGCGAAGTCCTCCATCCCCATGTTCGCAAGCCACCCATTCGCGCCCCACGCCCAGTGCGCGCCGAGAGGATACACGAGGGCGCAGACCAAAATCACGATGATGACATACGCGGAGAACTTCATCCGCTCCGCCACCGCGCCCGAAATAATGGAGGCCGCCGCGATGGCAAAGCCGATTTGGAACAGGATGAAGGCGACCTGCGGCACATTCGCCGGAGCGATGGCTGGGCCAAAGCCCCACAGATGACCCACGTCCGATCCGAACGCCAGGTGCACGCCGACGAGGTAGAACGCCAGCACTCCGAAGGTGAGATCGACAAACACCTTCATGGTGACGTTCACCGCGTTTTTCGTGCGCACGAGTCCTGCTTCCAACAGGCTGAACCCGCCCTCCATGAACAGGACCAGGGCGGCCGCGAGGACCACCCAGACGGCGTTCAGCGCGGTCTCTGAAGACATGAACTAGGTGTCCTCCCTCTTTTGATTCAACTCGTCGATGGTCTCGTCGATCTCGCCTGTGCGAATGTTGTACGCCTCGAGGATGTCGTACACGAAGATCTTCCCGTCGCCCATCTTGCCCGTCTGCGCCGCGCCGATGATGGCCTGCACCGTCGCGGGGACGTACTTGTCCGAGACCACAATCTCGAGCTTGATCTTCGGGTGCAGATTGATGTCGTAGGCGTGACCTCGATACACACCGACGGCATCCTTCTGCTGACCGCGGCCCTGCACCGGGATGACCGTGAATCCCGTCACGCCGACCTGCCGCAGCGCCTTGATGGTGGTCTGGAGTTTCTCTGGACGAATGATGGCATCGATGCGCTTCACAAAACGTCCTCCCCGGGGCCTCGGCCCTTCGGCCGAGGACTAGATTCAGTGTAAATCTTGCACATGGCGCTTGTCTACGCAATATGTAAGTTAAGTTTACGCAAGCGCATCCAAAGCTGACATGAAAATTTGGGTTCCCCGCACCGACACCCTCAGGATTGGATGTTGAAAACGACGCCCTCTGACAGAACACACCTCCCTCGCGCGCTTTCAATTCCATGGGACCTATTGACCTGGAAGATGCAGACGGATATGATGAACCAAAAATGCTATGTTATGGTTGCGTTTCGCTCAGACGTAGCGTATCCCGCTGTGTTCGTCACGGTTCACATGTGTGCTGGTCGAGGTGAGACTCGATTTGTCGAATACGGTAAGACTCTCTGCCCGTTGCTTGTGGGATCGAGAAAGGCAATCCATTTTGCGCTCGGAAAAAGAAATTCTCTTGTCGGATATGGAGTTTCGATTGTTACAGGAATTATTCAGAAAACGCAATCAGATCGTCCCAACATCCGATCTCATTTACGCTTTATGGAATACTGCTCCTACAGCATGTAGAGCCAATCTGGCCAACCTTATCTATCGTCTTCGAAATCATCTGGGGGACCGCAGCCTCATCGTCAGCGTGCACGGAGTGGGCTACATGCTGCGAGTATCTCAAGATCATCTTGAAAAGAACTGTTAATAAGATGGTAACCATGGTTGTCGCTTAAGATGAGAGACACCGGCAGATCACGATCGTGAGCTGCAGACCCTACAAGGAGGGCGAAATGCATGCGCACACGGAGTTTGCTTTGGACAGGCGTTAGCGTCGTCTTTGGTGTATTCGCAGGAGGTGCAGTTGCGCTGGCAGCTGCAGTTCCACAAACGACCGTCTCGGGCAATGCGGGATATTCGTATTGTAACCTCGGCTGGGACTATGGAACAGTTGGAACAGCTGAGGTTGGTGCTCATTCGACCCAGGGTAAAATCGTGGGAGGTGCTTTCACAATCACATACAGTGATGGAGGTTCCCATTCGGGTCCCGTCAACTTTTGGCCTTGGCAAAAGAACTCTCCGGATTGGTCGACAAGCAACACGCACACGTTCCCTCGTGCCGGTGTGTACACTGCGACGTTGACTGGATACGCCATCGTTCAGTTACAGAACGGCCAGCAAACTCAGGCAACCTTCCTCGCGCCCACAAGCGCCGCATACATCAGAGGCTGACGCTCTGGATCATTTGCTGTGCGGATGCGCCGCTTCATCGCAGGCGGCGCTTCGCGAGCGTTTGGGGGGACCGTACGAGTTGATCGAAATTGCGGACATGGACAAACGTATTGGGCGGTCGTGGATTCTCCGAGACGTCAACACGGTCCTTCAACCCGGGCTGACGGTGATCGTTGGCACGAACGGATCTGGTAAATCAACCCTAATACGTTGCATGGCAGGGCTGTGGCGACCTACGCGCGGAGAAATACGGCTGAACGATAAACCCGTCGGGCGGTTCGGCCCGGAAATGGGCGTGCTTCTCGATCCACCGTCTTTCTACGAGCATCTGACGGCGCGTGAAATGCTTGCATACTACGTTCATTTGGCTGGAAGGAAATGGAAAAATGAATACGAGGAGCTTCTTCTCCGCTTTGGTGTGCCCGAAGGCCGTATACGCGGCTTTTCACGGGGGCAGAAGCAAAGGCTAGGTATTGTCTGTAGCGTATGGAACCAACCCAAAATTTGGATACTCGACGAGCCCTTCACGGGATTGGACGCCCGGGGAGTCGACGCGCTCTGGAAGGAGGTCGACAGAGCTCTCCGAACGCATGCAGAGCACGTCGTGATGGTGCTCCACGCGGCATACGGCTTTCCCCAAACAATCCGTCAAGTGGTTCGAATCGCCAACCATACTGTGGATTTTTCCGGTTCTCGACTCGAGTTTGCAGAGCGAGTGCTTGTAGAGAGAAACGGTAAAATAGACGCTAAATGGGTAGATGTACTTACCCGGAACCATGTTCCCTTTCAAGAAGGGGAAAATCCGACAGAAATCATTCTATCCCCCGAATCTGAAATGTTCAGTTACGCAGTGGAATGTCTCCTGAACGCAGGTTTTCAACCACTCGCTGACGAAACCGGGCACTACGCAAGGAGTGACACATTTTGATTCAAGCTCTTCGCGCCGAATGGATTCGCGTTCGGCGTCACTGGGTGGCATGGCTTTCCCTCGCAACCGATGTCGGATACCTCATTTGGCAGTTGCATTCGGACATGGCCGCACGTGGACCGGTGAGTGTCACTTCGAGGGGCTGGACTGGCTTCTACAGTCCGGAGTATGTCATTCCTTACGTTCTAACATGGTTATCAACTCCTTATTTATTTCGTATTGGTATTTGGGCTGCGACAGGCGCTTTGTGGTCGTGGAATGACTGGCGGCCTTCTATGCCCTCGGAGCATGTGGTTCGATTCCGGCACGCGACGCGCACATGGATTTTCACAAGACTCATTTCCCTCCTAACACTTTCATGTCTTACGCAGGTCGCTGGCATCATTGTCGCGGTCTGCATTGGTTTGCTCCATGGGTTTTGGCCTTCTGGGTCACACTTCTTCTTGAGCATTCACGTCGCCGTTTCAGGCATCCTATTCGCGTGGACCATGGGTGTCATAGGTCTCGCTTTCATGGCACTATGGTCCAACTTCGCACTTGGTGCGCTGAGTGCCTGGATTGCATGGTGGCTACACTTCACGACGGAACCCCGAGTCTTGTACACGATTACCCTATTCATATCTCCGAGATTATCGTGGATTCTTGCGGCTACAAGTCCATTTGACAACCTGAGCGTTTTGACACAAACCACCTTTACATGGGGTACGAGCCTCACTGCTCGCGGATCGCCAACCACTTATCCGTTTACAGATGCAAGTCATATTGGCGTCTATCTTGGAAGCAGTGCGAACACTGATTGGCTTCTCATGCGCTATCTTCCAACACCGTTCGCTGCTTGCGCCCTGCTCGGCGCCGAACTTACTCTTTGCACCGCGTTTGCTGCTTGGTCTTTTGGAAAAATTGGAAGATCCGACCCGAAACACTTGGTGCGCCAGGATGTTCGTGCGGAGGTGGACTCGTGAATTCCGTTCGCAAAATCATCATCACCGGGTTCTGTGTGGCGATCGGAGTGATGCTTTTGGCGTACTATGTCGCCATTCCGGCATGGACGCACCATTCAGATGCCGCGAGGCTTCGCGTCGCCGAGCAGATGTGGGCCGAAGCACACTCCAAGAGTCTTCACATGCGAGACCTTGTCGTCGCGAAGATAGGTCCTTACAGCTTGACCAGCAGGGATGTATATGTTTTCTACATGAGTACCCGACAATCGCAGGATGCGATGGAATCAGCCCTTCGTTCTCCGAATGCGTCCTCGTTTGAAGACAGCTGCTTAGGACTTGTGCAGTCGTTAGCGCTGATGGTTGGGGCCGCGCAGAAGTTACACATCTCGATCCCGCCCGACTTGTCGGGATACATCCGGGAGCAACTATCGCCGTTCTCCGACGCCAGACCATCAAATTGGTCAGTCGCTATGATGAAGGCTCGCGCGAACCATCTGTCCTGGGAAAGTGAGGTTGACTGGGTTCCGAGTTTCGTCGCAGCACAGTTGGCGAAGCGCTTTCCGCAAGTGCTTCAGAGCATGAACAAAGATTTGCAGGCATACCGCGCTCATGTAGAATGGATCATTCCCCCAGATAGAATGCAGTCTCTCATTTCGTCGACGTGAGGAGGTGCTCGATTGTGGAAGACCGTCCGCCGCCCGCTTCTTTTGGGCGGTTCTCTTTGGTGGATCGGTAGCGTAGCTTATGGATTTGCAGTGTGCGCTACACAAAGCTCAGCATTGGATTCTCATGTTCACCTGAACCTTGTTAAGACCGTAGAAATCGCTCTCGCGTGGATGAATTCCCCTATCTCTATATTTCTGTTTGGATTCTGGGTTTCGTTCGTGTTCTGGGACGATATGCGCCAAGGCATGGATCGAGAATTCCGTGTTCGAGGACTGACATTTCTCAATGTCCTTTGGAGGCGCTCCGCCTGGCTGAGCGCGGCCGTGACGCTGGGAATGTTGTTGTTAACCGCTTTCATCTCGATGGGGATTCTCGCCTATCCACCACTGGTCTCGCAAACCTCGCAATTCGTTCCGACTGCGTGGCTCCTTGCCACGACTTTACTCAAGCTAACGTTCATCGCAGCTACGGCGGCTGCGGTAACCGTCGTGGGCCACGCGCTTGTTGCAGGAGCGCTTTACAACTTGGCTTTGTGTATGTGGATGAGCCGAGCTGAACGCCCAGAGCTCGGGGTACCTGTACCACTCAGTCCGTGGAGCATTCTCGAGGCGCGGGTCATACGTGAGATTCCTGACGTGCGCAATGCCGCCCCATGGATGTCGGATATGGCCGCGACGTCCCCTACCATCATCACTGCGAGTGTGTTTCTTCTCTTGGCGTGGACCGCGATCATCCTATCCTGGGCTACGATGAAGTATGGGACCCGAATCGAACGTGCTCATTTTTAGGGCAGGGCCGCGTCTGACGCGGCCCACCTAGCGTCCTTTACACGGACAATCGAATCACGTTCCACGACAGCGCAGGGAGTTCGACAGCAAGGCGTCCCGCGTCCACCGTTCCCACCGCTCGTTTTTGGGGGACCACCTCGCTGGGCCGGTCCTTCGTATTGACCGCCTTCATGTCCGGATGGGTCAGCACAATGTGTTCTTGAGATTGGGCGTTCGGGAATCCCCGCAGGTCCACGTCGAGCACGAGCGGCTCCGCGGCGCGGTTGACCGCCAGGAGGACCACCTCGCCCGCCGCCTCGTTCCACACCGGCACCGCCTCGAGATACGGCACATCCGTGAAGTCTTTGCTATCGTATTTCGGCGATTCGACCGGCGCGTAGAGCACCGTGCCACGCGCGTAGTTGGACGCGTGAGCGAATGGGTAAAAGATGGTCTGCCGCCAGCTCGGACCGCCGTTTTCCGTCATGATGGGCGCAATCACGTTGACAAGCTGCGCCAGGCACGCAATCCGGACGCGATCGGCATGCTTCAACAGCGTGATGAGCATGCACCCCACCACGAGCGCGTCCTCCATCGTGTACACGTCTTCAAGGAGCGGCGGGCCCACCTGCCAGGGCTCGACCTGCTTGTCGGCCTCGTTGGAGTGGAACCACACGTTCCACTCGTCGAAGGACAGATAGATGGTCTTGTTCGACCGCTTCTTCGCGCGAACGAAGTCGCATGTCGCGACGACCGTGCGGATGAACGCGTCCATGTCGAGCGAACACGCCAGGAAGTTGGCGAGATCGCCGTCGCGGTTGCCGTAATAGGTGTGAAGCGAAAGGTAGTCGACGTTGTCGTACGTGTGCTCGAGGACGATGCGCTCCCAGTCTGGGAAGGTCGGCATCTTGGCATTCGAACTTCCGCAGGCGACAAGCTCAATGGACGGATCGACCCACTTCATCACCTTGGCGGCTTCCTGCGCAAGGCGGCCGTACTCGTCCGCGGTCTTGTGGCCGATTTGCCACGGGCCGTCCATCTCGTTGCCGAGGCACCACACGCGGATGCGGTGGGGATCGGCGATGCCGTGCTTGCGACGGAGATCGCTCCAGTAACTTCCGCCCGGGTGGTTGCAGTATTCGACAAGGTTCTTGGCGTCCTCAATGCCGCGCGTGCCGAGGTTGATGGCCATCATGACTTCACTGCCGGCCTTCTTCGCCCAGCGCGCGAACTCGTTCAGCCCCACGCGGTTGGGCTCGAGACTGCGCCAGGCGAGATCCAGTTGCACAGGGCGTTCCTCAATGGGCCCCACGCCGTCTTCCCAGCGGTAGCCGGACACGAAGTTGCCGCCGGGATAACGGACGATGGGCACGTTGAGCTCCTTGACGAGGTCGATCACGTCCCGACGGAACCCGTCCTCATCGGCGGTGGGATGGCCGGGGTCATAGATGCCGCCGTAAACGGCGCGGCCGAGGTGCTCGATGAACGAGCCGTAGATGCGCGGATCGGTTTCCGCAAGGCGATACGCTGGATCGAGGGTGATGCGAGCTTGTAGATTGGCCATGGGGAATTCTCCTTATCTAGCGCTACAGTTTGACGCTTCCCTGTGTCAGACCGGTGACGATTTGCTTCCGGAATAGGATGAAGCCGATGATCATCGGCAGGATCGACAACAGAGAAGCCGTGATCACCAGTTGGTAGATCGGCATGGACTGATCAGCGGCAGGCGTCGCGATGAGACTTAACAGGACGTCCACGCCTACAGGCAACGGATAGAGCGATTGGTTGTGAAGCAACACCAAAGGCAGGAAGAAGTTGTTCCACGTCCCGATAAAGCTGATGAGAAGGAGCGTTACCATCGCTGGGCGAATGACGGGCAGTACTATTCTCCAGAAAATGGTTCGCTCCTGCGCGCCATCCACTTTTGCGGCTTCGAGCATTTCGTTCGGAACCACGTCGCGGATGTAGATTCTAAGGAAGTAAACCCCAAATGGGCTCGCGATAAGAGGTAAAATGACCCCGAGATAGGTATTGACAAGGTGAAGTGGTTGCTCAATGACGAAGAGCGGAATGGTAGCCACGGTACCCGGGATCATCATGGACGCGAGAATGATATAGAAAAGCACTTCCCTCCCCCGAAACTCAAACTTCGCCAGTGCATATCCCGCCATCGCACTGACGAGACACGTGAGGATGGCGACGGAGCCTGAATATACAATGGAATTGAGGAACCAACGCGCAAACACTCCACTGTTGTACGCAAAGAGCAAATGGATGTTCTGAACAAGCTCCAGGTGCCTCGGGAGGGAAAAGATCCCCGAGCTCTGAAGCTCTACTTGCGTCTTTGTCGATGCAATCAACAGCCAGACCACAGGGATGAGAAAGTAGATGGCTGCAACGATAAGGAACGCCATGACGACGACAGCGACGAGATGCCTGACAAACGACGAAGGGGCTGAGGACGCTTGACGTGCACGCGAATCCCGCGCCGTCTGAGGAGAGAAGCTCGAGCTCATAGGGTCAGCGCCTCCTCAGATGGGATGACCGAAGCGCCTCGTTCGCGAGAGCGGCGCCCGATGATGCGAGCTATCACCATCACGCATGCTGAGATGAAAATCGTGATCGCGCCCAGAAGAACAGCGAGCGTTGCAGCGTACGGCAGATTGGTGAGGTTAAACGCCATCGCATAGATGTCCATGTTCGGTGTAAAGGTCTGTGATATCGGTGTCAGTGCACTCAAAAGGAACGGCTCGTTGAACAACTGCATCGATCCGATGAAGCTGAGGATGACGGTCATCAGGATGGTGGGCCTGAGCAACGGGAGCTTGATGTACCAAGCGAGTTGGAACTCATTACATCCATCCACAATGGCCGCTTCGTACAAATCTGTCGAGATACCGGTCAGCGATGCCGCGTACAGGGTCATATTGTAGCCCGCCCATTCCCAAGTCGCGATGTTGATAATGCTGTACAACAGGGCCGATGCGGATAAGGGATCGAAGTGCATGGCCTGCAAGAATGGATCGAGCGGCTTGGAATAGAGAAATCCCCACATGATCGAGGCAAACACGCCAGGCACCGCGTACGGAAGGAAGTAAACCAACCTAAAGAACGGCTTCCACCTCGCATATTTCGTGTCAAGCACCAACGCCAAGATCAGGGACAGCGCGATCATGATGACACCCTGCAAGACGGCGTACCGGATGACATTCACGACAGAACTCCAGAACGCGGTGTCTTGAAACGCGTTGACATAATTTCTGAAGCCCACAAAAATCGGTTGGCCGAAGCGGTTGATGAACAGGCTCGTGTAGAACGCGTAGATCAGAGGCGCCAACAGGAACGCGATGAACAGCAACATGAACGGAGCCAAAAAAGCGGCGGCTGACACAGTCCTGGATTGGTTACGGGCAACCGGCACGCAGGATCACATCCTTTCGCTTTCAGGGACGCCCTCGAGCTTGAAGGCTCGAGGGCGATATGGCAGGCGTCAGGTGGTCACGTTGTATCCCTGGGAGCGAGCGTAGTTCACAACCGCCTGTTGCACGTTCGAAAGGGCCTGCTGCACGCTTTCCTTGCCCGAGAACGCTTTGCCTATCTCGGTCTGCAACTCGTTAAACACATAACTCGACCACGGGCTCCACTGGAACTTGGTATTGACCCTCGGCGATTCCTTCTCGAAGACATCCACATTGGCTGGCTGGTTGTCGAGCGCCGGGTTCGGCTGCTTGAAGGAAGGAATGTTGAAGCCAGCCGTAGCCGCAGGGAAGAGCCCTCCGCCGCCGTCCTTTGCCGGCGCCACATCGTGCGCCAACTCCGCAGGGGCCGCATTGATGAAGGCCGCAAAAATCGCGGCCGCTTCCGGATATTTGGTCGCTTTCGTCACAGCTTGGACAGAACCTCCCCAGTCCCCGTCCATCGTGTCACCGGGCGTCCATTCGGGGATGAAAGCGGCCCTCCACTTGTGAGCGGACAGATTGTGGTCATAGGGAACGAGAATTTCGCTGTCGTACCACGCCGATCCAATTGCCGTGGCGTAAAGGCCCGCGTTGATGTTCTTCTGCCACTCCGGAGACCCCGCCGCGATGCTTTGCACAGCACCGGCTTTCACGAGTTTCTGCCACATCGAGAACACTTGAACCGCCTTAGGCGAATCGATATTTACCTTCCAATTGTTTCCTGACCCCTGGAAGGGAACGCACCCTGCCTGCCACAGGAGTCCGAACATCCATTGGCCGTCGTTGTTTGAGAAATACGAGAAGTACTGAGACGGATCGAGCTTATGGAATTCCAGCGCCTCCTGCTGGAACTGACTCCAAGTCGACGGAACCTTCAGATGATATTTGTTAAACAATGAACTCTGATAGAACAACCCCATGGGTCCCGTGTCCTCTGGGATCCCATACACGTGCGAACCCACGGAAACCTGATTCCACGTCCACGGGGTGAATCGATTCTTGAGCTGGGATACCCATGGAGAGATATCCTGCAATGCTCCTGTGGCGATGTACTCAGGCATCACGTCGAACTCGAGCATCACGACATCAGGGATACCGCTTCCCGCTTGAATCACGGTGCTGAACTTCTGATACTCAGTCGTACCTGCTCCAGCGTCCACCAGTTTGACCTTGATATTCGGGTAATACTTCTCGAAGATATCGACTTCTTTTTGCGCGTTCGGAACCCAAGACCACCACGTAAGCGTGGCTTTTCCGTTGTACTGAGGCAACGGCAGTCCATCCACCACCTTCACCGACGCCGAACCGGAACTGGACGGACTGGCGGAGGTTGGAGTCTGCCCACCCGACGACGTGCCACACCCCGTCGCAATCAACGCGAATGCGCCTGTCATCGATCCGATCAACATGGTCTTTTGATGACCTTTTTTCATCCTTACAACGCCCCTTTTTCAAACTCATACGTACAACTCGATCCACAAGTCGAAGCACCTCGCTCAGATGAACACCCCCTCGATTATTTTAAATTGATAAAAATCAATGCCTGCCAGCAACCCTTGAATGCGCTTTCTAGTGATAGAATAATCAAGGATCGGGCGTTCGTCAATATAAAATTCAAACTCAAATCAATTGTTTTAATAAATATTAAATTAAACAGCCGCGCCCTTCCCGTAGATCACGCGCACCTTGATATCTTGATCGTAATGCCCGAACCGGCGGCCGAAGATGGTCATGCCGCCCACGTGGCGCGCGTGCTCCGGAACCGAGAAGCGCAACGGAATCGCGTGACCGTGAAACGGCTGCAGATGCTCGATGGTGACCTCAGAGATCTTGCACCCGTCGATGAACGTACCCTCGCGGTTCACCCTGACGAGCTTTAGATGTCCGTACTGGTTGAGATGGGGCGGCCACCAACTCGGATTTTGCCGCCCCCGCTCGTCGCCAAAATCGCCTGGGCTCGTCCAGTAGCCAATCTCCACGCCGTTGATGGAAAAGTAGATGTCCGAGGGGTAGTCATTGTTGTACGAAGGCGCCTCCGAGGCCAATTCGGCGATGATCTGGATCTCTTCCACGGGCCTGTCCGTGCGGATGAAGTTCGGGATCCAGTACTCCAGATACCCCTTTGTGAGCCACACGATCTCGGCGTCAATATGCTGGGGATCCGCGAAATAGCGGGGATCGTCAAACGTGCCGATGATGGTCTCCGCGGTGGCGAGGCCGCAGGTGGGCCACACCTCGAACGACACATAGTGGCCCACCCGGATGTCCACCTCGTACACGTCCTGATCCTTCGTTTCCGGGGCCAGCTCCACGAGGATCTTCTGCTCGTTGACATAGCAGAACTTCTGCAATCCATGCCGGGCACCCGCCGTCTCGGTGACCACGAGGCCGCACTCCTCAAGCTTCCGCACGTGCTGGGTCACCGCGCCGTTCGTCACCCCGAGCTTTTTGGCGATCTCGTCCATGTTCAGCCGCCCATGCTGCAACAACAGCTCCAGCAACTGAACCCGAACCTCGGAACCCAGCGCTTTGAACAGCGGCAAGCCCGAGCGCAACTCCTTGATGTGAATCACCCTATCACCCACCCCGGCCGTTATCTTTAATCAAGTATAAAACAAACCGAGGTTGGGTGACAGCGTACGCGGTCAGAGCGCCCCCGTCTCGTTCAGCAAGCGCAGCATCGTGTGTCGATTGCGCAGCTTGTGGGCGCGCTTCAGGCTCGCCGCGACGAGACTCCGCTCAATGCCCAGTTCAGCCGGCTCCGCGGGGGCTCCGAGCCGCCGCATCAGCCCGCGGACGTGATCGCCGGACGGAATCGACGCCAGGATGTTGCGCACCTCTTGTTCCCGGCCCTCCAACGAGGCCCAAGGCGCCTGCCCCGCCCGCACCGCGTCGGCGACGGCATCCGGGACGTGCGCGTGATACACGTCGGCAATCACGCCACACGCCGCGGCCACCTTGAGCCCATGCAGCACCTGGCGCCGGCCGGATCGCAAAAACTCCATCTCCCAATCGTGGGACAGGTGATGCTCGCCGCCTGAGGCCGGATGGGATTGGCCGAACAGAAGCATCACAAGCCCCGAGAGAACGAGCGCCTCCATCAGGCTGCGAATCGCGTCGCTTCGGAATTCGGCGAGCCCCGCCGCCTGAGACGCAGCGGTTTCGAGTGCCTGGCGCGTGATCGACGCCAGGTGCGCGCAGTAGGGCTCATCCGCGGCCAAGGCCCCGAACGCCCAGTCCGCAAGCGAGGTATACTTGCCGATCACGTCCCCGAACCCGGCCCACACGAGCTCCTTCGGCGCCCGTTCCAGCACGTCCGTGTCCGCGAACAGCGCGACGGGCGCGTGCGTCTGATAGGTGGTCTTCACGCCGCGCACGATGAGCGGCGCTCCGGCGGACGTGAACCCATCCACGGAAGGCGCCGTGGGCACGCTCACAAACGGGATGCGCATTTTTGCGCTCGCAAACCGGGCGATGTCGTGCAGCGTGCCCGACCCCACCGCCACGAGCGCTTCCACGTCAGGGCCCGTGGCGATGAGCGCCTGGACAATCGACGGTTCGTCCGCCACCACGTCGCCCTGGCCGTTGGGCTCGATGACGCACGCCGTCCAGAGAACGCCGAGATCGGTCAAAGCGTGCGCGAGCGCCTCGCCCGCTGCGGCGCGGGTGTGCTCGTCCATGATGAGCACCACGCGCTCGAACCGGTCTCGAATCCACGTCGCGGCCTCCGCCAGCGCGCCGGGGCCCACCCGCAGGTGTTCCATCGGAATCGGCTGGTGCGGTTTGCCGCACGGGCAGTCCGTCGTCAGCCTGCGCAACTCGTCCAATCTCCACGTCACGCGCGTCCCCCCAATGACGCGTGGGGCTGCGCCGAGGCAGCCCCACTTCGCTTTCATCGCTCAACTCAGCGGCCGTAAACCGCTTCGTTCCAGCGCAGCTCGTTCGCAATCTGGCGCGGGGTGGAGTGTTCGTCGATCACGACGCACTCCACGCCCATCATGTCGGCCAAATCCTGCAACTGTTCCACCGTCACCCTGTACGAGAACACCGTGTGGTGCGCGCCGCCCGCGAGAATCCAGCTCTCCGCGGCGGACGCGAGCGAAGGAAGCGGCTTCCACAGCACGCGCGCCACGGGTAGCTTCGGCATCGGCCGATCCGGCTGAATGGCCTCGACCTTGTTCACCACCATGCGGAAGCGATGGCCGAGATCGACGATGGTCGCCTGCACCGCGGGGCCACTTGCGCCGTCGAACACGAGCCGGGCCGGATCTTCCTTGCCGCCGATGGAGAGCGGATGCACCTCGATGCGCGGCCGCGTCGCCGCAATGGTCGGACACACCTCGAGCATGTGCGCGCCGAGCACCATTTCGTTCCCAGGCTCGAAGTGGTACGTGTAATCCTCCATGAAGGACGTGCCCTCGCCCTCGGCCAGCACCTTCAGCACGCGGACGAACGCCGCCGTCTTCCAGTCTCCCTCGCCGCCAAAGCCGTAGCCGTCGGCCATGAGGCGCTGCACCGCGAGGCCCGGGAGCTGGCGCAGCCCGTGCAGATCCTCGAACGTGGTCGTGAAGGCCTCGAAGCCGCCCTCCTCGAGAAACGACCGCAGGCCGAGCTCGATCCGCGCCTGCTCGCGCACGGCTTCGTGCAGCGGGCCGCCCTTCTGCGCGCCGTCCTGGAAGTCGTACAGCTCGGCGTACTCCTCGATGAGCCGGTCGATCTCGGCCTCCGACACCGCCCGCACGCGCTCGGCGAGATCGCCCACGCCATAGCCGTTGACCGACCAGCCAAACCGGGCCTCGGCCTCCACCTTGTCGCCCTCCGTGACCGCCACCTGGCGCATGTTGTCACCGAAGCGCGCGACCTTCAGCCCGCGGCTGACCGCCGCCGCCACCGCCGTGAGCGCCCATCCGCGGATGCGCCGCGCCAGTTCGGGATCCTGCCAGTGCCCCACCACCACCTTGCGCGGCACGCCGAGGCGGCTCACCATGAACCCGAACTCGCGATCTCCATGCGCGGACTGGTTCAGGTTCATGAAGTCCATGTCAATCGTGTCCCATGGAATGTCGCGGTTGAACTGCGTGTGCAGGTGCAAAAGCGGCTTTTGCAGCGCCATCAGGCCGCGAATCCACATCTTCGCCGGGGAGAAGGTGTGCATCCACGCGATCACGCCTGCACAGCGATCGTCGGCGGACGCCTCGAGGCACAGGCGCCGGATCTCGTCGGCATCCTTCAGCACGCCCTTCCACTTCAATCCGTGCTGCTCCCCGACGGCTCCCTGCAAAGCCGGGATCATCTCTCGCGCATGCGCTTCCACCTGGGCGAGCGCCTCTTCACCGTACAGGTGCTGACTCCCCACCACAAACCAGAATTCGTACGATGGCCGTTTCATCCGCATCCTCTCCCATTCGCCGCCCATCAGTGTGCCGCCCCGCCGGGCTGGCCGTAGTACGCGTTCTTCCCATGCTTGCGGTTATAGTGCTTGTCGAGCAAGAACGAATCCATCTGCGCCTCGCCGCCCGTGAGCAGCATCGTGTCGAGCGCCATCCGCGCCACGACTTCGAGCACCACCGCATGATAGACGGCCTCCGCCGGATCCTTGCCCCACGTAAACGGCGCATGGTTGGCCACGAGCACCGCCGGCATCGCGACGGGATCGATCCCCCGCTCCCGGAAAGTCTCCACAATCACCTTGCCGGTCTCCAGCTCGTACGCCCGCTCGATCTCGTCCTTGGTCAGCGGACGCGTCACCGGCACGTCACCGTAGAAATAGTCCGCGTGGGTCGTACCGAGGGCGGGAATGGGCCGCCGGGCCTGCGCCCACACGGTCGCCGACGGGGAGTGCGTGTGCACAATCCCGCCGATCTCGCCAAACGCCTTGTACAGCTCGATGTGCGTCGGCGTGTCGGACGAAGGGCGGAGGTGCCCCTCGACGACACGGCCGTCGAGATCGACCACCACCATGTCGTCCACGGTCAGGTCTTCGTAAGGCACGCCGCTCGGTTTGATGACCACGAGCCCGTCTTCACGCGAAATGCCGCTCACATTGCCCCAGGTGAAGGTGACAAGCCCGTGCCTGGGCAGCGCTAGGTTCGCCTCGAGGACCGCCTGCTTCAGTTCCTTCAGCATGTCCTCACCTCTTCCTGGACCACGGCGCTCTTCAATCGCTTGAGCACTTTCATCACGTCGTTTTCGCCGCGGCCGAAGTAGTCATACAAGCGGGCGTATTCGCGGTACAGTTCGTCGTATACGCGCACCGCGCTCGGGTTCGGCACGTAGGGTGTCTCGCGCACGCTGCCCATTTCCCGTGCCGCTTCCTCAATCGAGTCGTAGCCGCCGCCTGCTTTGCCTGCGGCCACCGCGCCAAACATCGCCGCGCCGAGCGCTGGCGCCTGCGTCGATGCGCCGATGTGAATAGGCATGTTCAGGACATCGGCATAGATCTGCATCATGAGCGCGTTCTTCTGCGCAATGCCGCCACACGCGTACATCTCGTTCACCGGCACGCCGCTCACCCGGAAGGTCTCGACGATCATGCGCGTGCCAAAGGCCGTGGCCTCGATCAACGCCCGATAGATGTCCTCCGGCTTGGTGGCGAGCGTCGCACCGAGCAGAAGCCCCGTGAGGTCCGCGTCGACGAGCGTCGATCGATTGCCGTTCCACCAGTCGAGCGCCAGAAGACCCGTCTCGCCGGGCTTCAGTTGCTCCGCTTTTCGGGTCAAAAGCTCATGGATGCCCATGCCTTGGCGGCGCGCCTCGTCCCAATACGCCGGCGGCACGCCATTTTCGATCCACCACTCGAAATGGTCCCCGACGCAGGATTGCCCCGCCTCGTAGCCCATGTAGCCAGGGATAATGCCGTCCTCGACCACGCCGCACATGCCCGGCACCGCACGTTCCTCCGTGCCCAGGAGCACGTGACACGTTGACGTGCCGATGATCATCAGCATCTTGCCCGGCTCCGTGATGCCGACGGCCGGCATGGACACGTGCGCATCCACATTCCCCACCGCCACGGGCGTCCCGGGCACAAGCCCGATCCGGCGAGCCATCTCATCCGTCAACTCGCCGGCCCGCGATCCGATGGGCAGAATCGGCCCCCACAGTTTCTCTTCCACCACGTGCTCCAGACGCGGATGAAGGGCCTTGAAAAACTCGGAGCTCGGATATCCCGTCCGCTTGTGCCAGATGGATTTGTATCCCGCTGGACAGGAACTGCGGACAAGCTTGCCCGTCAGTTGCATCACGACCCAGTCGGTCGCCTCCACCATGGCGTCGGCGGCGTCATAGATCTCCGGCGCCTCATTGAGAATTTGCCAGATCTTCGGGATCATCCATTCTGACGAGATCTTGCCGCCATAGCGCGCCAAGAACGCTTCTCCGCGCTCCCGGGCGATCTCGTTCAGCTTGTTGGCCTCGTCCTGCGCCGCGTGGTGCTTCCAGAGCTTCACATACGCGTGCGGATGCCGCTCGTAGCGAGCCTCCAAGCAGAGCGGGGTGCCATCCGCCCGTATGGGCAACATGGTGCAAGACGTGAAGTCAATTCCGATGCCAATCACGTCTTCTGGGCGCACACCGGAATCCCGAAGGAGTTGCGGAATGGTCACCTCCAGCACCTCGAGGTAATCGCGCGGGTGTTGCAGCGCCCAGTCGGGTTCCAGACGGGTCACACCGTCTGGCAGATACTCGTCCATGACCCCGTGCGTGTACGGTTTGACGGCTGTGGCAATTTCGCGCCCCGTCCCAATCTCCACCAACACGGCGCGTCCGGACTGCGTTCCGTAGTCCACGCCTATCGAATACTTGCCCATATCCATCCCCACATTTCCTTCGCGCATTCAAAGGGTGGAACCGCAGACATCACCTCAATTGTACTTACAAGGACGATAGAGCACAATGAGTTATTCGGACAAGTTACGGTAAAAACCTGGCGTGCTTCGACGCTCGACCGGCATCCGGATCGTGCGATGCTGAGCGACGTTCAGTTCCCGTCCAAATCCGCTCGATTTCCTCAAGAGACTTGTTTTTCGTCTCGGGCACCAGAGCGCTGACAAAGATCACGCCCAGGATGTTGATGACCGCAAACATCCAGAACGTATACGCACCACCGATGTTGTTCAACAGCACCGGCGTGAACTGACCGATGGCCCAGTTGGCGCCCCACAGGAATACCGTGGTGACACCCGCTGCGCGAGCCCGCAGGTGATTCGGAAAGATTTCTGGAATCATGATCCAGGGGATGGGCCCCATCGACACGCTGAACGCCGCCGTGAAGCCCATGATGAACAGCACAAGCCAGAACCCGTTGTGCAAGTGCAGGTAGAACGTCAGTCCCATCAGCGCCATGAAGATGGCCATGAGCGCTGACCCCACGATCATGAGCGGCTTCCGCCCGACGCGATCGATCAGAACCACGGCCACGACGGTGAACACGACCCACATCGCGCCAAAGAAGGCCTGGATCTCAAAGTCCGAGTTCAGACTGAACCCAACCATGCGGAAGATTTCAGGGCCGTAGTAGGTGACGGCGTTCATGCCAATGATTTGGTTGAACAGAGCAAGCAGAATTCCCACAGCGAGCGCTTTCCGCCATCCCGGCTTGAACAAATCGCGGACGCTTGCAGCGCTTTCGCTGTCGAGAGACCGTCGAATGGCCTCGAGTTCATGAACGGCAATTTCACGTCCGTTGATGCGCGCGAGAATACGAAGCGCTTCATCGCTTCGGCCCGCCTTGGTCAACCAACGCGGACTCTCAGGCGCAAAGAGCAGCACGAAAAAGAAGATGGCAGCCGGCACCGCGCCGAGCCCCAGCATCCAGCGCCAACCTGTATGCACGTCCCAGTTCAAGGAGCCAGAGCGCTGAATGAGGAAGTTGGTCAGATAGGTGAGAAAGATACCGATGATGGTGAGCAGCTGGTAGAGAGACGACAGCGCACCGCGAATCGTCGCAGGAGCGCACTCAGAAATGTAGGTGACGGACAGCGCGGATCCCATGCCGATCCCAAGTCCACCCACAATGCGCGCCAACACAAGGGTCACGACGTCGTGCGAAACCGCTGACACGAGGGCGGCAATGGCGAAGAGAACGGCGGCCGTCATCAACACCTTCCGCCGCCCGACGCGATCGCTCAAAAACCCGGATACCGCAACGCCGATGACGCCGCCAATCATGATGCTGGAGATGACCAGACCTTGCATGAAAGGCGAGAGCCCGTAGAGCGTTTTCAGAAAGCCAATCGCACCGGAGATGACGGCGGTATCATAGCCGTACAGGAGACCTCCCAGTGCGGCTGCAAGCGAAATGGTCACTGCGTACGAGCGAGAACCGCGTTCCTGCAAAGGGGTTGCCATGGTTCGACCTCCTCGGCGTAAGCTCAGGCGCGACGTCGGCCGCAAATGGATTGTCCGGACAATGAACGAATCTACTCATTGATGTACGTACAACTTGTAGAATAAAGCGGTTTCTTGGGTTTGTCAATCCGCTTTCATGCATTCAGGACACGAAAAAGACCGGCCTATCGGCCAGCCTTTTGGACAATCGCGATGTCGTTTTCACAGGGCGGTGTTGACGGCGATGGGCGCCGTGGAAGAGCGCACAATGAGCTTCGGCTCATAGACGATGGAGGCAGGGTCCTCCCCGTCCCGCCTTCCGCGCTCGATGGCACGCATCACCCACTTCGCCGCGTCCAGCCCCATCTGCGTCTTCGGGTGCTCCACCGTCGTCAACTTAATCTCCGTCGCCTCCGCCAGGTACGAGTCGTCGTACCCCACCAGCGACATCTCCTCCGGCACTCGGATGCTCAGGTCCCGCAGCACATCCATCACCTTCACCGCCAACTGGTCGTTGTAGCACACCATCCCCGTCGGCCGCTCCTTTTCGCCCTCCAGTTCCGCCCGCACGCGCCGCACCACTTCCTCATCCAAGTCCTCCGTCCGATACGTCACCAGCCACTCCGGCCGGACGGTGACCCCCGCTTCCCGACATGCGTCCATAAACCCCTGCATCCGGTACACACCCTGCAGGTCGTCCGTCTTGAAAATCCCCATCAGCTTCCGATGCCCAAGCTCCAGCAGATGCTGGGTCGCCATCCATCCGCCCTTTCGGTCGTCCATGATGATGTGCGGCGGGTCCAGCTGCGGATAGTACTGGTTGATCATCACATACGGAATCTTCCGTTGCTCCAGCTCCAGATAGTACCGGATGTTCGGATTGTATGTGCTCGACTCTGTCGGCTCGATGATCAGCCCCGCGATAGGCCGCTGTAGCATCGACTCCAGGCACTGCGCCTCTTTCGTCAGGTTGTTGTACGTGCACGCGAGAATCAGCGAATACCCCTTGTTCGTCACATAGGACTCGATGCCGCGAATGATGGTCGGAAAGATGTAGTCCGAAATGTACGTCGTGATGACACCGATGTACCTGCGCGCCTCTTGGCTCTCCCCCGGCCGCTCTTCCTGCGGAAAGGCGCAGAACGTCCCCGCGCCCTGTTCCCGGTACAGAAGCCCCTCGTGCACCAGGTCCCCCACCGCCTGCCGGATGGTATGCCGGCTGACGCGAAACATCTTCATGAGCTCGTTTTCCGAGTAGATCTTCTGCCCAGGCTTCACCTTACCCGTGCGGATCCATTCCCGAATCTGTTCTTTCACTGCCACGTATTTCGCTTTCCCGCCCCCCTGCATATGTCACCCCCCCTACAAAAAAGGGATGCCGGAAGGGCACCCCTTATCATTCCAGCCGTTTTCACGCTTTATTGCTGAAGGTATGCATTCACGTTGTCCTTCGTCACGATCGTCACGCCTGTATCGACCTCGGGCGGAACGGGATCAACGTTGGACTGTTGCCAGTTCGCCACGGGATGAACAAGGTTATGATGAATGACGAAAAGGTCCATGAGGCCCCAGAAGCCCATATTCCACGTCCCTTGTGCAACCGTGGCAGTGATTTCACCGCTCTTAATGGCGTTCAGCGTGGCTTTATCCGTGTCAAACGAGACAATCTTGACCTTGCCCGTCTTTCCGGCCTCCTGCACCGCCGTGGCCGCGCCAGTTCCTTCATCCGCCTCAGTACAGAAAATTCCTGCCAGGTTGGGGTACGTTTGCAACAACGCAGATGTCACCTGGGCGGTCTTGATCTGATCAGAGTTCCCGTTTTGAACCGCAACCACTTTGATGCCTGGGTATTTTGCGGCCATTTCCTCTTTAAAGCCTTGCACGCGCTGATCGAGGTTGAGTTCCCCTGGCGTGGTGATCACAGCGACTTCTCCATGACCGCCGAGGGCTTGCCCGAGATAATCTGCTGCCTTCTGCCCAGCTTCAATATTGCTTGTGCCCAGGTACGCATACCGTTTGCTCTGAGGCGCGTCCGAGTCGAAGCTGATCACCGGAATGCCGGCGGAAATCGCCTGGTTGATCACCGGCGTCATGGCCTGAGCGTTGATGGAGGTCACCAAGATACCTGCCGGGTGCTTCGCAATGACCTGCTGCATCGTGGTGACTTCTTGGTTAATGTCGTACTGCGGCGCCCCGGTAAACACCACCTTTACCCCCAGGTCTTTGGCCGCCGCTTGCATGCCAGCGAAACAGCCTTTCCAGTACTCGATCCCGGAAAGGAACGTCACCATGTAGTACGTTTCATTGGAGGAACCCTGAAATGCCGAGGTGCCGCCACTTGAACTCGAGGTTCCTCCCGAGTTGGATGTCCCTCCATTGGTCGAACACCCCGTGACCGCGAGCGCCACCGATGCGGCCGCGGCTGCTGCTGCGAGATACTTCTTTCCTTTCTTCCAGTCCAATCGTTTCACCATTGTACCCCCTCCGTGCTTCGGATTCACGTGGTTTTCTTTCGATGCGTGAGCACGTCCAATGTGACGGCGGCAATCAACACGAACCCAGTGACAAGGCTTTGCCAATACACCGAAACGTTCAGCAGGACCAATGCGTCGTTCACAATTCCCACGAGGACACTGCCGAGCAGGGCCCCGAGGACGGTTCCCTCACCTCCCGTCAAACTCGCGCCACCGATGATGCATGCTGCAATGGCTTGAAGTTCCATGCCCTGTCCTGCGGTTGGGGCAGCAACGCTGAAGCGGGACAGGGTCAGAATGCCTGCCAGGCCAGCCAAGAGAGCGGTGAAGATATAGATCCAGACTTTCACTTTTGAGACGCGTATTCCGGAAAGGTAGGCCGCAGCTTCGTTGCTGCCAATGTAGTAGACTTTCCGCGCAACAACCGCGCGCCTCATGATGAGGTCGGAGACAATGACAACGACCGCCAGAATCCAGATGAGCACCGGGATTCCAAGCAAATTTCCCTGCCCCAGGTATAAGAACGACTTTGGAACTCCGGTGACGGACAAGGGCGCGCCTTGGGTCACCACATAGGCCACACCTTGCACCACACCCTGCATACCCAGCGTCATAATGAAGGGATTGATCTTGACCTTCCCGATAAACAACCCCGTGATGAGCCCCGAACATAGGCTCGCAAGGAGTCCCAACAACGCCGCAATCCACACGTTCATGCCGTCGAGCGCGAGAGCCCCTGTCACGACACCTGCCATCGACATGACAGATCCTACGGACAGGTCGAAGCCTCCGGAGACAAGCGCGACCGTCATTCCTACCGAGACAATGGCCGTCATCACGATGCTCAGAATCGTGGTGACGATGTTGTCTACGCTGAGGAATGAGGACGACATGAAAGACAAAATGACACATAGCGCAACAATGACCACAACGATGGTGAGTTCCCTGATGCGAGAGACTTTTCGGAGCCACGTTTCACGACTGTGGTCTAGACTTGCTGGAGAGGTATCCACCGGTTGCATGATCTCACCCCGCTACAGCTTTCGAATGCAGCCCAGATGCGTATTCCATAATGGTCTCGTCGTTCAGCTGAGATCCGTCCAGTACACCCGCAACGGTCCCGTTGTGCACCACGAGTACGCGGTCGCTTAACCCCACGATCTCCGGAAGTTCAGAGGAGATAACAATCACGCCGATCCCGTCATTGGCCAGTTTTCGGAGCAATTGGTGAATCTCGGCCTTCGCCCCTACATCAATTCCGCGAGTAGGCTCGTCCAGAATCAGGACTCGGGGATTGCGCGAGATCCATTTGCCGATCATCACCTTTTGTTGGTTTCCGCCGCTCAAGCTTCCGACCAATTGATCATCATCTTTGGCTTTTACCCGCAGATCGCGCATCACCGTGGAAGCCAACTCCCGAGCGCGATTGCGCAGCAAAAACCCGCGTTTCGAAAGGGCGTCGAGATGGGTGACCGCCACGTTATCTCGGATCGACATTTTCAAAAATAATCCTTGTTCCTTGCGATCCTCAGTCAGGTAGTACAAGCCATGGCTCATGGCGTCCTGCACCGTCTGAATGCGCACCTTCTCACCGTCGAGGAAAATGTCACCCGACGTTCTCGGCTCCACTCCTGACAGCGCACGCATGATTTCTGTTCGCCCGGAGCCGACAAGTCCAAAGACGCCCAGGATCTCGCCTCTACGGAGATCAAATGACACATTTCTGCACTTGGACCCAGCGTTCAGGTTATCGACCTTCAACAGCGTTTGCCGAGACGGCGTTCCTTTCTCCGGGTAGATGCGTTCCAGCGAACGTCCGACCATCATCCGGATCACTTCATCGGCATCGGTCTTTGCTGCCTCAACCGTACCGATGAGAGAACCGTCCCGAAGAACCGTGATCCGATCGGACAGCCGAAAAATTTCGTCGAATTTATGGCTCACATAAATGATGCCTTTCCCTTGCGCCTTGAGGTCTTTCAGGACGTCGAACAGCCTCGCGGCGTCTTCCACACTGAGCGCGGACGTCGGCTCGTCAAAGATGTAAACGTCCGCATCGGTCACAAGCGCTTTCACAATTTCCACAATCTGCTGCTGGGATACACTAAGGTTCTTGACGATCTCGGTAGGAGAAAAGTTCACATGAAATCTCTCGAGATAGGCTCGGGAGATCTCTTGCATTTTCCGAGTCCTCATAAATCCCATCTTCGAGGGCGCCTGACCTACCAGGATGTTTTCCATGACCGAGATGTCCGGGAATAAGCTAAGTTCCTGGTGGACAATTGCGACACCCATCCGCCGGGCGTCCACAGGTGACTGCAGTCGAACAGGCTTTCCGTTCAGGAATATTTCACCTTGATCTGGGTGAAGTGCGCCCGTCACAATCTTCAAGAACGTGGACTTTCCCGCGCCGTTCTCCCCCATAAGGGCGTGAATCTCACCTTGCCTGAGCTCGAACGAAACGTTGTCCAAGGCCACTGTACCCGGAAACACCTTGCGAATTCCGCGAGCTTCCAGCAACACTTGTGCCATGCACATCACCCCCTGCCTCTTGTACGCATATCCGTACAAGTTCTTTTAAGAGTACCCAGAGAACCGGATGAAACCGAATTCACGTCTGAATCCTATCACAGATGAGGCTCGAGCTTCAAGCCCCATCCTTATTTGTCCGAACAACATTCCCAACAGGTCAAGGAGACACATGGGAGGGATCAGCGATGGGCGCCGTGGAAGAGCGCACAATGAGCTTCGGCTCATAGACGATGGAGGCAGGGTCCTCCCCGTCCCGCCTTCCGCGCTCGATGGCACGCATCACCCACTTCGCCGCGTCTAGCCCCATCTGCGTCTTCGGGTGCTCCACCGTCGTCAACTTAATCTCCGTCGCCTCCGCCAGGTACGAGTCGTCGTACCCCACCAGCGACATCTCCTCCGGCACTCGGATGCTCAGATCCCGCAGCACATCCATCACCTTCACGGCCAACTGGTCGTTGTAGCACACCATCCCCGTCGGCCGCTCCTTTTCGCCCTCCAGTTCCGCCCGCACGCGCCGCACCACTTCCTCATCCAAGTCCTCCGTCCGATACGTCACCAACCACTCCGGCCGGACGGTGACCCCCGCTTCCCGACATGCGTCCATAAACCCCTGCATCCGGTACACACCCTGCAGGTCGTCCGTCTTGAAAATCCCCATCAACTTCCGATGCCCAAGCTCCAGCAGATGCTGGGTCGCCATCCATCCGCCCTTTCGGTCGTCCATGATGATGTGCGGCGGGTCCAGCTGCGGATAGTACTGGTTGATCATCACATACGGAATCTTCCGTTGCTCCAGCTCCAGATAGTACCGGATGTTCGGATTGTATGTGCTCGACTCTGTCGGCTCGATGATCAGCCCCGCGATAGGCCGTTGCAGCATCGACTCCAGACACTGCGCCTCTTTCGTCAGGTTGTTGTACGTGCACGCGAGAATCAGCGAATACCCCTTGTTCGTCACATAGGACTCGATGCCGCGAATGATGGTCGGAAAGATGTAGTCCGAAATGTACGTCGTGATGACACCGATGTACCTGCGCGCTTCTTGGCTCTCCCCCGGCCGCTCTTCCTGCGGAAAGGCGCAGAACGTCCCCGCGCCCTGTTCCCGGTACAGAAGCCCCTCGTGCACCAGGTCCCCCACCGCCTGCCGGATGGTATGCCGGCTGACGCGAAACATCTTCATGAGCTCGTTTTCCGAGTAGATCTTCTGCCCAGGCTTCACCTTGCCCGTGCGGATCCATTCCCGAATCTGTTCTTTCACTGCCACGTATTTGGCCGGAGAAGCCATACATCCATCACCGTTTCTCAGAAAAATGATGGGTCTATCAAGGACGCCCTACGATAGAATCGTCTACAGCACTGTCTTGAGACGAAGTCGTATTCGTGCCCAAGTGGAGCTTCTCTTGAGGCTTACCACCGCTGAATGGGGCGCCCACTTTGCCGAATACATCTCATCCAACGGTCGCGCTGGCGTGATCGCAGAACCCCTTTTCGTGATCCCCTACAACATGTATACCACATACGCATCCGTGTACATGTGGCAACTCGGATAAGGAGCGCGGAGCTCCGCTGGGTTACGACGATGAACCTCCAGACCCAGATGTTTTCCGCCCTCGTGAGCGGGTACGTGACCGATCCCCTGGGACATCGGCGCGCTCTGCACATGTTCGCTCTCGTCAGTTGCCCCTTCCCCTTCGCGTCTTGCACAGCGCGCTATCAAGAGAGCATCCTTATCCCCTATGCAGAATCGCCCCGTGCGTGTAAGATGAACTCATACGTACAAGTCTGCCGACACAACAGAAAGCGGATACATCCTTGTGAAGGGGCGTGTGCTGGTGAACTCTCGGGCCGCTCAACATGCCATCATTTTATCCGTACAACTGAACTCCGCCTTCTGGTCTCGTTATCAGGACCTCGTGCGCGAGGTGGTGCTTCCGTATCAGTACGAGATTCTGAACGATCGCGTCCCGGGCGTGGAGCCGAGCGGCGCCATTCGCAACTTCCGCATCGCCGCCGGAATCGAGCAGGGCGAATTCACAGGCATGGTGTTTCAGGACAGCGACGTGGCCAAATGGCTCGAAGCCGTCGGCCACGCATTGAAATCGAAACGCGATGCGGCGCTCGAGAAGCTGGCGGATGACGTGATCGATCTCGTCGTCGCCGCGCAGCAGCCCGACGGCTACCTCAACACGTATTTCACCATCAAGGAGCCGGGCAAGCGGTTCACCAACCTCATGGATTGCCACGAACTCTACTGCGCGGGGCACATGATCGAGGCGGCCGTGAGCTACTACGAGGCCACCGGCAAGCGCAAGTTGCTTGACGCCATGTGCCGATTCGCGGATCTCATCGCCGACACGTTTGGACCGAACGAGGGCCAAATTCACGGCTACGACGGCCATCAGGAAATCGAACTGGCGCTGGTGAAGCTGTACCACGCAACCGGAGAGCAGCGTTACCTCGATCTCGCCCGCTACTTCCTCGACGCCCGCGGCACCGAACCGAATTTCTTCCTCGAGGAGTGGGAACGGCGGGGCCTCCAATCCTTCTGGTGGCCTTGGATGAAAGAGCCCGATCTCGCCTATCATCAGGCGCACAAGCCGGTGCGCGAGCAGGACGTCGCGGTGGGACACGCGGTGCGAGCAATGTACATGTACACCGCGATGGCGGACGTCGCCCGGCTGACGGGCGACGAGTCGCTGCGAAAGGCCTGCGAGCGGCTGTGGGAAGACGTGACGCGCCGGCAGATGTATATCATCGGGGCCATCGGCTCCACGCATCAAGGGGAGGCGTTCACGTTTGACTACGATCTCCCCAACGAGACGGCGTATGCGGAGACATGCGCCTCGGTGGGCCTCATCTTCTTCGCCAAACGCATGCTCGAGCTGTCGCCGAAGGCCGAATACGCGGACGTCGTGGAGCGCGCCCTTTATAACGCCGTGATCGGCAGCATGGCGCAGGACGGCAAGCACTACTGCTATGTGAATCCCCTGGAGGTGTGGCCGCGCGCCAATGAGGAAAACCCGGACCGCAAGCATGTCCGGCCTACGCGCCAAGCGTGGTTTGGCTGTGCCTGCTGCCCGCCGAACGTGGCGCGGCTCTTGATGAGCCTGGGGGATTTCATTTACACGTGGCGCGAGGATCGGCGGACCCTGTACGTGCATCTTCATATCGGCAGCGATGTGGAGTGGGAGCTTGAAGGCGCACGCGTGAGGGTGTCGCAGGAGTCGGCGTTGCCGTGGCGCGGCGAGACCTCGCTTCGCGTGTCCGCGGCCGAGGGCCCCCGGCGCTTCGCGCTCGCCGTGCGCATTCCGGCTTGGTGCGCGGGCGAACCGGTCATCCGGGTGAATGGGCGGACCCTTTCCCCCGAGGAAGTGCGTGTGGAAGATGGGTACGCCGTGATCGAGCGCGAATTCGCAGACGGGGACGAGGTGGCGTTCCATCTTCCCTTGGCGGCGCGGTTTGTGGTCAGCCACCCCGAGCTGCGAGCTACAAACGGCATGGCGGCCATTGAACGCGGCCCGCTCGTCTACTGCGTCGAAGAGGCCGACAACGGCCGCAATCTCGCCGCGCTATCCGTCGACCTCGACGCGCCCTTCGCGGAGGTCCCGTGCCATATTGAAGGCGTGGACGTGGTGGCGCTTGAATTCGAGGGATACAGGCGAGACGACCAGGCCTTCGCGGACGGATCGCTGTACCGGCCGGTGTCTCCCGAGGCGAAGCAGGAGCACAGGGTGAACATCCGCGCCATTCCCTACTTCCTCTGGGGCAACCGCGGCCTCGGCGAGATGCGGGTGTGGCTGCGATCGCGCTGAAAACAGCGACCCCCGCGGGCAGCCCGGCCTGCGGGGGTCATCTGCCTTATTTGAACACCTTAAAACGGTCCTCGATGGGCTGCACCTGCTTCTCGCGCGGGGCACTCTCCGGCGATCCGAAGGGCATTTGCGCCACGAGCCGCCACGTCTCCGGCAGCTTCCATTCGGCCTTCACGCGATCCTCGGCCACGTTGTAGTGCTGCAAACTGGCCCCATACCCGTACGCCTCGAGCACAATCCACACCGCGTACTGGTGCATGGCGTTGGTGTGCTCGGCCCAGACGGGGAACTTGTCCTGATTGCCCGGGAACTTTTGCTGGAACGACTCGATCACGGCCTGATCTTCGAAGAAGAGCACCGTGCCGTAGCCGCTCCGGAATCCGGCGAGCCGAGTGGAAACGGCTTCAAACTGCTCTGGAGCGACCACCGCGCGCATGACGTCTTCAATCAGGTTCCACAGCTTCTCGTGCGACTGGCCCAACAGGAGCACGAGCCGCGTCGACTGCGAATTGTACGCAGACGGCATGTGTTTCACGATGTCTGCGAGCACTTGCTCCAGTTCCGCGTCGGTTAAGGGGGATGTCTTACCCACCGTGTGAATCGACCGGCGATCGCGAATGGCCGCGAGCAACCCCTTTTCCGTAGTGACCGCCATGTGCATTCCCTCCACTCTCATCTCTATACTTTCGTAAGCAGAATACGACGCATAAGCACTTTTATTGTACCCCAAGTCGCCCGCCAAAATCACATCTTCGCCGCCGCACGCCAAATGCGGTAGAATGGTTCCATCCAGCATCGGGAGGCAAGCCGTGGGTTTCCTGCACGCTGCACTTCTCGCGGGGAGACAGGTATCCCCCATCGCGCCTATCCTATCAGGACTGTTGTCCGGAATCTCCATCTTTTTTCTGTCATCATCTCTCCATGAACGTTCGGACGAGATCGAGCACCTACGTTTAGACGGGTATCCTCTGTGGCGAGCCGGGATGCGGTTTGGGCTCACATCGTTCGCCAAGGCGCTTCGATGGGTGCTTCCGTTCCTGCTGGCCTATATCCTCATCAGCGGCCTGTCCGCGATGCATGCGGAGTCCACGCTGTCCGCCTCGGCCTCGCCTGAAGCCCGCCCCCATCGCTTCCATCTTTGGAGCTCCATACTGGAGGCCACCGTTGTCACCGCGTTTGTCGCAACCTTATCCATCGCGTTCGGCTCTCTCATGCGACGTCAGTTCTCGCGACGGTACGGTTTACCTCATGAGGCCCGCGTTCGCTCGGTGGCAACATCCACCATCTTGGTTTTGTCCGTGATGACAAGCATCATCCTCAAATCCGCGCTCGGCGCGGCGTAAACACAGCGAGAGCCGCAAGGGATGGTGATCCTTGCGGCTCTCTACGTTCTTCACTTCACGGGTTGCGGTTCGTCCTCGATGTCCGTGGACGAATCGGTGTCCGTTTCTTCCTCATTTGGCGGTTCGGACGCCTCCGCGGACTCTCCGGCGCCCCCAGCTTCGGGCTCCGCATCCACGACTTCCTCCACCTCGGCAACGCTGTCCGCAATCTGGATATCGTGTTCCAACGCGTGTTCCACGGCGCCTTCCTCGTGCGCCGTTCCCTCGTGGAGAGCTGCGGGTTGAGACGCCGGAGCCGCTTCCGCCTGCGCCCGCGCCACCGTCACGGCGCCACCCGCGCCAGCCGCGGCGGCGACAGGCTTAGCCCGGCGAATGAAGAACGCCAGGACAAACGCGAGAAAGCTTCCCCACGTCGCCCACCAGAACGCGTCGTTGATGCCCATGATGGTGCTCTGCTGCTCCGCCATCCCGTACAAGGCGTACCGCGCCAACTCCTGCGCCGCCTGCATGGTGCTGTGGAGCTTCACCATGAAGGACTCCACCATGGTCTGGTACATCGTCGCGATGTAGTGATTGTTCAACGTCACGGTGTTCTGGAAGTTGGCATAGTGCACCTTCGTGCGATCCGTCATGATGGTCACGAGGACCGCGGTGCCAACCGACGAAGCCACCGTTCGGGCCGTGTTGGCGGCCGACGTGCCGTGCCGGTACAGGTGCCGCGGAAGTTGGTTCAGGCCCGCCGTCTGCACCGTCATCGCGAGCATGGACATGCCGAACATCCGCAGCGTGTACAACAGCATGATGTGGCCATAACCCGTCTGAGCATTTAACTTCGTGAACTCCCACGTCGTCACCGTCGTGATGGCGAGGCCCAGGACCGCGAGCGGACGAGCGCCGACGCGATCGAAGATGGCGCCCGAGATGGGCGACATGATACCCATGAGCAGGGCGCCCGGCAACATCATGAGGCCGGACTGAAGCGCCGTGTAGCCTCGGATGTCCTGAAGATAGATGGGCATCAGGATCATCGCGCCGAACATCGCCATGTTCACAATGCATCCGACGATGGTGGTCATCGTGAAGATGTCGTACTTGAACACGCGAAGATCGAGCATCGGCTCCTTGGCCGTCAGTTCGCGCAGGATGAAGAACACCAGGAAGACGCCGCCGACAATGAGCGAGATCTCGACAGTGGTGTCGCCCCATCCCTTGCTCCCGGCTTCGCTCAGGCCGTAGAGCAGGCACACGAACCCAACGATGGAGAGCAAGAAGCCCGGAACGTCGAGCTTCGGCCGGACCGGCTTCGCCACGTTGCGCAGCACGGCGACGGCCATCACGATGTCGATGAACGCGAGCGGAATGACGACCCAGAACAACCAGCGCCACGACCAGTTGGTCACAATCCACCCGGACAGGGTCGGGCCGACGGCCGGCGCGAAGAACATGGCGATAGCCATGGTGCCCATGGCGCGCCCGCGCTGGTTGGCCGGGAACAGCTCGAGAATCACCGTCATGAGCAGCGGCATCATGACCGCCGATCCGGACGCTTGCACGATTCGCCCAAACACCATCACGCCAAAGCTCGGCGCAATGGCGCAGAGAAACGAACCAATGAGAAACAGCGACATGGCGGAGATGAACAGTTGTCGCGTCGTAAACGTGCCCATCAGGAACGCCGTGATGGGGATGAGCACGCCGTTGGTCAGCATATACGCCGTCGAGAGCCACTGCACCGTGTTGGCATCGACGTTGAACGCCGACATCAGGTGCGGCAGGGCCACGTTGAGCAACGTCTGATTCAAGATCGCGATAAAGGCACCGAAGATCATCACAATCATGATGGACGCTCGGTGCGGATGTCCATGCGCCGCCTCACCGCTTGACGCGTGACTCGGCGCGTTGGGCGAGGCCGGCACGACCGCTTGGCCCGCGGTCGGTTGCAGCGAATCGTTCGACATAAGCCTCACCTCTTACTTGTGGATGCGAACCGTCGCGCTCATGCCAGGAACCAGGCCGCTGCCCGCTGTTGTGCCAATTGAAATCTGCACGGGAACCACTTGCGTGACCGGCGTGTAATCCGCCGTGGTGCTCTGATTCGGAAGCAGAGAGAACGTGCTCGCGGTGGCGTCGCCAATCTGCGTCACGGTGCCGCTGATGGACCCGGCCTTACCGGCGACCCAGACGTCGACCTGATCGCCCACCTTGACGTTCTGCAGCTGCGTCTCCTTGATGTTCGCCACAATGTACAGGTGGCTCATGTCGTACGCGTACGCGAGCGGCGTGCCAGCGGCAACAAACTCGTTGTTGATGGCGCTATTCTGCGCAATGGTGCCGTTCGCCGGCATGTCAATCGGCACGTCGACCGTCTTGTTGCCGACCTGCGTCTGAATCTCGCCAATCTCATCGCCCGCGCTGAACGTCGAGCCGTTGGTGCCCTGCCAGTTGACAAGCTTGCCGCTCGCCGGAGCGGACACAACGATCTGCGTTCCGGCGACCTGAGCGTCGTCGGTCTTCAGATACAATGTGGACTGGTTGTAGAAGTAGTAGCCCGTGATGGCGGCTGCGATGAGCACGATGAGGATGATCAGGTTCACCAGGATCATCCTGCGGAACGTGGTGCCGGAATTGTTCGGCGTGGGGTTGGCATTTGCGCTCATGCTGTACATCTCCTCCTCTGGTCTCTTTTCGATCTCAGCGCCACCTTCCTGGGCCGAGATCATTTTAGACATTAGACCTTTTAACCACTATGTATATTTAACCTATTTAGGTGTATGAGTCAAGCGCCTGGCGTGGAAATTGTTTCAGTTCTGTGTACAAAGCATGATACAATGGGCGCAGAATGCCATTCTTTTGGCGAAAGGCGTGGGCTCCGCGTGAGCGAATGGATCGTCATGAAGCAATGCGCGTCCTGCCGGGCGGTGAACCGCATTCGCCTGGATCACGGCTTCTTTTGCCGCTGCGGCAAGTGCAAGGCCCCGTTGGCCCTCACCCATTACGAAATTCTCGGCGTGCCGCGCAACGCCACGTTGCCTCAGATCAAAGCGGCCTATCGCAGAGCGGCGAAACACTGGCATCCAGACGTGCACGACGGCCGCGATCGCGCCATGGCCGAACGCCATTTTCGGCGCGTGCAGGACGCCTACCGGACGTTGTCGGAGCCGGAAGCGCGCCGACGCTATGATCTCCTGCTCGATTTTGAAGGAACTTATCGAGAGGCGGCCTCCGCACCTGCGGAGGAGCCGCGGCCGTCCGCATCATCGCAGTCCCCTCCCGGACAGGAGCGCTCCCTGCTCCGCACGGCCTGGCGGTCCACAGGGTTTTCGAGAACGCGGACAGATTCCGGGCGCGCTGGCCCCGTGACCCTGTACACTGTGCTCGGCGTGGGCCTATTCACCATCTGCACGATGGGCGGCGCCATCCTGACCGGGCTTTTTGGCTCGAAGATCGCGCTCATGATATTCTTGGGCCTGGGCCTCATCGGAGGCATGCAACTCCTGTACCTGCTGACCAAAATGACCCTCGATGCAGAATCATGACCTTGAGATGGAACGGCGTTGGGAGTGAACGGACGTGAAGTGGAACGGCAACACGATTCTTGTGACGGGCGGATCGACGGGCATTGGACTTGCGCTGGCCGTGCGGTTTCTCGCGCGCGGCAATCGCGTGGTGGTCTGCGGACGCCGTCAGGACAAACTGGACGAGGCGAAGGCCGCGCACCCGGATCTCATCACCGTTCGCTGCGACGTCATGCGGCCGGAGGAAAGGGCGCAGCTTCTGGCCTACATGAAGGAGACCTACCCGGACTGGAATGTGCTCGTGAACAACGCGGGCATCCAACAACACGTGAACGTCCGGCGCGCCAACGAGCCTTGGGAGCATTACGAGCGCGAGATCGCCATCAATTTCGACGCGCCGGTGCACCTCACCTTGGCCTCACTGCCGCACCTGCTCGAGCAGCCGCGCGCCGCGATCATCAACGTGACATCGGGCCTTGCCCTGGCGCCGGCGGCGTGGGCGCCCGTGTACAGCGCCACCAAGGCAGCCCTGCGCTCGTTCACCGAATCACTTCGCCTGCAGCTTGAGGGCACGCCGGTGGAGGTCATTGAAATTGCGCCGCCCGCCGTGAACACCGATCTCGGCGGCCCCGGCCTGCACACGTTCGGGGTGCCGCTCGACGCGTTCGCAGACGGCGTGTTCGAGAAACTGGAGGCGGGCGCCAGCGAAATTGGCTACGGAGATTCCGAGCGCCGGCTGGCCCTGGTGCCGCAGGAACTGCGGCAAGCCGCGAAACAAATGTGGTCCGGTTTTCGATCGAGGAACCCCAACTTTTGAAGGACGCCTACACGGTATCCCCTTGTTCGGAAGCGAGCTGCCTGCTCCAATGCGCGAGATCCTCGGCGGACGCCGGGCGCGCCTTCCAGAACCCCTGCATCTCGTCGCATCCCGTGCGCGCGAGCAGCATCTCCTGCTCGCGCCGCTCCACGCCCTCCGCAATCGCGCGCATGCCGAGATCGTGCGCGAGGCGGACCACGCCGGCCATCAAGCGCTCCTTGCGTTCGCCTTCCGGCGCAAGCGGCAACAGCGACGGATGCAGCTTGATGGCGGCGTACGATCCGGCCGTAAGCGCGGCGAGCACCGCCTCTCCGTGGCCGAAGTCGTCGATGGCGATGGCCACGCCGATTCGGTCGAGCTCTTGGGCGAGATCGCCGACGAGATCCGCATACTGACCGAGCAGGTTCGCGTGAATTTCCAGCTCCAAGCGATCCGGCGGCAACTGGGCTTGCCGCAAGGCGTATACGACGCCGTCGAGGAAGCGCGGATCGGTGATCTGCGAAAGCGACACGTTCACGGAGACGCGCAGGTCGAGATTCCGCCGCTGCCAATGCGACGCGGTGCGACAGGCTTGATGAAGCACCCACGCGCCGATTTCCTGCATCAGCCCCCACTGTTCGGCAAACGGCACAAAGATGGCGGGCGGCACGGTTCCAAGTTCAGGAGAATGCCAGCGCAAAAGCGCTTCGGCGCCCACCCAAACGCCTCGGCGCACGTCGAAGATGGGCTGATAGTCGAGCGAAAACTCGCCGCGATCAAACGCCTTCACGAGGGCGTTGTGCAGCAAGAGCCGGTTATGGATGGCGCTGTCCCCGCTCTCGCTGTAGAGACACAGCCGATGGCCCCCCTGCTCTTTGGCCGCATACATGGAGATGTCCGCGTAGCGGAGCAGTGTATCGACGTCCCGACTGTGATCGGGATACATGGCCGCGCCGATGCTGATGCCCATCGGCACCGCCTCTCCCATGACCTTCAGCGGCTCGCGGAACGCATCCAGGCAGCGCGCAGCCGTATCTCGGACGTCCGTCTCCCCCGCGATTCCGCGCTGAATCACCGTGAATTCGTCTCCGCCCATGCGGTAGACCAAGGCCCTGCCCTTCAAGGTCTCGCGCAATCGCTCCGCGATGGCCTTGAGGGTCGCGTCTCCGAATTGGTGTCCGAACGTGTCGTTCACATACTTGAATCCATCGAAGTCGAGGAGAAACACCGCGAGCTTTTCCCCTCGCCGCTCCGCCTGTTCCACCGCCGCTCGCAGGTCGTGCTCGAACTGCTGGCGATTGGGCAGCTGCGTCAGGGCGTCCGTGTACGCCAGGCGCTGCAGTTCCACCTGATGGATCTTGCGATCCGTGATGTCCATGGCCAGCCCCTCGAGGTAGATCACTTGGCCGTCCGCGCCAAACCTCGGATACAGGTGGACCGCCACCCATCGTTCCGTCCCCTTGCGGTGGCGAATTCGGTATTCGCTGCGCGCGCTGGACCCGATGCGGATGGGCTCTGTCGCCTGCGGAAGATCGTCAGGATGGACCAGGGAGACACACAGGTGCGGATTTTTCACCAGCTCTTCGCTCGAGTAGCCGCACATCGCCTCACACGCGTTCGAGGCGTAGATCAACCGGTTCGCCACGGCGTCGTAGGCGAACAAGCAGATATCCGCCGCGTCCGCGATCCGCTCGATGAAGCTCCGCGACTGCTCCACCTCGGCGTACATCTCCGTGTCCCGGACATGGTCCGTCACCACAAAGACCAGCCCGCCGCCTGCCGACCAGGCCCACGTCTCGGATTCCAGCGCTTCGTCCGCCTTCGTCCGCCATTTCACCAGGCGTCCATTCACGCGGCCGTGTTGCTCGATCTCGTCGAGATATCGCTCGAAATCGCCTTCCTCCCACCAAAAGGGAGCGGGTCGGCCCGCGATCTCGTCCTCTTCCCATCCCAGCACGCGCGCAGCTGGATGGGACCAGAGGCTCACGCGATTCTCGCGGTCCACACCGAAGACCGCGAGCGGCGCTTCGCGGACAAGCCAGTCCTCACTCTGACGCGGTTGCAGACCGTTGTCGTCACCGGATTGCGGAGCACGTGAACGCACCAGACTCCCCATCCCATTCAGAAACATAAAAAGTCCCCAGTGGGCCTTCCCACGGGCCTTTCGGAGCAGAAGACGCAGAAGAAAGCACGACAAAATCCCGTCAACCCGTCGGCACAAGCGGCCGCCGGTCAACGCGGATTCCTAAGAGTTCTCTCACCATTATACTGCTTATCCTGCCAAGTTGACTAGTGTCTGTTGGATCCGGAAGAGGTGGAGAAATGGCACGACGGGCGGACCATCACGCCCGGCGCGCCTTGAGCTCCGTTCGATGGGCGTGATCCCGACGCCATTGAATCAGATGACCGGCCGCGACGCCGTGGATGGTCCGCACTATCACGATGGCGAAGCACAGCCAAAGGATGCCGAGCTGCACCCCGCCCGCCACCGCGAAAAAGGGGTGACCCAGCAGGCGATGGAGGGCATACGTACCGTTCGTGAAACTCCCGATGGGGAAGACGTAGCTCCACCAGCCGAGATGGAACGGCAGGCCATCACCTTTTGGCGTCAGGTGAAGGAACGTGTACAGCGCAGACAGGAGAATCCACCAAACGCCCACGCCCCACATCGCGATGGCAAAGACGGCGCCGAGATCGCGCAAGGGTCCGGCCAAGGTGCCGAACACATGCGGCGCGTTAAGCGGAATGCCGCAAAAGGTGCCCATGGCCATGCCGATGGGGCCAATCTCAATCCACAAGGTCGGAGCCTCCTGGCCGCTGAGCCGGCGATGAAACACGAGCCGCGAATACACCAGGGCGCTCGTCATGATGAACAGAAAGAAGGTCATGCCGAACAGGGCCAGGATTCCAGCCGCCATGGAGAACTGCGCGCCCGGCCCTCCCGCGTACGGGATCAGGTTGGTCCCGGTGGCCGCGGCCACGATGGGAGGAACGAGCGGGATGAGCCACGATGCCACGGTCTCATCGCGTTCCACTTTGTGTTCCGTGAACAGCAGATATGGCACGACGATGACCGAGAAGATGGAAGCGGCAACGCCGGCCAGCCAGACGACAAAGCTGATGACGATGGCCGTCTGCTTCGGCAAGAGGTGCGTCCCGATGAGGAAGACATCGTTGCCCACGACGTTGATGGCCATGGCAAACGCGCCGTAGAACAGCGCCCGTCCTGGATGCCGGAAATCGTCGATGGCGGCCTCAGGTGTCAAGAGCCAGCGCAGGATCCACATGATGAAAGCGAACAGGAACACCGCGTTCACGCAAAAGAACAGAAAGATCCCCACAGCGTGCTGAAACGGCAGCCGAACAGGCGAAGTGTACGTCAGCGCCGCGACAATGCCGATACCCATGACGGTCGTGAACCAGTTGACGCCAAACTGTCGGATGATGTGCATGCCGTCACCTCCCACCCATGTCAACTTTCATGGTATGAGGTGACTTGCATTAGGGGAAATACATCTTTTTAATTTGGACTATAAGAAGATCTTATTTGATGGGATGTGGGCGCGTGGATCTGCAGTTGCGCGTGTTTGTCACAGTCGTCGAGGAAAACAGCTTCACGAGGGCGGCCGAAAAGTTGCACATCAGCCAACCCGCCATCAGCCAGCACGTGCAGACCCTGGAGCAACGGCTTGGCGTTCGCCTGATCGATCGCGGCCGCAGGCGTCTCCAGGTAAATCCGGCTGGAACGATCGTTTACCAGCACGCGAAGGAAATCCTCGCGCTGTACCGCCGCATGGAGCGGCTCATCGCCGACATGCAGGAGGTTCCGGCTGGACAGGTTCACGTGGGCGCGAGCCTCACGTACGGGGAATACGTGCTGCCGCACGTGATCGCGCGGTTTCGCAGGGCGTATCCTGCCGTCCAGCCGTCCGTGTCCATCGCCAACACGCAAACCATTGCGCACAGGGTGGCCGTGCGCGATCTCGACATCGGGATCGTCGAAGGGCGCGACGTGGTGGAAGACGAAGTGGTGCTGACTCCGTTCGCGGAGGACGAGATGCTGGTGGTCACAAGCCCATCGTCGCCCTGGTATTCCGACGCGCCGGATCGCTCGCTGCTCGAGCGGGCCACGTGGTTCATCCGCGAACCCGGGTCCGGAACGCGGGAAATGACGGATCGGCTGTTCGTCCAGCTCGGTATTCAGCCGCGCGATCTCGTCGAATACACGAGCAGCCAGGTCATCAAGGAGTCGGTGACCGCGGGCCTTGGCCTTGCGTGCCTCTCGCGCTGGGTGGTGGCCCGGGAACTCGGCTGGGGGCTGTTGCGCGCGCTTCGCATCCCCTGTGCGCCGGTGAAACGCACGTTTTCCATCGTGACGCCGAAGTCCGAATTCGAGACGAAGGCCTCCAAGCTGTTGTACGCCTTTCTCATGGAACACGGATCGCCGAAAAACCCAAGCCTCGCGGGCGAATAAGGCGCACGGCACGCGGCAGGCCGGAGCAGGCCGTTCGCCGCCCTCGTCTCGCGTGCGGCGCGTTTCACTTGTGATACGGTTCGCCGCGCAGGATACGAATGCCGCAGTACAACTGTTCCAGAAGGACCACGCGCGCCAAGGCGTGCGGCAAGGTGATGGGCCCGAAGCTCCAGCGAAGCGCGGCGCGGCGCTTGATGCGCGGATGCAACCCGCGCGATCCGCCGATGACGAACACGAGCCGCCCATATCCGGCGGCGCACAGCCTGTCGTACCGCTCGCTCCAGGCCTCGGAAGACAGCGGCTCGCCGGCGATATCGAGCGCGATCACGCCGTCCCTCGGGCGAAGCCTCTGCTCAATCCGCTCCGCCTCTCGTTGCAGCATCGCTTCCACCTCGCCGGGCGACATCCGGTCGCTGTCCGGTTCGTCCGGCACCTCCACCATTTCCAGGTCCACATACGCCGAAAGGCGCTTCTCGTATTCGCGAAGCGCCTCCAGCCAGAACGTCTCCCGAATTTTCCCCACCGCCACCACCGCGATGCGCACCCGACGCTCCCCCTTCCGCTGGGGACGCAAAGCGGCCAAGCCGCCCGTTCTCAATTACCGGGCGAAGTCGAGCGCTGGCTCGGCGGTCCGTCTCGTCCCCATCTGGCCAATTTTCACCTTCAGCGCGAGCAACTGATCCCCTCGATACACGCGCAAAGCCGCGACGTCCCCCGGTTTCGTCTGGAAGAGGGCCGTCCTCAGTTCCGCCATCGTCCGCACCGTCTGCCCATTGAAGCCGACGATCACGTCACCCGGCCGCAACCCCGCGGCTCGCGCCTCCAGCGAAGTCACGCGCTTCACCCACACGCCATAATCCACCGGAATGTCCGGCCACATCTGCTGCGGAAGCGAGGCGAGGGAGTAACCCTCCACGCCGAGCGCCGGATGAACCGCGTGACCCTTCTCCATCAGCTGCTTGGCGACGACCTTCACCTCGTTCGAGGGAATCGCAAACCCCATCCCCTCGAAGTTCTGCGCGACAATTTTACAGCTGTTGATACCGATGACCTCGCCGCGAATGTTGAGCAAGGGGCCGCCGCTGTTGCCCGGATTGATGGCTGCGTCCGTCTGAATCACCGTCTGGTAGTCGAGCGTCTGCCCCGTGGCCTCGTCCTGCACCGGCATCAGGCGCGATTTTGCGCTCACGATCCCGCTCGTGACCGTGTCGGCAAAATCCAGGCCGAGCGGCGTCCCGATGGCGATGGCCGGTTCCCCGGCCTCGATGCGGCTGGAGTCCGCGAACGTGATCGGCTCGACGCCGCGAAACACCGACGCGGGCACGCGCAACACCGCCAGATCCGTGTACGGGTCCGTGCCCACCACGTCCGCGTCGTGATGTTTGCCCGGATCCACCACAATGTCCACCTTCGCGGCGCCTTCCACCACGTGGTTGTTGGTGACGATGTACGCGTGCCGATCGTCCTTGTAAAACATGACGCCCGTTCCGATGCCGGTGGCCTGCAGCTTGGACGTCTGAGAGAAGAAGTTCGACACCAGCTGATAGTTCTCCACGCCGACGACATCCGGCTCGACTCGCTTCACCGCCTGCGTGACGCCGGTCGATAAGCTCACCACGCCGCCCGGATCGGCCGCCATGTCCACCGCCCGCACCACGGAAGGCGATGGCGCAGGTGCAGAGATGGCCGCCCCACCTCGCGATGCTGCGATCGCGGCCGCCGCTCCCGCGCCACTCGATACCAACGCCACTGCTCCGATCACCCATGCACGCGTCAGCCGTCTCTCGCGCATTCCGCTCACAGCTCATCCCCCCGCGTATCGACGCGATTTGCTGAGGGTAGTGTGAGCGGGAAAGCTTGGCATCATACGGTTGCCCGGGAAATTTTCATCGCTGAACAAGCCGCTTGGCGGCTCGTCCGATGCAGCCGGAGGCGTTCTCTCAACTCCGGCCTTGCGTCGAGCACAATCTGTTCCACCGTCAATTCCGCGAGCTCCGGCAGATTGTTCTCGCCGCTCAGGTGCGCGAGATACACGTGCACGGGCTCGTCGCCCAGAATGTCGATCAGCGCGTACGCCGCGTCCACGTTCGACAGGTGCCCCTTGTCGCCGAGAATGCGCCGCTTCAGGTGCCAGGGATACGGACCCGCGCGGAGCATCTCCGTGTCGTGGTTGGTCTCAAACACATACACATCGCAGCCCTGCAGAAGTTCGCGCTGCCGATCGCTGACGTAGCCGAGATCGGTCACCACGGCGAGGCTGCCTTCTACCGTGTCGAAGCGAAACGCGACCGGCTCCTCGGCGTCGTGCGACACGGCGAACGGCGTGATGCGCACACCGCCGAGTTCAAACGCCTCTCCCGCGCGAATATGTACGACGCGCTCCAGATCTTCGATACGCGCCTTGGCCGGCAAACCGGCATATGTACCCTCCGTCATGTAGAGCGGAGCGTCGCATTTTTTCGCGAGTTGAACGAGACCTTTGACGTGATCGTCGTGCTCATGGGTGACCAGGACAGCCGTGAGATCGCGCAGTTCCCGCTCGCATTGCGTGCGAAGCCGCATCTCGAGCTGCCGGCCGCTGAGCCCCGCGTCGAGCAGGATGCGCGTCTCGCCCGACTCCAAATACAGGCTGTTGCCGTTGCTGCCGCTCGCCAGGACACAGAAGTACACGCGCTCGCCTCCTTTGGCCCACGGCCCATTCCGATGCTCCTCCGCCGGGCGGGCTCAGTAGGCGTTCTGCATCTCCACCTCGCCGGTGAACGCGTTCACGAAGTACGTTCCCGCGGTGGTCACGATGCGCCACACTGGAAACCAATAGCTGTGCAAGATGGCCTGACTGCCGGAGGCGACCTGGATTTTGCGGGCGTAGCCGAGATCGACCTTGACGACGCTGTTCACCTGGCCGGATCCGGCCTTGTCCACCGCCTCGGCGAAGCTGTCCAGCGCGTCGAGCGCGCTGATCACCGGTTTGGGAGGGCTGTTTGCCTGGACGTGATCGATATACGTCTGAGTATAGCCGATGAGCTGACCTTTGTCCTGCACGGTGATCACGTCCGCGTCAAAGACGGGATAGCCGTTCACCACCTCGAAGTACACGGTGTGCGCGGGGTCGGACGTGATCGGGTCAGGTCCGTAATCCGTGCCGCGGAACACGTAGGCCAGCGGGCCGCGATTCGGGGGAAGCGGCAAAGGAGGTCGGTACTGAACCGCCCAGGTGCCCTGGCCGGTGACGGTGATCTGGCCTTCGCTCGTGGTGAGCGTGCCGCCGGAGATCTGGACTTTGCCCTTTGCGCCTGGAAACGCCGCCTGCTCGAGCGAAGACCAGCGCGGATTGGCGAAGTCGGCCTGGAACGTGACGAGGCTGGGCTGCCCCGACGGGACGGAGGTCGTCAGGCTGAAGCCCTGATTGGCGAGAAGCGTCTTCGTGTTGGCCAGGGCGTCGGCTGGCGACTCCGCGTAGCCGCTCGCCAACTGCCGAGATTCGTACAAGAGCCAGCCCAGGATGCAGTCGAGCAGGGCAAATAGGGCGATGAGCCACGATTTCGCGACTTCCCAGTTCACGACAATCCCCCCGCGATGATTTGGCCCGATGTCGCGTTCAGGACCCATACGCCGCCGCTCGCGTTCGTGACGTAGTAGATGGGCACAAGGCGCATTTGTCCAGCCTTCATCCCTTGCATCGACGGCCAATAGCCCGGTTCCACGTGAAACGTCGCGAGCGAAACGGTCTTCGCGCCGGTCACTCTGGCCAGCGCCTTCTCCAGCGCATCCATGCCCATCACGGGCACCGAAACGGCCTGCACCGGCTTTGTCAGTTCCCAGAGCGGCCGATCAAACTCCATGACGTGGCCGCTGTCGATCTCGAAGTTGTAATCGGCGTCATTCGAGAGGATGGGATATCCGTCGACGTACTGGGCCAGCGAGAAGCTCGGACCGTTCAGGTTGATGGTCAACATGCCGACGAGATCGAAACCGATGAGGTTCGCTGGGCCGCCTCCATGCGCGTGAAGAAAATCGAGCGCGGCGACATCGTCCTCCGCGTGGGCCGGCGCGGCGCTGGCGTTCGGATCCTCGTATTGCAGGGCCAGTGCGGCGCGATCGACCTGGACCGCGCGGCTGCCGTCCGTCCAGAGGGTCACGGATTTGCTCTCCTGGATGCGGGTGATGGCCTGCGGATTGACGAAGAACGACTGCACGAGCGGCATGATGGGAGGCTCTGTGTACGCGTACACGTAGCTCGTCATGCGGCCGTGCACTGGGACGAAGCTCTCGCCTTCGAAGTCGCTCCACGCGGAGTAGGGCGCCGCCGTCACGTCGCGCTGCGCCTGCCGGATGATCGTCGACGCCGGGACCTGGGCCGTGGCCGCCATCAGCTCGGACTTGCCGGCCGGGTTCATCCCCTCGTACACCACGGTGCACAACTCGCCCGGGCCCGACACGAGCGCGATGGCGCGACAGCTGAGGCTTCCGACCGATGGGGCGAGATCGCCGAGCCAGACCCGCCCGACGGCCGGATCGAGCGGGATGCCGAACTGGAAGACGACGCTCGCCTGGGCCCCCGACGGCATCGCGGCGATGGGCTGAGGGCGTTGCGCGTGGAGGCCCATCAGGAGGCTCGTCCACGCGGCATACGCGGCGCTCCCCGGCCGCGCGACGGTGTACCCCTCGCCCGCTCGGATGTCGATCTCGTACGGCGCCACGGTCGAGGCGAGCGAGGGCGACGTCGAATACGGGATGGTTTGGGTCTGCGTCAGGCCGATCTCGGCGCCTCCCTGCAGGTTTCCAGACCAGAGCGCGTAGCTCAGGACCACGCTGCCCGCGACGAGCAGCGCCAGGATGACCGTCTTCGCCGTCCGCCACCATGCCCTCATGCGGCATCCTCCTCCGCCCGCCGCAGCGTCACGTACACCGTCGTCCCCCGCTGCGGCTCGCTCTCCATGCGGATTTCGCCGCCCATGCGCTCCACCATCTCCCGCGCGAGAGCCAGCCCAAGCCCGGTGCCCCCGCCGCGGCGGCTCCGCCCCTTTTCGACCCGATAGAACCGCTCGAACACGTGGGGCAGATCCTCTGGGGGAATGCCGATGCCCGTGTCCGAGACCACAAACGTGATGTGCTCTCGCTCCACTTCCGTCCGCACGTCGATCCGCCCGCCCGGCGGCGTGTACTTGAGCGCGTTCGACAGGACGTTGTCCAATACGCGGTTGACCATGTCCTCGTCTCCGTAGACGCAGACCCGGCGCTCGTGCGGCAGATGAACCCGAAGCGAGAGCTCCTGCTTGGCGGCCTGCAGCTGAAACCGTTCTCTCACGCCCGACAAGAGCCCGTCCACGGGAATGGCCCTCATCTCCACCCCGCGCGGCCCGCCCCGATCCAGGCCGGACAGGAGGAGCAGATCGCGCGTCAGGCGCACCATGCGATCCGTCTCGCGGGCGATCACCTCGAGGAACTCGCGCTTGGTCTCCGCTTCGTCTTCGCCGAGATCGCGCATCACCTCGAGATACGACTTCACCGTGGTCAGCGGCGTGCGCAGCTCGTGCGACACGTTGCTGACGAAGTCCCGCCTCGCCTGATCGAGCTTCTCCTGCTCCGTGACGTCGCGGACGACCGCGACATAGCCGTCCACCTGCCCGCGGCGCTGGACGCTCGTCAGGATGACGTGGAAGATGGTGTTGCCGATCACGCGGACGTCCCGCACCCCGGTGGCCACATCCCCTTGCATGAGCCGTTCCAGCTCCAGCCGCCGGAGGGCCTCGTCCTCGCCGCCCGCGGCCTGGCTCAGCATCTGGCGCGCCGCGCGGTTCATCATCAGCACCTGCCCCGACGAATCCAGCACGATCACGCCCTCGCCCATCGACGTGATGACGGCGCGCAGGCGCTCCTGCTCAAGGCGGTTGGCCGCGATGGCCTCCTCGAGTTCGTCGGCAAGGTGGTTGATGGACGCGACGAGATCGCCAATTTCATCGTTGCTCGTGGCCGCGAGGCGCTGCGAGAAGTCCCCTCTCGCCATGACCTCGGCCTGGCGGGTCACTTCGATCACGGGGCGCGTCAGCGCGCGGGCGACGATGGCCCCGAGGATCATGACGATGGCCAGGACGCCGATGGAACCGGTGTAGAAGATGGTGGTGGCCTGGTGGATGGTCTCGTAGGTGGGCTGGATGGACAGGACGTATTCGAGCACGCCGAGGTACGCCCCGTGCAGGGTCACCGGCACGGCCACGGCGAGCAGGTGGCTCTTCGACAGGGGATCGTATCGCACGGATTGGGCGAACGTGTGGTGAAGCAGCGCCTGCGTGGCGACGGAGTCGATGCGCTTCTGCCCCACCAGCGCGCCGCCCGCAGTGGTGTACATCACGTAGCCGTTTTGATTCAACACGTACACGGTGCCGTTCAGGAACTGGGGCACAGACTGCAGGAGATTGGCCACGGCGCTGTTGGACACTCTCGCCCCAGGCGCGAGCTCCGGGGCGATGAGCGTGGCCATCAGCTGGGCCTGCGTGCGCGCGGTCTGCGCCTGGTTGCGCACGAGGGACGACGTTAGGGCCTGGACAAAATAGGCCCCGATGAGCTCCACCGCGAACAGGATGAGCAACGTGTACACCATCACGAGCTTCACGCGCAGGCTCCGGAACCGCATCATTCATTCCTCACATAATAGCCGACGCCGCGGCGCGTGAGCACATACCGCGGCTGGCTCGGATCCGGCTCCAGCTTCTCGCGCAGGCGGCGAATGGTCACGTCCACGGCCCGCGTGTCGCCGACGTAGTCGCTGCCCCAGACTTGGTCCACCAGCTGATCGCGCGTGAAGACGCGGCCCGGATGTGCGGCGAGGACGGCGAGCACCTGAAACTCCCGGTGCGTGAGCGGGATGGGCTGCCCCGCCTTGGTGACGGTGTATTCGGCGAGATCGATCACGAGGTCCTGGACGACGTACCGCTCGCTCTGCCGATGTTCCCGCAGGACGTCCGACGCGCGCCGGAGATTCGCCTTGACCCGCGCCACGAGTTCCCGCGTGCTGAACGGCTTCGTGACGTAGTCGTCCGCCCCAAGTTCGAGCCCGAGCACCTTATCCACCTCGTCGTCCTTCGCCGTCAGGATGATCACCGGCACGCCCGAGGCCTGGCGGATGGCCCGCAACACGTCAAAGCCGTCCACCTCCGGCAGCATCACGTCGAGCAAAATGAGATCCGGCTGGAGGGCTCGCCAGCGCTGCAGGGCTTCCGCCCCGTCGTACGCGCAAGAAACCCGGTATCCTTCTCGCTCGAGCGCAAAGCGCAGGATGTTGGCGATGGGCTCTTCGTCTTCCACCACCAGGATGTGCGCAGGCATACGCTTCCCTCCCTCAGGACGATCTCGCCCACACGATGCGCGGATGGGAAAGTACCGTCGCGTACGAGCCCATGTTCTGCAGGAGAACGTCGTACGGGTTCGACACGCTCACCATGCCGAGATCGGGCTCGTACGCCCCCACGTCGATCACGGGCGGGCCGAACCACCAACTCTTCACGGTGACGTACGCCGTCACGTGCGGCGGGAGATACGCCGAAGCGTAGTCGGGAATGTCATATACGTAGGCGAACCGCGCCCAGAACACGAACAGGAGCGCGACGGCGAATGCGGCGAGCGCCCGCGCCCAAAACCGCAGGCTGCGAATCGCCCGCCACGCCCGCACGCGCCGCATGCGCCGTCTCCGTCGCCTTTTCCGGCGCTTTCGCGCCTTCTCCATCAGTTTTCGCCGTTCGCGGCGAGTCAGCCGGCGCTCGCCGACCGCCGAAAACGCGAGATCCGACTCGTATTCGTTCATGGCTCCGCGTGTGCTCGTTCGAGATTGACAAACTTGTTGAAGTTCTTCAGGAACACGAGCTCAATCTTGCCCGTCGGACCGTTGCGCTGCTTCGCGATGATGACCTCGACGACGTTCGGGTTCTCGGTATCCGGATTGTAGTAGTCGTCTCGGTATAGAAATGCCACCACGTCCGCGTCCTGCTCGATGGAGCCCGACTCGCGGATATCCGACAGCATCGGGCGCTTGTCCTGGCGTTGCTCGACGGATCGGCTGAGCTGAGCCAGGGCGAGAATCGGCACCTCGAGCTCGCGGGCGAGCTGCTTGAGCGAACGCGAGATGTCCGAGATCTCCTGCTGACGGTTTTCCCCCGCCATGCGCCGCCCGTGAATGAGCTGCAGGTAGTCGATCACGACAAATCCGAGGCCGTGTTCCAGCTTGAGGCGCCTGAGCTTGCTCCGCATCTCGGGCACGGTGATGCCCGGCGTGTCGTCGATGTAGATGGGCGAATTGCTGAGCGTCGTCACGCCCATGGACAGTTTCGGCCAGTCTTCGTCGTCGAGCGTGCCGTTGCGCAGTTTGTGGCCGTCGATGAACGCCTCCGCGCAGAGCATGCGCTGCACGAGCTGATCCTTCGACATCTCGAGCGAGAAGATGGCGACCGGCAACCCGGCCCGGACGGCGACGTTTTGGGCGATGTTCAGCGCAAAGGCCGTCTTGCCCACGGACGGGCGCGCCGCCACGATGATCAGATCCGACTTTTGAAAACCACTCGTCATCCGGTCGAGATCGCTGTAACCGGTGGGCACGCCGGTGATGTTGCCGTCGCTCTCGTACAGCTGTTCAATGCGCTCGAAGGTCGACTGCAAGACATCCGAGATATGGGTGAAGTCCCTCGTGCGCTGGTGCTGACTGAGCTCCAACACCAGCCGCTCCGCATCCGCCAGGACCTCCATCGCGGACGCGTCCGGCTCGTACGCGGCCTCCGCGATACGCGTGCCCGCCGAAATGATGCGGCGCAACAGCGCCTTTTCCCTGACGATCTCGGCGTAATGCACGACGTGCAGCGCGGTCGGCATCATCGCGGCGAGATCGGCCAGATACTCCGGCCCGCCGACGGCGTCGAGGACATCCCCGTAGGTGCGCAGGCGGGAGGCGACGGTGATGATGTCCACCGGATCCCCCGCCTCGTACACCTCGCGGATGGCGCGATAGATGGCCTGGTGGGCGGACCGATAGAAGTCATCCGGCTCGAGGATCTCGAGCGCCTCCACCACCGCGTCCGGCGAAATGAGCATGGCGCCGAGAACCGCCTGTTCCGCCTCGAGGTTGTGAGGCGGCAGGCGCAGTGGCACCTCGGCAGTCGCATCGCGCCACAGCGTTTCTTCTGCCGCCATGGCGTCCGTCACTCCGCTTCCACGTAGACCAGGATCTGCACGTGCACTTCAGGATGCAGCTTGATGGTGACCTTGTGTCCCCCGAGCGACTTGATGGGGTCGGACAGTGCGATCTTGCGCTTGTCGACCTCGAAGCCGTGCGCTTTCAGCGCGTCCGCGATGTGCTTGGTCGTGATGGCCCCGAAGAGGCGTCCGTCCTTACCCACCTGGGACCGAATGGTGATTTTCTGGTTGTCGAGCCGCGCGGCGAGCGCTTTCGCGTCAGCGAGCTCCTGCGCCCGAAGCCGCTCTTCTTTGCGCCGCTTTTCTTCGAGCGCCTTGAGCGCCTGCGGCGTGGCTTCCTCGGCCAGCTTGCGCGGGAACAAGAAGTTTCTCGCGTATCCCTCGCTGACTTCCTTGATTTCGCCCTGCTTGCCCTGTCCCTTGACGTCCTGCAGCAGGATGACCTTCACAGCGGCCACCTCCCCGTACCCTACATCGTAGCGGCTGGGCGTGCAACGCGCAAAGCCGCCGCGTCTTTGCAGATCGGCGGTGGGCGCCGTTGCACGTCACCACCGCCCTTTCAGATATTTGACGACGTCCTGCACAGCCTGCCGGCGATCGCTGTCCGGATCGAGCGGCATGCCCTCGAGCGCGACGACCACTTCGCGGTCCAGCCGTTCGGGCGGAATGCCGAGCTCCTGCGCCATGGCATAGGCGATCCCGACGACCTGCGCCAGCGACTCGACGAACATCGCGTGATTGCCCGTGTGGGCGTGCCGCATGACGTCCACGACCTGTTGCAAGAGATCGATCTGTTCGTGCTCGACAGCCCGAAGGCGCTTCATGAGCACATCTTCGATGCTTTCAGCCACGGCCATTCCCCCAGACGCCCCGCGATTCGGCTCCATTCCACTTCCACAGGCTTGGCGCGAAGTCCTGCAAAGGGACGCCATCGGCAGCCGGTTCCTCTGCGGCCGCGAGCGGCAGCCGGCCGAGCATCGTGCGCGGACGACAAAAGGCCGTTCGCAGGCGGCTCACGCCGCCTCGAACGGCCCTCGGCGCATCTTCATTCCGTGGTGTACGGCAAAAGCGCAACCTGACGCGCCCGCTTGATGGCAACCGTCACCTGGCGCTGATGGCGCGCGCAGTTGCCCGTGATGCGGCGTGGCAGAATCTTGCCCCGCTCCGTCAAAAACTTGCTGAGGCGGGCCACATCCTTGTAGTCCGCGTAATCGATCTTGTCAACGCAGTACTGGCACACCTTGCGGCGCTTGCCGCCGCGTCCCTTGCGTGGCATCGTGTTCCCTCCTTCGCGCGCTGGCCTCGCAGTCCATGGCCATCCGCACCTTGCGTCGAGCCCCAGCGCGATGGTCAAAACGGAAGATCGTCTTCGGAGATATCGATCAACTGACTGTCATCCGCGAACGGATCGTCTTCAAACGGGGGCGCCGACGAAGGCGTCGGCCGCTGCTGCCGAGTTTGCGTGCCGGCCGCACTATAGCCGGATCCCTGAGCTTGGTCTGGACCGCGGTCCAAGAAGCGCACGGTTTCCGCAACCACTTCGGCCACGCGCACGCGCTGCCCATCGCGGTTGTCGTACGTCCGGATTTGCAACCTGCCGTCGACCGCCGCGAGCCGCCCCTTCTGGAGATACTGCGCAACGACCTCGGCCTGCTTCTGCCACACGACCACGTTGATGAAGTCGGTCTGGCGTTCGCCGTTCGGCCCGGACCGCATACGGTCCACAGCGAGCGTGAACGACGCCACGGCTGTGCCGTTGTTGGTGTATCGCAACTCCGGATCCGCCGTCAGGCGGCCGATCAGGATCACTCGGTTCAGCATGCTCGTCCCCTCCGCGTTCACTCACCGACGCGGACCGTCAAATAACGAATCACATTGTCGTCAATCCGCATGAGGCGCTCGAGCTCTTTCGGCGTCTCCGTGTCGCACGTGAACTTCATGAGCACGTAGTAACCCTCACGGTGGCCGTCGATCTCGTACGCCAAGCGGCGCTTCCCGATCTCCTGAAGTTCGTCGATTTGACCGCCCTTGTCGGTAACGATGGACTGGTACCGCTGAATCACCTCAGCGGTCTGCTCAGCTTCGAGCGAGGGATCCACGATGTACATCGTCTCGTACTGGCGCATACCGTGACACCTCCTTCTGGTCTAATGGCCCCCACACGGGAGCAAGGATGGCGCGCCACAAAAACGTGTGCACCGACAATCCATGCTAGCACGATCCGCCCGCTCGCACAAGATCACGCGTCTTCCTTGGTGACCAACGGTTGACATGGTGAGCGAGATGGCTCCGCTTCAGGCATTAAACGTTGAAGCGGAAATAGCACACGTCGCCATCCTGAACGACGTAGTCCTTGCCCTCCAGGCGAATTTTCCCTTGTTCTCGCGCCGCTTGAAAGCCACCTGCCGCGACGAGATCGTCGTACGCCACCACTTCGGCGCGAATGAAGCCGCGCTCGAAGTCCGAGTGAATGACACCCGCGGCCTGCGGAGCCTTGGTCCCGCGGCGTATGGTCCACGCCCGAACCTCGGGTTCGCCCGCCGTAAAAAACGTGATGAGGCCGAGCAGCTGATACGCCTTGCGAATCAGGCGATGAAGGCCCGGCTCGTCAAGGCCGAGATCTCGCAGGAAGGCGTCGCGGTCTTCCCCCTCCAGTTCCGCCACTTCGGACTCGAGCTGAGCGCATACCACAACGACTTCCGAGCCTTCCGACTGCGCGCGCGCTTCGACTTGCTGAACGTACGGATTCGAGCCGGGGTCCAGAAGGTCGTCCTCGCCGACGTTGGCCACATAGAGCACAGGCTTTGCCGTCAGCAAGTGCAGATCTCGGAGCAAAGCCGCCTCTTCCTCGTTCAGCTCGACGGATCTCGCCGGTCGCTCAGCTTCGAGCGCCGCCTGCAGGCGCTCAAGCGCCTCGGCTTCCATCTTGAAGCGCTTGTCCCCGCTCTTCATGTTCTTGCGTGCGCGGTCCAGCCGCTTCATCACCGTTTCCAGGTCCGCCAGGATCAGCTCCACATTGATGATGTCGATGTCGCGGAGAGGATCCACCGTGCCTGCGACGTGCGTGATATCGCTGTTCTCGAAACAGCGCACCACGTGCACGATGGCGTCCACTTCGCGAATGTGCGCGAGAAACCTGTTTCCGAGGCCTTCGCCCTGGCTCGCGCCCTTGACCAAACCCGCGATATCGACGAACTCAAACGCAGTGGGAACAATCCTTTTCGGATGGACGAGATCCGCAAGCACCTGAAGGCGCGGATCCGGCACCTCGACGACACCCACATTCGGATCAATGGTGCAGAAGGGATAATTTGCCGCTTCCGCGCCGGCTTTCGTAATCGCGTTGAACAAGGTGGACTTTCCGACGTTCGGAAGGCCGACGATCCCAGCCTGGAGTGACATGTTGACACCTCGCCGCGTTGTTTGCAGGATTAAGTATAGAGATTCAACCGAAGCTCGACAAAGCTGTCGGGGAGAATTCTTGTCCAAGTTGTACGAGTGCGAGCATAAAATAGGGATGCCCGCAAGTCCGGGACATCTGTCCGGATAAATCTTCTCCCCGTTGGAATACTCATCATCAGAGGAGGTGATAGCGATGCTGCGTCGGCTCTTGCGCCGCCTTCGCGTTCGCAAATTGTCGCCCAAGGCGCTGGCCTGCGAGCCCAAGCGCGCCTCCCTCTCGACTGCCCGCGCGTATCCCATGGCTTCATGATGGCGATGATCGGGCGTGCCACCGGCCTCTTCTTTCCCACCCATGACACACCCGTGCGATTATCTCAGGCGTTCTGCGCGAGAGCCTCCGACTCGGGAGCTCTCGCGTCGTCATGTGGAGCGGCGGGCAGCTTCTCCACATCGCAGAGGCAATCGTAGAGGGCCGCCTGGATTCCGAAGTCCGCCATGCCGTCTGAGGTGAAGTCGTTCAGGGTCACGCCCTGTCCGTGCCACCCGATTTCCATGCGGACGACGCGCGGATGCCCATCGCTCTGCACGCGGGCGCGCGCCACCACGCTCGCCCTCTCGTTCCGCACCCTCACCCAGTCTCCGTCCTTGATGCCGCGCTCAGCCGCGACTTCCGCACCCAGTTCCGCAACAGGATGTGGGCTCTTCGCCTCGGGCAAGGTGTCGCGCTGCGACATCTGCCATTTCCGCGGATGCACCGTGAGCAGCGTGTACGGCAGGTCTGCATCCTTCGGAAACCGGCCGACGTCGATCCGCGCGACAGGCGAGTGCCCATCCCGCTCGGCCATGGACGACGCAAACTCGAATTTGCCGCTCGGGGTCAAGAACCTGCCATCCTGCCATGGCACAGCCGGGACGCCGAGGCGGACAAACCCGCGCTGCCGCAATTCGTGGAGCTTCCCTTCGGGCCAACGATGAAGTGCCCTGCGGATCCAGGTGTCCACGTCGCCCTCCATGATCTCCGGGCGGCCTAAGGCCACGGCGAGATCGCGAAAAATCTGCCACTCCGGCTTCGCCTCGCCGCGCGGCGGCACCACCGGGCGCGCATAGCTCACGCAGTCGTGCCACATGGTCGTGTACACCACGTCCTCCTCTTCCAGCACATTCGTGCATGGCAGGACGTAGTCGGCGCATTCGGCAGTTGCCGTCATGAACGTGTCGATCACGACTTTGCAACGAATCCGGCTCATCGCCTCGCGCAAGCGGGCGCTGTCGGGAACCTGGGCCACCGGGTTGCTGCGCGTGACAAACATCACCTGCACCGGAGGGTCGGCCGCAAGCAGGTCGGCCGCAAGCGTCGGCCGGAGCATCTCCCGAACGTCCGCTCGGCGCCTTCCCGTGATGGCTTCCTCGTCGTAGAAGCGGCTCAATTGGCGCTGCGCGTAGTTCACGCCGCCTCCGGGAACCCCAACGTGGCCCGTGGCCGCGGCGAGCGCGTCGATGGCGCGGATGGTCTGTCCTCCCTGCGCGTACCGCTGCATGCCAATACCGAGCAGCGTGCAGACGGGCCTCGTCTTTCCATAGAGTTCCGCCAGAAAGCGGATGTCCTCTGCGGGTACGTCGGTCCACCGGACGACCTCATCGAGATCGTACCGGTCCAGCTCAGCGGCCAACGCCTCCCAGCCGATGGCGCGATCGCGCAGAAACGCGCGATCCAGCCAGCCCTCGTCGCGGCAGATGCGGAGCGCCGCGAGGGCCAGGAGGCCGTCCGTGCCCGGACGAGGGTAGATGGCCTTGTCGGCGCGCCGAGCCAGGTCCTGCGGCAGCGCGCTGATGACGACGAGCTTGGCGCCCCGCGCCTGCGCCTCGCGGATGAACGGGATCATGTGCACGTTGGTGTTCGCCACATTGCGGCCCCAAACCACAATGGCCTGCGCGTGTTGGGCCATGTCCTCAGGCGCGTGGCTGTTGGCCTGGCCGAAGTCATACGCCTGAGCACGGATGCCCGCATCCCAGCACAGACTGCCGATGGCCTCTGAACATCCTCCGAGCTCGTAGAAAAATCGCTGATTCAGCGCCTTCAAAAGTCCGCCCGAGCCCCAGTCATAGTAGTGCAGGATGCCGTGATGGCCGACTTCCTCCATCGTGCGCCGGATCTCGCAGGCAATTTCCCGGATGGCCTGCTCCCAGGGAATGGGCGTCCACCGTTCGCCTTCCCTTTTCAACGGGTGAAGGATGCGATCGCGACTGTTCCGTCGAACGGCCAGCTGCCGCCCACGGTTGCAGAGCGTGCCGCGGGTGATGGGGTGCTCCGGATTGCCGCTGAGCTGAATTTCGCCGTCTTCCCCGACCTCGGCCACAAACGAGCAAGCATCGTAACAGTCAACGGGACACGCCGTCCGGACCTTCATCCATTGTTCCCCCCTTCTCCAACACCGCGCGAACGAGGCGCTCAAAGCGCGATCGCGGAATCAGGACGCTGTGACCGCAGCGATGGCACTTGATGCGAATGTCCATGCCCATGCGGATGATCTCCCAGCGATTTTCGCCACACGCGTGCGGTTTCTTCATCCGCACGACGTCGCCAAGTCCAAACGAAACCGCCACGCAATGGCCCCCCATTCTTTACTCCACGGCGAGTTCCCCGCCCGCGGTGCCTTGTGCATCCGAAGCCTCGTGCAACGCGCGATCCAACGCCTCTTTGATCCGTTCGTGCGCCTCGCGCTCGATTTCTCCGTTTTTCGTGGGAGCACAGACCGCGGTCGCCCGGATGACGAGGTTGGTATTGGACACATCCTGGACACCGAGAACCTGAACGGGACCGGTCAGTACATCCGGCCGCTCTTCTTTCAAACCCGACAAGACGCGCTCCATGACGGATTTCACGAGATCCACATCCGTGTCGTAGGGCACGGTCACATCGATCACGGCCGTCGAATTCGTGCGCGAGTAGTTTGTCACGCTCGTGATTTGACCATTGGGAATGACCTGGACCTCGCCAGTCCAAGCCTGAATTCGGGTCAGGCGAATGCCAATCGAAATGACGGTGCCCTTGAATCCGTTGATCTGGACGATATCCCCGACGCCGTACTGATCTTCGAAGAGGATAAAAAGGCCTGAGATTAAATCCTTGACCAAGCTCTGCGCTCCGAAACCCACGGCTACGCCGACAATGCCCGCACTGGCAAGAATCGCGGACACGTTGACGTGGAAGAGCGACAGAATCTCGACCACCAATACAAAGTATACCGTGTACCGAACGACGTTCGTAAACAGGGATTCGAGCGTCTTTCGTCGCCGCTCGTCCATCTTCGTGTGAAGGGACAGCATGCGCCGCGTGATGCGAACACCCACGCGAATCAGGATCCGGGCCAACAGAAAGAAGATGGCGATCCGGATGACGTCCCAAATCACCACTTCCAGGCTCGGCATGTCCGACAGCGCCTGGCGCCGAATGTCCGCCCAAAGCGTCACCGCTCACCCTCCCAGCTCGTCTCATGATGTCCCATCATACCATAGTTCGAAACGCCGGGACGGACTGCAGGGTGTGAAGCATGAGATCGAGGAGCGGATTCGCATCAAGGACGTCGTGGGAACCCAAGAGGTGAAGCATCACCGCGAACGCGGGCGCGGCCTGGAGCATACTCCAGCCGCCAGCGAACGCGCCGCATGCACTGCTCGCGATGCGCGAGGCCCACGACATGCTTCCGAGGTCCTCTTCGTCGAGCACCGCGCGGAGGAAACGGTGAACCGAGATGAACGAAAACCAGACCGCGCCCGCAAGCAAGAAGGCAATGAGCCAGTCCAGCGCGCGGATGGCGGCCCATGGGATCGCATTCGACAGCGCCGGATAGGGAGCCGAGCCCGTTCCGAAGACGGCGAGATCGTCCCCGATGTGCTGTTCCACCCAGGCCAAGACCGGCCGGGTGATGGAAAGGTGCAGGACCACCCAGGGGGCGACGTGGACGGCCGCGTAGGTGCTGGCGAAGCAACCCGCCGCGTACAGCAGGGCGACTTCAGCTGGTTGAGATGCGATCCAGATGGCGATCCAGAGCGCGCCCGCCAAGAGGACGAGATCGACCATACCATCCCCCCGTGCTTCTACTTCGGACCCTGTCAGGACAGGTATAGTCGATGATACGCAAACGTATACTGGGAATATTCCGTGCGAGGGGGAAATCGGGTGAATCGCTTGTCGACAGAGGCTTCCTTGCCGAGCGCTCATGGCGGCCGCGTTTCCATGGAACATCCAAACGCCGTGTCGGCCCTCGAACAGCAGTTGGATGCAGCGCTCGCGCGATACGGCAGACTGCCGATGGTCATCGTGTGCGTGGGTACGGATCGTTCGACGGGGGATGCTTTTGGCCCCATTGTGGGATCGCGCTTGGCGCGCAACGTGAAGCTCGCCGGCGTGCACATCCTGGGGACGCTGGACGAACCGGTGCACGCGGTCAACTTGCAGACGACGTTGCAGAAAATCGATGAGTGGTATCCCGTGAAGCCGTTCGTGATCGCCATCGACGCATGCCTGGGGAAGTTTGATCACGTGGGGCAGATTTCGCTCGAAGTGGGTCCGCTGCGACCTGGCGCGGGAGTCAAGAAGGTCCTTCCCGAGTTCGGCGATCTCTGCATCACGGGCGTCGTGAATGTGTCCGGCTTCATGGAGTACTTCGTACTGCAGAATACGCGGCTCGCCATCGTCATGCGGATGGCGGACATCGTCGCCGATGCGCTGACGTCGAGCATTGTTCGCTGGTATGAACGCCATCCCAACGTGAAAACGGGGATGTGACGGATCGCACATCCCCATGTGGTTCAAGAGATCTGAGCCGTGGTGCCGCGCTGCGGCGTGCCGTGGAGAACTTCCTCGATCACCGCTCGCTCCTCGTCCGTGAGCATATAGGGAGAATCTCCGCCCTGCACCGGTTTTCCGTAGGTGACGGAATCCTCGCGGCCGTAGATGGACGTGATCACGACACCGTCGCCCTTGCCGTCGATGAGGGCCACCGAGTAGCTGAGATCGCTCCCAACTTCCGCGAACGCGTTGTAGCGCAGAATCGCAGGCGTCGAGACCTTCGATTGAAGCGCCTCCTCCAATTCGCGGATGTGTTCCTCGGCTTCGCGGAGTTTCAGTTCAAGTTTGCGAACCGCATCCTTCGTCTCTTCGAAGACGCGCTCCAGATCCGCGGCGCTCGTGACCTCCTTGAGCCGGTGGAACTTGCGCTTCAACCGAGCGGAGCGAGATAAAGACACGGCTGCGATCACGAGACAGATGAGAGCCAGAACGCCGCTCAACAGCGCGATGTCAAGCGCGTACGGCTGAAGAATGGAAAGCCCCATGGCCATTCGCCCCTTCTGCAACAACTGTCCGACACGGTCCGCTCGCAGTGACGGTAGTATGGCTGGATCGCGAACCCGTGCCGCCTGCCAATGGTTGGACAACCTTCAGAACTGCGAGATGGCGTGCGTCAACACTTTGACCACGGGCGCAAGGATCAGGGCCGGTAGCAAGTTGGCCACCGCAATCCTGCGAAGTCCTGCGAGTTGCACGCCGATGGCGACAATGAGTAGACCCCCGGCCGCCGTGATGGGTTCAATGACAAGCGGCGTGTCCAAAAAACTTCCGAACGCATGAGAAATGAGCGCAATCAGTCCTTGGTAGACCAAAACTGGAATGGCCGCCAACCCGACGCCAGGGCCGAGCGTCGAGGTGAGGACCACGGAGGAAAATCCATCGAGCACGGACTTCGCAAACAAGGTTTTGTGGTCACCCTGCAGCCCGTCCTGCACCGCGCCCACAATGGACATCGAGCCGACACAAAACAACAGCGTCGCCGAAATGAAACCTTGGGCGATAGGCCCTCGATACAGGCGGCGAAACCGTTCCTCCAGACGGTGGGCGAGCCGCTCCAGCCGATCCTCGATCTTGAGGAGTTCGCCTGTCACGGCACCCAACACGATCGAGAAGATGATCAGGACGATATCATTCATGTCGCTGAGCGCCATGCTGAGACCGATGGCGATGACACAGAGGGCGACGCCCACGGTCACCGTCTCGCGCATCCGATCGGGAATGCGCGGCAAAACATAGCCCACAGCGGTGCCCAGCAAAATGGCGAGCACGTCGATCAGGGTACCCAATAAAAACATGGATTCACCTCACGGCACAACGGGTTGGTTTTCTCTCATGGAGCGTGCGCCAACATCAGATCCATGATGCGCCGGAGGTCTTCTTCCGAGTAATAATCGATCTCGATCTTACCCCGTTTCTTGCCCGGTTGAATGCGAACCGACGTGCCCAAGTATGCCTGAACCTGCTCCTGATATCGCCGATACTCCGTCGGAAGAACGGGCTTTTCGGTTTCACGTGAAACCTTTTTCGGTTGGTAGATCACCATCTCCAACTTTCGCACGCTCCACGCTTCCTTCACGGTCTGTTCCGCCAGCCGGAGCTGCTCATCCGCATCCTCCACGGAAAGCAACGCCCGCGCATGTCCCATGCTCAATGTTCCACGTGAAACCATGTCCTGAATTTGAATCGGGAGTTGCAACAATCGCAGCATGTTCGTGATGTGACTGCGGCTCTGCCCCACGCGCTTCGCCAGCTCGTCCTGTGTCAAGTTGCACTTTTCGATCAACTTGGCGTACGCATCGGCAATTTCGATGGGATTCAGATCTTCGCGTTGCAGGTTCTCGATCAACGCAATCTCCATCAACAACACGTCACTCAGATCCCGCACGACCGCGGGCACAACCTGCAAACCCGCCATCTTGGCGGCCCGATATCGGCGCTCACCCGCGACGATATCGAACCCCTTCACCTGGCTCCTGCGAACGATGAGCGGCTGGAGAATTCCATGCTCGCGAATCGAGTCGCACAATTCTTGCAGCTTTTCCTCATTGAACGTCCGACGCGGCTGATAGGGATTCGGCCGCAAATCCCGAATATCAATCTGCACAATCTGATCCTCGTCCGACACGTTCAACTGCGGGATGAGCGCATCCAACCCGCGGCCCAAACCTCGCTTAGCCACGCGCGATCACTTCCTTCGCGAGTTCCATGTACGACTCGGCGCCGCGCGACTTCGGATCATAGTGAATGATGGGCCTTCCGTGGCTCGGCGCCTCGCTCAAGCGAACATTGCGAGGGATGATGGTCTTGTACACCTTGTCTCGAAAAAACTTTTTCACGTCCTCGATGACCTGCAAACCCAAGTTGGTGCGCGCATCCAACATGGTCAGCACCACTCCCTCCACCTCGAGCGACGTGTTGAGGTGCTTCTGCACCAGCCGCACGGTATTGAGCAGCTGGCTGAGACCTTCGAGCGCGTAGTACTCGCACTGGATGGGGATCATCACGGAGTCGGCCGCCGTGAGCGCGTTCACCGTTAACAGACCCAAGGACGGCGGACAATCGATGACGATGTAATCGTATCGGCTCCTCATCCCCTGAATGGCTCGCCGCAGCCTCACTTCTCGCGAGATAGTTGGAACCAGCTCAATTTCGGCACCCGCCAACTGAATGGTGGCCGGAAGCACGTCCAAATTGTCGAGGCCCGACGGCATGATGGCATCGGCGATGTTCACGTCGTTGATGATCACGTCATACACGCAGTACTTCACATCCGCCTTGTTGATTCCCACGCCGGATGTGGTATTCCCCTGCGGATCGATATCAATCAGCAACACGCGCTTTCCCAACGTCGCCAGACAGGCCCCGAGATTCACCGCGGTCGTCGTCTTCCCCACGCCACCTTTTTGATTGGCAATGGCGATCACGCGGGCGCTGGACACGACAAGTCCTCCTTCAAACTCGAACGAAATTCCCTAGACATTGGAGATCATGTTTTGACTCCTCTCATTCTACTGCAAAACCTTTTGGATTTCCGCCTTCACCTTGTATGGATCCCTTCAACAGCGGTGAAAATGCAAAAGCGGCCCCCCGGCCGCTTCATCCCCACGCGTGACCCCACCGCATTGCGATGGAATCCGTCGTTACGACGGCTTCGCTTGTCTGCGTGCGTCCGAACTCTCCCTCTCTCCGGCGGGATTCTTGGGCACGCGAATGGTGAACTGATAGTATTCCTCGTCATCCACCTCTTCACACACCACGCGAAGGCCTGTTTGTTCAATCATCTGCAGGGATTGACGAATCGTATTCACAGCTAGGCGCACGTCCTTGGACAGCCCCCGCTTTCTCGGCTTCCTACGCCGTTCCGCCGCCGATCCCAGCGCTTCAAGCTTCGCCTTGACCTTCTCCTCCATCTGCTTGACATTCCAACCTTTATCAATGCACTCGTTCAACAACTCGACCTGGAGTTCCTCCGAAGGCAAGGCCAACAGGGCACGCGCGTGGCGCTCCGTGATTTGCCGAGTCAGGAGGGCGTCCTGAACCGCCTGCGGCAAGTGAAGCAGCCGCAGTTTGTTGGCGATGGTCGACTGCCCCTTCCCAAGCCGCTGCGCCAGGCTTTCCTGCGTCAACCCATGCAACTCCATCAGTTGCTGATACGCAACGGCTTCCTCAATGGGGGTGAGCCCCTCGCGCTGCAGATTCTCAATCAGCGCGGCCGAGGCCGTCTGCGCGTCGTTCAGGTCTCGTATGATGGCCGGGATGGTCGGCCAACCGAGATGACGAACTGCGCGGAGCCGCCTCTCGCCGGCGATGAGCTCATACACGTCGCCTTTTTTCCTGACCACGACAGGCTGAATGACGCCGTGCGTGTGAATGGTCTTGGCCAGTTCCTCAATCGATTCCTGATGAAAGATGGCTCGGGGTTGGTATGGATTCGGGACAATGCGCTCCACCGGAATATCCACGACCTGCGTCTGCGCATGCGAAGTGTCGCGGAAGCTGATGAACCGTCCCCACGTTTCCCTCATCTTAGACCCCTCAATTCATGAACACACGAGGATCGACACTCAATGTCGAATTCACCAAGGCGTGCCCGGATTCCTTCTCTTCGACAAAACTTATCATGAATTTACAAACATCGTCTCCCGCAGACCACATTCGACAAGTTGCGCGTTACAGCGGCTGGCGAGACGGTGTGCCCGGCTTCCTCGGGTACCGCTTCGGACAGTCCTCCTCTTGTCGAAAGACTGCAATGACGCGATCGCCCTGCTCGTCCAGGAGTTTGTAACTCGTCACGCCCTCCGGGCGCGCCCGAAGGACGCGCGCGGCTCGAGCCGCATCGTCCGCCTCCTCACCCAGGTACGAAGGCCCCTTGTACAGGAACGCCCACCCGCCACGCACGAGCATCGGCGACGCATACTCCAAAAGGACGTTCGATCGCGCCACGGCCCTCGCCATCGCGGCATCAAACGACCCGCGCGCATCGGGCCTCCTGCCTAGCTCCTCCATCCGCGCGTGCACGGCCTGCACGTGAGACAGCCCGAGATCTGCGATGACATGTTCCAAAAACTGAACCCGCTTGCGGGAGGCGTCGCACAGGACAAACGACACGTCGCGCCACAAAATTGCCAGGGGAATACCGGGGATCCCTGCCCCGCTGCCCATGTCGATCACGCGGCCCTTCCGCTCCACCACCTGGCGCCACGCAGGCACCTGCGCGATGGCCGCGCTGTCGAGAAAGTGCTTGATCCACATGTCGCGCGCGTCGACGATGGCGGTGAGATTGAACCGCTCGTTCCACTCCGCCAGCATCGCGCCGTAGCGGGCGAGCTCCGCTGTCGCCTCTTCGGTGACAGGGGCGCCCCACTCGCGCATCTGCGCCAACACGTCATCCATGGGCCGCGCGCCTCTCCTGCGCGTCGAGGTACACCAACAGAATCGAGATGTCCGCCGGCGTCACTCCCGGGATCCTCGCCGCCTGACCGACCGTGCGCGGCCGGATGCGCGACAGTTTCTCCCTCGCCTCCATCGCCAGCCCCTTCATCTGCATGTAATCGACATCGTCGGGCAGCCTCCGCCCCTCGAGCCTCTTCTGGCGCTCAATCAGCTCGTTCTGCTTCCGAATGTACCCCGCGTATTTGATTTCGATCTCGACCTGCTCCCGCACCTCCGGATCGATCTCGACGCCGCCCGTGGGGTCGAGTTCTCGGACTTGCTCGTACGACAGCTCCGGCCGCTTCAAGAGCTGAGCGAGGCTCATCCCAGATTCGATGGGCTGCGATCCAAACTCCTCAAGGCGCGTATTCACTTCCTGCGGCTTCACCTTCACCCGCGACAACCGCTCCAGCTCCGCCTGAATGCCTTCTTTCTTCCGCATCACCCTGCTATAGGCCCGTTCCGAGACCAGGCCGATGCGGTAACCGAGCTCCGTGAGGCGCAGATCGGCGTTGTCGTGGCGCAGGAGCAGCCTGTGCTCCGCTCGCGAGGTGAGCAGCCGATACGGCTCGTTCGTCCCTTTCGTGACGAGATCGTCGATCATGACGCCGATGTACGCGTCCGATCGCGACAGCACCACCGGTTCTTCGCCTTTCACCTTCCGCGCCGCGTTGATGCCGGCCATGATGCCCTGTCCCGCAGCCTCCTCGTAGCCGGAGGTGCCGTTCAGTTGACCGGCGGTGAACAGACCTTCGACCAGCTTCGTCTCCAGCGTGGGCCAGAGCTGCGTCGGCACCACCGCGTCGTATTCGATGGCATAGCCGGGGCGCAGCATTTCCGCCCGCTCCAGCCCGGGTATCGAGTGAAGGATCTTGAGCTGCACATCCTCCGGCAAGCTGGTGGACAACCCCTGCACGTACCACTCACACGTGTGCGGGCCTTCCGGCTCGAGAAAGATTTGATGCGTGTCGCGATCGCGAAACCGCACCACCTTGTCTTCGATGGAAGGACAGTAGCGCGGTCCGGTGCCCTTGATCTCCCCGCTGTACAAGGGCGATCGATGGAGGTTCTCCAGGATGATCCGGTGCGTCTCCTCCGTCGTCCCCGTCAGCCAACATGGCACCTGCTCGCGCACGGGCGTGTCGGGATCGAACGAAAAGTGCCGCGGAACCGGATCCCCTGGCTGGGCGATGAGCTTGCTGAAGTCAATCGAATTCTTGTTGATGCGAGGCGGGGTGCCTGTCTTGAAGCGCACGAGCCGAAAGCCGAGATCGACCAGACAATCCGACAGGCGCACGGCCGGCATTTGACCGTTCGGACCACTTTCGTACGACACTTCGCCGATGTAGATGCGCCCGCGAAGGTACGTGCCGGTGGTGAGCACCACGGCCTGCGCATGAAATTCCTGTCCGCTCTTCGTGACGACGCCGTAGATCCGCCCGTTTCGAACCAGCAGCTCTTCCACGAGCCCCTGCTTCAGATGCAGGTTCTCGGTCCGTTCGAGCGTCCACTTCATGTTGAGCGCATAGAACGCCTTGTCGGCCTGGGCCCGTAGCGCCTGGACCGCCGGACCCTTTCCGGTGTTCAGCATCCGCATCTGGATGTAGGTCGCGTCCGTGTTCTTGCCCATCTGACCGCCGAGCGCGTCCACCTCGCGGACCACGATGCCCTTCGCAGGGCCGCCGATCGACGGATTGCACGGCATGTAAGCGATGGTATCCAGGTTGATGGTCAGAAGCAGCGTCCGGCATCCCATCCGCGCCGCGGCAAGCGCCGCCTCACAGCCGGCATGGCCGCCTCCGATGACGATCACGTCGTACGCACCGGCGAAAAACCGCATCTCCATCCACCTCCCGTCACTTGCCCAAGCAGAAGCGGGAAAAGATCTCGTTCAGCAGATCCTCTCCGGCCTCTTCGCCAATCGTCTCTCCGAGCTTTTCGTACGCGGACTGTAGGGCGACGGCCACCAAATCCATCGTGGCACCGGCCCGTGCCGCGTCCCGCGCCGTCCGAAGGTCCTCTTTCGCATCCTCCAGCAGCCGCTTCTGGCGGTGATTCGCCATGTAGGTCGCGTCCAGATCGATGGCGAGATCGCGCCGAATCTTGTGCACCACGGCGTCGCGCAGCTCATCCAGCCCCGTGCCCTCGCGGGCCGACACGCGCACCGCTCCCTCTGGCGCCAACGCCGCCGCAAACCTGGCCGCCTCCGGGTGGATCCCGCGATCGACCTTGTTCAGCACCACAATTCTGCGCGATCCGTCCGACTCGCGCGCGATGGCCTCATCCTCGGGAGACGGCGCTTCACTTCCGTCCAACACCAACAGCACGAGCTCCGCTTCCCGCATGGACTGGCGCGATCGCGCCACGCCGATTCGCTCCACGACGTCCTCCGTCTCCCGGATGCCGGCCGTGTCGATCAGCCGCAGGGGAATGCCGCGCAATTGGATGTATTCCTCCAGCACGTCCCGCGTCGTTCCGGGAAGGTCCGTCACAATGGCCCGCTCTCGCTCCACGAGGGCGTTCAACAGCGACGACTTTCCGACGTTCGGCCGGCCGACAATGGCCGTGGCCACCCCTTCGCGCAGCACGCGCCCGAGTTCCGCCGAACGGATCAGTTGGTCGATCTCGCCCATCATGCCTTCGCACACGTTCACGACGTGATCGCACGCGACATCCTCCACGTCGTGCTCCGGATAGTCGATGGTCACTTCCACGTGCGCCTCGAGCTCCAACAGCCGCCGCCTCAGCGCCCGCACGGCCTCGCCGAAGCGGCCGCGGACTTGCCGCTCCGCCAGCTTTCCTGCGAACGCCGTCTTCGCGCGGATCAGGTCGATCACGGCCTCGGCCTGCGACAGGTCCATCCGCCCGTTCAGAAAAGCGCGTTTCGTGAACTCCCCCGGCTCGGCCAGTCTCGCGCCTGCCTCGAGACACGCCGCCAACACGGCCTCCACCGCATACGCGCCGCCGTGAACCTGCAGTTCGAGCACGTCTTCTCCTGTGTAGCTGTGCGGCCCCGGCATCCAAAGCACAATCGCCTCGTCGATGACCTCCCCCGAGGCCGGATCGACCACCTGCCCGTATCGCATGCCCCGCTCGCGCAGGCGCACGGGGCGGCCGCGCTTTGACCGCACCAGGCGCTCGCCCACGTCCCGCGCGTTGCGTCCGCTCACCCGGACGATGGCGACGCTCGCCTCTCCGACAGCCGTCGCGATGGCCGCAATCGTGTCCTCCTGCTCTACGGCGCGAGTCGCCATGCTTCACCCTCCCTCCTATACAAAAACCCCACTGCACTGAGCGGGGTCTCTCTTTTGCGCGTTCTTGCACGCCGCCTCAGATCCAATCGCGTCGTTTCGGAATGATCCTCACGCGCCGGTACGGCTCCTGCCCCTCGCTGAGCGTCACCACGTCTCCGCGCGACTGCAGATGGGCATGGACCCACTTGCGATCCTTCCTCGGCATCGGATCGAGCGTCACCGGCCTGCCCAGCCTCACGGCCTTGTCCGCCGCATCGTCCACGAGCCGCCGGAGCGACTCCAGGCGCCGATCCCGATAGCCCGCCGCGTCGAGCGTGAAACGCATCTTCTCCGCGGCATCGCGATTGGCCACGATGTTCACCAAATACTGCAGCGCGTCGAGCGTAGCACCGCGCCGGCCGATCAGGATGGGTAAGACGTCCTCGTCCGCCGAGATCGACAACTTCACGGAACCGTCCTCATTCGCATCCTCCGCGACGATCACAGCCTGCCCAAGCCCCATCTTCGCGATGGTGGTCCGCAGAAACTCCTTCGCGGCGTCGAGCGGCGTCTCGATGACGCTCACCTCGACCTCCGCCTCCCTGCCGCCGAGCCACCCCAGCAAGCCTCGAGCCGGCTCCTTGAGAACGCGGACTTGGGCCTGGGATCTCGGCACACCGAGGCGCACCAGCGCCGACATCACCGCTTCTTCGATGGTCTTGCCCGTCGCCACCACTTTTCGCATCTCGCCTAAGCCTCCGACCCTGTTCGCTCTGGGCCTTGTGAAACCCTGGCTCGCGCCTTCGCTCCCCCAACCTCAAGCTACGGCTCTTGCGGAGGATGGGCTTCGGACGACGGCTCTGGAGACCCCGCGTTCGTTTGCCGGCTTGATTTCGAAGACTTTCCGTCCCGATTCCTGTTGGCCCCGTCGGCCTTGTTTCCCGACGTGCGGGCCGATCCCCGCGTATCGCCCTTCGCGCCGGACGCACCCTTGGAGGATGCCTTGGCTGAGCTCTTGGAAGGCTTCGATTCCGCGCGCGAAGTCGACTTGGCCGACGGCGTCGCAGGCGCCTTCCCGCCTCCCACCAACGCGAGTTCCCGCTCTTCGCGCAGGTTCGGCAGCGTGATAAACAGATACACCTGCAGGGCGACCAACAGGTTCGTGTAAATCCAGTAGAGGACCAGTCCTCCTGGCAGTCGGAACGCGAAGAAAAAGACCATGATGGGATACACAAAGAGCATCGACTTCTGCTGAACGGGCTGGGTCCGCATCGACAACCACGAGGACAACAGCGTCGAAAGCGCCGCCAGCACGGGCAGGATGTAATGCGTGTCCCAGTGCCCCAGCGGAAAGATGCCCAAGAAGGTGCTGTGCCGCATGCCCACGTTTCCGACAATCGCGCCGTAGAAGGCCCACAGGAAAGGCAATTGGATCAGCATCGGGAAGCACCCGGCGAGCGGGTTCATCCCCGCTTCCTGATAGAGCTTCATGAGCTCTTCCTGCATCTTTTGCTGATCGAACTTATATTTGGTCCGGATTTTCTGAATCTCGGGCTGCAGTTTCACCATGCCGCGTTGAAAGCGGATTTGCCGAAGAAACAGCGGCAACACGACCAGACGAACCAGAATCGCCATGAACAAGATGGAGATTCCGTAGTCGTTGCCGAACAGATGGGCGAAGTAATCCATCAAGTCGGAAATGCCGTGCAGGACGTCGCCCCACCAGTTTTTCGGCCACGCGCCGGGCTTCGTGGGATACAACCCGCATCCCGTCAGCACCACCACCGCCGCAAGACTGAGCGCGATGGTCCATCTCTTGCTCGCCTTCTGTTTGCCGTTCAAACGCGCATCCCCCTACCTGACGTCAGGCACCTCGTCCACGCCGCCCGGGTGCCATGGTCCACACTTCACCAATCGCCGAACGGCGAGCCAACCGCCGTACAACACGCCGAAACGCGCAATGGCCTGAACCGCGTATTCGGAACACGTGGGCGTAAACCGGCAGGTCGGCAGCTTCGCCGGTGAAATGTACCGCTGGTAAAATCGGATGAACCCAATCACAAACCGCTTCACGGGCGTTCATCTCCCGCCGATGGCGGCAACAGCTTCGCCTTTTTCAACAACCGCGCCACTTCCCGCTCGAGCGCATGGAAATCGGCCTCGGCCGCGTTTGCGCGGCACACCACGACGACGTCCACCGATTGATCGCGAAGCTCGTCCAAATAGCGCTGAAAAATGGCGCGCAACAATCGCTTCAAGCGGTTTCGAACGACCGCCTTCCCAACTTTCCTACTAATGGAAAACCCAACGCGAACGCGAGCCTCCCGATTGTCGCAATAATACAACACGAGCCTGCCGCTCGCAAATGACTTCCCCTTGCGGAACACCCGCCGAAAATCTCGGCTGTCCTTGAGCCGGTACTGACTTTGCAAGGCCCGCCCTCCAGTTCCTCGATGACCTCCCTGAATCAACCCACCCTTTCACAAAAAAAGGCCACTTCCGTGGCCCTTCTCACGCGGACAGCACCTTACGGCCCTTGGCGCGCCGGCGCGCCAGCACGCGGCGACCAGCCTTCGTCGCCATGCGCTTCCGGAAACCGTGGTTCTTCTTCCGCTTGCGAACGTTCGGTTGATAGGTCGGTTTCATCGAGACACCTCCCCCGTGCGGACACACGTAGCTACGATACAGAAAGATCCTGACCATGTCAATGTTCATTTCTCCACTATCCACATGTGGATAATCTCCGAAGACAAGTCCTTCTTGTCTCCCTCTTCGTCTCGCTCATCCACACGAAATCCACAAGTCAACAGCCTGTGGACGATCACGCATGTGCATTCGTGGATGATGTGGAAAGACGTTTTTCGACATTGCTCGACGCGCGCGATCCTGCTATGATCTGCGCTATCCGTTATCCACAACTGAGCGTGTGGATCCCATTCATCCACAACCTTATCCACAACCTGTGGACAACGTTTCCCACAGCTTCTGCACATGTGGATTTTCACTTTTCACAAGTCCACAGGTGACACCGACGACAACCCGGACTTCCTATCGTGCGTCATACTCCCGCGTGCTGTGGACAGTTTTTTCAACACTAGGGGGAACCATTCGTGATGAGTACCAAACTCGATCCGACCTACGATTCGTTGTGGAATCAGGTCCTCCAGCTGGTGCAGGAGAAGGTCTCCGGACCGACGTACAGCACCTGGTTTGAGGACACCCACATCGTCAAAATCGATGAGTCGGACCAGACGGTCTACATCTCCGCGCCCTCTGCGTTCGTACGCAACTGGCTGTCCGAACACTACACCGCCCTCGTTGAAACGCTCATGATGAACGTGATGGAGCGCGAATACCGCGTGCGTTTTGTCACCGAGGACGACGCGCAGGTTCCCACCGTCCTTGTTCGCCGCCCGCCGGAACCCGCCGTGGCGCCGGAAGACGAGGGCGAATCCAATCTCAATCCTCGCTACACCTTTGACTCATTCGTCATTGGCGCAGGGAACCGATTCGCACATGCGGCGTGCCTTGCGGTCGCCGAACGGCCGGCCAACGCTTACAACCCGCTGTTCATCTACGGAGGCGTCGGACTCGGCAAGACGCATCTCATGCACGCCATCGGGCACTATGTCCGTCAACATCACCCGAATTTCAAAGTCAGCTACATATCCTCCGAGCGGTTCACCAACGAGTTCATCGCGGCCATTCGCGACAAGAACCCGGACTCGTTTCGCGCCCGTTACCGCACGGTGGACGTGCTCTTGATTGACGACATTCAGTTCATCGCCAACAAGGAACAGACGCAGGAAGAATTCTTCCACACCTTCAACAGCCTTCACGAGGTAGGAAAACAGATCGTCATCTCCAGCGACCGGCCGCCGCGCGAGATTCCGACCCTCGAAGATCGGCTCCGCTCTCGGTTTGAGTGGGGACTCATCACCGATATTCAGCCGCCGGATCTCGAGACGCGCATCGCCATCCTGCAGCGGAAGGCCAAAGCGGATGGGTTGGACGTGCCGGTGGACGTGCTCGCGTTCATCGCAAACCAGATTGACTCGAACATCCGCGAGCTCGAGGGGGCGCTCACCCGCGTCATCGCCTACTCCTCCCTGGTGAAGGACGACCTCAGCGTGGCCCTGGCCGAGGAGGCCTTGAAAGATCTGATTCATCCCAACCGGCCGCGGGCGGTCACCGTGAGTCACGTTCAAAAGGTCGTCGCCGATCACTATGGGCTCAAGGTCGACGATTTGAAGGGAAAGAAGCGCACGCGCAACATCGCCTTTCCGCGACAAATCGCGATGTACCTCACCCGCGAACTGACGGATCTTTCCCTTCCGCGCATTGGAGAAGCCTTCGGCGGACGGGATCACACGACGGTCATGCACGCGTGTGAACGGGTGCACGAGGAGATGATGCGAGACGATGATTTGCGCGCAACCATCGATCGACTGAGCCAAGCGATTCGAACCCTCACGTAGGTCACACATTGTCCACAGGTGGACAGCGCGAATTGCAGGACTTATCCACAGAGTTGTCAACAGGCTGTGCATGAATTTCGCGGCCGGATCGAGGGGTTGTCCACAAATCCACCGCGCTGATCATGATCATGACGATCAGGATCCTTCCTACTTCTCCTCCTGATCCGGACTGGCGGTCCGCCATCGTATGCCCAGCTGCACACGGAAGGGAGTCGACGCATGGAATTCTCACTGCACAAACAGGCGCTTGCCAACGCGCTGCAGATTGTCTCCAAGGCCGTCGCGGTCCGAACCCCCAAACAAGTGCTGATGGGGATCCTGATCGAAGTGCATGAGGACGAGATCGTCGCAACGGCTTACGATTTAGAGCTCGCCATCCAGACGCGTGTGAAAGCCACCGAGGAAACCGGATTGCGCGTGCAACAGACAGGTGCCATCGTGTTGCCGGCGCGCTACTTTGGCGACATCGTCCGCAAGCTCCCGGACACAGACATCCATATGCGGGTCGACGCCAACTATATGACGGAGATCTCGGCATCGAGTGTAGAATTTCACCTCCACGGGATCGACGCGGAGGAGTTCCCCGAGCTGCCGAACTTCATGGGCTATGAGAGCATGCAGATCCCAGCGCGAACCCTGGGTCGGCTCATCGAATCGACGGTGTTTGCGGCAGCCACCTCTGAGGTGCGCCCCGTGCTGACCGGGGTCTCCATCACCTCCGATTCGACGCATCTCACGTTCATCGCGACCGACGGCCTACGCCTTGCGCAGCATCGCGTCCCACACGATCATCTGCCCGAGCGCCAGGTGGTGATTCCGGCGAAGTCGCTCGCCGAGCTGTCCAAGATCCTGCCGGAAGACGACACGCAGGTGGACATGGTGCTGACGCCGAGCCACGGGCTTTTTGTGATTGGCCCGACGCGGTTTTACACCAGGCTTCTCGAGGGCACGTATCCGGACACCTCGCGGCTCATCCCGCGATCTGCGCGCACGGAAGTGGTGGTCGAAGGGGATGCGTTTCTCTCCGCCATCGATCGCGCGGCCCTCATCGCCCGCGACAAGGACAACCACATGGTCCGGCTCGAGGTCACCGGAGACACCATCACGGTCACATCTCATTCGCCCGAGGTCGGCAACGTGTCGGAGACGCTCCACGCTCTGCGCAAGGAGGGGGAGGATCTGCAGATTGCGTTCAATGGGCGCTACGTGATCGAGGCGGTGCGCGCGCTCGACGCGGCAGAGATCGCCATTCGATTCAACGGCGCGAATCAGGCGTTTGTGATTGAGCGAAGCGGCGATCCGTCGATGTTGCAACTCATCTCGCCCATTCTCTGGAGGTCCTGATGGACATTCACATTCAAGGCGATCACATCACACTGGGGCAGTTGTTGAAAAAAGTCCGGCTGGTGGCTTCGGGCGGCGAGGTCAAGTCGTTTCTGGCGGAAGGCCGCGTCCGCGTCAACGGGCTTCCCGAGGCGCGGCGAGGGCGGAAGTTGTACGCGGGCGACGAGATCGAGGTGGAGGGCACGGTGTATCGCGTGGTGACAGAAACGGATGAACATCCGCCGCATTGAACTGATCGATTTTCGCAATTATGCCCGAGCCGAAATCGAGCTGTCGCCTGGGGTGAACGTCCTCGTCGGGGAAAACGGCCAGGGGAAGACCAACGTCCTGGAAGCGATGCTGCTCATTGCCGTCGGGAAATCGCACAGGGCGCATCGGGATCGCGATCTCATCCGCTGGGAACAGGAACGCGCGCGCATCAGCCTGCAGGCCTCCACGCGGTATGGTGACCGCCGGCTGACGCTGGAACTCGGCCCGGAGGGGCGACGAGCCCATGCGAACGGCGTTCAGGTGGGACGGATGACCGAGTTCGTGGGTCAGGTGCAGGTGGTGCTGTTTGCGCCCGAGGATCTCGATTTGGTGAAGGGGAGTCCCCGCGTGCGGCGCCGTTTTTTGGACACGGAACTCGGCCAGATGGAACCGTTGTATCTCCACCATCTCAGCCACTACAACCGCGCGCTCCTGCAGCGAAACCGCTGGCTCAAAGAGAACCAGGCGTCCAACGATGACGAGATTCTCGCGACCTTTGATCGGCAAATTGCGGTCCATGGGGCCCACGTGATCCACAGGCGGCTGCGGTTCTTGCAGAAGCTGCGCGCGTACGCCGCCCGTATCTACACCGATATCGCAAGCGGCCGCGAGACGTTCGACCTGGCGTACCGGAGTTCTGTGGGCGGGATCGAAGCGGGGATGACGGTCGAGGAGATGGCGGAGGCGATGGAAGCGGCGCTTGCGAGGCATCGCTCTCAAGATCTGCGCCTGGGCACGACGGGCGTTGGCCCGCACCGGGACGATATGCTGCTCTTTCTCGACGGGCGGGAGGTGCACGCCGCGGCCAGCCAGGGCCAGCAGCGGACCATCGCGCTGTCGCTTCGGCTTGCCGAGATCGACTTCATGCACGAGGAGATGGGCGAGTATCCGGTCTTGCTGCTCGACGACGTGTTGTCTGAGCTCGACGATCTCCGTCAGCGGAATCTGGTGGTTGGGATGAGCCGCAAGGTGCAGACCGTCATCACCACCACCAGCCTGAATCGGCTTGGCCAGGAGCTCGACGGCGACTACCGGCTGTTTCGGGTTTGTTCTGGTATAATAGCCGAAGAACGCGTCTGAAGCCCGGAAAACTCGGCGATCCTTGTGAGATGGACGCCGAGCGGCTTTTTGTTGTCTTTCTGGAGGCGGAGGGAACTTCTTTGGCGGATAGAATACCCGAACAGGTGTACGACGAGTCGCAGATTGAGGTCCTGGAAGGTCTGCAGGCCGTGCGAAAGCGGCCCGGCATGTATATCGGTTCCACGAGCGCAAAGGGGTTGCACCACCTCGTCTGGGAGATCGTCGACAACGCGGTGGACGAAGCGCTTGCGGGCCGATGCACTCGGATTGTGGTCCAGGTTCATCCGGATAACAGCGTGAGTGTCATAGACAACGGGGCCGGGTTTCCCGTCGGCATTCACCCGAAGACCGGCCGTCCGGCTGTGGAGACGGTGTTGACCACGCTGCACGCCGGCGGCAAGTTCGGTGGCAAAGGGTACAAGGTGTCAGGGGGTCTGCACGGCGTGGGCGCGTCCGTGGTGAACGCGCTCTCGACGTGGATGCGGGTGGAGGTGCACCGCGACGGCCACATCTACGTGCAGGAGTATGAGCGCGGCACGCCGCTCTATGACCTGAAGATCATCGGCACCACGGACAAGACGGGGACGAAGGTCTCCTTCAAGCCGGATCCCGAGATTTTCACGGAAACGACGGTCTTCTCGGCGGAGACGCTCATGAACCGCCTGCGCGAGCTCGCCTTTCTGAATGCGGGCCTCGAAATCGTGTTTGAGGACGAGCGCGAGGGCGGCAAGCGGGCCGTCTTCAAGTACGACGGCGGCGTGGCCGAGTTCGTCCGCTGGCTGAATCAGTCGAAGGACGTGCTGTTTGAGGATCCCATTTACGTGTCTGCGGTGAAGGACGACGTCGCGGTCGAGATCGCGCTCCAGTACAACGACGGCTACGCCGCAACGGTGTACTCGTTTGCGAACAACATCAACACGGCGGAAGGCGGCACGCACGAGGCAGGCTTCAAGAGCGCGCTGACGCGCGTGATCAACGATTACGCCCGGCGATACGGCTTTCTGAAATCGAACGACAACAGCATGACGGGCGACGACGTCCGCGAGGGGCTGACCGCCGTCGTGAGCGTGAAGGTGCCGGAACCGCAGTTCGAGGGGCAGACCAAGACGAAGCTCGGCAACAGCGAGGTGCGCGGCATCGTGGAGACGCTGTTCGCCGAAAAGATGCAGACGTTCCTCGAGGAGAACCCGTCCGTCGCCCGGAAGATCGTCGACAAGTGCATTCTCGCCGCGAGAGCGCGAGAAGCGGCGCGGCGCGCGCGGGAACTCACGCGGAGCAAGAAGATGGACGTGACGAGCCTGCCCGGGAAATTGACCGATTGTAGCTCGAAAGATCCGGAGCGATCGGAGCTGTTCCTGGTGGAGGGCGATTCCGCGGGCGGATCGGCCAAGATGGGGCGAGATCCGCAGACGCAGGCCATTCTTCCGCTCCGAGGGAAGATCATCAACGTCGAGAAGGCGCGCTTGGACAAGGTGTTGGCGAACGAGGAGATCCGCGCCATCATCACGGCGTGCGGCACCGGCATTGGCGACGACTTCGACATTTCCAAGGCCCGCTATCACAAGATTGTCATCATGACGGATGCCGATCACGACGGCAGCCACATCCGCATCCTGCTGCTGACGCTGTTCTATCGGTTCATGCGGCCGCTCATCGATGCGGGCTATATCTACATCGCCCAGCCGCCGCTCTACAAGATCGAGAAGGGCAAGGTCGTGCGGTATGCGTACTCGGACGCGCAGCTCGAGCAGATCCTGCAGGAGATGGGCCGCGAGGGCGTGCGGCTGCAGCGGTACAAGGGGCTCGGCGAGATGAACGCGGATCAGCTTTGGGAGACGACGATGGATCCCGAGTCGCGCACCCTGCTCCGCGTCACCATGGAGGACGCGATGGACGCGGACATGATCTTCAGCATCCTCATGGGGGACAAGGTCGAGCCGCGGCGCGACTTTATCGCTGAGCACGCGCGGTTTGTCCGCAATCTGGACGTCTGATGCTCCCACGCCGGCGCACCGATCCGCGCGCGGGTGGAACACGATGAGAGGTGAAACAGATGGCAGACGAGAGCAGCTCTCGCGGCATTTTGCCGGTGGACATCAGCCAGGAGCTGCGCAATTCGTTTCTCGACTACGCGATGAGCGTCATTGTCGCCCGGGCGATCCCGGACGTGCGCGACGGCCTGAAGCCGGTCCATCGCCGCATCCTCTACGCCATGTACGAAGCGGGCATGACGCCGGACAAGCCGTACAAGAAGTCGTCGCGCATCGTCGGCGACGTGCTGGGTAAGTTCCACCCGCACGGCGACGCGGCGGTGTACGAGGCCCTCGTGCGCCTCGCCCAGGACTTCTCGACCCGCTATCCGCTCATCGACGGCCATGGGAATTTCGGCTCCATCGACGGCGACGCGGCCGCGGCGATGCGGTACACGGAGTCGCGCATGTCCGCAATTGCGCTCGAACTGTTGCGGGACATCAACAAGGAGACGGTCGACTTCATCCCCAACTACGACGAGCAGGAAGAGGAGCCGGTCGTTCTTCCGTCCCGCTTTCCGAACCTGCTCGTCAACGGGTCGAGCGGCATCGCCGTCGGCATGGCGACGAACATCCCGCCCCACAATCTGCGCGAAGTCATCGACGGCGTGGTCATGCTCATCGACAACCCAAACGCCACGCTCGACGACCTGATGACCGTCATCAAGGGACCGGATTTCCCGACGGGCGGCGTCATCCTCGGCCGCGAAGGCATCCGCAAGGCCTACGAGACCGGGCGCGGATCCATCACCGTGCGCGCGGTGACGCACTTTGAGGAGTTGTCGGGCGGGAAGACGCGCATCGTGGTGACGGAGATCCCGTATCAGCAGAACAAGGCGCGCATCGTCGAGAAGATCGCGGAGCTTGCGCGGGAGAAGAAGATCGACGGCATCACCGACCTGCGAGACGAGAGCGACCGGCGCGGCATGCGCGTCGTGATCGAGCTGCGCCGCGATGTGCGGCCCCAGGTCGTGCTGAACAACCTGTTTAAGCACACGGCCCTGCAGACGAGCTTCGGCGTCATCAACCTGGCGCTCGTCAACGGCGAGCCGAAGGTGCTGACGCTCCGCGAGACCCTTGAGCACTACCTGAATCACCAGCGCGACGTGGTCCGCCGCCGGACGCAGTACGATCTCGCCAAAGCCGAAGCGCGGGCGCACATCCTCGAGGGACTTCGCATCGCGCTCGATCACCTGGACGAGGTCATCGCGCTCATCCGGAGATCGCAGACGGTCGACGAGGCGAGGCAGGGGCTCATGTCCACCTTCGGCCTTTCCGAGGAGCAGGCGCAGGCCATCCTCGACATGCGCTTGCAGCGGCTCACGGGCCTGGAGCGGGAGAAGATCGAGGCGGAGTATCAGGAGCTCCTCCAGCGCATCGCCGAGCTCAAGGCCATCCTCGCGGATCCGAAGCTCTTGGACGGCGTGATCCGCCAGGAGATCCTCGAGATCAGGGAGCGGTTTGGCGACGAGCGCCGCACGCGTATCGTGAACGCCGAGGGCGAGATCAGCGAGGAGGATCTCATCCCGGTGCATGACGTCGTGATCACCATCACGCACCGCGGCTACATCAAGCGGCTGCCGCTGTCCACCTATCACAGCCAGCGCCGCGGGGGCCGGGGGATGACGCTCATCAACGCGCACGAGGAAGACTTCGTGACCGGGCTGCACGTCACCTCGACGCACGATTACCTGCTCTTCTTCACGAACCGCGGCCGCATGTACGCCATCAAGGCCTACGACGTGCCCGAGTTCAGCCGGCAGGCGCGCGGAACGCCGATCGTCAACCTGTTGAACATCGAGCAGGGTGAGAAGGTCACCGCGATGATCCCGGTGAAGTCGCTCGATCCGGCCGAGATCGGCAACAAGTACCTGTTCTTCGCGACCCGCCAAGGCATCGTGAAGAAGACGCCGCTTGCCGAATACTCGAATGTGCGCAAGAACGGGCTTATCGCCATCAACCTCCGCGACGACGACGATCTCGTCGGCGTGAAGCTGACGGACGGCACGAAGGAGATCATGATGGTCACGCGTCAGGGGCTCGCCATTCGCTTCCCGGAGACCGACGTCCGCCCGATGGGCCGGGCCGCCACGGGTGTGAAAGGCATCTCGCTCGGCGACGGCGACGAGGTCATTGCGATGGATGTCGCCGAGGACGATCACGACGTGCTCGTGGTGACGTCCCGCGGTTATGGCAAACGGACGCCGGTGAGCGAATATCGCGCGCAGTCGCGCGGCGGAAAGGGCATCAAGACGCTCAACTGCACGCCGAAGAACGGCCACGCCATCGAGATGTGTATGGTGACGCCCGAGGACGACATCATGATCGTCACGCAGGCCGGGGTCGCCATCCGCATCCACGTGCGCGATGTGTCGACGCTGAGCCGGAACACGCAGGGCGTGCGGCTCATCAACGTCGACGAAGGCGTGGAGGTGGCCTCCGTCAGCCGCGTGATCACGGAGGACGACGATTCGGAGACGTGATCGCATGGGGCGCGCTGGATTGAGGCGCGCCCGTCTGTTACGATGCCAGTGAGGAGGCGGTTTCGGTGCAGAACGCGTTCTGGGACTTTCTCGTGCACACGAGCGCGATGTTTCTCGCCTTCGCGACGTTCGTGGGGCTTTGCTTCATTGTGGTCAACGCGATCGTGAAAGAGAAATGAGGCCGTGAGGCGCTGGTCGAGGGCAGGAGAGTGACTGCATGTTTCGAAGGCTGACAGCGTCCGATCACGACCGCGTCGTCGCCTACTTGTCGAAACGGCCGGCGCTTCACACGTTTCTCACGGGCGACATTGAGCGGTACGGCTATGACGCGCCGTTTCAAGAGGTGTATGGGTATCTGTCCGATGGGTGCGTGACCGCCGTCCTGCTGAGGTTCTACGGAAGTTATATTTTTTCCACCGAGGGCCCGGATGCCGTCGAGGAAGTGGTGCGTGTGCTTCAATCCAACACGGCTTGGAGCATGATCCAGGGGGATTCGGTGTCGCTCAGCCTCTTGCAGGATGTGGGCGGCTTTCAGCCCAGGCAGGTGCGCGAATTTGCGTTTGCGGAAAGGCCTCCGCATGCGCCGAGGCCCTTCGTGGACACATCCGTCGTCCGCCAGGCCACGGTCGATCACGTCGGCCAGCTGTGGCAACTGCGCAAGAGCATCGCGGAGTTCGCAAACAGCCAAACGACGGAGCTCTCCTTGCGACAGTCGTTTGAGGCGGGCGATACGCTCTGCTTTTACGTTCCCGGCGAACGGGGCGAAATGGCAGCCTCGGCGAGCGTTGTCGCGGAGAACACTTGGACCGCGATGGTGGTGGGCGTCTGCACACGTCCGCTCTACCGCGGGCTTGGGTATGCCACAAGGTGCGTGGCCAAATTATGCGATGTCTTTGATGAGCGCGGAAAGACGCTTTGCCTCTACTACGACAACCCGAACGCGGGAGGCATTTATCGTCGCCTGGGCTTCGCCGTGACGAGCGGGTGGACGCAGTTTTTCAGGTAAATCACCCGGGTTCTCCCGGGCGAGGGTTCGGCCGTGATCGTCGAGAAAACGGATTCACCTTCGGCCAAGGGATGGAGGCGCGCCGATGACGTTTGATGAGCTCATCGCCAGAGCCCGATCCGTGCATGGAATTCGCCAACTCTCGCCAGAGGCGACGGCGGGATCGGTGGCCGCGGCGCTCGAGACGGATCGGGGGCACGTGTACGTGGGCGTGTGCATCGACACGGCGTGCTCGCTCGGCTTCTGCGCTGAACACGCGGCTGCGGCGGCCATGATCACGGCCGGGGAAAACCGCGTCGTCCGCATGGTGGCGGTGGGACGGGACGGCCGGATCCTGCCACCGTGCGGGCGGTGTCGGGAATTCATCCGGCAGCTCCATCCCGATAACCGAGAAGCCGAGGTGATGGTGGCGTCGGGCGTGATCGTCAGGCTCGGAGAGCTTCTGCCCCACGATTGGCTCGCGTGAAGACAAAGGGGTGACGCGAATGGTGTGGAAAGGGGGAGTGCGGTGAAGGGTGGGACTTTCGATGATCTCCTTGGGGATCCAGAATTCCGAAAGCAGTATCCTCCTGAATGGTTGGGTATTTTCGAAGATCAAAAGGTCCGCCAGGACATGCAGCAGTTCTTGGACTGGGTTGAGTCCCTGACTCGTGAGGCAAACATCGGCAGGATGAGCGTGGACGAAATGCTGGAGTCCACAGCCAAGCGACTTCGAGGCGTCCTGTTCACGATGCTCGAACAGAGGGTGAGGGAGATGGAACGCGCTGGACGCGATATGTCGCACGTGCGAGCGTGGCTTGCGATGCGCGGAACCTAGCCTCAGCAGGAGGAGACAGAAGGAGACGCTTGAGCAGAGGATCGCGAGGGAATATCAAGCGCCACGCTCGTGATTTAAAGGAACGGGTTTCCGTTGTCGTTATTCTGTTTGATCTTGATTTTTTCTCGCGATATTTTTTCTCGCGATCCCGCTTGACAGGCAGGGGGCAGGGGTGATAGTATCATTCTCGCCGCCCGCGAGGCGGCGCGAAAAACCGCGGGATGCCGCGGAGTCGCTCCTTGAAAACTAAACACACAAGACCACCAAGCCCGTGAGTCTTGACGACCACGAAGTCAGGATAAGCTGTTTGGATTGAGAGTTTGATCCTGG
>NZ_JAFMTY010000119.1 GCF_017329605.1 Alicyclobacillus fructus
GTACCAAAAGGGGCTTCGTGGCCAAGGGGGGGGGCCGGGGGGGGGGGGGGGGGGGGGGGGTGGGGGGGGCCCCCGGGGGGGGTGGGGGGGGGGGGGGGGGGGGGGGGGGGGGGGGGGGGGGGGGGGGGGGGGGGGGGGGGGGGGGGGGGGGGGGGGGGGGGGGGGGGGGGGGGGGGGGGGGGGGGGGGGGGGGGGGGGGGGGGGGGGGGGGGGGGGGGGGGGGCCGGGGGGGGGGGGGGGGGGG
>NZ_JAFMTY010000120.1 GCF_017329605.1 Alicyclobacillus fructus
CAAAAAGCCCTTGTCGCACAAGGGCTCGTGATCCTGCAAAAGCCTCAAGTAATAGTTTTAGATGGATTCAAATACAAGAACCCTCCCGTGGCTTGATGATGACATTTTCAAGCGACGAGAGGATGAAAGCCATGTGGGTCTCAGTTTACGCTTACAGATCAGCCGTCAGTTGGGTGTATCACGCCAAACGGTCCGCAAGATGCTGGCTGACGCGGATATCCCCAGGTATCGACTGTCCAACCCCCGCTCCCGTC
>NZ_JAFMTY010000121.1 GCF_017329605.1 Alicyclobacillus fructus
TTGCTGTTTGCTGCGCCGCTGCTGCTATCGTCATGCCGCGCGTGGTTGCAGTTGCGGCAGCCATGCTGGTACGCAGCAATCCGAGCGCTGTTGTGGTTTTTGCCGCCCCGGCAGTAATCGCCGTAGTGGCGGTAACGCCCTCCATGCCCATTAAGCGTGCGGCGGCCCCAAATGCCATTGCTGCCACACGGGCGCCAGCCAAATACATTGCAAATTGGGTTAGTTGAGGGTATTGCTGCGCCAAGCGGGTGACG
>NZ_JAFMTY010000122.1 GCF_017329605.1 Alicyclobacillus fructus
GTATTGGATGACCGTAGATGTTTTTGCGATTACTACGCCATTTGTTAAAATAATGAGTTGAGTAAATGGCCCAATATTGTTTGACCTGCCTTGCGCAGTCGTGTATCCTAGCTTGCTTACCGCGCTTTCGAATTCAGTAGTTTTCATGTTATTTTTCCTCCAATGCTGAAAATGCTTTTGCGAAGAGGATTGCTTCGCATTCATCCTCGGATGGCTCGATATGGTAGGTTTTTTTAACCATTTCAATCGCTTCT
>NZ_JAFMTY010000123.1 GCF_017329605.1 Alicyclobacillus fructus
CCACGGCCGCACCGGAGTCTACGAGCTGCTCATCGTGGACCACCATGTCCGGTCGCTGATGATCAAACGGACATCAGGGGCGCAGATCCGACAGTCGGCCATCTCGCGGGGAATGATCAGTCTTGCGCAGGCGTTCTGGCGGAAAGTCGCCGCGGGTGACACCAGTCTCGCGGAGTTGAGCCGAATACTGCCGCCTGAGTTACGGTAGAGTCCACCAAACACTTGGCAAATAGTTTTCTTACACTTTACTTG
>NZ_JAFMTY010000124.1 GCF_017329605.1 Alicyclobacillus fructus
CGCCAGTTGACACCCACAGACCGCGCAATTTCGGAGATCGAGTACTCCCCACTCTCGTAAAGAAACTTGATATACTGCTGCTGAGGCACTTTCAACATCTCCTCTCATCCCCCTTGAGGCGTCTTCGTCAACCCCAAGGGTAGAATTGGTAGAGTGGTGTTGCAAGTGCCTATCACATTTCCGCAGGCGCCGCCACGCTGTGTAGATTTGCGTGTCGGCGTTCTGCACTTTTATTTTGCGCTAAACA
>NZ_JAFMTY010000125.1 GCF_017329605.1 Alicyclobacillus fructus
GATATGTGCTCTCGCATACAAGAACCCTCCCGATGCTTGATGAGCCCATTTTCAAGCAGCAGGAGGGCAAACACCATGTGGGTTTGGTTTGACGCTTACTAACCAAACCATTCACTCGCCGCAAGTTCTTTCGGAGTAGTTCTTTCGGAGTAGACGTCCATGTCGACATTCGACGCCACGGGATCATGAAAATGACCAGAGTTCCGCGCTATGATCGCCCTAAGCAACCACCGGAGCTCGAAGTGTG
>NZ_JAFMTY010000126.1 GCF_017329605.1 Alicyclobacillus fructus
GCAGTATATCAAGTTTCTTTACGAGAGTGGGGAGTACTCGATCTCCGAAATTGCGCGGTCTGTGGGTGTCAACTGGCGCACGGCGAAAAAGTACGCGACTCGGGACGACTGGAATCTACGCCTTCGTCCCCGCCGCACGCGCCACCCGGTGCTGGGACCGTACCTTGAAATCATCGACACCTGGCTGCTCGAGGAACAAGCGCTTCCCCGCAAGCAACGTTACACGGCCAAGCGCATTTTTGAA
>NZ_JAFMTY010000127.1 GCF_017329605.1 Alicyclobacillus fructus
CTTCGTCTCGGAAAGCAATTTGCGGATCCTGCAGCGTGCTGGTGGTCACTACATCGCTGGGGAGAAGATGACCTCCGGGAAACCAGTGGTGGAAGCGGCGTTGGCGCGCCCTGGACGCTTCCGTGAGCTTCGTCCGAACCTGAAGGTGAAGGAGGTCGTGGTGGGAGACGGCGAGGCCCGGGTCCGTTACGTGTTGGCGTTCAATCCCGAGGAAGCCAAACGCGATGAGGCGCGCCGAGAGGCG
>NZ_JAFMTY010000128.1 GCF_017329605.1 Alicyclobacillus fructus
TGCGCAAGCCTCATCGACAAGTTTTGGCCCAAACGATTGGAATTGACATGGTTTGACCCAGAAAACAACCAGTTATTGAGAGCAACTGCATAGCGCCTGGACCATAGTGATGCATTCCATTCCCATGTAGCAGTGGGAAAAATGAAAATCGCGTTTTTCTTGACGCTAATTATTCTGGTCATCGAAGCTCTTGGTGGCTGGATTTCACACAGCTTAGCGTTGTGGTCTGATGCAGG
>NZ_JAFMTY010000012.1 GCF_017329605.1 Alicyclobacillus fructus
TTTAGTTTTCAAGGAGCGACCCCGCAGTATCCCGCGGCTTTCGCGCCGCCTCGCGGGCGGCGAGAATGATACTATCACCCCTGCCCCCTGCCTGTCAAGCGGGATCGCACAAGGAAATTTTTGTTTCACCATGCGCGTGGCGGGCGCGTTCCGGCCCGCCATCTCACACGGCTCGAAAGCTCAATCGTCCTGGCGTTCGCGCATGAGGGGGAACAACAGCACATCGCGAATGGACGGTTGGCCCGTCAACAGCATCACCAGCCGATCGATGCCGACGCCAAGGCCGCCCGTCGGAGGCATGCCATGCTCCAGCGCCGTCAGGAAGTCCTCGTCAAGCGCCTGCGCTTCCTCGTTGCCCGCTTCCTTCTCGCGCAATTGCGCCAAGAAGCGCTCGCGCTGATCGATGGGATCGTTCAACTCGCTGAAGGCGTTCGCGTGCTCGCGGCCGACGATGAACAGCTCGAACCGGTCGGTGAAGCGGGGATCGTCGGCGTTCTTCTTGGCGAGCGGCGAGATCTCGACGGGATGGCCATACACGAACGTCGGCTGAATGAGCTTGTCCTCGACGCGCTGCTCGAAGAACTCGTTCAGGATGTGCCCGTAGGTCATGTGCGGCTCGATTTTCACGCCGTGTTCCGACGCGAGGCGGCGCGCTTCTTCGTCCGACGAGACGGCGCGAAAGTCGACGCCCGTGTGCTCCAGGACGAGATCGGCGATGTGCGCGCGCTTAAAGGGCGACTCGAGGTCCACGACGTGATCGCCATACGGGATGTGCAATTTGCCGATCACGGCCTGAGCCGCGTGACGCACCATGTTCTCGGTGAGATCCATGATGTCGTGGAAGTCGGCGTACGCCTGATACAACTCGAGCATGGTGAATTCCGGATTGTGGCGCGTGGAGACACCTTCGTTTCGGTACACGCGGCCAATTTCGTACACGCGCTCGAGCCCGCCGACGATGAGCCGCTTCAGGTGCAGCTCGATGGCAATGCGCAGGTACAGATCCATGTCGAGCGCGTTGTGGTGCGTCGTGAACGGGCGCGCGTGCGCGCCGCTCGCGACGGTGTGCAGGGTCGGCGTCTCGACCTCGAGGAAGCCCTCTTGATCGAGAAAGCGCCGGATTTCCTGGATGATGCGGGAGCGGGCGATGAAGATCTGACGCACGTCCGGGTTCACAATGAGATCCAGATACCGCTGGCGATAGCGGGTCTCGACGTCCTTCAGGCCGTGCCACTTCTCGGGCAGGGGGCGGAGCGACTTGGTGAGAAACGTCACCTGCTCGGCGAGCACGGTGATCTCGCCGCGGTTGGTGCGAAACACCGTGCCCTCGACGCCAAGGATGTCGCCGAGATCGACAAGGTGCTGAAACGTGTCATACGCGTCGGGGCCGAGGACGTCGTACTTGGCGTAGATCTGGATGTTCCCCGTGACGTCGTTCAGGACGGCGAACGTCGCCTTGCCGTGTCCGCGGCGGGCGATCATGCGCCCGGCGATACGCACGCGCAAGCCCTCGCGCTCGAGCTCCTCCTGGCTCTTGCCTTCGCCGAACCGATGGATATCGGCCGCGTGATGCGTGACCTCGTAACGGCCGCCGAAGGGATCGATGCCGCGCTCGCGCAGGGCATTCATCTTTTCGATCCGGTGTTGAATCAGCTCTTGCTCTTCCAAACCGACACGCTCCTCAGGAAGGTTGGCCGGGCTCGTCCGCCCGGCGTTTCTTGTATCATCATTCGACAAAACGGCGCAAGTTGCAAACCAGGGCGAGCGGAGGCTGGCGCCCGAAGCCACTCGGCCGCTTGCCGGCTCGCCGGGTCTTCGCCAGACATGGAAAGGGACGAGGCGCATGGACCTCGTCCGCACAACCGAATGTCAAAAGCCGGGCGCTCTGCCGCGGAATACGCTTACCGTTTGATCTCGAGGATTTTGAACTTGATGACGCCGGCGGGCACATTCACTTCCACCGTGGAGCCGATTTGCTTGCCAAGGAGCGCCTTGCCCACGGGCGACTCGTTGGAGATCTTGTTCTCCGCGGGATTGGCCTCGGCGGAGCCGACGATGGTGTATTCCACTTCCTCGTCGAGATCCAGATCCAGAACCTTGACGGTCGAGCCGATGCTGACGACGTTCGTGTCGACCTCGTCCTCGTTGATGACGCGCGCATTGCGCAGCTGCTTCTCGAGGGTCATGATGCGGCCTTCGATGAAGGCCTGCTCGTTTTTGGCGTCTTCATACTCAGAATTCTCACTAATATCTCCGTAGCTGATGGCAACCTTGATGCGCTCCGCGACCTCGCGCCGCTTGACGCTCTTCAAGAGCTCGAGCTCTTCCTCGAGCTTTCGCAGGCCCTCGGGCGTGAGCAACACTTCTTTATCTGCCATGGCTGTCTCTCCTTTGCTCCCAGTCGATGCTTCAAGGCTCCTGGAATAGCGAGAAGCGTGCATGCCATCGCTGGCAGCACGCGCGCTTCGAGCCATCGAGGATACCATTGTCCGGAAAACGGAACCGTCACTCGCGGATCTATGCGCCATTATAGAGAGGGCCCCACAGATTGTCAATGGACGATCGCGCCCTGACACCCCGGCGGCGTTGCATCCTCCTCGCCGGGATGTCCGTCCCTTTCGCGCTCCGCGCCTTCGCCCCAGGCGCCATCGGCTCTGGATGGGCCGTACAGCTCCTCCTCGTCGACACAGAGGACGCTCGCGATGGCCGAGGCGAGATCGGGCGTCGGCTGGCGGGTGCCTCGCTCGATCCCGCCGATGGTGGCGAGGCTTATGCCGAGAGCGCGGGCGAGATCGGCCTGGGTCATCTGTTTGAGCTTGCGAAAGGCGCGCAGCCGCCTACCAAAAGCGTCCAACCTCATGCACCTCGTCTTTCCTTCGCAGGCGCGCCGCGAGATCGGCCCACGTCTCGCCCGTCGGAGCGAGGCCGTTGGGATGGAGATCCGCGAGCGGCACCATGACAAACGCCCGCTGCCACATGCGCGGGTGCGGCAGCGTCAAATCCGGATGATCGAGCTCGAGATCGTCGTACAGGAGCAGGTCGAGATCGAGCGTACGGGGGCCAAAGCGGACGTCCCTCGTTCGCCCGGCCCGGGCCTCGATGGCAAGCAGCCCGCGCAAAAGCTCGTGCGGCGAGAGGGATGTGCGCAGGTGGACGGCCAGGTTCAGAAAATCGCCCTGATCCAGGTAGCCCACGGGCGCGGTCTCGTACACGCTCGACACACCGACCACGTCGCCGAGCTGTTTCAGCCCGTCGATGCCGAGGCCGAGATAATGGATCCTGCGCCCCACGTTCGATCCGGCCCCGATGTACGCGTCATGAAGCGGACCGGTCGCCATGCGCCAGGATCGCCTCCATCATGCGCACCACGCGCACCGAATCGCGCACGTCGTGGACGCGCACGTACGCGACGCCCGCCGTGCACGCGTGCGCCACGACGGCGAGCGATCCGGCGAGCCTCTCCCCCACCGGGACGCCGCCCAGCGCGTGGCCGATGACGCGCTTGCGGCTGGCGCCCACGAGCACGGGGAAACCGAGGTCCCGAAACCGAGCGATCTCGGCGAGGCAGGCGAGATCCTGCTCCCGCGTCTTGCCGAATCCGATGCCCGGATCCACGATGATATCCCGCGCGGGCACACCCGCTTCGAGCAGCCGCGCGAGCGGGCTGCGGAGTTCCTCGACCATGGCGGAGACCGGAAGCCCGGGCAAAACCTCATGCCGGGTGTGCATCAGGACATAGCGCAGGCCGTGATCGCGCACGACGGCGGGCATGTCGGGGTCCCGCAACATGGAGACGTCGTTCACGACGGCGATGCCGTAAGCCGCCGCGCGGCGCGCGGTCTCGGCGTGGTACGTGTCAATGGAGATGGGCACGCGCAGCCGCCCGGCAAGCCGCTTGAGGACCGGCTCCAGCCGGCGCCACTCCTCGTCGGGCGAAAGCGGCGTGTGCCCGGGCCTCGTGCTCTCCGCGCCGATGTCGATGACGCCCGCGCCCTCCGCCTCCATCTCCAGAGCCCGCGCCACCGCCGCGTCCGGATCGAGGTAACGCCCGCCGTCCGAAAACGAGTCCGGCGTCACGTTCAAAATGCCCATGACGACGGTCACGGCGCCGCCACCTCCTGCCGCTCGATCTCGGCCATCATGTCATCCAACGCCTCGCGCCCGAACGTGTACACGTTGCCGCAGAAGTGGCACGTGAGTTCGGCCTGACCCTGCTCGTCCCGGATGGCGCGGAGTTCTTCCTTGCCGAGGCTCAACAGGACATCGCGCAGGCGGGGATAGCTGCACTTGCAGCGGAAGCGCACATCCTGCATCGCTAGGATATGCGCGTCCGGGAACAGCTTGAACAGGAGCGAGTCCGCGGCCGGAAACTTCTCCAAAAAGCCCGTAACACTCGGAACCTCCGCCAGGCGCGACTCCACGTAGGCCGCATCTTCGTCCGTATGCCCCGGCATCAGTTGAATGAGGAAGCCACCCGCCACAATGGGGACGTTGTCCGTGCCGACGAGCACGCCGGCACCCACCGCGGAGGGCGTCTGCTCCGAAGTCGCGAAGTAATAGGTGAAGTCGTCCGCGATCTCGCCCGAGACGAGCTCACTCGACGACGTGTAGTACGATCTCAGCCCCGTATCTCGCACCACATACAGGTGTCCACGCCCGATGGCGCCGCCGACATCCAGCTTGCCCTGGCTGTTGGGCGGCAGGTGCACGTGCGGATTGCCAGGATATCCTCGCACGTCCCCGGACGGCAACGCCTCCACCACCAAATAGCCAATCGGCCCGTCTCCTTCGATCTTGACCGTGATGGACTCGTGATTCTTGAGCAGAGAGGCCATCATCGCGGCGATGGAGGCCGTGCGCCCCAGCGCCGCCGTGACCACCGGCCAGGTGTGGTGGCGCCTCGCGAGCTCGCGCACAAGCTCGGTGGTGTGGCTGGTGATGACTCGCACGCGCCCTTCCCGCGCCATGGCACGGATCACGCGGTCTTTCGTCATGTCCATTCCCCCCGCGCGGCGGGCAGACGAGCCCGCCGCCTTATCTCACGCCTCGCACGTCACGATGTGCACGTCCATCGAGGCGGCGAGATCGATCTCATACGGTTCCACAGGGCGGCCATCGGCATCCTCGATGACGCGCACCACGGGATACTGCCGATTGCGCGCCGAGGGCACCACGACGACGCCCAACGTGCCGTCCGACAACCGGACCGACATGCCAAGCGGATACAGCGACACGGTCGTGAGAAACGCCTCCATCACCTGCTTGGGGAGCTTGCCGGTTGCCGTGTCGTTCTCCAAGATGGCGAGTGCGTCGTGCGGCAAGAACGCCCGCCGATAGACGCGGTTGGCCGTGAGCGCCTCGTACACGTCCGCAACCATCGCCACCTGGCTGAAGACGTGGATGTCCCTGCCCACGAGCCGATCCGGATAGCCCGTGCCGTCCAGCCGCTCGTGGTGCTGAAGGGCGATCACGGCCGATCGCGCCGAGATGTCGCCTTGCTTCATCAGGATATCGTACCCGATTCGCGCGTGTTGCTGAATGATGCGAAATTCCTCGTCCGTAAGCCGGCCGGGCTTCTGCAGAATTTTCCGATCCAGCCGCAGCTTGCCGACGTCGTGCAGAAGCGTGCCGATGCCGAGATCGATCAGGTCCTGCCGATTCATGCCGAGCTTCAGCCCGAGCGTCACCGCGTAGAACATCACGTTCACCGAGTGATGGAACAGCTCTCCGTCCTGCACGTAGACCGTGCTCAGTTGGTCCGCGGCCGCCCCGGTCGAGCGGAGTTCGTCGATCACGTCCTCCACCACCGGCGTGAACATCTTGCGAATCTGAAACGCCCGCACATGGGGAGCAAACTGGGTGACCGCGAGTTCATGGAGCGTATCGTAGGTCATGCCGAAGAGGCGCACCTTGGTGTCCTCTTGCACCACTTCCCGAACCACGACGTCTTCGGTGGCCTTGTCCTCGATGCACACCGCTCGCACGCCAAGTTCGATCAGCCTGCGAATCAGGCTGTCCGTCAACACGACACCTCGCGCCAGCAGGGTGCGCCCCCGCTTGTCCGGCACGCGCTGTGCCAGAATCGAATTCGGTTTTACGTATTGTGTGGCCACCCACCTCACGGGGCGCATCCCTCCGCATGTCCTATCCCTGTTGAGCCGAACACCCTATCTTCATTCAAGGCGAGGTGCCCCGGATCCTGCTGACAAGCGTGTTCGTCATCATAATACCTTACTCTAAGCACTTGAATGCTTTCTTGAACGATATGAAAGCCTGCACAATGCGTGCTCAAAGATAGGTCTTACGACTCATGCGGATTATGTTCTTGACCTCTAAAATGTTAAGCAATTCTGGTCAACAGGGAGTGAACCATCGGATGCCTCAGTCGAAGTTTTATGTCAGCGTTCTCACGAAGGTCATCACTGGTGTAGCTTCGCTCGCTACGGTGCTTTCGCCACTGGTGGCAAATGCAGATGCAAGTCCACAAGACTCGAACCCCACCTATGAGTGGCATGTCTCCAGTGTAGGTCCGTCCTTCACGTCAGCTGGACCTTGGAATAATGGGCCTGTGGGATGGGGGCCAGGCATCTTGCAATTTTCACAATCCATATCCGTATCCAATGGCGTAACAGGCCAAATCTATGTATCGGCAACTGAAATCTCAGGGAGCGTTGGATGGAATGTAGGTACTGGGTACACATACTCAGTGAGTTACACCGAGTCTGCCTCTTATCAAGTTTCAGTGCCCAGCGGACGCAAGTATCAAATTCAGTGGAGAAACGATAACGTGTGCAAAAACGTATATCAACAGGAATACGTGGTCAATCACCCTGGACCAACATACCCAGTCGGCTCCCCTGTTACCTGCATCGCATACAGATGGAACAATTTTGAATATCGTCATGTGGATGTGACAAATACATGAGACACATGAGACGTTTATCAACATTCTTACTCTCGGCCACTCTGGTCGCAGGAACAACCGCGGGCTGCGGACACGCAAGCAACCCACCCAATCGCTGGACGGTGTACAATCAGTGGCTCTACTCTCTCGTTACAACCCGCGTGAGTCCCGTAAGTATACAGGTAAACGTCAGCAATCCGCAGACCGGTTCACGATTGCAACTCCGCGGGGCCGAGCTGATTACGGACGCACTCAAACCCATTGCGCCACTCCAAATTGAAACGAGTCAGCAAAAAACGTTCTATCAGTACGCTTTGCTTTGGAATACCCGCGCGGTTGGTGCGTACCAGGCAGCTCCCGTCCGAGTCACCATTCGTCTTACAAGCGGAGAGCAGTCGTTCGCTCTCGGCAAAGCATATACACGCGTCGTCGAGCACCCCGTCGATTGGCTCGCGCTCCCCTACTTGCCTGGCGGAGAAGCGGGACAGCCCGACTACGTGACGGACCCGCACTACTTCGACTTTCGATTCGCAAATCGGTCGGACGTGCCTGTGCGCCTGCTCGGTTTTGAAACCGCGGGAGGATTTCAGTTCTCCAAGGTCGGTTACACGATGAACAGCAAGGACGTTCCAGGTGGCTATCCAAAAGATGCGAAACCGCTCACGAGTGCTGGCGTCCTCATCCCGCCGCACGCCATCTGCAACGTGTACGCGGAGTTCAAGCAGCCGAGCGGATACCTGAACGACCTCATCCAGGTGGCAGCCGTGCTGGAGCGCGGCGGCGTCCGCGGCGAGGAAATTGTGGGTCCGGCAATGTACACCGTGAACTACTTCCTAAACGACGATCCATCCGCCTACTATCCCGCGCTCAACGTGACGAGCTGAGCGCAAGGCGGCGCGGGGATCGACGGAGCGTTCTGCGCCGCGCACTGCGGCCTCATCAAAAGGGAAAGCGGGATGTCGCCACGTCCTTGGCGCATCCCGCTCCTGCATTTTTGCCTTCATCAATTCGGTCCCAGAATCTCCATTACTTCCTTGCGGCCCGCGCACATCCGCATGTTCCCCGATCGACAGCCCAAAATGGGCCCGAAGACTCATGCGCGGCGCGCGAGCGAATTGTATAACACACGTAAACCGTTCGGATAAGGAGGAGTCGCGTGAACCGCGGGCATCTCTGGACCTGTGCCGCTGTCGTCGCCCTCTCCGCAAGCCTCGCCACAGGCTGTGGGCATTCGAGTGCACCGCCGGATCGCTGGACCGTCTACAACAAATGGCTGTACTCCGTCGTGAGTGCTCCCGGAGGAACGGTCAATCTGCAGGTCGATATCACCAACCCGCACAATGAAAAACGGCTCGCACTCCGCGGTGCGACGCTCGAATCGAACGCGCTCCAACCTGTCGCGAAGGTGCACATGCAAGCGAGTCAAACCCCCGAATTCTACCAATATCTGTTTCTCTGGACCGTGCGCGCGGCGGGCGAGTATCAGGGCGAGCCCGTCCGCCTTCACGTGAATCTTGCAAACGGCGAGCAATCGTTCGATCTCGGCAAGGCGTACACCCGCGTCGCAGAGCGTCCGGTTTCGTGGCTCGACATCCGCATCCTACCTGGAGGCGAATCCGGCGAGCTCGCGAACACCGTGCATGATTTCGACATGCAATTCGTCAACTCGTCCGGCGCCCCTATCCGGCTCCTCGGCCTTGAAACCGCGGGAGGCTTTCAGTTCTCGAAGACGGGTTTCGAGCTGAATCAAGAGAATTTTCGAGGCGGTTACCCTCCCAACGTCAAACCGCTCCCGAGCGCCGGCTTCCTCATCCCGCCACACGCCACCTGCAACGTGTACGCGGAGTTCAAGCAGCCGAGCGGATACCTGAACGACCTCATCCAGGTGGCAGCCGTGCTGGAGCGCGGCGGCGTCCGAGGCGAGGAAATTGTGGGTCCGGCGATGTACACCGTGAACTACTTCCTAAACGACGATCCATCCGCCTACTATCCCGCGCTCAACGTGACGAGCTGAGCGCAAGGCGACGGTGCTGGACCGGCTGGCAGGCCACCTGCCCCGACCGGCCGCAACGCGCCTTTTGTCGACATCAGGCCCCGCTCGTATCGGCGCGTCGTCCTGCCTCAAAACGAACAGCGGGACGCCGCCACGTCCGTGGTGCATCCCGCTTTCCACTTGGGGTCTCAGGCCCCTGTTCACCGATACCGCTCCAGGATCTCCTTCACTTCCTCGCCGTCGAGGGTCTCCTTTTCCAAGAGCCGCTCCGCCAGCGCATCGAGCGCCTCGCGCTTCTCCGTCAGGATTCGCCGCGTTCGCTCGTGGCAAGTCTCGACGATTTCGCGCATCTCCTGGTCGATCTCGTACGCAACCTGATCGCTGTAGTTCGGCTCGCCCTGGAGATCCCGGCCGAGGAAGATGGCCCCGCCCGCCCGGCTGCCGTACTGCAGCGGGCCGAGCCTGTCGCTCATGCCGTACTCCGTGATCATCTGCCTCGCGATGTTCGTGACGCGCTCCAGGTCGTTCGAGGCGCCCGTCGAAATCTCGCCGAAGACAATCTCCTCCGCGACCCGCCCGCCGAGCGTCATGCAGATCTCGTCGAGCATCTGCTGCTTGGTGATGAAGTACCGGTCCTCGTTCGGCAGGCTCAGCGTGTAACCGCCCGCCATGCCGCGCGGCACGATGGTGACCTTGTGCACGGTGCGATCCGGCTGGAGAAAGAAACCGACCACCGCGTGCCCCGCCTCGTGGAAGGCGACGAGGCGCCGCTCCTTCTCGCTCATCACGCGGCTGCGCTTCTCCGGCCCGGCCATGACGCGATCGATGGCCTCGTCGATGTCCGCGTTGGTGATTTCCTTCTGCTTCTTGCGCGCCGCGAGCAGCGCCGCCTCGTTCAGCACGTTTTCGAGATCCGCGCCGGTGAAGCCCGGCGTCCGCTTCGCGATGATCTCGAGGTTCACGTCCGGCGCGAGCGGCTTGTTCCTCGCGTGCACGCGCAGAATCTCCTCGCGCCCTTTCACGTCCGGGCGGTTGACGACAATCTGCCGATCAAAGCGCCCCGGGCGCAACAGCGCCGGATCCAGGATATCCGGCCGGTTGGTGGCTGCGATGATCACGATGCCCTCGTTGGCCGAGAAGCCGTCCATCTCCACGAGCAACTGGTTCAGCGTCTGCTCGCGCTCGTCGTGCCCGCCGCCGAGCCCCGCGCCGCGGTGGCGGCCCACGGCGTCGATCTCGTCGATAAAGATGATGCAGGGCGAGTTTTTCTTCGCCTGATCAAACAGATCCCGCACGCGCGAAGCGCCGACGCCGACGAACATCTCGACGAAGTCGGAGCCGCTGATGCTGAAAAACGGCACCCCTGCTTCGCCCGCCACGGCGCGCGCGAGGAGCGTTTTACCGGTTCCAGGAGGTCCCACCAGAAGCACGCCTTTCGGGATGCGCGCGCCGAGGGCGGTGAATCGCTTCGGATCTTTCAGAAATTCTACAATCTCCTCAAGCTCTGCCTTCTCCTCATCAGCCCCCGCGACATCCGCGAACGTGACCTTGCGCTTATCCTCGGTGTACATCCGGGCCCGGCTCTTGCCGAAATTCATCACGCGGTTGCCGCCGCCCTGCGCCTGATTAAACAGAAGGAACATGAGGATGAAGAGGAAGGCAAACGGAACCACCTGTTCGAGCAGCGAGAGCCACACGCTTCCGCGCGGCTGCGGAATGACGTTAAAGGAGACGTTGTGGCTCTGCAGAAAGGGCTCCAGGTTGTTGTCGTACAAAGCCCTCGTCTCGAACTTTTCGCCGTTTTTCAGGGTCCCGTCGATGGTCGCGGTGAGGCCGTCGGGCGTGACCTGCAGCGTGCCCGTCACCTGGTTGTGCTCGACATATTGGATGAACTGGCTATATGGAATCGGCCCGCGAACCTGTTCAGGGCCGGTGAGGTATCTCAGTACGCCGATCAGCACGAACAGGATCAGCACGTACAGGACAACGCTCCGGTAAAAACGGTTCATGCCTTACCTCCTCTCGGTTACGGCGCGACTATTGTACCATACCAGGATGGGCGTTCCTAGCAAGAAAGACGCCCGCCAGGGAGACGCGCGTCAACCTGTCGCATAGATGTCAGACTTGAGGATGCCCACGTACGGCAAATTGCGATACCGCTCCGCGTAGTCGAGGCCGTAGCCGACCAGAAACGCGTCCGGCACCGTGAAGCCGTAGTAGTCCGGCTGAATGTCCACCTTGCGCCCGCTCGGCTTGTCGAACAGCGACACGATTTTGACGCTCGCCGCCTGCCGGCGGATCATCGTGTCGCGCAGGTACGCGAGTGTGAGCCCCGTGTCCACGATGTCCTCCACGATGATGACGTCGCGCCCCTCGACCGGGCGTTCGAGATCGTACAAAATGCGGACCGCGCCGGACGATTTGGTCGACTGGCCATAGCTTGAAATGGCCATGAAGTCGATCTCGACAGGCACGTCGATGCGTTTGACGAGATCGGCCATGAACAGCGCCGCGCCCTTGAGGATGCAGATGAGAAGAGGCGTCTTCCCCGCGTAGTCTCGGCTCAGCGTCGCCCCCATCTCGGCCACCTTGGCCTGCAAGGTTTCCTCATCGAACAGGATACGCTCCAGATCAGGATGCATGAGTGCCTCCCCATATCCGCTGTGAAATGTTCGGCCGCCGGCGTTCACCAGCCGCCGAAGGCGCCGCGAACGGCCTCCGGGGGCCGCGCACGGATGACATGCGCTGGCCCGCCGCGCCACAGGTGCGCGCCGGATCGCACGAGACCGGGAATCCATGCGATCTCGCCGTTTACAAGGAAAACAGGCCAGCGCGCGCGCAAGGCCCGCGGCACCTTGGCGTCGGTGAAGACGTCCTGCAGCTTCTTGGTCCCATGCCCGCCGAACAGCCGCACCCGCGCGCTCGTCGGCATCCCCACGGCAATCCCGACGTTCGACACGTCGGCGGGCAGCATCAGCCACCAGAGAGACGGCATGCGGGCGGACGCCGGACGATTCACGCGCAGCCGGCGAAACCGCCATCGCTCGTCGCCCTCTCCGGCGCACACCTCGGCCGTCCGATCGAGCTCCCACGCCACCCGCGTCGTCGGCGCGGGCATCGCGCTCGGCGGGTGGCCTATGTACAAATGGTCATAGGACCGCACACACCGTACGTCCGCCGCGAGGTGGATTTCGCCAGAAGCCGGGCCGCAGAGCGCCAAGCGGCGAACCGCCTCCACGTGGGCAAACGTCCACTCGCGCGCAGAGAAACAATTCAATAGTATGTGAATCACCCTGCGTTGTAAAGAAACGTGCAATTCGCCAAGCCGGCTGGCGGAAAAAGCGATTCCGCCCTGTTCCCTCTGCGGAGCGAGGCGGGCCAAAGCCTCACGCGAAGCCTCTCGCATGTACTCGTCTTCGGCCCAGAGCATCTCCAGGGCCGCGAGGACCTTTTGATCCACGTGAGGATCGGCGGCGCGAAGCGCCGGGATCACGACCTTGCGAATGCGGTTGCGGAAAAACCGCTCGTCCTCGTTCGTCTCATCTTCCACGTGGGGCACGCCGTGCATCTCGGCGTAGCGGACGATCTCGCCCTTCTCCACCCGAAGCAGGGGGCGCAGGACGCGAACGCCGTTCCACTCCGCCTCGGGGCGCATGGCCCCCAGGCCGCCGGGGCCCGCCCCGCGCAACAGGCGCATGACAAACGTCTCCACTTCGTCCTGCGCGTGATGCGCGACGAAGATGACGCCGCCCTTGGCCTTCGCCCGCTCGGCGAGCGCCTCATACCGCGCTCGCCGAGCCGCCGCCTCCAGACCCTCTCCGCAAGTGTCCACCACCCGCACGTGCACGAGCTCGCACGGGATCCCGTGATCGCGGCAGTAGCGTTCCACGAAGGCCGCGTCGCGATCGGCCGCCTCGCGCAGATGGTGGTGGACGTGAACCACAGAAAAACCGCCCAGCGCACGCGGCGCCTCTTCCGCAGCGCGCCGACACAGGTGCAGCAGCACCATCGAGTCCACGCCGCCGGAGACGCCGATCACCACATGGGCGGTCTCAAGCCGATGTTGTTGGAAGAAAGCCAGAACATGCGTGAGAAGATTGCGCGATGGCCCCAAGAATCGTCCCGCCGTTTCCGAATCTTGGCCGCATGGCGCGGCCGGAGCCTGACTCCACGTCCATTGTAGCAGAGCGCGGCGGCCCGCCGAAGCCCCCCAGAGAGCCGGCGCTCAGAGAAGCCCGAGGTAGAGGGCCCACGCGCAGGCGGTGGAGACGACGGCGCTCGCAAGGCTCGCCCACATGAAGGTCGCCGTCCAGTCGCGATGGCCCGTTTTGGGTTCGTCCTTCACGCGCACCGCGGCAATGGCGGCGCGAAGCGAAGGGGCATCGCCAATCTCGCGCCGCAGCACGCGGTTCCAGACGGGCCGCCAAGCGCCGTCCATCTTGTCCGCGACCATTCTGCCAAGCAGCTCTCGCCGCCTTTCAGGCGGGAGATCGTACAGCGTCGCGGGCCACTGCGCCTCGAGCGAAACGGCCATCAGCATGACGGCGAAGACGTCGTACAGGGCGCTTGCCCGGCGATCGCAGAGCCCGAAAAAGGCGCCGTCCGTCGTCGGCGTGAACTGCCGAACCGCTTTGCCGAACGGCGTGACGCCGCCGGGATCGACAAAGCGCACCTGGCCAGTGGCCTCCTGGACGAGCACGTTCTGCGGCTTGACGTCGCAGAACGCGTGCCCCGTGGCGTGCAGCGCGGCGAGCCCTTCGACAATCCGCAGCATGACCTCTTTGCGCGCGGCGGGCGCGAGCGCCGGCCACGCCTTGTCGAGCGGCCGGCCCGAGATGCGCTCCATCACGTAAAAGTAGCGCGCGCCGGGGCGGTCGGAATCGTCGATCTGCTGAGGAGCGGGAAAGGGCGATCCCGGCCCGCGGACCAGGTTCAAGAGCGACCATTCGAACGCCACCTGGCCCGCCGTTTCACACACCTTCATGGCGCCAGGAAGCCCGTCGTCCCGCTCGACCGCGTACACGATGCCGTTGGCGCCCGTGCCGAGCACGCCGCGAATGCGCCAGCGCCGATGGGTCCACTTGCCCACCACCCATGTGCCTGGCGCGAGCGGGCGAGTGGAAACCGTCATCCGAACTCACGCCGCGGTCCGTCTTCCTCCGCCGCACGCACGCGCGAGAGGAGAAGGTCGGCCGCGTGATCGATGGCCGGGCCGGTCGGCGTGCCGCCTCGCGCCACGAGTTCCGCCTCGAGCGCGGCGACGTTGACCTCGGAGGAGAACGGCTGCACGAGGCGCGTGGCCTCCTCTCCCTTGCCCGGGAAGGCGAGGACCGCGACGGCCAGCGGACCGGATCGCACCTTCAGCGACAGGGCGAGATCGCGCACGGCCTCGCGCACCGTGGGAATCTTGTCGCGCATGCTGGCGCTCGTGTCGAGGCAGACGGCGAGGTCGAGCGCAACTTCGTCCTCGAGCTTCTCCACCACCTGCATGACGCGGGCGCGCTCCGCGGGCGGGAGATCCTCCGTCGACTTGCCCATGACGGCGAGAAGCTCCTGATTCACGACCTGCTGAAGCGTCATCTGCATGGTCTGGTGCGTCATCATCTGGGCGGTCGCCGAGATATCCGTCGGCTGCACGATGCGGCACAGGCCGCCGCCTGCGTCCGCGATGGAGTGCGCCTCGTTGTAGCCCTGTTCCCCCGCGTCGCCGCGGCCCACGATGCCGATGACGTTCACCACGATGCCGTGCCGGTGCGCTCGGCGCGCGGCTTCGACGGGATCGGGCCCGATGTTCGAACAGCCGTCCGTGATGACAAGAATCTGCCGGATGGTCGCTTCCCTGGACAACACAATCCACCTCCGCGAAACTTGCTAGTCGCAGTATCGCCGAGGTGGAACGGTTTCATTCCCAAAAGCTTGATAGAATCCGTTGCGCGGCGCGATCACGCCATGCGGCGCTTTCGCTCGGTGGATCGCAGGCTCGGGACGTTCGGCAGCCGGATGGCCGCCCACTGCTCCTGATACCGCTCGATCACGGCCGCCACCGCGGTCATATCGTCCCGCACCTTGCCGTGCCCGGCCTCGACGGCCATGGCCACGAGCTCGTCCACGAGCGTCTGCGGATCGGTGGAGCGGATCTGCGCGAGCGCGGCTTGAATCCAGTCGTCTTCCGCTCCTTCCGGTGCCGCGTCATAGACGCCGTCCGAGACGAGAATGAGCACGTCGCCCGGGAGGAGTTGCACCTCGATGGTCTGGATCTCGATCTCCTCGAGGATGCCGATGGGCACGCTGTTGCCCGTCACCTTGATGACTTCCTGGCCGCGCTTGATGTAGCTCGGCGCCGAGCCGACCTTCAGAAATTCGCACTTGGCGTGAAACAGGTCGATCACGGCCATGTCGAGCGTGGTGAACATCTCCTCGCGCGAGCGAAGCACGAGCGCGGAGTTGATGGTGCGAACGGCGAGCTTCTCGTCGAATCCGGCCTTCATGAGCCGCTTCAAGAGATCGATGGCCGACTTCGACTCCTGCTTCGCGCGCTCGCCGTTGCCCATGCCGTCCGAGATGGCGAGGGCGTAGCGGCCGTTGCCGAGATCGACGGCCGTATGCGTGTCGCCGGAGACGGGCCGGCCGTCCTTGGCGATGGCCATGGCCGCGGATTGCACCTGGTACTGGCGCGCCGAGGCAAACGTCGCCGTGCAGGGCCCGCCGTGCGGCGGCACGTGAAGCTTGGCAACCGTGATGTGTTCGCCGAGAATGCCCGACAACAAGGGCGCGATCATCCGCGCGGACGTCTCGTGCGCGCTCTCGGAAGGCTGAACCACCTCGATCTCGACCCGCCCCGGCTCGAGGCTGATGATGCGCACGTCGTTCACGTAGAGACCCAGTTCCTCGAGGGCGCTCACAATCTTCTCGCGATCCGACAGGAGCGTTTTCTGCTCCATCTCGAGTTCCTTCGCGATGGCCCGGACGACCTCCGCCACCCCCGCCAGCTGGTGCGCCACGAGCTTTCTCTCTTCCATCATCTTTTTCAGCCACTTGTAGTCCCGGTGCGTCAGATCGAGGTTGTACCGGAGCGTGCTCATCATGGGATCGAGCCGGATGCAGCGATCTCGCAGTTCCGGCGTCGGCGCCGCGCGCCGGCCGTGCGCCGACTCGATGTTGGTGAGCGTGTGCTTCATGGCGTTGTAGGTCTGAAGCATCTCACGCCCCCAGCAGAGGGTCTGGCGCGGGCACAGCGAACAGACGCTGTCGCGCGTCTTTTGAATGGTTTGCGTGACGAGATCGCGCATCAGGCGGTAGTCGTTGCCGCTCACGTCGGAAAAGGTGTCGGCCAGTTCGTCGAAGATCTGGCTGACTTCGTGGATCTTTTCCGTCATCAGCGCGTGGACCCGCTCCGCCCTGGAGCGCTCGTCGGCGGAATGTTCAGGCGTCCCTGGCACAAAGGAACGCAGTTCCGCGAAGAGGCTGCGCGGCGTGATGAGATACAGCACCGAGGCGGCGGCGGCGGCCGACATCTGAACCAACAGCGGCGCATAGGCGTGGGCGTACGCGAGCGTGAGCACCCCGACGCCCGCGACAAACGTCGCGGCCACCGCGAACCGGTTGGCCTCCCGCATCAGCCCACAGATGAGCGCGATGAAACCAAGCACCGCCACTTCCATCAGCGACGCCTGGTGGCTGAGGAGCGACAGCATGCTGATGGCGACCGCGCCGGACACCGCCGGGCCGATGCCTGTCGCGCAGAGAACGAGCACAATCCAGTCGATGGCCACAAGCGCAAGCGGAACGCCGCGGATGGCGAGTCCGTCAAAGCCCATGATGACGGACGCGATGAGGATGACGACGCTCATCACCTGCTCGTAGCGGAGCGTGCGCGAAAGCTCCTGTCCGAGGAAGAGATGAATGCACTGGAGGAAGATGAGCGCTAAGATGGTGACCAGGGCACCTTGGCTGAACGCGAGCAGGGCCTCGGCGAAGGTCAGGCTTGTCCCGAACGTGGCCAGGTGGACGGCGAAGCCCACGGCGCCGGCGACGACGGGCGCCCAGATGATGTCCGCGGTCCTGCGCCGGAAGATCACCCGATGGACGAGCTTGTACAGCACGATCGCGGCAGCGAGTTCGAGCCCCCCCTCGACGCTCGTGGTGAACGCGCCAAGAATGCCGGCATACGCGGGCCACGCGCGGCGCTCCCCAGCGAGCGCCATCACGACGGCGTAGTAGGCGAGGGCAAACGGCGCCACGGCGTGATCGATGGAGGCGCGACCCAGGAGGAAGGCCAGCGCGCTGATGAGGAACGCGCGGCGCCAAGCCCTCCAGGCCCAACGAGAGGCAGGTGTGGAGCGGGACACCCGGTTCGGCTCCGCAGGTGACGAATTGGACCCGCTCCTTGTTCGCTTTCCGACCATACATCCGTCCCCTTTCATCCATGTGTATGGCCATTATAGGGCAGGCAGAACTGCAGATTTTGTCAAACGACGTCTGCGTCAACGGGAAAGTTTTCGAGAATTCTGGACAGGGTTCGGCATGGGGAGGGCGTGATCGACATGGAGACCAGGCGCGAGCGGATGGACTGGCACAGCTTCTTCGCGTCCCAGGCGCGGGTGATGGCGGCGAGATCGACATGCACGAGGCTGCAGGTGGGGTGCGTGGTGGTGCGGGACAAGCGCATCATCGCCAGCGGGTACAACGGGAGCATTCACGGGGACGAGCACTGCGTCGACGTCGGCTGCAAAGTGGTGGACGGCCACTGCGTGCGGGCGATTCACGCCGAGCAGAACGCCCTGTTGCAGTGCGCGCGGTTCGGGATTGCGGCGGAAGGCGCGGATTTGTACGTCACGCACACGCCCTGCCTGACGTGCACGAAGAACCTGATCCAGGCCGGCATTCGGCGCGTGTTCTACGAGTTCGAGTACCGGCCGGATCCGTACGCGATGGAGCTCCTGTCGAAAGCGGGCGTGGTTGTCGAACGAGTGCGAAGCCGGTTGGATCTTCTCGTCTAGCTCCGAAGGGCGCGCCGCGGGACCGAACTTGGCGCGGCGCGCGAGATTCCTGGGCGCGCTTTCTGTCCCCGGCGCGTACACTACATACAACTGCGATGAGCGAGGTGAAGCGGAATGCCGGAATGGCTTCGGAGTCAACTCAGGAGAGCGTTCCTCAATCGCGATCGCAAGGCCATCGTCATGTTGAATGAAGCGTATTACCGATATCGCCAGGCGGACGCGAAGGCTCAGCCGTGAGCCGGGCCGACAGCCGCCGAGCGGCGCCCCGGTCACCCGCCGCGGCCCCTTGAGCCGAAGGTCCGGCCTATCCGGGGAACCCCGCGATCCGCCCGTGAAACTTGCCCAGAATACGGTCCAGCACCTCTTGCGTGATGGGCCCGAGCTGGGCCTTGTACATATCCAGCGAGATATGGCAGCCGTCGCGATCGTTCTCGTTGTCAAAGGCGAGAAACACGCGCGTGCCATCGTGGAGCTCGTATTCGAGATAATAGGTGTCCTCGGGCACGAAACTTCTCCTCTCAAGCGAAACGGGTCTCGAGCGAAGCTTGTCCTTTGTACGCGAAAACACCGGGCCCTTGCAGAACCCGGTGCCTTTTCACGATGTTCTCGCGACGTGAGCCGCCTTTCGGCAACGCTCGCGCTGGCAGCCCGGCCTCAGCCGCGCCGCCCGCCGCGGCCGCCCCGCTTGGCCTCGCTCCGCCGGAGCTGCGCAAGGCGCTCCTCGCTGTCTTTGAGAAATCGGTTCATGATCTGTTCGAATCCCTGGCGCCGATCCTGGCGCTGACCCCCTCGCGATCCTCCGCGATGCGCTCGGCCGGACGACGATTCGTTGGCCTGGCGAATGGACAGGGCAATCTTCCCATCTCCGCTGACGCTCAGGACCTTGACGGTGACCTCGTCGTTCACCTTCAGGTAGTCGTTGACGTCGCGGACGTAGTCGTCCGAGATCTCGGAGATGTGCACCAAACCCGTCTCGCCCTCGGGCAGCGTGACAAACGCGCCAAACCGCGTGATGCCCGTCACTTTGCCCGTCACTTTGCTCCCGACCTCAATGGCCATAAAGTTGCTTGTTCCTCCCTGTCCGATTGAACGAAAAGAATCCGATGAACGGCTTGCTGAGAACGGCGTGAAGCCCCGGCGGCCACCTCCGCTCATCCGTAGGATATCCGCCTTGCGCCCTTTCGACTCACGTACGCCCGCGACGTCAGCGGTGGTTCGACGACTGCAAATCGAACGGCACGGTGTTGGGCATCACGAGGTTCTGATGCTCCGTCGCGTACTTTTCAATGTACGCCGGATTGTTCAATTGTTGCTTCTGCGTCTGCAACGTGCGCTGCTCGGCTTGAAGCGCGCCGAGCTGCCGCTCCAGTTTCGCGTTCTGCGCCGCCAACTGGCGCAATTGGGGACGTTCCGCGTGCCAGTAGTAAAAGAACGCCCACGCGCAGATGGCGAGTGCAGCCACATAGCGGATGCGCACAGGGAAACGCCGGCGCACGGGATGAAGCTGCCGCTTTACGCTGGATACTGGGCGTGACTCGACTGCTCGCACTGCGAAACGCTCCTCGCTGAAGGTTACCGGGCGGCGCGCCGACGCTCGAATCGAACGTCAACGAGCCGATCCACGGCTTTGAGTCAACCAATTCGACGCGCGCTGCCAGAAATCCTCTTGCCAGGAGGCTAGTTTTTTTCTCCATAGGGCGTCGCGGCGGACGTACCGGCGAAGGGGAAACGTCATGACGGCAAACGCGATCGCGACGATGCGGCACGCGACGTTCTCGATCGCCACGCCCGCGCGGTACAGCAGCGTGGCGATGGCGAGCATCGACCTGCCCAGCAGGCGGAGCGGCCAGACGATGGCGATCTCCATCAGGCGCCGGACAAGCCTCGCGATGAACCGGATCACGGCGACGACCACGAACGCGCCCTGCACGACGCGCCGCCTGAGCGTCACGCGGTACAGGCCATAGCCAACGGCCAGAAGCACCAACGTCCAAATGCGAAACTCGCCGTAGATGGTGCGAAACGTGAGGAGATAGACGCCGACAGCCGCCGCTGTCCAAAAGGCGAGATCGCACAAGGGCCGCAGGCGGCGCAGCCAGCGAAAGCCGCCCGAGATGGTGTTGTACCAATCGAAGACCGTCCCCATCGCGGCCCCCGACACGAGCATCCACAGGACGTAGGCCGTGTTCTGTCCGGCGTTCATGGCCGAAGCCGCCCCCACCGCGCAGCCCGCCGATGATCGCCGTACATCAGCGCGCCGATCTCGCCCTCGATGCGTATGACCCCCGTTTGGCGATCGAACGCCTTGATGGCGAGCGATTTCCCCTCGACGCACAGCTCGCCCGCGCGCGTCGCAATCACGAACGTCTCCGCGTCAAACCGATCGAGCCGTTCGACCCCGGTCACCTCGATCTCCCGCCTGGCCAGGATGTGCACCTCGTGTCCCTCGGCCGGAACCATGCCGACACCTCCAACGACCCTGTCGTTGCCAGTGTATGACGGAGGGTGGACGAGTAGACCGGGCGCATCTGCCCCGCGGCGCGCTGCCGATGGACGACGCGGTCCGGATCAAAAAAACAGTAGACCGGCCCAATGGGCCGGTCCGAACCGGGCTCATGGAGTCTCTTGTTCGTCGTCGACAAACTCCTCGTCGACGTCGCCCGCGCGAGGTTCCACGCGGACCAAGTCATACAGAGAAGCCGCTTCGTCCCGCCGCGGGTTCTCCGCGAGGCGCCGGACGACGACCGTCACCGTCTTATTGCCGTAATGGATGACGATCTCGTCGCCCACCGCCACATCCGTGGCCGCTTTGCCGGGCCGCCCGTTGACGTCGACGCGCCCGGCGTCGCAGATCTTCTTGGCCAAGGTGCGTCGTTTGATCAAGCGGGACACCTTGAGAAACTTATCGAGTCGCAAGGTTCTTCAGCGCGTGACTTCCTTGAGCTTGTTGCCCGGTTTGAAGGCAGGCACCGTGGAAGCCGGGATCTCGATGACCTCGCCCGTCTGCGGATTGCGGCCCGAGCGCGCGGCCCGCGAGCGCGTCTCGAACGTGCCGAAGCCGATGATCTGCACCTTCTCGCCGTTGGCGAGGGCCTTCTCGATGACCTCGAACACCTTGTTCACGGCGGCTTCGGCGTCCTTCTTCTTTAATCCCGTCTCTTCCGCGACACGGTTGATGAGTTCCATCTTGTTCACGCGTGCGATACCCCTTTCGTGGGAATGTCGGGAATGTTATTCGTTCTTCTCGCCGGGAATCCTGCTAGTTCGACTGTGAAATTGCGATTTTTGCCTCGTTCCAGTACGCGTCCAGCGCTTCCGAAGACGCCGTTTCCCACGATTCTCCACCCGACCGCAGGCGATCTTCCACGTACCGGAACCGGCGGACAAAACGGCGCGTCGCCTGCGCCAGGACGGTCTCGGCGTCGAGCTGAAGGAATCGGCACAGGTTGACGACGGCAAACAGAAGGTCCCCGGCTTCCGCGGCGAGCTTGGCGGCATCCCGCGGCTCGCGGCGCCGTTCCACATCAAGTTCATTCATTTCCTCTTTCACCTTCTGCCATACGTCGGCCTCATCCGTCCAGTCAAACCCGACCTTGGCCGCCGCCTTCTGGACCGCCTGTGCCACGGCGAGCGCCGGCCCGGCGAGCTTCACGCCCGCTAGGGCGCTCTCTTCACGCTCTTCATTTCTACGCTCATCCCGTTTTACCTGCTCCCAAATGCCACGCACGTCGTCCGCCGTCTTCGCCACCTCGTCCCCAAATACGTGGGGATGGCGGCGAACCAGTTTCGCAGCCAGGCCCGCAAACACGTCGCGAAGCGTGAACGAACCGTGTTCCTCGGCGATCCGCGCATGAAGAAGAATCTGCAACAGCAGATCCCCCAGCTCCTCCGCGAGATGGTCGGGATCGCCCTCATCGATGGCTTCGGCGACCTCGTACGCCTCCTCGACGACATACTTGCGGAGCGACTCATGCGTCTGTTTCCGATCCCACGGACATCCATTCGGCCCGCGCAGGACCTCGACAATTCGCGGAGCCTCGTGCAGATCGCGGTACAGCACGGCCGCATCCTTCGCCGGCGGAACGTACAGCGTCGTCAGGTGATCGATCCACGTCAGGCGGTCGATCTCGTACAGCGGCAACCGCTCGATCCGCTCTTCCCCCCGCACGCCGGCCGCGCGCACGATGGCGACCTCATACGCATCGGGATAGACTTCCATGAGCGTCAACTTCACGTCGCTCGCCACGGCGCGATCGTAGACCTGAGCGACGAACGTGTGCAGCCGCGGGTTGAGCTGGTCATGCCGCAGCGCGAGACCGTCGAGCATCAGCATTCCCTCGACCGGATCGACCCCCAGGCGCGCGACGGCGAGATCGAGAAAGCTTTGGCCAGGTCCGATCTCGACCTCGACATCCGGGCGCGGCTGCGACAACAACATCTGCACCGCCCGTTCGGCGACAAGCGGGTGTCCGGGCACGGCATACACGACGTGCGGGTGATCCTTGGCGAGACCGAGCAGGCGCGCGACAATCGCCTCGTAGACGGCGTCGAACGTGTCGCACTGCTCGTAGAGATCGTCACACGCGCGGTAGGCGACGCCCATTTCGTCGAGCCTCCTGACGGCCGGATGCTCGCGCGTGCGAATGACCACGGGCCAGCCGCGCCGCATGATCTCGTACGAGCCGAGCGGGATACTGTCGGGATCTCCGGGACCCAATCCGACAATGTGCAGAATGCTCAATGCGTTGCCCTCCATGGCGGAACGGTTTTCGTGAGGTTCATTGAAGCTCGCGCTTCAGGCGTTCGCCTCCAGTATACTCCACCCATGCCGCACCGCCAGACGTGCGAGCGACTGGCTCATCTCTCCATGAAGACTCCAGCGCCAGGGCCCTTCCCTCCATGCGGCGAGTGCGAGTTCCTGCACCGGAAGATGCGCCCCCATCGACACAAAAAGACCTCCCGCTGACCTCGCCCTGTCGCGCGGCGCGGGAGGCCCCAAGCGATGCGAGATGGCCGGCTCCGTCGTACGCCGGCAGCACTCATCCGTCGGAAGGGTCTTGCATACTCCGTACATATGTGTTATTTTGTGGTTAACCCGCGTTCACTGCTCCATTTGCTTGCCCAAAAAACCGGCGGCCGTTTCCGCCAGCTTCACCTCGGTCTCCCCCATCCGCACGCTCTCGTCGCGGGTGGCGAGGATGACCGCGCCAATGGGATCGCCCGCGGCAATGATGGGAGCGATGACCCGCGCCCCGAAACGCTCCGGGCGATCCCGCACAATGGCGTACTCCCCCGCCGTCGAATTGTGCACCGTCTTCCGCTCTTCCATCGCCTGCTCGATGTCCTCGCTCACAGGCTTGTCCAAAAACTCCTTTTTTGGCGCCCCCGATACGGCGATGATCACGTCTCGATCCGCAATCATCGCGATGTGTCCTGTGTTTTCGGCGAGCGAATCCGCGTATTCCTTGGCGAAGTCGCCAAGTTCGCCGATAGGCGAATACTTTTTCAGGATGACCTCGCCGTCGCGGTCCACGAATATCTCTAAGGGATCGCCTTCGCGAATGCGCAACGTCCGTCGAATTTCCTTCGGAATGACCACACGACCGAGATCATCAATTCTCCGCACGATGCCTGTGGCTTTCAATAAGATCCCTCACCCTCATGAAGTTTGGCGCAACGGGAATCCGACGTGAGTGTATTATGCGACTCGCCCAGATCCTCTATGCACCAGCGAAGCCATGAGGGCGGGTGAGCGGCGCCGGGTCGCTAGACCCCCGCCACCTCTTCCTGCTTTTTCGACTGCCGCACCATCTCCAGATAGTCGGTCAAAAAGGCGATGAGTTTCTTGACGATCTCGTCTCCCGCGAGTCCCTTCGTGCGGAACGCGACAAACACCATGCCGTTCGGCCGCGACGTGACCTGAGCCTTGTGCTTGACCGCCATGGACAGGAGCTTTGGGTAGTCGACGGGCGCGTGCTTCTCGTTCGGAAAGCGCACGGTCGTGTCGGCCCCCTGCGTCGCAATGTGATCCGCGTGCGCCTGCATTGCGAGGCTCTTGAGCCTCGTCACGTCGAGCAAATTGCGCACCTCCTGCGGCGGATCGCCGTAGCGATCGATGAGTTCGTCCTCGAGATCGTCCGCCTCCGACACCGCCTGAATCGCGCGGAATCGCTTGTACATCGCGACCTTCTGCGCCGAGTCCGAGATGTAGGTGTCCGGGATGAACGCCTCGACGGGCACGTCGATGGTCGGCTCGACCGGCTTCTCCAGCTGCTCGCCGCGCAGCTCGCGGATGGCCTGTTGCAACAGTTCCGTGTACATGTCGAACCCCACCGAGTTGATGAAGCCGTGTTGCTCGGCCCCGAGCAAGTTGCCCGCGCCGCGGATGGACAGATCGCGCATGGCAATTTTGAAGCCGCTGCCCAGTTCGGTGAACTCCTTGATGGCGGCGAGGCGCTTCTCCGCGACCTCCGAGAGCACCTTGGCCGGCTGATAGGTGAAATATGCGTATGCAATCCGGTTCGACCGCCCGACGCGGCCGCGGAGCTGATACAGCTGAGACAGCCCGAACTTGTCGGCGTCGTAGACAATCAAGGTATTGACATTGGAAATGTCGAGCCCCGTCTCGATGATGGTGGTCGTGACGAGCACGTCGATCTCGCCCTCGAGAAAGTCGAGCATCACCCGCTCCAGCTCGGCTTCGGCCATCTGGCCATGCGCCACGCCCACGCGCGCCTCGGGCACGAGCGACTGCACCCGTTCCGCCATCCGGTGAATCGTCTGGACATCGTTGTAAACGAAATACACCTGTCCGCCCCGGCCCAGCTCGCGCTCGAGCGCCTCTTTGATCAGCCCTTCGTTGTACTCCACCACGTAGGTCTGCACCGGGAACCGGTTTTCCGGAGGCGTCTCGATGATGGACAGGTCTCGCACCCCGAGCATCGACATGTGCAGGGTGCGCGGAATCGGCGTCGCGGTGAGCGTCAAACAGTCGACGTTCGCGCGCAGCTGCTTCAGCTTTTCCTTGTGCGTCACGCCGAAGCGCTGTTCCTCGTCCACAATCAAGAGCCCCAGGTCCTTGAACTGCACGGAGTTTTGCAAAAGCCGGTGCGTGCCGATGACGATGTCGATGGTGCCTTCCTTGAGCCCCTTCAAGACCTCCTGCGCTTCCTTGCGCGTCCGGAACCGGCTCAGCATCTCGATCTTCACGGGAAAACCGGCGAACCGCTCCTTGAACGTCTCGTAGTGCTGCTGCGCGAGGACCGTCGTCGGCACCAAGACCGCCACCTGTTTGCCGTCCATGACGGCCTTGAACGCCGCGCGCATCGCCACCTCGGTCTTCCCGTAGCCCACGTCGCCGCACAGGAGCCGATCCATCGGCCTGGGCTTCTCCATATCCCGCTTGATCTCCGCAATGGCCCGAAGCTGATCCGGCGTCTCCTCGTACGGGAACATGTTTTCAAAGTCCGCCTGCCACGGCGTGTCGGGAGAAAACGCGTGTCCGGGCGTCGATTCGCGCTTCGCGTACAGCTTCAGAAGATCGCCCGCGATGTCGCGCACCGACTTTTTCACGCGGTTCTTCGTCTTCTGCCACTCGCTCGATCCGAGGCTGTGCAGCTTCGGCTCCTTCTCGCCCGACCCGATGTACCGCTGAATCTGGTCGATCTGGTCCACCGGCACGTACAGGCTGTCGCCGCCCGCGTAGCTCAGGTACAGGTAGTCGTTGCGGCGCCCATCCACCTCAAGCGTCTTGATGCCCATGTAGCGGCCGATGCCGTGGTTCACGTGCACCACGTAGTCCCCGACATTCAGCTCCTGGTAGCTCTTGATCCGCTCCGCGTCCGAAACCTGCGCGCGCGTCTGGCGATGTTTCCGCTTCGCCGTAAACACTTCCGTCTCGACGATCACGGCGATGCGATGCATCGGTAACTCAAACCCGCTCGATAGGTTAGCGACCACGATCTGCGGCACCTTCGACCCCGGCGTGAACACCTCGACCTGATCCGCCTGGATGCGGTAGTCGTCGAGAACCCGCGCCAAATGATCCGCCCGCTCCTTGGTCGCGGCCGCAAACACCACCTGCGTGTGCGCCTTTTCCCAACGCGCCAGCTCCTGCTTCAGCACGTTCATCTGACCGTGAAAATTCTGCATGCTGCGCGCGGAGATGTTGAGCACCTGCTGGTAGCGCTGGCTGCCCCTCGTGTGCGCAAACGTCGCGAAATGGACCTTCGGCCGGTTCAACTCCTGAAATTTTGCCTCATAGTGAATGGCGTCCACCGTGCCCGACAGGACCTCGCCCCGCATGATGGCGCTCGACAGCCACTCGCGGAATTCCTTCTCGAGCACGTCCGCGCGCTCCAGAATGCGCGACGTTTCGTCGAAACAGACGAACGCCGGCTGCGGGACGTGATCGAACAGCGTGTCCGCGTGCTCGGGGTACAGCAGCTGATACCTGGCCACGCCCGCGAACGGCTGCCCTTCGCGCAGCTTGCGGATGTCCGCCGAGATGGATTGCTCCAGCCGATCCCGCAGGGCGGCATCGGTCACCGTCTTGAGCCTGGCCTCGAGGCGCGCCTCGACCTCCTCCGCGACCTTGTCCGCCACCGGCTGAGGCAGCATCAGATCGAACGCCGGCCCGAACGAGACGCGTTCCCGCTTTTCTTGGGATCGCTGCGTGGCCGGATCGAATGTGCGGATGGAGTCGATCTCGGTGTCAAACCACTCGATGCGATACGGGAGATCGTGGCCCAGCGGAAACACGTCCAGAATCCCGCCGCGCACGCTGAATTGCCCGCGGCTCTCCACCAGATTGACGCGCTCGTAACCGCCGCGCACGAGTTGCGCCACGACGTCGTCGATGGGCTTGCTCTCCCCTACCGCGAGGTTCACCAGCGAGTGTAGAAAGTGACTTTTTTTCGTCACCGGCTGCCAGGCGGCCAAGAGCGTCGTGACCACGACGACGGGGCCCTCCTGCGTGAGGGCCTCCAGCACGTGCAACCGATCCGCCAGCACGTCGGAAGACGAGGCCAGATAGTCGACGAGGGCGTTGTCGCGCTCGGGGTAAAGGTAGACGCGCGCATCCGGCAGGTATTCCTTCAAGTCCTCCCAGATGGTCTGGGCATGACTCGCGGTGTGCGTCACCACAATCATCGACTCTGGGAGACGGCGATTGCGGAGCTGGTACAGGGCTGCCATCACGAGTTGCCGGCCTGCGCCCGTCACACCCGTGATGAGCATGTCGTTTCTGCGCGGCCCCATCCCGTCCGCCAGCGACGCAAGCGCCCCGTCCGCGGCCATGAGTTCGACGAGACCCTTCACCTTTTCCCCCTCCCAGCGCACGCATGTACCTGGATTTATTGTATGATACTTCCTTCCAATAGCAATTCGGGATGACTTGCGATGGCCTGCTCACAGGCGTCGCAAACGGTCTGAATCTCAAATTGGTTTTCGCGCGGGCGGATGACGTCCCATTGGTGATCGGGTTCGAGATGGTGCAGCCCGAGCCGCTCCATCGCGACGCCGAGCGACCAATGAGGCGCCTCCACCTCTCCGATCTTCTGTCTGCAGTAGCGGCAGACGTATTCGAAGCGCATCGGGATGGCCCCCTTTGTCAGACGCGTGTCAGACAAGTCTCCCCATAGTATGGAGAGGAGATGCGCTTCCCATACCTCCGCCGCTTGCGGCGGCCCATTACGCCTGGGCCGCCGCGTTGAAGCGCGTCATGGCTTCCGCGAAGCCGCGCTCGATGGCGTACAACACCGCTTCGGCCGCCGTCGCAAGCGCCCCGCGGATGTGGGGCTCTTCCTCCGCTGTAAACGCTCCCAGCACGTACGGGACAATGGGCGCACCTTTCGGCGGCCTGCCGATGCCGATGCGAACGCGGCCGAACTTCTCGCTGCCAAGCGACTCGATGATGGACTTGATGCCGTTGTGTCCGCCGGCCGATCCCTGTGCGCGCAGGCGCACGACGCCCGGCGGGAAATCCATGTCGTCATAGAGAACGATGAGATCCATAGCCGGATCGATTCGATAGTAGCGGACGATCTCGCCCACGCAAAGGCCGCTTACGTTCATATACGTGTGCGGCTTCACCAGCAGAACCTTTTCGCCCGCGAAGCGCGCGTCGCCGACCAGCGCGTGGAAATCGGCCTGGTCCACGCGCGCCGCGAGTTTCTCCGCAAGGGTGTCAATGGCCATGAACCCGGCGTTGTGCCGGGTGCGCTCGTACTCGCGACCCGGATTTCCGAGTCCCACGATGACTTTCAACGCCCGTCTCTCCTCAGTCGAACAGCTGGCTCACGGATCGCTGCGTGTGCACGCGGATGATGGCCTCGGCGATGAGTTCCGCCACCGACAGCACCTTGATTTTGTCGATCCGCTTGTGCTCGGGCAGCGCGATGGTGTTGGTGACCACCACCTCTTCGATGGCCGAATTCTGCAAGCGCTCCACGCCCTGCCCCGAGAGCACGGGATGAATGCAACACGCGTACACGCCGCGCGCCCCGCGCTTCAGAAGCTCCGCGGCGCCGGCGGTGATGGTCCCCGCCGTGTCGATCATATCGTCAATCAGGATGGCCGTCTTGCCCTCGATGTCGCCGATGATGTTCATGACCTGCGCGACATTCGCGTCCGGGCGCCGCTTGTCGATGATGGCGAGCGGCGCGCCGAGCCTCTCGGCGAACGCGCGCGCCCTCGTCACGCCGCCCATGTCGGGCGAGACCACCACGGGATTCTCGATTTGCTTGTCCAGAAAGTAATCCGCCAGAATCGGCATCCCAATCAGGTGATCCACCGGGATATCGAAAAAGCCCTGAATCTGGCCGGCGTGCAGATCCATCGAGATGACGCGGCTCGCACCGGCCGTCTGAAGCAGATTGGCCACCAGCTTCGCCGTGATGGGATCCCGGGCGCGGGCTTTCCTGTCCTGGCGCGCATAACCATAGTACGGGATCACGACGTTGATGGTGCGCGCCGACGCGCGCTTCACCGCATCCATCAGGATCAGAAGTTCCATGAGGTGTTCGTTGACCGGCTGACTCGTGGGTTGAATGATGAACACGTTTGCGCCTCGCACGCTCTCGCCCAAGCGGATGCGGACCTCGCCGTCCGAAAACCGCCCGACTTGGCAGTCCGCCAGCGGGACTCCGATGTAGTCGGCGATCTCCTGCGCCAATGCAGGATTGGCATTCCCCGTGACGAGCTTCAAGTCGGCGTCAATGGCCACAATGGTTCCCGCCCTTCTCCGGATTCCGATTCTGCCTGCGCGCCTTCCAGGCCCGGACGTAGTTCGGCTTGGTGGTCTGCGGCACGCGGCCGATGGCGAAGCCGTCGTCGCCGACGTCGTCCGTCACCGTCGTGCCCGCGACCACATACGCGCCCTTGCCAATGGTCACGGGCGCAATCAGGTTGACATTCGAGCCGATGAAGCTGTCGTCCCCGATGACCGTGCGATGCTTTCGCTCGCCGTCGTAGTTCACGGTGATGGCGCCGCACCCGACGTTGACATTGCGGCCGATCTCGGCATCGCCCACGTACGCCAGATGGCTCACCTTCGTGTCGTCCCCGATGCGGCTGTTTTTCACCTCGACAAAGTCGCCGATCTTCACCCGCCGCCCAATCTCCGCGCCAGGGCGCAGATAGGCGAACGGTCCCACCTCGGCTCCCTCGCCGATCACGGCCTCCACCGCCACGGTGTATTGAACGCGGGCCCCTTCGCCCACGACCGTATCCACCAACCGCGTGTGCGGGCCGATCACCGCGCCCGGCGAGACGCGCGTGCGCCCCGCGAGCATCGTGCCGGGGAGCAGGGTCACGTCCGGCGCGAGCTCCACATCCGCCTCGATGTACGTGGCGTTCGGATCCACCACCGTGACCCCTTCCGTCATCCAGCGCGTGAGAATCCGCCGCCTGCAGATGGCCTCCACGCGCGCGAGCTCCGCGCGGTTGTTCACGCTCGCGATCTCGTCCTCGTCCTGAGCGATGTGCGCAATGACCCGTTCGCCGCGGCGCGATAAGATCAGCGCCGTGTCCGTGAGGTAATATTCCCCCTGCGCGTTGTCGTTGGTCACCTCGCGCAGGGCCTCTTCCAGGGCGTCGCGCCGAAAGGCGTAGATGCCCGTGTTGATGAGCCGGTGCGCGCGCTCCTCCGGCGTCGCGTCCTTTTCTTCGACAATCCGCTCGACCTCGCCGAGCGAGTTCAAAAACACCCGGCCGAGCCCCGTGGGATTCGCCACTTCGGCCGCAAGCACGACACAGGCTGCGCGGTTCTCCTCGCGCAGCCGCATCAGGTGCAAAATGGTCTCCGGCCGAATGAGCGGTGCGTCACCGTACAGCACGACGACCGTCTCTGTATCGGAAGGCACGAGCGGCAGGGCCGCCCGCACAGCGTCTGCGGTACCGAGCTGCTTCTCCTGGACGGCGACTTCAGCGCGCCCCCGGACCGACGCCTCCACCTGTTCCCGATGCTGTCCCACCACGACCACCACTTGGTCCATGCGCGCCTCGCGCAGGCTGTCCAACAGGTGGTGAATCATCGGTTTCCCGCATACCGGGTGCAACACCTTGTGTGTCTGCGATTTCATGCGTGTGCCGTGCCCCGCGGCCAGCACGACAGCGGTTTGCGCCATGCAGTATCTCCTCCGAGCGCGCGACGTGTGCGCTCCCACAAATCTTGTCGCCACAAAGTGTACCCGATGGGGGGGTGCATTTCAATTTGCCCGGCCTGCGATCACAAAAAAGCCCTGACTTTCGCCAGGGACTTTTCACACAACCTTCACATCGCCGAGTCGCGAAGCGGCTGCGAGTTTTCGGCCTCCGCCTCCTGCGCGCGGTAATACGCGGCAAGGACGGCCTCCTGGATTTTCTGGCGCGTGGACGAAGAGATGGGATGAGCGATGTCCCGGAACTCGCCGTCCGGCGTCTTCTTGCTCGGCATCGCGACAAACATGCCGTTGTTGCCATCGATCACGCGGATGTCGTGGACGACAAACTCGCTGTCGATGGTAATGGACGCGATCGCCTTCATGCGGCCTTCACTCGCCACCCGGCGAAGCCTTACATCGGTGATCTGCACCCTCTTCACCACCCTGATGTCGCGAATTGGTCACATCTGTCTTGCTCGACCAATTCAACATCGGGGCGGCAAACTCCTGCAGAGATCGTCATCATTTTTTCAAAAATTCGACCTCGTTCCCCGTTTTCCGCGGAGCCCTCCTCAGCCCAGGTAGGCGACGAGCTCGATCTCGACCTTCGCTCCGCGCGGCAGCGCAGCCACCTGCACCGTGGACCGAGCCGGTTTATGGCCGCCGAAGAACGCCTCGCACGCCTCGTTGACCACCTGAAACTCGCTGAGATCCGTCATGAAGATGGTGGCCTTGACGACCTGATCGCGCCTTGCGCCCGCGGCCGTGAGCACCGCGTCCAGGTTGCGGAACACCTGTTCCACCTGCTCCTTCACGCCGCCCTGGACGAGATCGCCCTCCGGCGTGAGCGGGATCTGGCCGGACGTGTAGACAAACCTATCCACCTGAACCGCCTGGGAATACGGGCCGATGGCCTTCGGAGCCTGATCCGAGTGAATGATCTGCATCGACAAGACCTCCTCATGCATGGCAATCGCACTTACAGCGCCCCGAGATTGGGGAGCACCTCGAAACCTTGTTCGCGCACGGGGCCGACCAAGAGCAGGGCGACGTAATCGGCGACCATCTTCTCGACCGGCTGTGACGTGGCCATAAACACGGCGGTGCCGCACACCTCGCCGCCGAACTCCCCGATGAGCTCCGCCACCGCCCGCGCCGTGGCCCCCGCGCGCATGAAGTCGTCCACGATGAGCGCTCTGGCGCCTCGCGGGACGAGCCGAGTGCTGAGCGACATGGTCTGAATCCGCTTGGCCGATCCGGACACGTAGTGCGTCGTGAGCGACGCGCCTTCGGTCACGCGCTGCTCCCGCCTCACGATGGCGAGGGGCGCGTGCAAATACCGCGCGGCGCTCGCCGCGAGCGGAATCCCCTTCGTCTCGACGGTCACGACCACCTCGACGCCCGCGTGCGCGAAGCGGCTCGCCACCATGGCGCCCGCGGTGTCGATCACGTCCGGATCGCCAAGCACGTCCGACGCATACAGAAACTCCCCCGCGATGACGCGATCGGGCGAAGCGAGCCGGCGGGCGACGTCCCACAAGAAAGCCTCGGCGCGGCCGCGTTCGACGTGAGGAACGAAGCGCACGCCGCCCTGCGCCCCGACGAGCGTCTCCACCCGCCCCGCGCCATCCTCGGCCAGCGCCTCGCGGATGAGTTGCACGTCTTCGCTCAGCGTCGACTTGGCGACGCCCCACGCCTCGGCGAGCGACGAGATGCCAAGCGGCGCCATGGGGCGCTCGACGAGCCGGCGAGTCAGGCGGATGAGTCGTTCATGCCGCTGCATGGCCGCCTCCTCAACTCCGCCCGTGCGCCTGGGCGTACCCGCCCACGAACCGGCACACGTACACGTCTTTCATGATGCCGCGGAGCGCGTTGTACAGCCGATGCGCGTGCGTCTGCACGGGGGTCAGCACAAACAGCGTCGGGCCCGACCCGGACATGTGCACGGGCCGCTGCGCGATGGCACGCACGCGCTCCTTGAGCGCCTTCAGTTCTGGGTACAGGCTCAGCGTCACGCGCTCGAGGGCGTTGTGAACCAGCTCAAGCGCGCGCTCGTGATCTCCCTCGACGAGGCAGCGCACCATGTCATGGCTTCGCGGCGACGAGGTGAAATCCGACGGCTCCAGGCCCCGGTAGATGTCGGCCGTCGACACGAAGATCCGCGGGTGCAAAAGCACCGCGTACATCGCCGGGACCTGTGGATACCGGGTCACGCGTTCCCCGCGGCCGCGCGCCACGGCGAGCCCGCCGTAGACGCAGTAGGGCACGTCGGAGCCCACTTCCGCGCCGATCTCGGCGAGCTCGTCCAGCGTGAGCCCTGCGCCGGCCAGTTGGTTCAACCCACGCAAAACGGCCGCGGCGTCGCTCGATCCGCCGGCGAGCCCCGCGGCGACAGGGATGTTTTTCTCCAGCTGAATATGCACGCCGCCCGCAAAACCGGTGTGGCGCCTGAAGGCATGCGCCGCCTGCACGCACAGATTGCGCTCGTCCACCGGCACCGAGGACGAGCTGCTGTCCATCGTGATCTCGCCGTCGTCGCGCGGCTCCAGCCAGATGACGTCCGATAGATCCACGGTCTGCATGACCATGTCGACTTCGTGATACCCGTCTTCGCGGCGCCCGAGGACGTCCAGCGTCAGATTGATCTTCGCGTACGCGCGTTGAAACAACAAAGCGCTCCACCTCGACTAGGACTAGCATGCCGAGGCGGCGTGCCAATGTCAAGGATCACAGCATCGCGAGCCGTCCATCGGCGCCATCCGCCGAAACCGCGCCCCACGGCCGCGCGCCGACGCCCTGCAGCGCCTCCTTCAGCGGCGCCAGTTGCTCATAAAACACGCACGCGACGTCCTCTGGGCCGAGCGACCGTATGGCGAGGAGCGCGGCCTCCCGCTCGTTCAGCACGACGCGCACCGGTTTGTCGGGACAAGCCCGCGAAAGAGAACGGGACAACAGCTGCGCGATCTCGCCAGGCTCTCGCCCGCGCAGATCGGCGTCCTCCTTGACCACGAACTCGTCAAACCACGGCGCCAGCGCGCGCCCCGCCTCCTCCACGACGTGATCGGCCCGATCCCCTGGCACGCCGACGACGCCCACGCGGCGCCTGCAAGGGAGCGCCTGAAGCCATCGCCCGACCTCGCGGAAGCCGGCCGGATTGTGCCCGTAATCGAGCACCACGCGCGCGCCGTTTGGCAGCACGTAGAGCTCGAGCCGGCCGCTGTTGTGTTCCGGCAAAAAGCTGGCGAGCGCCTTGGCCACCGTCCGCACCGGCAGTCCCGCCGCGCGCATGGCGGCCGCCGCCAGCGCGGCGTTTTCGACGTGGAACCGCGCCAGGCCGCCGAGGCAGAGCGGGATTTGGGCCACGGCGACGATGGGTCGCTGCGAACCGCCCTGCCATTCGTACAAGACGCCGTCCGAGACCACCACGGCCGTCCCGCCCGCCTGGACGTGGCGCGCGACGTGCGGGTTGGTTGGGTTCTGCGACACGAACACGAGCCGCGCCCGGAAGCGGGGCGCGAGGGCAAGCACGCGCGGATCGTCGGCGTTGAGGACCACCGCCCCGTCGTCGCGGACGCATTCGCCGACCAGCGCCTTCACGAAGGCGATGTCGTCGATGGATTCAAGCCCGTCCTGGCCGACGTGATCGAGCGACAGATTGGTGAGGACGCCGACGTCCGCCCAGTCATACGCCAGCCCGCCGCGCACAATGCCGCCGCGCGCCGTCTCGAGCACGGCGACCTCGACGCGCGGGTGGGAGAGCACGAGCCTGGCGCTCATCGGGCCTGTCGTGTCCCCGCGGCATACGCACTCACCCCCGATGTAGACCCCTCCCGTGGTCGTCAGCCCCACGACCTTGCCTGCGAGCGAGAAACCGTGCGCCACGAGCCTCGCCGTCGTGGTCTTGCCGTTGGTGCCCGTGATGGACACGATGGGAATGCGCCCGTCCGATCCCGAGGGAAACAGCGACTCGACGATGGCTTCCGCCGCGCGGCGGGGCTCGCCGCAGGACGGGTGTTCATGCATCCGGATGCCCGGGCAGGCGTTCACTTCAATGACCGCAAAACCCCCGGTGTCCGCGGACGAGGTGAGCGAGGGCACGACGAGATCGACGCCGCACACGTCCAGCCCCACAACCTCCGCGGCCCGCTCGGCCACGCGCAGGTAGGAAGGATGCAACTCGTCCGTCACGTCGCGGGCCTCGCCGCCCGTCGACAGGTTGGCGCTCTCGCGCAGCGCCACGCGCTGCCCGGCGGCCGGCACCGACTCGGGCGACATGCCCTGGCGCGCAAGCACCTGCCGCGCGATCTCGTCGATGGCGATCTTCGTCAGCGGCTTCTCGTGGCCCTCGCCGCGGCGCGGATCGCGGTTGACGAGATCGACCAGTTCGCGGACGGTGTGCTCGCCGTCTCCCTCCACAAAGGCGGGCTCTCGCACGGAGGCGGCGACGGCGCGGCCCTGCACCACCAGCACGCGCACGTTCTCGCCCGGCACGTACGCTTCGACGATCACGTCATGCGCGTATCGGCGCGCTTCGCGAAACGCCGCGCGCACCTCTTCCTCGGATTCGAGGCGTAAGGAGACGCCCTGGCCCTGGCGCGCGTCGAGCGGCTTGACCACCGCCGGGCAACCGAGCTTTCGCCACAGGCGGACGGCCTCGTGTTCGTCCGCCGCCACGCCGCCCGGCGGAACGGAAAGCGCCGCCTCCTCGAGGAGCTGCTTCGTCAACGCTTTGTCACTCGCGATGTCGGCCGCGACGCACGAGGTCCGATCCGTCAGGGTGGCCTCGATACGCTTGCGGTGCACGCCGTAGCCGAGCTCGAGAAAGCTGCCCTGCAGGCGCCGCACCGGAATGTTGCGCCGCCGGCACGCGTCGACGATGGCCTGGGTGCTTGGGCCCAGGCGGTCGCCTTCGTACAGCCGCGCGATCTCTTGAATCAGAGCGGCGAGATCGGCAGAATGGCGATCTTCGGCGAGCGATGCGACGATGTCGACGGCGGCCTCGAGCGCCCGGCGCTGGGCGGGGAAGGAGGCGCACTCGATGGCCACGTCGTAGAGGCCCGGACGGCCTGCGTACACGGTCTTGCCGTAATTCGCCGGGATCCCCGCGAGATGCCCCAACTCAATGGCGACGTGTTCGCAAATATGGCCGAAGTAGGTTCCATCCTCGAGCCGCTCGATGAAGCCGCCGGGGCGGCCCTTGGCGCAGTGGTGTTGCGAGAGTCCTGGGAAATGATGCAAGAGACGTTCTTGGAATCCGGGGATGTCGGTGCTCTCTTTGCCGGCGTAGACGCCGAGGTCCAAGCGGGCCAGAAGAACCGGACGATACGTGAAGATATTCGGCCCTTCGATGAAGCGAATGCGCACGATATTCATGAGGTTAGCTCCTTCTGGCGAAGCCAGTGTGGAAAGTCGGGAATGGGCCGGCGCTCGCGCAGCAAATAGCCGCACCCCTCCGGGAGCGTGTGCAGCTTCACGTCACACAGGGCCAAGGACTCGTCACGGCGGATTTTGTCCAGGTTCGAATAGGTCATTCCACCAGCGTCCACCACGCTCACCGCGCCGCGCCCCATGACTTCAAGCACGCAGCCGTCGTGCACCACGACAGCCGTATCTTCGTCGATGCCAAGGCCCAAGTGGTGCGGGTATTGCGCGACGGCCGACAACAGCCGCCCGAGCCTGCCCCGCTGCGCGAAATGCTGGTCGATCACGCAACCATCCAGAAATTCCATGCCAGGCGCCATGCGCACGATGGAAGGGCGAGGATTCGTCTCTCCCTCGCCTTCGACGATCATCGTGCTCGACATCATCGAAGCACCTGCGCTTGTGCCGCCGAGCACCGCCCCATTCCGATGCGCCTTGTGCAAAGCCGAATCCACCTTTGTTCCGCCCAAAAGCTTGGTGATCCGCTCCTGCTCCCCGCCCGTGAAAAAGATGCAGGTCGCCTGCGCGATCATCTGCACGGCGCTGTCGCGGTTCGCGGCCTCGCGCGTGGACACGTCGAACGTCCGCACGTCGCCCGCGCCGAGGCGGTGAAATACGTCCACATACTCAGCGCCGACCTCAACCGGCGTTTTCGTCGCCACGGTGATGACGAGCACGCGCGCGTGCTTGCCGCCGCCGAGATCGAGAAACCGGCGCAGAATGCGGCACTCGCCTGTCTTGTCCTCCGCGCCGCCGATGATGACGAGAGGTCCTCGCTGCCCCAACCGCACGCCCTCCCAGACATTGGTTAACTCACCTGATACGTTTCCCGAAAGGCGCGGCGCTCATGCGAACGCCATCAAAAGGCGGCCAGGACCTTCCTGGCCGCCTTCGGTCACCTCTGCCCGGACTTCTCAGCCAACGCTTGCTCCGCGATCTCGATGGCGCGCTTCACCATGTTCCCGGCGTCGCGCGCTTTGATCCCGCCCCAGCCTTCGCGCTGGACCGTGTCGTAGAACCCGAGCTCTTTGGCCAGTTCCACCTTGAACGCATCTGACATGGTGCTCCTGCGCCGTGCCATGCCAAATCCCTCCCTGGTCAGAGGCGACAGGTTTACGATGCGCCGAGGGAGCGCGTTCTATGCGACGGCGCTCGAGCAAAGCGCCACGGAGCGCACACAAAAAGGGCGAGGCCGAAGCCTCACCCGCGTTCGAATTCAGGGTTATTCAAACTCATGAGGCCTGTCCCCGTGCGGACCCCGGCCTGTCTTCGAGGTTCAGTGTTCGACCACGAACTTGGTGGTGTTCCCGTCCTCCTTGCAGAGCATCAGCTCGACGGTCTCGGTCAGCACGTCCGCGTAGCTATACGAAACGCGCTCGAACGATCCGTCCGGCGGGTCCAGCTTGACGACGAACACCGACGGATACGTCTCTTCGAGAACCCCGAAGCGCTCGATGGTTTTCCGCCTGCCTCCGTTTGCACGGAGCAACACGCGTTCACCCACGAGTCCATCCAGACTCTTCTTAATTTCGTGGAGCGCATTCCTGGCCAACACACACCACCTCTTTCCGCGCTTCATTATACCATCGCGCAGAAGGTGGTGTCAAGGAAATTTAATGATTATATCAGCGCATCTTTTTCAGTGTCAATGGGTATTTTACGGGGATCCGTGACGAAGTTGCTCGAATGTCCCCCCTGTGATGACCTGCCGGCGAGTGATGAGCCTCAGGCGCCTTCGCCCGCTCAAGCGCCGAAAGCCGCGCTCGGCCTGATCTCAATACATGGACTTCGGCAGGCCGAGGCGATACTTGCCGCGCGACTCCAGGCCCCCGATGCCGTCGGTGCCGGTGTAGGTGGATTTCACGGCATCGTACAGGTTCACGGTCTCGTGGATGGGAGTGAACGCCACCTTTTCCGCGATGAACACCGGATCGAGCGCGTGGATCATGATCCGCTGCGGAGACGAGGCGAAATTCGCGCCGGCCTCGATGAGCGCCTCGAAATGCGACTGGCATGCCCCGGCGATGATGACGAGATCGTCCATGTTTCGCACGTATTTGCGGGCGTTCGCCACCGTTTTGACGAAGTTTTGCGAGTTTCTATAATTCTTGATGTCCGACCAGTCCTTTCCCTTGCGGATGACGCCGTCGTGGCCGGTTATGATCAGGATGTCCGGCTCATACGTTTCGAGCAGGTGCACGACCTTGCGCGGCATCTCCGATTCGGCCACGTGCTGGCCGACCGCGCGGATCCCGAGTTCCTCGTACATGGCGAGGCATTTCTGCAGATAGGCGCCGTCGCCGTCCAGGTGCAGCACCGTGCCGGGGCGCTCGAAAAAATCCGGATTGGCGCGATATCGGGCTTCTTTCCGCAAAGCGCGCTTTTCCGACTCGTGGGCGCGGCGGGATCGAATGATGCGCAGGCACTCGCCGACGACCTGCGTGCGCATGGCCTCAAACGCGCGCAGATCTTCTTCGGTGACAGGGGCGAGATCGTCAAAGGGCGCGTCGGCCATCAGCCGCACATCCAACCCCTTCAGGATGGCCGTTTCTGTGCTTTCATCGAGTTCAACGATCACGAAGCAGATGTCATGGCCGTATGACCGGCGGGTGACGCGGTCTCCGATGTGCCACACCGTCCATCGCCTCCCTTGGCGGGCTCTAGACTACGGTATGCGGCACATCGTCCTCGTGATCCCGGGAGGGATGGATGCTGGCAACTGCACGCGACATCACTTGCGTCCTGGCCGCGCGCGACGAGGCGCGCCGAATCGCGAACGTGCTGCGGCAGGTTGCGCGGGCGGGGGTCATGCGCGTCTCACTGTGCGTGAACGGCGCGACGGATGGCACGCTGGCGGCGGCGCGGAGGACCGCATCGGAGCTGGAGCTTGAATTGACGGCGACGGAGTTCGCGAAGGCGCTGGGACACGATGCGCCTCGCGCCATTGCGGCGATGGAAGCGTGGCGGCGCTGGCCTCACGCGCACGGCTTGTTGCTGGTGGACGCAGACTGGCAAGGGAGCTTCGGCCCCATGCTGTCCGATTTCATTCAGGACGCGCTTTGCCACCCCGCGTCCATCACGGGCGTCTGCGGCCGCGTGCAGGCGCCCGATCTCGACCGGCTCTGGGAGCGCATCGTGCGCCGCGCAGGCGCCCCGGCGGCGCTTCGACCGTTTTTGCTCCCGCAGCTCATTCCGCTCTCCACGTTCACGCGGGTTTCGCCCCGCTTCGCCGCGTCGCCTGGGCTGTTCTTCGCCCTCACGCGCCGCTCTGCCATCGCGTGGCGCGCATACGAAGCCTGGGACGGAAGACTGGTGGGGAACCCCGCGCGCAGCGCGCAGGAACAGGCGCAAGTGCTGGAGATCCTGCGCGAAGACGCGCGAGCGGCTGAAAGGGCCCTCTTCGGCGGCGCAGGCGATCCGCCGCCGCTTTGGCCAGGATTGCGCAATTGGCGAGAGGTCGAGGCGTGGATGAGTCAAATCCGCGTGGACACCCCGCTCTTGGCCACGGCGCGCGGAGATCAGGACTTGGTGTAGCGATCCGCCACCTTGCTCGCCCCGAACGACTCGGGCTTGATCCGCGCCTCATAGCCGTTGGACTCGATCCACGCGACAATCTCGCGGATCCACTGCTTGGTCTCACCGCCCTCGCCGATGTCGAGGTGGACCTCGATCTGCCAGTCCTGCCCCGCCTTTTGCAGCCATTCGCTCAACAGCCCGCCCACCTGAAGAGATAACGAGGCCTCCGTAAACATGCGCTGCCTCAGCGAGTGAATATGCTCGTGATGTTCTTTGTGGACGTAGTAGCGAGCGCCGCGTCCGACGCGGTGCAGGATGACCGCGGTCACGAAGGTCGCGGATCCCGTGTGCTCGTGTGGCTGCGAATCGGTGCCGATGATCAGGCGAAATCGGTCTTGCGGATGATCTTTCCTCTCCTGGATGACGTCCTCCGCCACCTGCTCCAGGGTGACCACGCCGAGCGTCGGGCTGCGAAACAGCACGCGCACCGCCCCCTCTCGTTGGCTACGCGGCATCCTCGCCTGCTTCGCGGTCATCTGCCGCAGGATGTCACACGGGCTCAGCTGTGCTGGTCAACGCCCCGCCCTCGTCGACGAGCGCGTTGACCTGGCCGCCGTGACGCGCACCTCCGTCAATTCCGACTTTATCCGAACCATACCACACGTCATGCGTCCCATGCAGCATCATGCACGGCGTGTGCCCGAACACCACCAGCTTGCCCACGCGGTGCGGGCGCGTATAAAACCGCTCGCGGATGGTGAGCAGATCCCGCTTGGCCGTCTGCCGCCAGTCCGCCTTCTCAGGGTCGATCCCGGCATGAACGGCCACCCATCGTTCTCCCTCCCATGCGTAGGGCAGAGCGCGGAGAAACGAGGCGAGCGATGCATCTTCGGCAATGGCGCGGTACAGGGGATCTCGCCTCGGGCCGAGCGGTTTCATCCCTCCGCGCATCCAGCGCACCACGGCTTCCTCGTGATTGCCGCGAAGCGCCACGGCGCCGTCCGCGCAGAGTTGTCGGACCCGTCTGAGAACACCAAGGCTGTCCGGCCCGCCCGAGATATAGTCGCCGATGAGAACCAGTTGGTCTCGATCCGGCCGATAGTCGACGACCTTCAGCAGGCGCGCGAAGGGGCGCAGATGCCCGTGGATGTCGCTGATGAAAATCGTGCGTCCACGCGCTTGGTCCGGCACGGCGATCCCTCCCGAAAACGCTTGCAACCCGCGCTCGCGTTTCACATAATAGAAATTGTATTTCATTGTTTAAATCCTTGCCACAGATCACCTGTGAAGCGAGGCTTGGGGGGCTCGCCCATGGACATCCGCGCCATCCCTGGCGTCATGCCGGTTCGCGAGGAAGACAGGCTCGATTGGAATCGACTCCGCGACTACCTCGTGCGCGAGGGCGTGCTTCCGGCCGATTCCGCTCCACTTTACGCCGTTCAGTTTCCCACCGGCGCATCCAACCTCACCTATCTGATTCAGAGCGGCGAGTTCGTGGCCGTGCTGCGCCGACCGCCCCACGGACCGCTCCCGCCGCGCGCGCACGACATGGGGCGCGAATCGTCCATTCTGGCGAGGCTTCATCCGCATTTCCCGAAGGCGCCGAAGCCGTACGCCTACTGCGACGATCCGGCCGTGATCGGCGTGCCGTTTTTCATCATGGAATACCGCCCCGGCGTCCCCTTGGACGATTCCTTTCCGGAAGGGTTCGCGTACACGCCCGAGGTGGGACGGGCCATCTCGGAACGCGCCGTCCGCGCGCTCGCCGAGTTGCATGCCGTCGATCCGGCCGCGTCCGGACTCATGGCGTTTGGCAAGCCCGAGGGCTTTCTGCGGCGCCAGGTCGAAGGATGGATCGAACGGTTTCATCGATCTCGCACAGACGAAGACGTGCCTCACGCCGACACCGTGATGGCGTGGCTCAGCGGCCACGTGCCGGAGTCGCGGGATGTCGCCGTGATCCACAACGATTTCAAACTGAACAACATGCTGTTTGCGCCGCCGGCCTACCAGGACATCGTCGGCATCGTGGATTGGGAGATGGCCACCGTCGGCGATCCGCTGTTCGATCTCGGCGTCATGCTCAGCTACTGGACGGAGCCGTCCGATCCGCCGACGCTCCGGGCGCTGTTTCCGTCCGTGACGACGCTCGAAGGGTTCTACACGCGGGATCAAATGGCCGAACGTTACGCCGAGGAGACCGGGCGCTCGATCCACGACATGAAGTTCTACTACGTCTTTGGCGTATTCAAGCTCGCCGTGATTCTTCAGCAGATCTACGTCCGGTACAAGATGGGGAAAACGTCCGATCCGCGGTTCGCCCGATTCGGCGATGGCATCCGGGCGTTGGTCGAGCATGCGCGGGGCGAGATCGACCAAGGGTAAGATGTCCTCGTGCAAAAAAAGACGGCACCCGCCACCCCGGGTGCCCTATGGCCTTCCTTGATATCCGCTCCACGTAGAGACCTTGGCTGCGCTCTCTTTGAGCGCCTTCACCGCTCGCTCGACGTCCTCTTCCTGAATCACCGACGTCATGGTGAGGCAGGAGAGGACGAGATCGACCTTGTTCTGCTGGTTGAACACCGGTACGGCCACCGCGGAGATGCCTGGCCACAGTTCCCCATGGGAAACCGCGTACCCCTTCTCGCGCACCTCCTGCAACAGCCGCACGTATTCCTCCTCGTCCGTGATGCTGTAGGGCGTGTACGCCTTGAGTCCCTCCCGCAGCACTCGACGCCACGTGGACTCGTCGTCATACGCGAGAAAACACCGGCCAAACGCGGCGCCGTAGACCGGAAACTGCTGGCCCACGGACACCGCGATGCGCACGCCATCTCCCGGCGGCTCGGCGGATCCGATGTAGATGACGCGATCATCCCGCAGGCGCTTGACCAACACAGCCGTCATGCCGGTCTGGGAAGCGACCTGATGGAGTTCGGCGAGCGCGTGCGCGTACACATCGTTCAGGTCGGCCGCGCGCGCACCCAGTGGGATCAGGTACGGTCCCAGGCTGTAGCGGCGGGACTGGGGATCGTACGAGACGAAGTCCTCCCGCTCCAGCGTACGCAACACCCGCAGGCACGTCGTCTTGTTCACGCCGAGCCGCTCGGCGATCTCTGTCAAGGTAGATTGCCGGTACTTGTGCCGGCTCAACAGTTTCAGCACGCGCGCAGCGAGCGCGACAGATGGCACTTGGTAGTCCAACGGACACCCTCATTCCGCGAAAGAGTCTCAGGCTCGCCGTCAGGCGAGCGGTTTGCGGAACGTCGCCGTACCTTGGACGACGCGGACGTCTCCCGGCGACTTCTGCGCCCAGACGTCGCACGTCACCACCTGATAGCCTTCTTCCTCTTTCACCTCTTGGACGACGCCGTCACAGGTGATAATATCACCGGGCCGCACCATGTCAACGAAGCGGACGCCAAAGGACAGCAGATCGCCTTGCTCGCCGATCTCGTCCGTCAACATCTGCGCGACAAATCCCATCGTGAGCATGCCATGGGCGATGACGCCGCCGAGTCCCGCCTCTTTGGCGAACTCCTCCACCGTATGAATCGGGTTGAAGTCGCCCGACGCGCCCGAATACTTGACAAGCTGAATCTTGGTCACGGGCGGCTTGGTGAGCGGCGTGAGGTGATCGCCCGGCTGATACCGCTTGGCCGTCATTTCGCTCCGCCCCCTTCCGGACGATAGATCACCGTCGACTTCGCCTCCTGGACGATCTCGCCGGCCTCATTCTCCACCTTGTAGGTGAACACGAGCAAAATCATCCGTCCGAGCTTGCCCGCCCGCTCTTTCACGTCGGTCAGAGCGAAGCTCGCGTACAACACGTCCCCCGCGAGGATGGGCTTGTGATACGTGTACGACATCTCCCCGTGAATGAGCCCTTCCGTGGGCATCTCCAGCCCGGGGATGACGCCATAATCGAACGTCCGGCTGAAGGTGGGCGGCGCGACCAGGCGGCCGAAGCGGCTTTGCGCCGCATAGGTTTCGTCGTGATACAGCGGATTGGGGTCGCCAATCGCATCTGCGAACTTGCGGATGGCGCCTTTCTCCACCTCGTTTTTCACCGGCTTCGACCAAACCCCAAGCAGCCGCTCGAAATCCGCGAGTTCCATGGCTCATCTCCTCCACAAGGCTCAGTACATCGACACCAGTTGGCCCTTGTCGTACTGCTCGCGCAGCGTCTTTTTCGAGAACTTGCCCACGCTCGTCTTCGGGATCTCCTCCACGAACACGTAGTCGTCAGGCAACCACCACTTGGCCACCATCTTGGACAGATGGGCCTGGAGATCGTCCTTGGTGACCTTGCCCCTGTATTCCTCGCGCAACACGACGCACGCGAGCGGGCGCTCCTGCCATTTCTCGTGCGGGATGGCGATCACGGCGGCCTCCATCACCGCAGGGTGAGCCATCAGGGCGTTTTCGAGATCCACCGAGGAGATCCACTCGCCGCCCGACTTGACGAGATCCTTGACGCGATCGACGATTTGCAAATAGCCGTTTTCGTCGATGGTCGCAATGTCGCCCGTGCGGAACCAACCGTCCTCGGTGAAGGCCTCCTTGGTCTTCTCCGGATCTTTGTAATAGGAATCGATGATCCAAGGGCCTTTGAGGAGCAGTTCGCCCATCTCCTTGCCGTCGTGCGCGACCTCCTCGCCCTTTTCGTTCACGATGCGCATTTCGAGGCCCGGCAAAATGAGCCCTGTCTTCGCGCGCAGTTTGTACTTCTCCTCGTCCGGCAGGTCCTTCAGGCTGGTCTTCGGGAAGGAGACGAACGTCACGGGGCTTGTCTCCGTCTGGCCATAGCCCTGGTACAGCTTGACGCCGAGTTCCTTTTCATACGCTTCGCTGAGCGACGCCGGCAGCGCGGACCCGCCCGACATGAAGAAGCGCACGCAGGAGAAGTCGTATTCGCCCGGATGTTGACGGACGTGATTCAGGATGCCCATCCAGATGGTCGGCACACCGGCGGAATACGTCACGCGCTCGTTGTGAATCAGATCCGCCAAGTCCTTCGCGGTCGGGCGCGGACCGGGATAGACCTGCTTGGCGCCGATCCACGTGTCCGAATACGGGCGTCCCCACGCGTTGACGTGAAACATGGGCACGACGGGCATCGTGACGTCCGTTTCCCGAGTGCCGAGCTCGTCGACAAGCACCGTCAGGCAGTGGAGGTACAGGCCGCGGTGCGTGTAGACGACGCCCTTCGGGTTGCCGGTCGTCGCCGACGTGTAGCTGATGAGCGCCGGGGTGTTCTCGTCGAACGTCGGAAACTCGAAGTGCGGATCGCCCTGGCGAATCAGATCTTCATAGTGGTACACATTCGTCAGCTTCGTCTCCGGCAGCTTGTCGTTGTCCGTCATCACGACGTACGCCTGGACGGTGGTGAGCTTGGGCGCCACCGCTTCGATGAGCGGCAACAGATCCTCGTCGACAAACAGCACCTTGTCCTCGGCATGATTGATGACATACGCAATCTGCTCGGGGAACAGCCGAATGTTGACCGTGTGCAGCACGCGCTGCGAGCACGGCACCGCGTAGTACAGTTCGAGGTGCCGATGATGGTTCCAGGCGAACGATCCAACGTGTTCAAGCGCTTTCACGCCGAGCACGCGATCGAGCGCGTTTGCGAGCCGGCAGACGCGATCGTACAGATCCGCGTAGGTGTAGCGGAACACGCCGTTGTACCCGCGCGAGACGATTTCCTTTTCCGGGAAGATGGTCTTGGCGCGATACAGCGGCGATTTGAGAAGAAGCGGATAGTTCATCATCGCCATCGACTCCTTTCACGAGTCCAGTTCCTTCGACACCGCGCGGCCGGGGATTAGCTCGGCCGCTCAGCTCCCTGCGCCAGTTCCAGCCTCGCCACGTGGCGCTTGTGCACCTCATCCGGGCCGTCGGCGATGCGGATGACGCGCGATTGCGCCCACATGTACGCGAGCGGCGTGTCCTGGCTCACGCCGGCCGCCCCAAACGCCTGAATGGCGCGGTCGATCACGCGCTGCGCCACGTTCGGCGCGACCACCTTGATCATGGCGATTTCCTTTTGAGCCGCCTTGTTCCCCACGGTGTCCATCATGTACGCGGCCTTCAGGACGAGCAGCCGCGCCTGCTCGATTTCTATGCGCGACTCGGCAATCCACTCCCGGATGACGCCCTGTTCCGCAAGCGGCCGCCCAAACGCGACGCGCTCCTTGACGCGCTGAACCATGAGCTCGAGCGCGCGCTCGGCCATCCCGATTTGGCGCATGCAGTGATGAATGCGCCCCGGCCCAAGCCGCCCCTGGGCGATGGCAAATCCCTTGCCCTCGCCCCAGATGAGGTTTTCCTTGGGCACGCGCACGTTTTCAAACAAGATCTCGGCATGGCCGTGCGGCGCGTCGTCATAACCGAACACGTTCAGCGTCCGCACGATCTTCACGCCAGGCGTGTCGAGCGGCACGATGATCATGGACTGCTGCTCATGCTTCGGGGCATCGGGGTTGGTCTTGCCCATCAGAATGGCGAACTTGCAGCGCGGATCGCCCGCGCCGGACGACCACCATTTGTGGGCGTTGATCACGTACTCGTCCCCATCCCGAACGATGCTGGCCGAGATGTTGGTGGCATCGGAGGAGGCCACCTCCGGCTCCGTCATGGCGAAGCAGGAGCGGATCTTGCCCGCGAGCAGCGGCTTCAGCCACTTCTCCTTCTGCTCGGGCGTTCCGTACCGGACAAGAACCTCCATATTGCCCGTGTCGGGGGCGTTGCAGTTAAACACCTCGGGCGCAATGGGCGACCGCCCCATCACTTCGGCGAGCGGCGCATACTCGAGGTTGCTGAGGCCGGCACCGTACTCGCTGTCCGGGAGAAATAGATTCCACAGCCCCGCCGCCTTCGCCTTCGCCTTCATCTCCTCCATAATGGGGGGGACCATCCAGCGGCTCGGCTGCTGAGCGAGCTGCTCGTAGTAGATGCGTTCGCCGGGATAGACGACTTCCTCCATAAAATCCTCAAGCTTGCGCTTCAGCGCCACCACTTTGTCGGAGTACGAGAAATCCATGTCTATCTCTCCTTCACGCCGAGGCGCGATCGTCACATGGCCGTCGTGCCGCCGTCCACCGCCAACACCTGGCCCGTCACATAGTCCGACGCGGCGGACGCGAAGAATAGGGCCGCCCCCTTGAGGTCGTGCTCACCGCCGACCCGGCCGAGCGGCGTGCGCAGCTGAATGAGATTGCCTCCCCGCTCGAGCACGACTCGCGTCATCTTCGTCGGGAAGAACCCTGGCGCAATGGCGTTCACGTAGATGTGATACCGCGCCCACTTCACGGCGAGATCGCGCGTCATGGCGATGAGTCCGCCTTTCGAGGCCGCGTACCCGACCGCATCCAGCACTTCGGGCAAGGAGCCCCGCATGCCCGCCACGGACGCGATGTTGACGATCTTGCCGCCGCCCTGGTCCTTCATGTGCCGGGCGACGCGCTGAGACATCAGGAACGCGCCCGTGAGGTTGGTCTGGATGACCTTCATCCAAGCGTCGTAGGGCATGTCGAGCGCCGGGGCGCCCCAGGACGTGCCGGAGTTGTTCACCAGGATGTCGATCCGGCCATACCGCGCGATGACCTCGTCCACAAGCGCTTGAATGGAGTCCTCGTTGGTCACGTCGAGCGGCAACGCGATGGCTTCACCGCCCGCCTGGGAGATTTCGCGCGCGACTTCTTCGCAGTTCTCGACGCGCCGCGAGCACAAAACCACGCGGGCGCCAGCCTCCGCGTATGCCTCGGCGATCTGCTGACCAAGGCCGCGGCCCCCACCAGTCACCACCGCCACCTTGCCATCGAGGCGAAACAGATCGAACACGCTCATGCGCGAGCCCCCTCCCTCTCAAATCCGCGCGGCCGATCACGCCTGAAGGCGCGATCGGCCCATTGCTCAGCGATGGCGGCAGCCGTCGATATAGATGACCTGCCCCGATACATATGCGGAATCGTCGCTGGCGAAGAACGCGATGACGTTGGCCACGTCCTCCGGCTTGCCGGTGCGGCGAAGCGCAATCTGCTGCGACGCCGCCTGCTTGAAGGCCTCATAGTCCACGCCGATCCGCTCGGCCGTCGCCCGCGTCATGTCCGTCTCGATGAAGCCCGGCGCCACGGCGTTCACGCGGATGCCAAACGGCCCGAGTTCGATGGCCAGCGTACGCGTGAATCCTTGAATGCCCGCCTTCGCCGCGGAGTAGTTGGCCTGGCCGCGATTGCCAAGCGCCGACGTGCTCGAGAGGTTGATGATCTTGCCGGACTTCTGCTGCACCATGTACTTCTGGGCCGCCCGGCTGCAAAGAAACGCGCCCTTGAGGTGAACGTTCATGACGGTATCCCAGTCTTCCTCGGTCATCTTGAAGAGCAGGTTGTCGCGGATGACGCCCGCGTTGTTCACCAGGATGTCGAGCCGGCCCCACTTCTGGACCACGGATTCGATGGCGCGCTCCACATCGTCCGCCTTCGTCACGTCGCACCCGACGCCGATGGCCTCGCCGCCGGCCTGGCGGATGGCCTCCACCGTATCCTTCGTCAACTCCTCCTTGATATCGAACACGGCGACCTTCGCGCCGTCCGCAGCCAGCCGCTTCGCCGTGGCCGCGCCAATGCCTCGCGCAGCGCCCGTCACAATCGCAACTTGTCCATCCAACTTGCCCATGTTCAAGCCCCTCTCCCATGCTCGACGTATGGCTCGAGCGCCTCGCAAGCGCTCTCATGGCGCCAGAGCCATACGCCGGTATGATTGAATTTCCTCAACGTTCTCGCATATCGCACCATTATCGTAGCATACGAGATCGTGTTTTCATAGATGAAATAGAGTTTCGGAACCGCGGTCAGGCATCGGCCTTGGTCCGCTCGTACTCCTTGTGAAGCTGTGCTGCAATGATATTCTTCTGGATTTCCGAGGTCCCTTCGTAGATCCTCGTGATGCGCGCGTCCCGGTAGAACCGCTCGATGGGATACTCCGCGATGAAGCCGAGTCCTCCGTGGATCTGCACCGCCTTGTCGGCGACGCGATTGTACACCTCGGATCCGTACAGTTTGAGCATCGCGGCCTCCTTGATGACGTTCATCTTCTGGTCCGTCATCCAGGCGACGCGATACACGAACGTGCGCAACAGTTCGATTTCAAGCGCCATTTCCGCGAGGTAGTGTTGAATAATCTGCTGCTCGAAGATGGGCTTGCCAAACTGGATGCGCTCGTGGGCAAAGGCAAGCGATTTGTCCAGCAGATACTCACACGATCCCAGGCACCTTGCGGCAAGCCCCGCCCTTCCGTTGGCCAGGATCTTGAGCGCATTCACGTAGCCTTCGCCCTCTCGGCCGAGGACGTTCTCCTCCGGGACCTCCATGTCCTCGAAGAAGATCTGCGCCGTGTGCGATCCGTGCAGGCCCATCTTCTTTTCAATATGACCCACGCGAAATCCCGGAAAGTCGCGCTCGACGATAAATGAGGTGATCCCCTTCGGCCCCTTGGACGGATCCGTCACCGCCATGACCGTGAACACGTGCGCATACGGCGCGTTGGTGATGTAGATCTTCTGCCCGTTGAGAATGTAGCGATCGCCCTTTTTGACGGCCGTCGTCTTAATTGCGGCGGCGTTCGAGCCAGCCTGGGGCTCCGTGAGCGCGAACGCGCCGATCCACTCGCCGGTCGCCATCTTGGGCAAGTACTTTTCCTTCTGTTCCTTGCTTCCGAATTCGACGATCCCGACGGAGCCAATGCCGTTGTGCGCACCGATGATGGTGGTGTACCCATTGATGGTCTTGCCCAGTTCCTCGTAGATGACGCACTTGCCTAACATGCTGAGCCCGATGCCGCCATACTCTTCAGGGATGCTGAGGCCAAACAACCCGAGCTCTTTCGACTTTTCCAGCACGCTGTCCGGCACCCGATCCTCTTCTTCGATCTGCATGGCGAGCGGCTCGACCTCGTGCTCCACAAAGTCGCGAATGGTCTGCCGCATCTCCTCGAGCTCCGATGGGAGGGTAAAATCCACGCGACTCACCTCCGTCATTTACGAATATGAAATCCGAGTTCAAATGAGAACTACACGGAACATGATAGCGGTTTCTGAGCCGGCGCGCAACGGGAAGGCGCGCCATGCGCCTTTCGAAAGCCAAAGGCGCGCAGCTCGATGTGAGCCGCGCGCCTCGCTGACCAGGTCAGTTGCCTGTGGCATTGCCCGTCGCGGTCGCGTTTGCAGTGGTATTGCCCGTTGAAGAGCCCGTGGAATTGGTTCCGTTTGCGGTGGCATTCCCCGGCGCATTGCCTGTGCCGCCACTCACGCTGTTTCCAGTGGCGTTGCCTGTGGAGGCACCGGTCGAATTGCCTGTCGAATTGCTCGACGTGGAATTCCCCTGAGAGCCTGGCGAACTCGGCCAGTTGGCGAGATTCAACCCGGCGGGCAAGGTCGGGACAAGGGTTTGATACTGGTAATTCGCTTTCGTCACGACTTGCACCTGAAGCGCCTGGATCGATTTCTGAGCGTCTGCCCCAAACGTTTGCGTCAAGGATGATCCAGACAGCGCCATCGAACAGAGCTCTTGTATCTGCGCGATGCGCGGAGAGCCGTTCGATGGATCGACAAAGACGCTCACCGTTCCCTTGATAGACTTCAAAAGCTGGGAGACATTCTCGCCCGGGGCCACCGCGCCGACGCTCCGCAGCGCTGACGCCATGGCTGGGGAGTTCGTATTCAACTGCCCGCGAAACACGTCCAGCCCATTCGACGTCCCTGCCCAAGTCACCTGCGTCAAGAGACCCTTCCATTGCAACAGGCTCTGCTCCAATGAGGCATCGGCTTGCGTCGTATTCGTCCAACTCGAGCCGTCCTCCTGGAGGTAATCGACGCCATCGTCGAAGACTTCCTGCAGGCTGTGAGATCCAGCAGCCGTGTGTACCGTCGCTTGGGCCACGCTGTACAGATGTGAACCGACGTGCATCTGTTCGGCGGAGATGGTGAATTGACTGCTCATCTGGTTGAGCAGCGTCTGGAGCTGAGACTGAGCGCCGGGCTTGTTTTGAAGCGCTGGGCTCAGCTCGATTTTGAAACTTTCCGATTCGCTCAGCTGCATTTGAAGATACGGAGCGCTTGTGGACGCCTGGATGGCTTCGGACAGTTCCTCGCGCTTCGCGGGCGGCAGCGTCCACGAGCCCGGAAATGCCGCCAGGGCTTCTGCCAACCGCTTCATGTTGGATACAAACGCAGTCGCCTGCGATGCGCTTAAGACGCCCCCCGTGGATAAGAGTCCCTGCTCCTGCGCCCAGCCGAGCGGCGTCGTGCCGCCCAGCGTCACGTGGTACAGTTTCGCCGCGATTTCCGCCGCCTGGGAAGCCGTGAGTGGATCATTCGCGCCGAATCGCTTCGCGGTATCCGATTTCGCCAACCCCAGTTCGATGGCTTTATGCACGTATCCCCAGAGCACCGACTTCGTGGGCACGTCCACATAGGGCGACTTCCCCGTCTTGTCCGGTTTGACCGCCGCTGTCTGCAGCAAGAGTTCCAAAAAAGCGCCCTTGGTCTCGACCACATCTGCGCTCGCAAGCGCAGGAACCATCGGCGACAACGTCGCGGCGATGCCTAGCGCGAAACCCCAATATCGCATGCTTCGCACGCCCATGAACCCCCTAGTTCAGTTGGAATTTGTGTATCTCTATTCTAGCATTGGTTGAGCAAGACCTGGAAGTCCATTTTTCAAGTTCCTCTTCTTTCGTCTGCTGGAGTGGCCAGGTCAGCCCATCGCAGCGCTCGCCCCGCCGCGATGGGCGTAAAAAGGAGCGATCACGCCCAAGGTGCGCGCGTGATCGCCCGTCGTCCATTGCGTGGTTCTCAGCTTAACTCGGCCGACACCCGGTCCGGAGCGTTAACTCGCCACCTCGCGCGTCACGCGCTGGATGATGGCGTCCGGCAAGCGGTACACGACGCCGGAAGGGTCTGCGTGCACGGCGTCGACCATCTTGCTGAGCTGCCGCTTGTCGAGCTGGAATGAAGCGAACGTATCCGGCAGGCCGACTTCCGCGCGAAGCGCGCGGATTCGCTCGATGAACGCCTGCAGCGCGGCATCCGGATCGGACGGCGGATCCATACCGAGTGCCGCCATAAACTCGCGAATGCGGGGCCGGTAAAAGGCGGGCATCGCAGCCATCACATTGGGAAGGAGCACGGCGTTGGCCAGCCCGTGAGGGATGCCGAACTTCGCGCCAAACGCGTGCGCCATGTTGTGCACGGGGATGGCGTTGAGCGCGAGGCTGAACGAAAGGATGGCCATGGTGCTCGCCATGAGCATGTTGGCGCGCGCCGTGAGGTCCTGCCCCTGGGCCACCGCCGTGGGCAAATGATCGAAGATCATGCGCGCCGATTGGATGGCATACGCGTCGGTGAACGGGTTTGCCTGCGGCGAGAAATACCCCTCGATGGCGTGCGTCAGCGCGTCGAAGCCGGTGAACGCGGTGATGGAAGGCGGCAGGCCGACGGTGAGTTCCGGATCGAGAATCGCGACGTCGGCGTTGATAAACGGATTGATCAGGTTGACTTTCACGCCGAGATCGTCGTGGAAAACCACGGCGATGGGCGACGCCTCGGCCCCGGTGCCCGCGGTGGTCGGCAGCGCCACGTGCGGAATGAAGATGGGCTGCGCCTCGGGCCACATCTCGAGCACATTCCCAAGAAGCGCGGGCCGGATGTCGGTGAGCCCATGATGGAGCATCCACTTGATGCCCTTCACGGTGTCGAGGACGCTGCCGCCACCGAGGGCAATGAGGCTGTCCGCCGCGCATTCGCGATAGGCGCGCGCAGCTTCATTGATGAGATGCGCTTTGGCGTCCTGCTCGACGCGGTCGAACACACCTGCAATGGTGACGGGAGAGGGGACGAGATCGAACAATTCCAGGATCTTGTCGAGCAGCCCGGCACGGACGATGCCTGCATCCGTCACCACAAAGGCCCGCTTGCCGCCCAGCCCGCGCACGGTTTCGGGCAGCAACACGCGCGAGCCGACGCCGTTGGTGATGGTCGTCCGCGCCATGAATTGAAAGCCGGATCGAATGTAAGGCATGCGCTTCACCACCTATGGAAAGTTGAACGCGTCAGCCGCGGTGTGAAAGGACGATGGAGAACCAATGTCGGTTTTCCGGCTCATGCACGAGAGAAGCGTGGACATGCTTAAGCTGCGTGTACTCGTCGAGGGCGTAGGGGCCAATTTCCCGCCCGAAACCGCTCATCTTGTAGCCGCCGAACGGCGCATCGCTGCGGAACATGTGCCAGTCGTTGATCCAGATGGTTCCCGCGCGAATCTCGCGGGCCACGCGATAGGCCTGATTGAGATCGCGCGTCCAGACACCGCCCGCAAGCCCGTACACGGTGTCGTTGGCCAGCCGGATTGCCTCGTCCACGTCCTGCGCCTTCATCACCGCGAGCACAGGGCCGAAAATCTCCTCCTGCGCGATCTTCATGCGGTTGTCGACGTCGGCGAAGATGGTCGGCTGCACGAAGTACCCGCCGTCCAGTCCCGGGCCCGTGGCGCGCTCTCCGCCGCACACAAGCCTTGCACCTTCGGCCTTGCCGGATTCGATGTAACCGAGAATCGTCTTCAGCTGCGATTCGGAAATGATGGGCCCCATGCCCACCTTGTCGTCGAGCGGATTGCCAAGCTTGATCTTGGATGCCTCCGCCGCCAACCGCTCGACCACCTCGTCGTAGATATCTTGGTGGACGATCACGCGCGTCCCACACTCGCACACCTGCCCGCTGTGCAGAAATACGCCGAAAAGAATGCCGGGAATGGCCAGGTCGAGATCGGCATCGGGCAGAACAATGGCCGGCGACTTGCCGCCGAGTTCGAGCGTGACGCGCTTGATGCCCTCCGCGGCGAGCTGCATGATCCGCTTGCCCACCTCGGTGGATCCGGTGAACGCCACCTTGTCGACCTCCGGATGTGTGACGAGCGCTTCGCCCACGGAGCCGCCCGGCCCGGTGACGACGTTGAACACGCCTTTGGGCAGACCGGCCTGCATCGCAAGTTCAGCGAGCTTCAGCGTGGAAAGCGGCGTATTCGACGCCGGTTTCAGAACGATGGAGTTGCCCATGGCGAGCGCGGGTGCGAGCTTCCACATGGCGAGGATGAGCGGATAGTTCCACGCCGTGATCCCAGCGCACACGCCTACCGGCTCCCGCCACACCTGGTTGTGGCTCGGCTGGGGGAACGGTCGGACGGGCAAGGTGCGCGAGTACTCATACGCCTGCGCGAACTTGGCCGTTTGTTGCAGCAGGTCGACAATCAGCATGATGTCGGCGTTGGATACGCGCCGGACCGTGGCGCCTGAGGTCAAGATTTCTAAGAAGGCGATCTCCTGCGCGTGTTGCACGATGAGGTCCGCAAACCGGATGAGCACTTCGGCCCGCTCGTGCGGCTTCGCCCGCGACCACTCGCCGCTTTCGAACGCCCGGCGAGCGGATTTCACGGCGCGATCCACGTCGCGCGCGTCCGACTTGGCCACACGGGCGCACGGCTGGCCCGTGGCCGGGTTGATGACCTCGAAAAACGCACCGCTTTCAGCGAAGGTATACGCCCCGTCGATGAACATGCCGTATTCCGGCAGCTTGACCTCGGTCGTGGTCACCATGCCCGTTCCCCCTCCTCTGGCCCTTCGATACTCGCTGCAAGCGATTGCACCATCTCGCGAAGCTCAGCGACTTGTTTCTGCAGGTTTTCGATCTCGCGGCGAATGCGGGCCAGTTCGGCGTGATCGGCCTGGTTTTGCCGATTGCGCGCCATGCGGGCCTGCATCAGCCACTTGAAGATGATTTGATTCGAATAGTCCTGCGCCACCATGTCGCGCAGCGCGTCCTCGAGCGTCTCGCGCTTTCCGCGCGGCCCGTGATCTTTGCCATACAGCAGATGACGCTCCAGGATCTTCGGGATCTCCGGGTTGTTCGGCCCGCCGCTCTGTTTGTAAAACGCCTCAATCCGCTTTTGCATCGTCAGTTGTTCTTCGTCGTGGCGAGAAAGCGGAGGACGGCCCCCCGAGGCTGCCAGCTGTCCGGGATCCCGCGATTGAAATTGCACTGCCATGCCCACCCCTCCCATGCCGTGGCGATTCAGATCCGCTTCTTCGAGCGCAAGGTGCTCCACAGCGCCGACAGGCCCAGCGCGCCGCTGACGCCGATGCCCACCCATCCAAGCGGCACGATGCCTCCGTGAGCGTCCGCGTGCGTGTCGGCGAAGGCCAACAGAAGCGCGCCGCCCAAGAAGAACGTCCCCGACATGAGGGCCAGCAAAAGTTTGTTCACGACGCGATGCAGGGTCCGGACCGCCTGATGTGACAACTGAGCGTCGAGGTTGACGCGAAAGTCGTTCCACTCAAAATGTTCGAGAATTTTATTGACTCGACGCGGCAGCGTCGCGGTCAGTTTGGCGAGTTCGGCGACGAAACTCGCATTGGTGTGGTAATTGAACCTGCGCATCATCCAGCGCCGCAAGATTTGCACGTCGGCGATCTCGACGAGCTGATGGTACGAGATCTCCGGGCACAGCCAGCGAGCCGTTCCTTCCGCCGCCGAGAAGCCCTTGGTCCACAGCGCAAGCCCGTTCGGGATGCGGCAATAGTTTTTCGCCGCGATCACGATGGTGCTGAGCAGGAGATTGCCCCAGTTGTAGTAGCTCGCCTGGGTGCTGTTCGTATAGTGGATGAGGAGCGAGCGCAGTTGATCGCGCAAGCTCACGAGATCCGTGTAGCGCGTCGGTTCGTAGATGTCCAAGAGCGCCTCGATGGCGTCCTCCTGCTGATTGACGCGAACATGCATGAGCATGCGAAAGATGGCCTCGGTGTGGGCGGCATCCATCCGGCCCACGAGTCCCCAGTCCAGAATGGCGATCCGCTTCGTGCGCCGATCCACCATCAGGTTGGAGGCGTGCGGATCCGCATGATAGTTGCCTTCGACAAACGCTTTCACGTAGTAGTGAGCGAGGTCCGTCATGCGCTCCAGTCGTTCCTCGAAGGTGAAGAAGTCGACCGGAAAGTCCTTCAGGTTCCAGCCATCGATGAACTCCATCACCAGAACCCGCTGCGTGACGTGATAGACCTCGGGAATGTAGAGCGTTTCAAACTCCTCGACCATGGCCCGCTGTTCGTCCATGATCTCGGCCTCTCGCCTCAAATCCAGCTCATTCATCGTACTGCTGTAATAATCCTCGATGATGCCATGCAGATCGAGCGAAACCTCGAGCTGGGGAGGAAGAAGCCGCTGCAATCTTCGCACGAGCTTGCGCACATTGCCGATATCGACTTGAAAAAGCCGATCCACGAGCGGCCGCACAATCTTCACCGCCGCCATCCGGCCATCCGCGAGTTGAGCGCGGTAAACCTGGGCGAGCGACGCCGATCCCAAGGGGTTCGGATCGATCCAGCGAAACACATCGGCCCAATTGGGAATTTCGTCTTCCAGCACGGCCATCATGTAATGAAAGGGAAGCGGCGGAACGCTGTCGAGCAGGGCCGCCAGCTCCGCCGTCACCGCTTCCGGCAAAAGCTCCTGCCGCGTCATGATGACCTGGCCCAACTTGATAAAGGTCGGCCCGAGCTCTTCAAAGGCGGCGCGGAGGCGCTGGCCGATGAGCCGATGCCTCGTCTCCTCGTCCCCGCTGCGATCCCTCAGAACATGGAGAACACCGTGTTTTACAAGCGCTTTCACCACTTCGTGCTGTCGCCTGCGCGGCGTGATTTTCTTCCGCTCTCGCTCGATCATCCGCCGAGCCCGAGCAAGCTCATTCACCTGTTCCTGACTGAGCGCGACCGCCATCTTACCCACCCCCTCGCCGTCCTCGCGGCGATCCGGACACGAGCGCGCCCCTGCGGGACGTCCGCGAGCGCGTGCTCGTACGCTTCGCTTTCTTGGAGTATACAATCCGAAAAACGCTGGCTATATCCCGAGATCGAGGGGAATTCCGCGGCCCCTCCCCTCTATGAGGGGGATGGCTACGAGCCTCCCGAAAGCGGGTGGGGACCGTCTACGAAGGCGGTGTGCACAATGTACCGCATGGGCGCAAAGCCAAAGTAGTCGAAGGGCCAACAGGTTTGCAACGTGAGCGTCTCGTAGCCCGTCGGGGCTGCCTCGTACACGGCTGTTGGCAAGACGATCTGCGCGTTTTTGACCCGATAGGTGAATCGCCCGTACGGCGTGAGAAACATGACGAGATCGCCCGGGTGCAGTCGGCGGAGCACGCGGAACACGGTATCCCGGTGCCCTGCCACATACACGTTGTTATGCTGACCGGGAAGGGCCGATTGCGGATCGTGCCCGGCGCCGAGGGCGAGATCGGCCCATGTGTCGCCCTGAACCACGGGCACCTCGACGCCTTGTTGCGGGAACACGAGCTCGCCAATTTTCTGGCCATTTTTCGGGGCGGGCGCCCACCAGGGTGTCGCGTGCGCCTCGCCTATCGGATTCCGCGGATGATACTCGGGCAACGGGCGGTCGTTGACCCAGGCGGTCTCCCACAGATAAGCCCACCCCACATCGCCGGCAAGCGCAGCACCGGCGAGAGCCATGAGTAGGGGAACGGCCCGCGCGACGTGCGCGAGCCGCCTGCGCTGTATCGCCTGCACCGTTCACACCAGCCAGCGGCGCGTCAACCGCCGCACCGGATAATAGGCAACAAGGCCCAGGGCCATCATCAACAGACCTGTTGCAATCCACAGCGGTTGTCGAGTCGACGTCTGTGGAAGCAACCCTTGATCGCCGCGCCCCGTGCTCGTGGACACGACGATGTGGGGAGGCGTGGTGCCCGTGGTGCCCGTGCTTCCCGTGCTTCCCGTGCTTCCCGTGCTTCCCGTGCTTCCCGTGCTTCCCGTGCTTCCCGTGCTTCCCGTGCTTCCCGTGCTACCTGTGCTACCCGTGCTGCCCGTGCTGCCCGTGCTGCCCGTGCTGCCCGTGCTGCCCGTGCTGCCCGTGGTGCCCGTGGTGCCCGTGCTGCCCGTGGTGCCCGTGCTGCCCGTGGTGCCCGTGGTGCCCGTGGTGCCCGTGGTGCCCGTGGTGCCCGTGGTGCCCGTGGTGCCCGTGGTGCCCGTGCTGCCCGTGGTGCCCGTGGTGCCCGTGGTGCCCGTGGTGCCCGTGGTGCCCGTGGTGCCCGTGGTGCCCGTGCTGCCCGTGCTGCCCGTGCTGCCCGTGCTGCCCGTGCTACCCAACGCATTCACGGCGATCCCGGCAAGCGACCCCGACGCCGCCACTTGCCCGCCCGACGAACCGACATTGACACCCACACCCGCCGCCCCATTCCCGGCGGCGCTTCCGCCCGACGAGCCCACATTCGCGCCCACGCCCACCGCGCCACTTCCGCCCGCGGCTCCCCCGGACGACAGCGCGTTGAGCCCGAGAGCCAGCGCACCTTGTCCTGAAGCGCTTCCCCCCGACGACAGGGCGTTGACCGCAACGCCCAGCGGCCCAGACGCGGATGCCGATCCACCAGATGACAGCGCGTTCACCGAAACGCCCACAGGCCCCGAGGTCGTCGCGGATCCGCCGGACGCCAAGAGACTCAAATCGAGCGAAACCGCGCCCGACTTCGCCGATGCCGCCGTCCCGCCGCCCGTCCCGCCGGTGTTCGACGACGCGCTTGCCGCGCCCAAAGAATACGCCGCCCCCGCCCCGTCTTCAGATGTGGAACTGCCAGCAGACGAAGCGCCCGCCTGTTGCCCGGACGAGTTCGCCCCGTTGCCTTCGCTGCCCGAACCCACGCTCACGCCCAAGCTCACGAGGCCGCCCGATCCCGGCGCTCCGGATCCTCCGCCCGCCGGCAACAGGTTCAGATTCACATCCACCCCCTTCGATCCACCCAGGTCCAGGTTCAGCCCCAACAGACTACCCTGCGAGGCGCTCGACGCCGTCGATGCAAACGCGGTCCCGCCCCCGACCGTGAACGCCATCGCGCCGATCGCCGTTCCCAGTGCCACAGTCCAGCCCTTGTGCATCATGCATCCCTTCCTCCCGCGATCGTCTTCTTTCTCTCTCATGGAATGTGCTCCTAGGCTAGCGCCATGTTCGCATCTGAAACATCCCAAGGTCGTAGGTTTTCTCGCCCCAAAGACACGGGGAGCGGCTGTCAACCTCACAGCCGCTCAACGATGGTCCCTGTCGCCATGCCAAAACCGATGCACATCACCTGCAACCCATAGCGCCCGCCGGTATCCTCCAATTCGTGAAGCAGCGTCGTCATGATCCGCGCGCCGCTTGCCCCGAGCGGATGGCCCAGCGCGATGGCGCCCCCGCGCGGATTCACCTTGGCCATATCGGGCTGGATCTCGCGCTTCCACGCCAGCACCACCGAGGCGAAGGCTTCGTTGATTTCGATCACGTCGATGTCTTCGAGTTTCAGCCCCGCTTTGTCGAGCGCCTTGCGCGTCGCCGGGATCACGCCCGTGAGCATGATGACGGGATCGACACCCACCACCACACGCGACACGATGCGCGCCCTCGGCCGCAGGCCGAGCTTCGCCGCCTTCTCCCCGGACATGAGCAGCACCGCGGAGGCGCCGTCCGAGATCTGGCTCGAGTTCCCGGCGGTGACGCGCCCGTCCGGACGGAACGAGGGCTTCAGACCCGCCAGCTTGTCGAGCGACGTGTCGCGCCGGATGCCCTCGTCGCGCGTCACCGTCGCCTTCTCCGGGCCGACGTTCTCCACCGGGATCCGTTCGCGATCGAACAACCCCGCGTCTTCCGCTTGGGCTGCCTTCTGGTGGCTCTCAAGCGAAAAGGCGTCCATTTCCTCCCGGCTGATGTTCCACCTGTCCGCGATCATCTCCGCGGAGAATCCCTGCGGCACAATCTGAAAGCGTTTGGTCAGAGCGGTGGAAAACTTGCCGAGGTCCGTGCCCATCGGAACGCGGCTCATGCTCTCCACGCCACACGCGATGACGACATCCATATCCCCGGCCAGGATGGCCTGCGCCGCGTTGTGAATCGCCTGCTGGCTCGATCCGCACATCCGGTTCAGCGAAAACGACGGCACCTCCACAGGCAGACCGGCCGCGAGCACCGCCATGCGACCGATGTTGCCGCCCTGTTCCCCCGTCATGGTGACACAACCGGTCACCACGTCCTCCAGCTCCATCGGATCGAGCTGATTGCGATCCACCAGCGCCTTCAACAGCGGCGCCAGCAGATCCACCGGATGCACCGACGACAGGCTCCCGTTCTTGCGCCCTATCGGCGTGCGAATGGCGTCGACAATCACCACCTCGCGCTGCACAAAAGGTCCCCCTTTCCATTGACCCATCGGGTCATCCGGTCAGAACGTGAACAGGTCGATCCCGCCGCAGACCGGCAGACCGATCCCCGTGATGTACTTCGCCTTGTCAGAGCACAGGAACACGATGGCGTTGGCGACGTCCTCCGGATCGCCCGGCTTGCGGAAGGCCGTGCGCTGGATCATCCGCTCGTTCATCTGCTTGTTGCCCATCTTGAAGGCCTCGGTGTTGATGATGCCCGGCACGATGGCGTTCACCGTGATGCCGTAGCGCGCGCCCTCGAGGGCCATGCTCTTGGTGAAACTCAGGATACCGCCCTTGGTCGACGCGTAGCTCGCCTGACCAAAGCCGCCCTGAATACCCACGATAGACGACATGTTGATGATCCGGCCCCATCCCTGCTCCTTCATGTAGGGCCACACGGCCTTCGTGCAGTTGTACGTGCCCGTGAGATTCACGCGCAGATCCCGCTCCCACAGGTCGTCGCGCTGATTCTCAATTTGGGAGACGTGATCGAGCGTGCCCGCATTGTTTACGAGGATGTCGATCCGGCCGAACTCCTCCTTCACGCGGGCGAAGACGTCGCGCACCTGATCCCGATCCGTCACGTCCATCTTGATGGCGAACGATCGCCTGCCCATCTGGCGAATCTCCTCGGCCGTCTTTTCCGCGTAAACCACCTTCGTGCTCTGCATGACCTGGGCCAAGGGCCCGTACTGCTTCGCGGTCTGGCCGCTCGACTCGTCGCTCTCAATCAGGATGTCGGTGATGACGACGTCGGCGCCTGCCTCGGCCAGGGCGAGCGCGTCAGCGCGCCCCAATCCGCGCGATGCGCCCGTCACCACCGCCACTTTGCCTTTCAACAGTTGATCCCAAGACGACATCTTCCATCCCCCCGGTGTCTCATGCTTTGGCCGCCGTATCCTTCAGGAATTTCGCCGGCCGCTTCTGCAGGAACGCCGCGATCCCTTCAAGCGGTTCGCCGGTGCTGAACGTGCGTTCGAAATTCTCCGCTTCGACGCGCAAGCCGCCCTCCAGCGGAATGGCCGCGTCGATGGCCTGCTTGGCGAGGCCCATGGCGAACACCGCGCGCTCGCTCAGGCTTTCGGCGAACGCGAGGACTTCCTCCCGCAGCCGATCCGGCTCGACGGCTTTGGTGACAAGGCCGATGGTCTCCGCCTCCTCCTTGGTCAACCGCTTGGCAAAGAAGATGAGTTCCGTCGCCTTGGCGCGGCCAAGGAGGGCGGTCATGCGCTGCGTGCCGCCCGCGCCGGGAATCAGGCCGAGCGACACCTCGGTGAGGCCGATGGTCCCGCCGCTCATGATGCGGAAGTCGCAGGCGAGCGCCAGTTCGCAGCCTCCGCCGAGCGCGTGGCCGTGAATCGCCGCGATGACGGGGCGCGGAAACTTGGCGACGCGATCGAACACGCGCTGCATGCGGCTCGCGGCGTCGCGAATGGCGCCGCCTTGCCCGGCGTACTTCGACGCATTCTGCGTCATCATCTTGAGGTCCGCCCCCGCGACAAAGTTTTTGGGATGCGCGGAGGCGAGGACGATGACGCGCGCCGACTTGTCTCCCTCGAGTTCCAAGAGAAGCGCGTCGAGATCGTCGACCAGCGCGTCCGAGATGGCGTTGGCCGGCGGATTGTCGATGTCCACCCAGACGACGCCTCGGTCGAGGCGATCGACGCGCAGCGTTGAATAAGCCATGCCATCACCCCCTCACAGGCGCAGGCCGTGCGGCTCGTACAGCCGCCGGGCGACAATCAGGTGCTGGATTTGGTTGGTGCCTTCGAAAATGTCGAAGACCTTGACGTCGCGGTACAATTTCTCCACCAGATGCCCATCGAGCCCAATCGGCCCCATGATCTCGAGGCAATCCGAGCACACCTCAAGCGAAATGCGCCCCGCGTGCGCCTTGCACATCGCCGCTTCCTTGGCGTTCGGTTGGCCGAGATCCGCCTTCCAGGCGGCCTCCCACGTGAGAAGCCGCGCGGCGTGAATTTTCGCATCCATTTCGCCCAATTTCGCGAGCACGTCGCTTCGGACGCGCTGACCGCGCGGATACTCCTTTTTGACAAAGTCGAGCGTGTACTCGTAGGCCGCGCGAGCGATGCCCACCGCCATGGCGGCGACAATCGGGCGAGTGCTGTCGAACGTGGACATGGCCACGCGGAATCCGGACGATCCGGCGCGATTCTCGTAGTGCGCCTCGCCGCCGAGCAGGTTGTCGATCGGCACGAAGCAGTCCTCGAAGACGAGTTCCGCCGTCTCGGACGCGCGCAGGCCCATCTTGTGCGCGACGCGCGTGCATGTGAATCCAGGCGTTCCCTTCTCCACCACGAACGCGCGGTGCCCGGCCCGCCCGAGTGACGGATCGACCGTGGCAAACGCCACGACCCATGACGCGCGGCCGCCGTTGGTGATGTACACCTTGTGGCCGTTGAGGACGTACCCGCCGTCGACCTTCTTGGCCGACGTGCGGATGCCCGACACGTCCGATCCGGCCCCCGGCTCGGTCAGCGCGTACGCGCCCCAGCGCGGTTCGTCCTTCGTGAAGATGCCGAGGAACCGCTCCTTCTGCTCCGGCGTGCCGGTCGACATCACAGGCGGCCCGCCCAGCCCCGGCCCGGGCAGGGACAAGGCGATGGCCGGATCGCCCCAGGCCAACTCCTCGGCGGCGATGACCCCCAAGCGGTTGGTCTGGCGTTCGCGCGGCTCCTTGCGAGCCTCGCCCTCTTTTTTCTTCCCGCCATCTCCGCCGAAGTTCGACATGCTGAGCGAAATGCCCATGCGGTTGACCTTGGCCAACCAATCGTCCGGCACGCGCTCTTCTCGATCCGCGAGGAGAGAGATGGGCCGCATTTCGTGTTCCGCAAACCAGTGCACCATGTCGCGAACCTGCTTTTGCTGCGGGTTCAACTCGAAGTCAATCACACGAGCACACCTTCCTTCTCCGCCACGCCCAGGGCTCGGCCGCCCGCCCGCTCGAACCACGCCGTCTCACGGCCGTACAGCACGCACTGCGCCTGGGCGTCCCGCATCCACTTTTCGACCGGGTACTCCTGCAGATAGCCGGCGCCACCGAGCATCTGCACGCCCTGATTCGTGACGAACCGCGCGCTGCGGAGCGCGTAGGCGAGGGCGCGCGCCGCTTCCCGAACCGATTCGGCGCCGCGCGCATCCACGGCGTGAGCCGCCTGCCAGACCAGGTTGCGCGCCGCTTCCGTTTCGATGGCCATGTCGGCGACGGTGAATGAAACGCCCTGAAACTTCGGAATCTCCTGTCCAAACGCCTTGCGCTGACTCGTGTATTCAATCGTGTATTCGAGCGAGGCGCGCATCACGCCCACGCACTTCGCCGCCTCGAGCACGGCCACGCGGGTTTCAGCCTCGCGAACGAGGGCCTCGGCTTCCGCGCCGCGAGCGAGGATGTCCTCCTGCCGGACCAGGGTGGCGTCGAAGATGGCCCGGCCGACATGCGCCGCCAACAGGCCGAGACGCACGTCGCCCGCCTCGTCCCGCCACTCGGTCTCCGTGCGGTTGAGCCAAGCCAGCACGGCTTCTCCGCCCGGCGCGAAGAAGCTGACCAACAGCTGATCCGCCCCCAGGACGGATCGGCGCGGATGCGTGACACCCTGAAGGCGAAAGCCGCCCTTTTCCTCCACCACCGCGATCTCGCCCGCCTCCAACTTCAACCACGGGACCCGCTGCGCGGCGCCGTCCGCCAATTCGAGCCGGCCCGGATCCGGCAACACGCGGATGAGCGACGAACTGTCGCAAAGCCCGGGCAATCCCTGCACGATGCCGAGATCGCCATAGGACAACGCCTCGAGGATTTGCACCTGCGAGACCAAAGGCAGCTCGGAACCGGCCAACGATTCCGGCAACTCGAGCGAGATGAGCCCGAGTTCATGGGCCTTGGCGACGATGCCGTCCGACGGCATGCGCGATTTCTCCGCTTCCCGGGCCGCCTCGCGCAGTTGGGTGCGCGCGAACTCGCTCGCCACCTCGACAAACGCCTGTTCCTCCTCGCTCGGCAGGAATGAAATCATGTCCTTCCCTCCTAGGTCTCATGCGAACTGAATCGACTTCGCCATTTCACGCAGCTTCTTCTTGTCGACCTTTCCTATCAAATTCTTCGGAAGATAAGGCACAAACTGAATCACCCGCGGCGTCTTGTACTTCGCCAGGTTTTCCTGGCAGTACGCGATCAACTCCTCCTCCGTGACCTCGGCGCCCTTCTTGCGGACCACGTACGCCACCACCTCTTCGCCCATCCGCTCGGACGGCGCGCCGACGACCGCCACCTCCGCCACGGCGGGATGCTGACTGAGCAGTTCCTCGAGGTCGCGCGGGTAGATGTTGAATCCGCCGCGGATGATCACGTCCTTCTTTCGATCCACGATGTACACGTACCCCTCCTCGTCGATTCGAGCCATATCCCCCGTGAGCAACCAACCGTTGCGGAACACTTTCTCCGTCTCGTCTGGAAGGTTGTGATAGCCCGGCGTGACGTTGGGGCCCCGAACCGCCAGCTCGCCCACTTCTCCGGGTGGCAGCGGATGGCCGTGATCGTCCATCACGCACACCTCGACGCCCGGGAGCGGCAGTCCGACCGAGCCAGGCTTCGGCGGCCGGTCAAATCTCGGGGCGGTCACGACGGGCGCGGCTTCCGATAACCCGTAGCCTTCGAAGACCACGCAGTGGAACTTCTCTTGAAACGCCTTGCGCAGCGACTCCGGCAACGCGGCCGATCCCGAGATGCAGATGGACAGCGACGACAGGTCGTACTTGTCGGCGTCCGGGTGATGCAACAGCGCGTGGAACATGGCGGGCACGGCGGTGAAATGGGTCACCCGGTACCGTTCAATGGCCTGGAACACGAGGACGGGATCGAAATAGGGAAGCAGGACGTCCAGTTCGCCCAAGCAAAGCGCCGTATTCATCATGGTGAAACCGAACGCGTGCGAGAGCGGAAGGATTCCGAGGCCGACGCGTTTGTCGCTCTTGAGCGCGTAGTTGGCGGCGAGATCGGCCGCCGCTTTGGCGTTGGCACACAGGTTTTGATGGGTCAGGATGACGCCCTTGGGACGGCCGGTGGTGCCGCTCGTGTAGAGAATAACCGCAGGCTGATCATCTTCCACGGAGATGTCTGGCCGCTTGGTCGGATAGTGCGAGAGCACCGCCTCGAACGACTCGAGTCCCGCGTCGTCCACCGACCAGACGATGGGCGGATTGGGCAGATCCTTGATGGCCTGCTGGATCTTCGGCTTCAGCACTTCACACGTGACCACGAGCTTCGGCGCCGCGTCCTCGACGATGTAGCGCACCTCCGGCGCCTGCAAAAGCGGCATGGCGGGGACCGAGATGGCGCCGCATTGGGCGATGGCGTAGAATGCCATGACCACCTCGGGCCGATTCGGCATGGTGACCATGACCGTGTCGCCCGGGGAAACGCCGCGAGCTCGCATGTGATGCGCCATCTGCGACGAGAAGGCCGCGAGCTCGGCGTTGGTGTACACGCGCCCTTCGTAGACGAGCGACTCGTACACGCCGAACCGCTGCATGTTGTCCTCTAATAATTGAACGAGATTCATATGCCATCTCGCCTTTCCTGAATTTTCTCCAGGGGCGCGCGCCGACCGCCGCGGATCTTGCGTCGCGGCCGACGCACGCGGCGCGGACCGGGAGCCCCGCCGCCCGACGGCGGCGGGGTCACGCCGTCAGGTGGCGGTATAAGCGCTAAGAACGGTCTCGAGCTGCATGGCGAGGCCGAGATCGCCCTCCACGCGGAGCTTGCCGCTCATGAACGCCGCGGTGCCGTTGAGATTGCCCTGCAGCATGTCCTTGAAGTCGTTCGAGTCCATCTCCAGCGTGCAATTGGCGACCTCCTGCTCGCCCTCAACGGCGTACGCCTTGTCGGGCTTGAGGATGAGCTGGTAGGTTCCGGGATCGTCGCCGGTGATGTTGAACTGGTACACGGCCTCGATCCCGCCCGTCCGGGACGGATCGGCGGCAAGCGCCTGGTTGATCAGGTCGAAGATCTCCTTGGTCGACGGTGTGGTGGTCATGTTATCGCCCTCCTGAATCTTTCGATGGATGCGGGAGCGAAGCCAGATGTGCTGCGCTTCGAGACCCGTCCGCCTGTTGATGCCATTGTATCGCCAGGCAAGCGCTTTCCCATCCCGAGGAATCCGGGGAGTTGGGGGATGCCCTCCCCTGAACTCGGGGTTCTCCGTGCGCCCGTCCGCAGGCCGGCTACATCTCGGTGTAGAGCGGCTCCTGCTCCACCTCGAGGTGAGCGGCCGCCCGCGCCACGCCGGATCGGACCGCGGCCGCCTGCACCGCCCGGCTCACGGCCGGGACGACGTTCGGGTCGAACGGGCTGGGAATGATGTACTGCTCGGACAACTGCGATTCCGGCACACACTCCGCAATGGCAAGGGCGGCGGCCTGTTTCATCTCCTCCGTGATGTCCCGCGCCCGGACGTCCAGGGCGCCGCGGAACATGCCTGGGAAGCACAGCACGTTGTTGATCTGATTGGGATAATCGGAACGGCCCGTCGCCATCACGCGCACATGCCCCGCCGCAGCCTCCGGCAGGATCTCCGGGATGGGATTCGCCATGGCGAACACAATGGGATCGCGCGCCATCCGCTTGACGTGATCGACCGTCAGAATCCCCGGGCCCGAGACGCCGATGAACACGTCCGCGCCGCGAATGGCGTCGTCGAGGGTCTCGCGCCGGTTCTCGAAGTTGGTGTTTTCCGCGTACCACTGCTTCACGGGGTTGTCATAGTGGCGGCCGCGCTCGATGATGCCTACGCGGTCGATCCCGACGATATGCCCGACGCCCGCAGCGAGCAGGATCTTCGTGCAGGCCACGCCCGCCGCTCCGACGCCCGCCACCACCACGGACAGATCCTCGATCCGCTTGTTCACAATCTTCAGCGCGTTCAAGAGCCCCGCGAGCATCACCACCGCGGTCCCGTGTTGATCGTCGTGAAACACCGGGATGTCGAGCCGCTTGCGCAGCCGATCTTCGATCTCGAAGCAGCGCGGAGACGAGATGTCCTCCAGGTTGATGCCCCCGAAGGAAGGCGCGATTCGCTCCACCGTCTCGACGATCTCGTCGACGTCCTGTGTGGCCAGGCAAATCGGAAAGGCATCCACGTCGGCGAATCGCTTGAACAGCATCGCCTTGCCCTCCATGACGGGCAGCGCAGCCTCGGGGCCAATGTTGCCGAGGCCGAGAACCGCCGACCCGTCGCTGACCACCGCGACTGTGTTCATGCGAATCGTGAATTCAAACGCGCGATCGCGGCGGTCGCGAATGGCCTCGCAGACCCGTGCGACGCCTGGCGTGTAGACGACCGAGAGATCGTCGCGGTCCACCACGGGCACCTTGAGGTGCGTCGCGATCTTGCCTCCGACGTGAGCCAAGAACGTGCGGTCCAGCGTCTGCAGGCGCCGCACGCCCGGCTCCTCGTCCAGCGCCTGCTCGACGGCGCGGACATCGGCCTCCGTGTCGACCGCCACCGTGATGTCGCGCACGCTGTGATCGGGGTGGAGCACCCGGGTTTCCATGGCAATCACCTCGCCCCCGGCGCGGACGATGGCCCCATACACCTCCCCCAGCGATGCGTTCGCCTCGAGGCTAACGCGAAACATGACTCGAACGTTGCCGGCTCGCGTCAGTGTCACATTCCACTCCCCCTGGATCTCGTGCCCCCTTGCGTTTCGTAGATCCCCAGACGAATTGAAACACAAGGAGAACACATGTATCTGATATATAACAGCTTGATGCCATTGTAGCGCACGAGGCGACCTGCGGCCTCCCGCAAATGTTGCAATATTGTGAATAAGAACCCCGGAAATGTGGGGAGGCATCGTGCGAAGGCCGTTGGCGCGCAAAAGGCACCGCGGATCCAATACGAAAGGCGGGCAGGCCGAGCGGCCCGACCGCTGCGCCAACGCTCAGGAGGTGCAGAGGGAGCGCGTGGATGGATCTCGGTTGGAGGATGGGCCGAGCCCAGCGCCCCGACGGCGCGGCGGCCCGGCGAGCGCTTTCCATCGCGGGCGCTCGCCCATTGTGGGCCCATCCCTGGCCATGCGACCAACCTTCATCAATGGATGATCCGCTCGCGCATGGCTTTTGCGACAGCCTCCGTGCGGTTTTTGGCACCGAGCTTTCGCAGGATGGAGCTGACGTGTTCGGTGACGGTATAGTCGCTGATGTGCAGAGCGCGCCCAATTTCTTTCGTGTCCACGCCGTCCGCAATGAGCTGCAGGATCTCCCGCTCGCGCTTGGTCAACGTCGTGAGGGGGGTGATGGGCGCCGTACCCGCCTGGCGATACATCTGCGCGACGATCATCCGGCCTGCCCGAGCGAGCATCGCCTCCACCATGCGAATGGTCGCGTTGTCGGGCGTGAACGCACGCCCGCCGTGATCGAGCAACATAATCCCCAACATCCTCCGATTGTCGATCACCGGGCACACGAGCAGAGAAGAGAGGTGAAACTTGTTCACGTACGGCTGTGGAAGAATGTTCCCCACATCCTTCAGAAAGACGGGCTTGGCGATCTGCACAAATTGCGTCAGCGACGGGATGTCGCGATCCGTCTGGCGGATGCGCATGATCTCTTCCACGTTCACGTTGTACCCGTGCACGCCTTCCACCGTCTGCGTGATGGGATTGTATAAAAAGAGCGCACTGCGCTTGAAGCCGCCTCGCCGGCACACGTGCTCCACGACGCAGGTCAGCAGCTCGTTCATGTCGCTGGCCGATGCGAGTACGTCGTCAAACTCCAGCAGCACTTCGAGCATCTCGGCGCGCCCGCTCCCGTGGCCGCCTCTCACGTAAATGGACAGCTGTAAGGCGTTCTGAATCCACTGCGCCGTCTGGCGAAAGCGCCGAATGGTCAGCGGATCGTGACGCGCTTCCGCTACCGCGTACAGGTTGTCCCCCACGGCGGCCACAAATGGCGATCCGTCGGACAACGCCTTGCGAACCTGCTCCGTCCGCTCGGGATGGGGCGCCTCGGCCGTCCACATGCGGGTCTCGGGCACGTACAGCGCGGACTCCTCCACGTTGACCTGAGGCCGAGTGCGGACAAGCGCGAACCACTTCCAGTCGCATTCGGCGCTGAGCACGTTCAGCCAGTTGACGAGCGGAGCATCGCACATGTATTGCGTCCGGGCGGCCAGCTTGGCGGGGAAATATCCCTCGGAGAGCGCTTCGCGGGCGAGATCGAAGCACAGGCGGTGGGCAAAGCGCACGAACGACTCAATCTGAGCGGCTTCGACCATCCGCCAAGCCATGGAAATCATCAGTTCTTCGAGAAATCCGACCACCACGAGCACATCGGACGCCATGACGCTCGGCTGAGCGCGCATGACCTCGGCCTGGAACGCGCGGACGAGCGCCTCCTCGTCGGTGAGAGCGCTTTCAATATTTCTCAGAAGAAACTGAAAAAGGTGCGTCAGCACCGGCTGGGTCACTTCGGGGATCTCGAGCCGCGCCATGCGCAGGCTCCAATTCATGCGGCACTCCGCTTCCTGCGCCTGCAAGGTCTGCAGAACCAGCGCGAGCGTTTTTTTGGGAAGCGATTCTCCGGACGGCGGAAGCGGCGACGGACGACTCATCGTACATCCCCCTTCGGGCGGTCAGAGCGACAACCTTTGGCGAGTGACATCCTGATGATACGTCGCCCCGTCATGGGTCAGAACCGAGCCTATCTTGAAGGAACGGAGTTCACACCACACCCGTACGTATCGTGGAGTGTTAGCGACATTATAGAGGAATTCGCACGGGGAAACAAGAAAAGGATATCCACCGCCCGGCCAGTCGGATGGGCCGTGGAGGAGGTTAGCTGCCGTTGCCCCATGCGAGGACGCGTCTAGAAAGCCCCAGTGACCACGGGTTGGGCAACGGCGAAGCGGTCACTTCATGGAGAGCGTCATCGCGGGGATGTCCGCGTGCGAAGTCGTGAGGTAGCCATCGATGGTGAATTCGACCCGCGACAATTCCAGGCGCGGCAGCGTGCTCCCGGCGAGCAAAAGGAGGACGTCCCGCTTGTTGCGGAAACTGCCGATGCTCGCGAGATTGCGGAGAACCGTGGTCTGGATTTTGGTATGACCCACGGTGACGACGCCCCCGGACGAGATCGACATTGTAAGTCCGTCCGCCGTCCGGGCGATCTGCATGCCTTCTATGGTGGCGGATTGGAACGACAAGGTGTTCGTGAGCACGTTCAGCCGGGCGTGATGAGCCTGAATCCGATGGGCCTTGAGGAGAAACGGCGCCGGAGCTGCCACGGGATCCCTCCTTCCTTCCTCCTGCGCTCGCCGAAGCCGCGTCAACTGGTGGACATCTGCATCCCCGGCATCTGGATAGCCTGGGTGCTCATCGACGTGTCGATGGTCAGATTCACGTCGGTGAGGACGAGAGTCGGGATGGGCTTCTGGATGAGCGCGTCCGCGAGGACCGTTGCCACGCTCGGCGACTGCACGTGAAACAGGGACCCGATGTCGTCTTTCAGCGTGCTGAACAGGGAAGTTTTGATGACCGTCTGCCCGGCCGACGCCGTTCCATTGACGGCGATGGTGTAGGTGTGACCGCCGGCAGAATAGGTCAGGGTCATCCCCTGGATGGTGGCGCTCGAAAACGACATCGATTCACCCAGGATGCTGATGACCGCGTTCTGCGCGACGATCTCGGACGCACGAAGCGTAAAGGGAACCCTGCCCGGAAGAATGGTTCCGGCGCGGGGCACTGAAGCTGGCATGAGCGTCATGGCACATGCGGCGGCAACCGCCGTCAGACCCGTCGCCCTCGTCGCGCGCTTGTTTCTGAGGTGCCGCGCGTTTCGGAACCTCATGCTCATCCCCCCTGCCCTTGAATTTCAGAAGGGGAGCGGAGGTTGGCATCCGCTCCCCCTGTGTTGCATGGACATCAGGTGCCATTGGACGTGCTCGTACCGGAAGAACCCGACGAATTGCTCGACGCGGGCGTGATCGACAGCGACATTCCCGGCAGCGTGATGCTCTGCGTGCTCAAGTAGGGCACCTGGAGGTTGGCGTTGTTCATCTGCAGATTGCTGCCGGACAGCGTGCCGGTGGAAGCGTCCATGCTCAATCCCTGCGGGAAGCTCGTGTCGCCGCCCAGGCTCGACGCGTACACCGTCATGCCGGTCGCTTGAACCGGCGTGCTGCCCTTGCCCGCGCTGATGTTGATGTTGAATGTCCCAAGCGGGGTGTTCACCTGCTTGGTGATGGTCATGTTTTGCAACGTGCCATTCATGACGATTTGAGCAGCACCCTGTTGCTGATTCGGCACCTGCCCCGGCGCCAGGCTGAAGCCCGTGCCATTGATGCTCGAAGCCTGCACGGTGAACGGAATCGGCAGATTCACAGCAGCGGACACCACCCCGTTCATCACCATGCCTGTCAATGCGCCGATGCCTGCCACCCCGCCCGCGAGCACGCCGGCGAAGACCTTCCAGTTCGTCCGCCCCTCCACGGGCATGGCCATCTCTGGATACATCCTGAACCCCTCCTTGAGAATTCGCTTACATCCCTCGTAAGGGAAGTTGATTTATGCGGAAGCGGAAGGCGTGTTGGGAAGATTCGGCGCCTTCGATTTTCGGGTCTTCTGTTTGTTAGGCTGCGCCGGGCGCCACGCCACCGCCATCGCACCGCCGACAAGACTCAGCAACATGCCAATCAACAGGCCGCCAAACGAAGCAACAACCAGGGATACGAGCGCGAGCACCACGGTGATGCTTCCGGTCAGCAACGCGTAGAAGGGAAACACCCACTCCAAGAGTCCCATGATGAAAATGAGGATGCCGACCGCAGCGCCGATGGGCACGCTGGACTGCGAAAAAGCGACGACGTGCAAAAGGCTCACCGGCCCCGCCGCCACAATGACGCCGCCGAGCATCGACAGCAGGCCCGCCGTGAAGGGCCGCGTCCGCCGCCACCGGCGGAACCCCTTGCTCGAAGGCTGCGCCGGCGTCGTCTCCGTGGCTTCCACGTCGACGATCACGCCCGTTTCTCGCGACTTGGGGCTGGACTCAGGTGCGGGCGCGACCGACACCGTTTCCGGATCCATGGCCACCATTCCTCCTCTCCGCGGCGCGGACTGCACCTTTCTCCCCCTGCGACGCGTGTCGTCGTCCGGCAACCGAAGCGGATCGCCGCGGACAATCTGCGTGGGCGTCAACACGCCGGGTGGCAGGTCGTCGTTGAAAGCGCCTTCCTCATCGCCCGACGGCTCCGCCTGGTCAACGCCGTCGCTCACCTCGGCCGCTTCTGCCGCAGAGACAGCCGCCATGGCGGGCAGCAACAGGTCGGGATCGACCGCCTCGTGCCGCCTCCTCCTCGCGCGCGGCACCCCGTCGGATGCGGCGGAAGGTTGGAGCGACGTGGCCGCCTTGTCCGCACCGCCATCACCGATGGGAGGCAAATCTTGCTTCAGGTCCGGCGTGTTCGTCGCCTCGCGATCCGCCCCCACCCCGTCGTGACCCGCAGGCGAACGCCTGTCACCCTCGTCGGGCTCTGAAGCTCGCCGTGCGGCTTCGGGCTCCGCCTCTTCATTGGCCACGGTCGATCCGGCCTGCGAAGTGTGCGCGCTCAGTTGGACAAACACGTTTTGGCGCCACTCCGTCATGACGTCCGGATCTGGCCCGGCCACCGGTTTGGCGTGATGGCGTACTGAAACACATGCGGCTTGGCCTGTTCCGGCGTCGCGCCGGGCGCGTCTGCCCCGCGGAGATCGTCACTCTGATGCGGATTCGCGGTCGCCATGATCTCAGCCCCCTCAATGGCCTGAATCCCCGAATCCCGGGCGGCTTTCACTCGACGCACCTGCGACTCCAAGCCATGAATCGCGGGGTTTGTGCTTATGCTACTCCGAGGAAAGCGCTTCACCTATCCCATCGGCGTGGGAACTTCACTCCGAGATCTCAGGGGTTGCCCCTCCTCGGAACATCCTGACAATAGTGTGGGGAGGAGGGATCTCTCTTGACCCTACTATCGACCCAATCTTCAGACAGTGTCAAGACCATGGCGCCCAAAGCCCATCCGCTGGTCCTCGTCCACGGCCTGCGGAACGCGCACCGCTGGACGGACGCGTTTCTTCGCAAATGCGTGGAGATTTGGGGATCGGATCGCGTATTTGTGGTGCATCTGAACCGAAGCGAACACCTTTGGAGCCAGCCGTACGAAGAGGGCCGCGCGCACTTCGCGGGCGTGCTGCACCAGGGCGCCGGTTGCGACACGGTCGAGCGGCAATACGAGTATCTCCGCAGGAAACTCGAGCTGTTCGAGGCGCACGCCGGGTTGACGCGCCCCTTCGACGTGATCGCCCACAGCATGGGAGGACTCGTCCTGCGGCGCTATGTGCGGGATCACCCGGAGGACGTCGCGGCGGCCGTCACGCTCGGCACGCCCTATCAAGGTGCGCCCATGGCGCGCGATTTCCTATGGTTCGGCTGGATGATCGGGGCCGGGCGCGCGTTTCACGACCTGACGCCCAGGTTCGTCCGCGAATTCGTCCGCCAGCATCCGTGGCCGAGCCGCGTTCCGCTTTACTTCGTGCGGGGCATCCACCGCGGCGTGAGCTGGGGGGTGGGCGGCGAATTGTTCATCGGAACCCTGTACCACTTCGCCTTGCGCCGCCCGTCCGATGGCCTCGTGCCCGCCGACAACGCCCTGTGCCCCGACGCCCAGCACCTCGCCGATCTCCCTGGCCACAATCACCTTCACCTGGTCTCCGATCCGAAAGTGGCCGAGCTCTGCGCTTCGGTGCTGCGATGATCCCCCGGTTCTGGGGTTCAGCCTTTCGATTCACCACGAAGTCAGGGATGGCCGCCCTGAGGCTCGGCCCGTATGGTGAGAGTAGAATTCGATCCACTGGAGGCGACACCCATGGCATTGACGGAGACGCCGCGCGTGTTTCAGACCACGAGCGAAAAGCGTTTGAACCACAGCATCTTGCCGATGCGGTTGTATCACAAGGCGAAGAAGCTCGGCGTTTGGGATCCCAGGGACATTGATTTTTCGAAGGACAAAGAAGACTGGCAGGCCATGAACGAAGCGGAGCGGCGCGTCATCCTCCGCCTGTGCTCGCTGTTTGTCGCAGGTGAGGAAGCGGTTACACTGGATCTCCTGCCGCTGATCATGGCGGTCGCTCGCGAAGGCCGGCTGGAAGAGGAAATGTATCTGACCACCTTCCTCTTCGAAGAGGCCAAACACACGGAGGTCTTCCGCCGCTTCCTGGACGAAGTCGCCGGGGAGACGTCGGATCTGTCGACGTTCCACAAGGACCACTATCGCAAGATCTTTTACGAATACCTGCCGCAGGCGATGGGGCGGCTGGTGCACGATCCGTCTCCGGAGGCACAGGCGGAAGCGTCCGTGACCTACAACATGGTGGTCGAGGGCGTGCTCGCCGAAACCGGATATTACGCGTTCTACACCGCGTTGCAAAAGGAAAATAAGCTGCCCGGGCTCATTCAGGCGATTCGCCTGCTCCAACGGGACGAGTCACGCCACATCGGCTACGGAACCTATCTCCTTTCGCGGCTCATCAGCGAAAATGAACACATCTGGGACGTGGTCAATCGTCGGATCAACCTGCTCTTGCCGCACGCCATCGGGGTGGTTCAGGATCTCAACGCCGAGCTCGACACCGAGGAAGCCCAACAACTCGCCGCGGAACTCGGCATCACCGATGTCCCGTTTGGGCTGAACCCGGACGAATTCGTGGCCTATGCGCAGAAGCAGTTCGCCACGAGGCTCGGCGTTCTCCAGCGCGCGCGCGGCAAGTCCGTGGACGAAATCTACTACTACACGGAGGAAACCGTCGGGGTCGAGCAATGACCCCTGGCCGCGCTGGCGACGCCCAACGCGGCCTCATCCCCCTACTCATTTCCTGCCTCTCACGGCATCCGGCTCTCCATCCCCAAGTCGGGGCTGAACGCTTGCCGTTCAGCTCCTCTTTTTGTCCCGGCTCGCATGCCGATCACGACAGCCGGCGCTGCGCTTCCACCGTGCGTTGAGAGCGGCCTTTCATCTGCGACAGGCGCCCGCCTCCATGCGGTCTCCGCCCTCTCCCATCAGGCGCCGTCCATCCACCCGCTCTCCTTCCCCACCTCATCCGCCAGCCGCACGAAATCCGCGAGCGACAGCTGCTCCGCGCGCGCCCCCGGGTCGATCCCGGCCGCCACAATCTTCTGCCGCACCATCTCCTTCGGCGCGCCGAGCCCCGCCGCCAGCGCGTTTTCGAGCGTCTTTCTCCTCGTGCCAAACGCCGCGCGCACCACGCGAAACAACGCCTCCTCGTCGGACGCGCGCACCGGCGGGCGCTTGCCGCAATCGATCACCACGACCGCCGACTCGACGCCCGGCTGCGGAAGGAAGGCGCTCGGCGGCACGTTGAACACTCGCCGCACCTCGCCCCTGTACTGCACCCCGACCGACAGCACGCCGTAGTCCTTGCTCCCGGGGCTTGCCACCATGCGATCCGCCACTTCCTTCTGCACCATCACCACGGCGCGCGCGACGGGCAGCCCTGAGTCGAGCACGTGAAAGAGAATCGGCGTCGTCACGTAATACGGCAGATTGGCGGCGAAGACCAGCCTGTCCCCCGCCTCCAGCCGAGGCTCGACCAAGGCGCGCAGGTCCACCTTCAGGCAATCCTCGTAGAGGACCTCCGCATTGCCATGCGGACCGAGCACCTCCTCCAGCGCCGGCCGCAGGCTCGCATCCTTCTCGATGGCCACCACGCGCTTCGCCCGCGCCGCCAGCGCCGCCGTCAGCGCCCCCAGTCCCGGCCCGACTTCCAGCACCACCGTCCGGGCGTCGGGCTCCACGGCGCGCACAATGCCATCCAGCACGCGCCCATCGACGAGGAAATTCTGGCCATAGCCCTTTTTGGCGATCACGCCATGCCGGCGAAGCAGTTCCTTCACCTCGCGCGCGGACGCTGCGGTCATCCGTCCAACCTCCTGACGGCGTCTTCAAACTCCTGGCGCGTCACGCCATACGCGTTCAGCTTGTGCAAAAACGCCTTCGCGTTTCCGTAGCCAATCGCCAGCATGTCGCCGAGCCGCTCGCGCCGGCTGGCGGCGTCGGGATGGTGAATGAGGCGGTGCTGGACGAGATCGTCCAGGGAAAATTCCGGCGCCCGCGCGGAAGGCGTCTCCCCGTTGCGCCGATCCCGGCCGCGCGCCTCGACGAGCGCCCGCCGGACATCTTCGGCCTTCGCGTGCTCGATCCCGACGCCGTGAGGCGACGTCGCGCTGGTCCTGCGCAGATAGGCGTGCTGGAGCCCGGGAACGAGCTGATCCAGCCGGCGCCGGATGCGCTCGCCCGCGCCGTCCGGATCCGTGAGCACGATCGCGCCCCGCACCTGGACCGCGCGCCGGAGCAAATCCACCGTGCGGCGGCTGATGTGATCGCCGCCCAGAATGAGCACCTCGGCGTCCACCGCCTCGTCCACGCGCTGTTTGTCGTGCAGCCCTTCCACCACCACCACTTCGCGCAGCTTCGGCCGCACGTGGGTCATGGTTTCACCTTCCCGAACAATCGGTGCGCGTTCGCCCAGGTGATCTCCGCCACCTCGTCCACGGAGAGCCCACGCGCCGCCGCCAGGGCCTCGGCCACCAGCGCCACCCGCGCCGGCTCGTTGCGCTTGCCGCGAAACGGGTGCGGCGACAGATACGGGCTGTCCGTCTCGATGAGCAGCCTGTCCTCCGGCACCACCGCCGCCACCGCGCGCAGTTCGTCCGACTTCTTATAGGTGACGGGGCCCGCGAAGGAGATGTACATGCCGAGATCGACCGCGCGCCGCATGATCTCCTCGCGCTCGTTGAAGCAGTGCATGACGCCGCCCGCCGCATCGCCGGGGCGCGTGCGCGCCAGCACGTCGATCACGTCCTCTGTGGACTCGCGGTTGTGCACGATAATCGGAAGCCCGACGCGTTTGGCGATCTCCACCTGCCTGATCATGACCTCCTGCTGCACGGGGCGCGGCGCCGAGTCCCAGTAATAGTCGAGGCCTATCTCGCCAATGGCCACCACCTTCGGGTGCGCGGCCATCCGCTCGATCTCGTCATACGCCCCCTCCGGCACATCGCCCGCCGCCTCGGGGTGAATGCCGACGGCCGCGTAGACGCCGTCGTGGGCCTCCGCGATGCGGATGACCTCGCGCGAAGTGGCGAGATCGACCGCGGGCACGACGATGCGCGCCACGCCCGCCTCGCGGGCGCGAGCCAGCACATCGTCGAGATCGTCCGCAAAACGGCCGTCCATCAGGTGGCAGTGCGTGTCGAACAGCCTCACTTCACAATCGCTCCGTTCGGCATGCTGTCCGGAACCGTCACGATGGAGAGCGAGTCGCCTTCGGACGCACAGAGGATCATCCCGAGCGACTCCTGCCCGCGAAGTTTCACAGGCTTCAGGTTGGCCACCACGACCACCTTTTTGCCCACGAGTTCCTCGGGCTTGTAATACTTCGCGATGCCGGACACGATCTGGCGCTGTTCGCTGCCGAGATCGACCTGCAGAACGAGCAGTTTGTCGGCGTTGGGGTGCTTCTCGCAAGCGAGCACCTGGCCCACCCGCAGTTCCACCTTATCGAACACGTCGATGGTGATCTCGTCCTTGTGTGTGACGGTCTTCACGTCCTCGGCCTTGGATTCCGCCTTGGCCTCCGACGCCGGTGTCGTCATCTCTGTCAAGATCTCAATCTCCTTTTCCACATCGAGTCTCGGGAACAAAGGCTCCCGCTCGGCGACTTTCTGACCGCTTGGACCGCGCCCCATCTCCGCGCTATCCCACGTGAACGCGTCGTCTGCCCAGCCGAATTGCTCCCGGATGGCCCTCGGCGCATCGGTCATGAACGGCTGGACGAGGATGGCGGAGACGCGGATGGCCTCGACCATATGGTACAACACCGTGGCGAGCCGATCCCGCTCTCCCTCCTTGTTGAGCTTCCACGGCTGACAGTCGTCGATATACTTGTTGGCGCCGCGCACGAGGTTCCACAGCTCGGCCAGCGCGACGGAGAACTGAAGTTGGTCCATGTTCTCCTCGACCTTGGCCTTCGCGTCGACGGCGAGCTGGCGCAGGGCGCGATCGACATCGGCGAGCGCCCCGGGCTCAGGCACCACGCCGCCGTTGAAGCGGTTCAGCATGGCGGCGGTGCGGTGGACGAGGTTGCCAAAGTCGTTGGCGAGATCGTAGTTCAGGCGCTCGACCATGCCCTCGGGCGTGAACGTGCCGTCCTGCCCGAACGGGATCTCGCGCAGGAGGAAGTAGCGGAACGCGTCGCGCCCGTACCGATCGACGAGTGTCAGGGGATCGATCACGTTGCCCTTCGACTTCGACATTTTGCCGCCCTTGACGAGGAAAAATCCGTGGCCAAACACCTTCTTCGGCAAAGGCAGCCCGAGCGCCATCAGAATGATGGGCCAGTAGACGGCGTGGAAGCGGACGATGTCCTTGCCGACCACGTGCACATCGGCGGGCCAGTAGCGCTCGAACTTCGCCCGCTCGGCCGGATCGTCCGAAAGGTACCCGAGGGCGGAGATGTAGTTGACCAACGCGTCGAGCCAGACGTAGACCACGTGCTTGGGATTCGACGGCACGTGCACGCCCCAGTCGAACGAGGTGCGCGAGACGCAGAGATCCTGAAGACCGGGTTCGATGAAGTTCTTGATCATCTCCGTCTTGCGCGACACGGGTTCGATAAAGCCCGGGTTCTCCTCGAAGTACTGCAAGAGGCGATCGACGTATTTGCTCATGCGGAAAAAGTACGATTCCTCGCGGACAAACTGGACGTCGCGACCGCACTGCGGACACTTGCCTTCGACGAGTTCGCGTTCGGCCCAATACGACTCGCAAGGCGTGCAGTACCAGCCCTGGTACTCCGAAAGGTAGATGTCGCCCTGCTGGAGCAGGCGCTCGAAAATCTGTTCCACCACGCGTTCGTGGCGCGGCTCCGTCGTCCGGATGAAATCGTCGTAGGAGATGTCGAGCTTCTTCCAAAGCTCCTGAATCCAGGCGATGATGGGATCCAGAAACGCCTTGGGCTCGAGCCCAGCCTGCTCCGCGCGCTGTTGAATCTTGAGCCCGTGCTCATCGGTGCCTGTGAGAAAGAACACGTCGTAACCCCGCAGGCGCTTGTAGCGGGCGATGGCATCGGCGGCCACCGTGGTGTACGCGTGGCCGATGTGCAATTTGTCGTTCGGATAGTAGATGGGCGTCGTGACGTAGAACGTCGGTTTCATGTTCACTCCTGCCTTTCCGATGCGGGATGCCGCCCGGATCCTTCCCGGCGGCTCATAAAAAAACCCCGTCCCGCATTGGGACGAGGATCTCTCGTGGTACCACCCAACTTCGCGCGATTCGCTCGCGCCTCGTTGCGGCCGAGCGCCGTGGCTCAGCCTGTTCGATAACGGGAACTCCCGCGCCCGCCTCACCGGGCGTTGGCCCTGGCTCGACGAGCGGCGCTCCAGAATCATACTCCCCAGCCGCCTTGTTGCCGGCTTCCACCCTCCCGGCTCGCTGGTAACCGCGCCACTGGGTACCCTTCCTTCACCGCGCACGATGCATTTGTCACAGAACGAGAATGATGCTTGATCTTACGCGATCGCGCCCCAAAACGCAAATGTGGAACAGCGCTCGCAAGAAATTTTTTTGTTCGCCAAAAACCGCATCATGTCGCGGTTTTTTAGCAATTTGAATCGTGGAACAGCCAGGATCAGAACTGTAAGGTCTTGCAAAACTCTGCGCATCCATTATAGTAAGAGTATAGAAGTATTTGCATGGCGTGATAGCGACGGCGCGGCGTCGAAACACCGTCTGTCTCGCTGCCTTGCCGTGCGAGTATTTCTCAAGAGACAAACAGAAAAATTTCGAAGAAACGGGGATGGTACAGTGAAGTCTACAGGTATTGTCCGCAAGGTGGACGAACTCGGTCGCGTCGTCATTCCGATCGAGTTGCGCCGCACGCTCGGCATCGGCGAGAAGGATGCGCTCGAGATCTACGTCGATGGAGATCGCATCATTCTCAAGAAGTACGAGCCGGCCTGCATCTTCTGCGGTCAGGCGGACGAGATCATCCACTTCAAGGGCAAAAACATCTGCCCGTCCTGCATCGCCGAGATGCAGCACGCGTAAATCGTCGATAACGTGAGGCCGCAGCGGCAAAGAGACACTTTGCGCTGCGGCTTGTTTCATGTTTCCGCCGTGTCTCCGTCGGACAGGGTTCGGTTGTAGAGGTCGCGCCGCTTCACCCTGTACGTTTCACTCGCCCGCTTCACGGCCTCCTTGTGCGACAACCCTTCGTCCATGAGCCGTTCCACCGCGCTCACGGCTTCCTCCCAGCGAGTCTCTTCGTCCTCGCCCGCGCCCGCCTCGGCCTCCGCGCCGCGGTTGTCGACCACAATCACGTACTCGCCGCGCGCCCCTTCCTCCGCCATGCGGCGCTCGAGTTCCGGGAGCGTGCCTCGCCAAAACGACTCGTGCACTTTGGTCATCTCCTTGGCCACCACCGCCCTGCGATCCCCGAGCTCCTCGACGAGCCACCCGAGGAGGTTCGCCACGCGGTGCGGCGCCTCGTACATCACGAGCGTCGCCGGAAGCTGGCGATAGGGTGAGAGGAACCGCGCGAACTCCGAGCGCGATCGCGGCGGAAAGCCCAGATACACAAACGGCGTCGCGGGTAGCCCGCTCGCGACCAGTGCAGCCAGCAAGGCGCTCGGCCCGGGCACCGGCACGACGGGCACGCCAGCTGCGAGCGCCGCCGCCACGGCCGAATCGCCGGGATCGGACACAAGCGGCGTTCCCGCGTCGCTGACGAGCGCCACGCGCCTTCCCTCGCGCAGGCGCTGCTCGAGCCACCCCGCACGCGCCGCCTCGTTGTGCTCGTGAAAGCTCACCAGCCGATCCCCGCCCGGAATCTCGTAGCGTGCCAGGAGCTTTCGCGTCTGCCGCGTGTCCTCGCACAGAATGATGTCGGCTTCGCGCAGCACGTCGAGAAGCCGCAGCGAAACGTCGCGCAAGTTGCCGATGGGCGTGCTGCAGACGTACAGACATCCACCTTCCGATTTCCTTGGTTCTGCCAACCCGTTCTCCTCCATGTCGCCTCATGCGAAAAAGCCCGCTCGATCGCGCTGTGGCGATCGAACGGGCCCTGCCGTCAAGCGCGTTCGATGAACGCCAGACAAAACAGACATTCCCCGTCTGTGCGCAGGCTCCCATATTTGACATTGCAGATGTGAAATCCTTCTCGATAAATGCGGCGCAGGTTCTCCTGCGCCGAGCCCGACTCCGCAAGGCCCTTTCCCATCGTCAGCGCCTGATAGTGTTCGTTTTCGCGCCGCAGCCGCTGATTCTCTTCAATGAGCTCCTGAATCTGATGTTTGAGCGATCCGAGCTCCTCGTACAGCTCGCCGATGCGCGCCTCCAAATTCGCAACCTGCACAAACAGCGATTGTTTGTCCATGCCTGGACACCAACCTCTTTACGCCATCGCGTCCTGGTCGTGGTATGCGTCGTTCTCGAACTTCAAGCAACACATCAGGCGGCCGCACAGTCCCGAGATTTTGGACGGATTGAGCGACAGACTCTGATCCTTCGCCATCCGAATGGAGACGGGATCGAACTCCCCCATCCACGTCGAGCAACACAGCAGGCGCCCGCACGGGCCGATCCCGCCCAAGATCTTCGCTTCGTCCCGCACGCCGATCTGCCGAAGCTCGATCCGCACGCGAAACACGCTGGCCAAATCTTTCACCAGTTCGCGAAAATCCACGCGCCCATCGGCGGTGAAGTAGAAGATGAGTTTATTCCGGTCGAACGTGTACTCCGCGTCCACGAGCTTCATCTCCAGGCCGTGCTTCGCCACCTTCTCGCGAAACACGCCCATCGCCTGCTTGGCGCGCCGGCGATTCTCTTCTACCACCGCCTGATCCGCGTCCGTGGCAATGCGCATGACCTGCTTGAGCGGAAGGACCACGTCGTCCTCCGCCACCTGTTTTGGCCCAATCACCACGCGCCCGCACTCGATGCCGCGCGTGGTTTCGACGATCACGTCCGCGCCTTTTTCTATCGGAAGATCGCCGGGATCGAAATAATAAATCTTCCCGGCGGGTTTGAAGCGAACGCCGACTATCGTCACCATGAGGTTGTAACCTCCCGCAAACGGACGCACATCTGCTCAAGGTTGAGCAGCCAAGCGACGTGCGACTGAAGGCGCAGTCTGGCGTCCATCACCGCCTGAACACACGCCGCGTACTGCCCGACCTCGAGAATGGGAGCGATGCGCCTGAGGGCCTCCTGCCACCTCGCGAAGCGTTCCGCGTGGCCGCCCGCGCGAACCCGCATGAGCTCGCGGAACCACTCGGCAAGAAGCAGCAGGCCGTCTTCCGCGGGGACATCCTTTGCTATCGATTGCCAAGACGCGGCCATCTCCCAAGGCGAAGCGCCGCCGGAAAGCCACGTCTCCGTCCATTCTATCACCCGGTCCATGAGCCCGGCAAACGAAGGATCTTCCGCGCTGGCGGCGCGCTTCACCACCGGAACGGAGGTCGGATCTGTGAAGGTGAACGGGGGCGATGCGGGAAGCAGGCAGGAAAACGAGCGGGATCGAAGGGTGGAGAGCACCTTTTGCCGGCTTGTCGCGGTCAGGACCGCATACGTCCCAACTGCCGGCTCTTCAAGCGTCTTGAGCATGCGGTTGGCCGCGACGGGCGTCATGTCGTCGACGCCGTGGAGAAGGTAGACCTTGCGCGTCCCGTGGCCCTTGGTGGCGAGCCAGCCCTGAAGCGCCTCGACATCGCCCGCCTTCAGCCCCTCGTCGCCCGACTCCCAAACGTCCGGGTGGGAACCGGCCGCAAACTGCGCGCAGCTCCTGCACCGGCCGCACGGCACATCCGTCTTCGGCGCTTCGCAGAGCAGAGCGCGAGCGAGCCATCTGGCCGCTCGCTTGGTCTGGCTGGGCTCGCCCAAAAGAAGCACCGCATGCCAAAGCTCGCCCGCGCGCAGCCTCCGCACGAGGACTTCCGGCAGTTCGGCCGCCTCATTCGAGCGCCCTTCCGCTTCCAACTCCGCCAAGCTGTCGACCGCCTTTCCTGTGTCAGAACTGCTCAAACCGCTCAATGTCGAGCACGAACACCGTCGCGCCGCCCACCTGGACGTTCACCGGATACGGAATGTACGACTCCATGCTCGCGCCCATCGGCGACACGGGCGCCACCACCTGCTCCCTCGCCTTGCACGACCGCTGGATGATCTGCATGACGCGATCGACCAGGTGATCCTCCACGCCGATGAGAAACGTCGTGTTGCCCGCGTGCAGGAAGCCGCCGGTCGACGCCAGTTTCGTCGCGCGGATATCCTCCTTGACGAGGTTCTGCGCCAGCTTGTTGCTGTCTTTATCCTGAACCACGGCGATCACGAGTTTCACGTGGGCTCACCCACCTCTACAAGTGTTGTTGGATGAGATTCCATACCAGCGCCCGGATCTCCTGCTCGATCTCGTCCGGCGATCGCGACGCGTCGATCCGCTTCCGCACCTGCGGCATCTCTCGCCACATCCGTTCGAATGCGTCCGCCACGCGCGCGAAAAACGCGTCATCCCGCCGCTCAATCCGGTCGAGACCTCCGCGCTCCGTCCGCGATCGCAGGCGGGATCGCGCCGTCGGCCAGTCGAGATCGAACCAAAGCGTCAAATCCGGCCGCAGGCCGCCGAGGGCGTAATCGTTCAAGGCTTCGACCCAAGCCTCGCCCAGCCCGAGCCCCGCGCCCTGATAGGCGATGGACGCGTCCACGAATCGGTCACACAGGACGATCTCGCCCCGCGCCAGCGCCGGCCGGATGAGCTCCTCGACGTGCTGCGCGCGCGAAGCGGCGTAGAGAAGCGCCTCGGTCCGCGGCGCCATCTCCCGATGGCGCGGATCGAGCAGAATCGCGCGGACGGCGTCGCCAATGCGCGTACCGCCCGGCTCGCGGGTGACAATTACCGGAAGGCCCTCGGCCTCCAGCCACGCTGCGACGCGAAGGAGTTGCGTCGTCTTTCCCGCACCATCGATGCCTTCGAATGTGATGAGAAGTCCCTTACGCATCGCACACCTCAATGGTTCCGTCTGCAGCCACGCCCACGATGTCGTGACCTTCCATCCACATGCGCGCGAGAATCTCGACGTGCTGTTCCGAGATGACCTGCCCCGGCCAGAGGGCGGGGACACCCGGAGGATACGGGGAGATGGGCCGCTTGGCGACGAGTCCCGCGGCACCTCGGAGGGGCACCCGCCGTCCCGGCAGGTGCTCGATGGCGCTCGGCCGCAGCGCGAGCACCGCGGGCGCCTCGTAGAGGAAAGCGCCGTGCCACGGGGTCTCCGGCGTTTCCTCGCCCGCTTCCTCACACCACGTTCGATACACCTCGAAAAAGCGGGCCACATCCCGTTCGCCCTGGCCGAAGCCGAAGATGGCCAACGCCCCCGAGGCATCCCAGTACTCGAGAAACATGCCCCGTTCCTCGAGCCGCTCGGCCAGCCGGGCGCTCCGCGCCCGAGAACCCGTCGGGATCCACATCCGCATCGGATCGGATTGTGGCTCCAACGGTCGATAGCGCGCGAGCACGTCCAGCGTCTCGCGCACCAGATCCTGGCCGGATCGGAGAAAGGCCTGCGCCGCGTCCAGGGACGCGAGGAGCAGGTACGAAGGACTGGTGGTGTGGAGAAACAGAAGCGCCTCGTGAACGCCATCCGCGAGGTCCGGCCGAGACACGTGCATCCACGCCGCCTGCGTGAGGCAAGGCAAGGTCTTGTGGGGGCTTTGAATGACGACGTCCGCCCCCTGCGCCACGCTGTGGTCCGGCAGGCGCGGATCCAGCCCAAAGTGCGCACCATGCGCCTCGTCCACCAGGAGAAGCGCGCCGTGCCGATGCGCCACCTCGGCGAGCGAGCGCACGTCCGCGACGAAGCCCGGATACGTGGGGCTCGTCACGAAGACCGCCTTCACCGGCTGCCACTGGCGAAGCTCCGCGTCCAGCGCGGCGGGCGAGGGCGGATCGAACGCCTGTCTGGCGGGATTCCACGGGCTCGGCACCCACACGGGCACCGCGTCGGCGTACACGAGCCCGCGCCACACGCTCATGTGACATGGACCGAGGACCAGCACGCGCTGGCCGGGGACGCCGCAGGCGCCCTTGAGGGCCGCCATGACACACGCCGTCGCTCCATTCACGGAGTAGTACGTCCGGTAGGCCCCGTAGTGCCGCGCGCACAGCTCCTCGGAAGCGGCGATGCAGTCGCTCGCGCTGTGAAAATTGTCAAGCCCCGGGAGTTCCGTGAGGTCCAGCTTGAGGGCTTGGCCAAGCCAGGCCGAAAGAGGCTGGGGCAGGTACCTTCCATGATGTCCCGGCACGTGAAACGACGCCCGCTCGTTGGCGGCGTGGTGCATCAGCCGATCCAGGATGGGCATCGCCGCGCCGAACCCGTCGCTCTCCCTCGTCACTCCGCCGAACCCCCGCGGCGGGACAGGTCAGCGCGCCTGCGAATCTCATGTCGGATGAGCCAAGCGAGTGCCACGGCGCTCGCGAGGGTGTACAGTACGCCAAAGAGCGGCCAAACCAGCTTGTGCACCCCGATTCAACGCCCTTTCTCATGCCCTTGCAAGATGTTGCTCCCATTGTACCACGGCCCATCCGGAGTGCGCGAAGCGCTGAAGACACAGACAAGGCGCACCGCGGCCCGCGATGCGCCCACGGCCTCCCGGAAGAGGCGAAAAGCTCCCATTCACAGTGCCAAAGCCGATAGCCAAATCAGCTTCATCTGCTCCACATAGCGCCGATAGGCATCGTCCTCGACCTCCGTCTGGACGATCTCGCGCTCACACGCGTCGCAGATGAGTTGGCCGCACACCCGCATGCCCTCTTGTCCGGCGCGGCCGCAGATGATACAGCCGTCCGACGGACGGGCTGCGCGCCACATCTCCTCAAGATCCGCCGTCTCTTTCATCGCATCCTCACCTTCTCAGAGAGGCCATGTCGAAGTTACCCACATGTCCATTGTTGCACGAAATCCACCGCGGCATACGCCCGCGCTCAAAATGCCCCGAACGGACTCATGCCAACGTATGCCGTACCTTGCGGGCGGTGCCCAGACCGCGGCGGATTCGGGCTTCCAATGAAGCTGCATGCTATAATCTCTTCGAAATGGGGGTGGAGAGGTGAATTCGCCCGGATCGGGTACGGCCAAACTGGCTCGCGGAACCTCTCTGTACGTGATCTGCGTGGCTCTGGCCAAAGTGCTGGGGCTGGTCTGGGTCATACCCGTGACCGCGATCATCGGACCGACAGGCAACGGCATCTATGGCAACGCGTATGCCGTTTACAATATCCTTCAGCAACTCGCCACCGCGGGCTTCCCGCTCGCGATGGGCAAGCTTATCGCCGAGCGCAGAGCGCGCGGAGAGCGCGCGGTGGTCGAACACATCTACCGCGTGACCATGCGCTCGCTCATGATCTTCAGCGTCTGCGCGTTTGTCCTGATGTGGTTCGGAGCGCCGCTGTTTGCGCACATGGTCTCGCTCAAGGACAGCGCGGCATCCGTGGAACAGAACGTGCCCAGCATTCGCGCGGTGTCGTTGATGCTCCTCGTCATCCCAGCGATGAGCGGTCTGCGCGGTTACCTGCAAGGCTTTCAGCGGCTCGAGGGCCCCGCGTACTCCCAGACCTTCGAGCAGTTGTTCCGCGTCATCGCGATGGTAGTAGGCGCTTACCTCGTCGTGGACGTGTGGCACCGCGATCGCGCGGTCTACGGCGCAGCCGCGGCGACGTTCGGCGGATTCGTCGGGGGACTCGCAGGCCTCATCCTGCTCGTCGCCTATGCGCTTCCCGTTCGCAGGCGCGAGCGCCCGCTGGGCTATGACGACAGCCCTTTTCGAAGTGGGCAAATTCTGCGCATGGTGTATCGGATTGCGCTTCCGGTCAGCCTGGGCGGCCTCGTGGTGCCGATTGCCAACCTGGTCGACTCGTGGACCGTGACCAACCTGCTGCAGGCGAGCGGCGAAAGTTACGCGCAGGCGGTCGCCGACTACGGCATTTTGACCCGCCAGGCCATGTACCTCGTCATGCTGCCCATGTCGTTCGCCTACGCCATCGGGGTCTCGGTGCTGCCAAGCGTTTCCACGGCTAAGGCCAAGCGGAGCCAGGCGGATTTGCAGGCCAACATCGTCTTCACGCTGCGAACGATGTTCCTCATGAGCTTCCCGACGTCGGCGGCGCTGCTCGTGCTGAGCCGCCCCATTAACCTGGCTTTGTTCGGGACGACGGCCGGATCGGACATCATCTCCACCGTCTCGTTCATGAGCATCTTCGCCAGCATGGAACTCATCTCGACGTACGTGCTGCAGGGGCTCGGCAAGATGTATCGGCCCGTGCGCAACATGTTCATCGGGCTCGGCATCAAGACCGCACTCAACTTCGCGCTCATCCTGACGCTGCACCACGCCATTGGTGCAGCCCTCGCCACGACGTTCGGCTACATCGTCTCGTCTCTTCTCAACGTGGCGGCCGTGCGCAAGTATGGTCAGGTGCGCTTCTCGCTGCGCCGTCTGATGCGGCCCTTTTTCCGATCGGCGCTGGTCGCCGCCATCGTGATGTTTGGCGCGGACGAAGGGCTCGGGCATCTTTTGCGCGCGGGACACGGCCTGGAAGGGCGGCTGGATGCCGTCATGGAACTGGTGATTGCCGGTGGGTTGGGCGCGCTGGTCTACCTCCTGCTCGTGGCGCGATCCGGCGTGATGACCGAGGAGGAGTTCCGCAGCGTGCCAGGCGTGGGGAAGTACCTGGGCAAAGTGGCGCGCAAATTGCGCAAGCCGCCCCGGCGGCCCGGCACGGAGCGGCTACGCAAGTACCCATAAGTGAAGCACGGCGATCGCGGCGAGCCCAGGCAGCCCGAGAAAGCCTGCCGCGAGAACGGTGACAGGGTTGATGGGCAGATGAAAGCCGAAATGGCTGCCGATGGCGTCGACGGCCCCTATCAGCACGCAACCGAGCAGGAGACCGCGCAGCATCCAGAGCAAGGCGCGACCAGGCTGCTGAAAGAATTGGCTGATCACCAGGGCGCCAAGCACAACGGCGCCGCACCACAGCCAGACGGATGAAATGTGCATGGACGACCCTCCCCCGCGTCATTCGACGCGCCACTCGTCGGAGGTCCAGTCGAATTCAGGGCCGTCGAACGAGATCCCATACTCGCGCGCGAGTCGAAACAGATAATTGAGTTGCCGCTCCGCGGCGCTTATGCGGAAGACGACGTGATCGATGAGGAGCGGATCCGAGACGGTTTCAAATTGGCGCCGCGCGATCTCGAGCTCGCGCCAACTCTTCAAGATTTCGCGCAGAAACCGCTGACGATCCAGCAGATCCGGTCGATCGGGCAAATGCGGCTCGGATGGCGTGCTGCGCTCGGCGCCAGGCAACGCGGAGGCGCCGAACCGCCTGCGCGCCCATGGCAGAACGGTGTGCGTAGAGGTGTGTGGGGACGACTTCGGGTCCGATGGCGTCACGCTCCGGTCCCTCCCTTGTCCAAGTTAATACATCATAGGCGGGAGAGAGCCGGAATATGACTAAGGGCCAAATACCATGCCAAGTACTCGCCATGAGCCTTTTGCAGAATGACTGATTCCATCGCGAGCGAAAACGACGCACACTTCTCGTGAAAGATAACACATGCCATAAAAATCCTTTTCTGTTGTGTGG
>NZ_JAFMTY010000129.1 GCF_017329605.1 Alicyclobacillus fructus
TGGGATGAAGGCATGCGCGAAGGGACATGAAGTACGATTTTTCCGCGTTCACGACCTCGTGGCGACGCTGCAGGAGCGATACCAAGCGGGGACGCTGCGCCGCTTCCTGAGCGAACTGAAGAAGGCAGAGCTGCTCATTCTCGATGAAATGGGTTTTGTGCCTTTTCACAAAGACGGCGCAGAGTTGTTATTCCACGTCATTTCGGATTGCTATGAGCAGCGGAGCGTCATCGTG
>NZ_JAFMTY010000130.1 GCF_017329605.1 Alicyclobacillus fructus
GGCGCTCCGGCGCCTTGCCCAGAGTATTCATCGCTTCGTGGGCGACGAGTTTACCTCGGGGCGCGGCCAGTCGGAAGCCATCCAAACCACGCTGCTGGACAGCCGTCCTATGGGAGGGGCGTATCTGCTGGACGAGCTGTGGCGACAGCTTGGATTGGATGAGGTCCTGCGAGAGCGGCTTGCCGATCGGAAGTTCAAGGCGGCTGTCGAGCGTGTCGTCTTCGCCATG
>NZ_JAFMTY010000131.1 GCF_017329605.1 Alicyclobacillus fructus
CCTTTGGTGCTGATAGCATCATCGAACTGATCGCCGGAGCAGTCCTTCTCTGGCGTCTGACGATTGAAGCACGCGGAGCTAGTTTGGCGCGAGTGAATCTTGCGGAAAAAATTTCGTCTTGGGTTGTTGGTATTGCCCTGCTGTTGCTTGCGGTCTATATCGTGGTTGCATCGATCGATAAGCTTTGGACGCATCAAGGAGCCGAGTCCACCTATGTAGGAATTGGC
>NZ_JAFMTY010000132.1 GCF_017329605.1 Alicyclobacillus fructus
CCAGACGGGCTTCGTTCTTCGCTCGCTCGGAGGGCTTCGGCCTTCGGCCTGCAGATCTCCTCGCTCGCGATTCACTGCGCCTCAGATGGCCGTTGGCGAGGTCTTCGTGGCGAGTCGCTGGCTTTACGCGCGCCCGCGCACGTCTCGCTTCGCTTCAGGCTCAGCTTGGCCCTTGCCACCGTGCATAGGGAGCCTTCCAGGTGAAGCCCTCGACCGATTCGTATCTG
>NZ_JAFMTY010000133.1 GCF_017329605.1 Alicyclobacillus fructus
ACAAGGCCAGCCAGCAAAGCAGCACATGCGAACGAATCCGCTCGTCCTTCCGGTGATACATGGGACGGATGTCCAACGTCGTCTTCAGCGTCCGAAACGCGGACTCCACCATCAGGAGCTGCTTGTATCCCAGCGCGACATCTTCCGTCGACAGCGTGTCGTCGGAGGTGCGGATCAGGTACTTCCCGTCCAGATGAGCCGCTTGCCGCACGGCCT
>NZ_JAFMTY010000134.1 GCF_017329605.1 Alicyclobacillus fructus
GCGCAAGCCTCATCGACAAGTTTTGGCCCAAACGATTGGAATTGACATGGTTTGACCCAGAAAACAACCAGTTATTGAGAGCAACTGCATAGCGCCTGACTTGTGATTGGCGTATCAGGGTGAGCGTCAAATAGCGCACACCTAGTCTCGGGTTCTGTTCTGCGAGATGATCCCTCTAGAATCCATTGACGGAGGGATCACCGTGACGAAGGCCGA
>NZ_JAFMTY010000135.1 GCF_017329605.1 Alicyclobacillus fructus
GACTGTTTAGCAAAAACACAGGTCTCTGCGAAGCCGAAAGGCGAAGTATAGGGGCTGACGCCTGCCCGGTGCTGGAAGGTTAAGAGGAGGGCTTAGGGGGAAGACCCCGAAGGTCCGAATCGAAGCCCCAGTAAACGGCGGCCGTAACTATAACGGTCCTAAGGTAGCGAAATTCCTTGTCGGGTAAGTTCCGACCCGCACGAA
>NZ_JAFMTY010000136.1 GCF_017329605.1 Alicyclobacillus fructus
TTTTCAACGGAGCTTTTTGCTCGATACCAGCGTAGCGAGCAGGCCTTCCTCCTCGCCTTGATGGAGATGGTGGTGAACGGCGTGTCCACCCGAGATGTGGCCAAAGTCACGGAACAGTTGTGTGGCACGTCCTTCTCGAAATCGACGGTTTCGGATCTGTGCAAACGCCTTGACCCTATCGTCCAAGCGTGGAACCACCGAAGC
>NZ_JAFMTY010000137.1 GCF_017329605.1 Alicyclobacillus fructus
GATAGCGAACCAGTACCGTGAGGGAAAGGTGAAAAGCACCGCGGGAGCGGAGTGAAAGAGAACCTGAAACCGTGTGCCTACAAGCAGTCGGAGCACCGAGAGGTGTGACGGCGTGCCTTTTGTAGAATGAACCGGCGAGTGATGTTGGCGAGCGAGGTGAAGGCGGCGGAGCCTGTGCCGAAGCGAAAGCGAGTCTGAAG
>NZ_JAFMTY010000013.1 GCF_017329605.1 Alicyclobacillus fructus
ATTGCCGAACTCTAGGGTACAGGAAAGCGGTGCCGGGGTGGTCAACTTTTCGGTTGTCAATGTACGCCCACGTGGTCAACTTTTACGTTATCAAACACACCTCCTTGAGATGTGTGATTTTTGTCCAACTCACATTCTACCAAAGAGGGCCCGGATGGCTCTTTATGTTTTCGGTTGGCAGCCCCTTTTTGATGAGAAAATAGAGGCTCTCCAATTTTCATCCGCCTCTTGTGCCCAACCGGGCATGGAGATTTACACATGATATCGGACACAACTGTATTCGTCGCGGGCGAATCTCCTGTGTAGACCTCCATGTCAATTTTGACACCACGGGATCGAGGGTTTTGCAGAATTCAATTTCTAACGTTTAACTGACTATATGTAGCGGGCTCCATGATAATTAGACGCTATATATGGTGCGCAGGCCGCGCGCAGGAGTCATTCTGCAAAACCCTCGCGTAATAAGCACAGACGAAATGCCAGCCTTCTACGTGAACAAAAGAAGATTAAGGTTGCCAGAAGGGGCACTAGTTACTGCCCATGCCGGGCGCACCACAAAAACAGGCATGCGCCTCTCGATGGGGAAGCGCATGCCTGAACGGCATTCGGGTGTGAGGCGATTGGCGTCTTATTACTTGAGGTTGATCCACACGCTCTTGACTTCCGTGTAGTTGTTGAGCGCATACGAGCCCATCTCGCGCCCGATACCCGACTGCTTGTAACCGCCAAACGGCGACGCCGCATCGAACACGTTGTAGCAGTTGACCCAAACCGTCCCCGCTTTGAGCTTGCTCGCGATGTAGTGCGCTGCGCGGACGTTCTCCGTCCACACGCCTGCCGCAAGCCCGTAGTGGGTGTTGTTGGCGCGGGCGACAACTTCGTCGAGATCCTCAAACGGCATGGCTGCGACGACCGGGCCGAAGATCTCCTCTTTTGCGATGGTCATGTCGTCGCGGACGTTGGCAAAGATCGTCGGCTGAACGAAATAGCCGCGCTCCGTCGCTTTGCCGCCGCCGGTGAGGACCTCAGCTCCCTCTTCAATGCCGCTCTCGATGTAGCCCAATACGCGGCGCTCCTGCTCGTCGCTCACGAGCGGGCCCATCTGCGTCTCTTGATCGAGCCCCGGGCCTTGTTTGATGTTTTTCGCGAGGTTGACGAGCTCGGAGACGACGTTGTCGTACGCCTTCTTTTGAATGAAAAGCCGCGAACCCGCGCAGCAGACTTGCCCTTGGTTGAACATGATGCCCATGAGCGCCCCTGGGACGGCCCGGGACAGGTCGGCATCGGGGAGGATGATGTTCGGCGACTTTCCGCCAAGCTCAAGCGTCACGCGCTTCAGCGTCTTCGAGGCGCGCTCCATGATGAGCTTGCCGACTTCCGTCGAGCCCGTGAACGCGATCTTGTCGACGCCGGGGTGATCGACGATCGCCTGTCCAGCCGTCTCGCCAAACCCTGGCACGATGTTCACGACGCCTGGCGGGAACCCAGCCTCTTGGATGAGCTTCGCGAGGTAGAGCGCCGAGAGCGGCGTCTGCTCCGCCGGCTTGAGGACGATCGTGCACCCCATGGCGAGGGCCGCGCCGATCTTCCAGCACGCCATGAGAAGCGGGAAGTTCCACGGAATGATCTGCCCGACGACGCCCACGGGCTCGTGACGCGTGTAGTTGAAATACGGGCCAGCGACCGGGATCGTCTGCCCGACAACTTTGGTCGGCCAACCTGCGTAATAGCGGATGTGCTCGATCGAGAGGGGAAGGTCAGCATAAAGCGACTCGCGAATGGGCTTGCCGTTGTCGAGCGTCTCGAGCTGGGCGAGCTGGAGTTTGTGTTCTTCCATTAGATCAGCCAATTTATAAAGCAGGCGGCTCCGATCCGCGGCGCTCATGCGGGACCAAGGGCCCTCCTCAAACGCGCGCCGCGCCGCTTTGACGGCGAGATCGATGTCGGGGGCGTCTGCTTCGTAGACGGAGACCAGCACTTCTTCGGTCGCGGGGTTGACGGCGTCAAACGTCTTCCCGGATTGGGAGGGGACAAATTCGCCGTTGATAAAGAGCCCTTTGGGGCCACTCTTAAGAAATTCGACGACGTCCGGGTGAAGTGCGCTCGCGTGGACTTCTTGGACCGACACAATCGTCCCTCCTTTTCATTCCGAAAACGACGCATGAATTCGCTTTCACTCTCATCATATACCCGATATCGTACCCCGCTCAAGTCCGAGATCGTGTGTAAAACTCCCCAAGGATTACAGATGGATTCACTTCTAAGGCGGTAGACTCCAAAAACGTGAATTACTTTGGCCAAAGGGGCACTGGTTACACTTCAAACACGATTCGCGCCTTAGCTGCACCAGATTCTACCTCATGGAAGCACTCGTTCACTTCGTCTAAACGACGTCGTTCATAAATAACTTTGGTCAGCCCTGATGCATGGATGTCAAATACCTCTGCAAGATCTAAACGCGTACCTACGATCGAACCCTGAATATGAATAGCGTTAAGAACAGTTTCAAAAATGGGAATCTTGACATAATTGTCCGCCGGAAGAGCGACAAACACGACAGTACCACCAGGACGTAAACAACGGTATGCTTGTTCAAAAGCTTTTGGCGAAACTGCTACACAGATCGCTGCGTCAGCGCCTCCGAGTTTTTTAATTTCCTCCACAGGATCCTGTTTTTTTGCATTGATCGCTATATCAGCCCCGAGTTCTTTTGCTAGATCGAGCTTTTCATCAAGCAAATCAACCGCAATCACAGTTGCCCCGGCGACCTTTGCATACTGTAAGGCCAGGTGCCCCAAGCCTCCGATACCGAATACAACTATTAGAGATGACGGTCTCGCGCCAGACATTTTCACTGCCTTGTACGTGGTTACTCCAGCGCAAGTCAGGGGTGCCGCATCAAAAGGATCCACACCCTTGGGAACGATACCCACATAATCCGCATAAGCTTTAGCATATTCCGCATAAGCTCCGTCGAGAACATATCCAGTTTGTTTCTGGCTTTGACACAATGTTTCCCATCCACTTACACAATAACGACAATGCCCACAGGCATACCCAAGCCATGGAATCGCAACTCGATCACCTTCTTTAACTCGAGTGACCCCCCTTCCAACACTTTCAACAATACCCACACCTTCATGCCCAGGTATAAAAGGAAGTTTTGGCTTTATCGGCCAATCTCCATGAGCAGCGTGGATATCAGTGTGACAAAGGCCAGAAGCTTCAATCTTAACGACGATTTCGCCTTCACCGGGTACAGGCTTAGGAACATCTTCGATTCGCAGGGGTTCTCGAAAACCGTGAACAACAGCAGCTTTCATTCTATCTCATCCTCCTCAAACAACGTCCACAAACCGACCACCAAGCCGTAAGAGGTTGAAAAATTCCATTCATCCTCACCATGGGAGAGATTGTTTTGTCTTCACCAGGGCCTACATCGTCCTTTTCGACACCCCCCTTGACATTTCTCATAGTTCAATAGTAGCGTTGCTACAAGCGCTTTCAATTGTTATTATTTATTTTTCCTTGACACTATATGTCCTTTTTCCTTGACACTATATGTCCTGAGCCTTTTGCAGAATCACAAGTCCTTGTGCGACAAGGGCTTTTTGAACATAGAGGAAGGAGGACTTCACGGCTGCAATGGAGAGACATCGATTTAGACACGGGCCTAATACAACTAGAACGAACTCGCTACAGACCAAAAGGAGGTCAAGATTTTTTGGGTCCGCCAAAGACATTTGGAAGTCGTCGCCGCATTGTTGTCACGCGAGAAGTGGTTGATGAACTCCGGAGATGGAAACAATCGCAGCAAGAAATTGAGCGCGAATCGTGGACTCCTGAATCGTTTGTAGTTCGCCTCCCGAACTCCGCGCCACCGTCACCTGCCTCCTTTAACAACGCGATTCAAATTGCAAGAAAAGAGCTTGGGTTACCACCCGTTTCTTTTTCATGGATTGCGACATACTCATGCGACATGGTTGCTAGAAAGCGGGGTCGATCTCAAGGTTGTGAGCGAACGTTTAGGGCACAGTTCGATTACGGTTACGGCAGACATTTACGCCCATGTGACGGATGCACTACAACGCGAGGCGATTGAAAAACTGCAGCGAATGATGCGTTCGAGACGCGCAAACAACGCTGACTCTGATGATGACGAAGACTTGTAACTTTCTTGTTACCGCCTGTGATCAGGAACCGCCGAAATCCCCCTTCTTGCAAGGGATCTCGGCGGTTCGCAATCACACCATTAATGGGCCCACCAGGGCTCGAACCTGGGACCAACCGGTTATGAGCCGGCCGCTCTGACCGACTGAGCTATGGGCCCTTGCGCGTCTCCTCACAGTATATCACACAGCGACCATGTTGTCACTGCTCGGAGGAGCGCGCCGCAGGCGCCCAAAGCTGCCGCGTCGGTTTCACAGGCCGTCCGCGGATCAGGCGAACGTGAGGGGCCCAGGCTCAAGCCCCTCGAAGAGAATGACCCGCGCGGGCGCGGCGTCAATGCCGGTAAGTTTGAGCGGCAGCGCAATCATGAAATACGCGCCCGGTGGCACATCCTTCAGCCGCAACCCCTCGAGCACCACGATGTCCTTCGACAGAAGGGCCACGTGCGTCGCGTGGTCCGGTTGGGATCGCTCGACGCCAAGGCCGTCCGTTCCCACGCCGCGCACGCCGATCTCGGCGAGGTAGCGGGCGCCGTCTTCCTTCAGGTAAATGAACTCGAAGTTGAACGTCTCCTCGAACGAATTGCGCGTCTTGAAGAGGAGAAACTCGCCCCCCTTCGGCGCGTGCGGCTCGAGGTCGGCCCGCGTAATCCCGTCCTGGACGCCGGTCAGGTCGATCACGCGGCACGGGCCGATGAGCTTGTCCAGTCCGACGGCCTCGATGGTCTTGCCGCCGGGCACCATGTGCAGCTCGGCGTCGATGTGCGTGCCGGTGTGCGCGTCCAAGTGCAACCGGGTCTCGTGCGCAGACCCGGTTTGGAAGTCGGACGTGGTTTCGAAGCTCGGCCGCTTGTCGTCCTTGTTCTTGTACACCTGCATGCCCTCGTGGATCAGCATGCTCACGTCGTACACCTTTGGCATTTACCGCTTCACCTCCACGAGGTGGCCGACGGCCCGCTCCAGATCCTGCATCGGCGACTCGTTCCCGTAGAGCGGCCACCACAGGCCCGGGTTCGGCTGGACGAGATCGTCCGAAGCCTTCGGGCCCCACGTGCCGGCCTTGTACGTGTCAAGTGGCACGCGATCTTCGGCGAACGCGTTGGCAATGGGGTCGACGAACTTCCACGCGAGCGCCACCTCGTCCCAGCGCGTGAAGAAGGTCGAGTCCCCGTGCATCGCGTCGTGCAACAGGCGCTCGTACGCCTCGGGCGACTTGTCGGCCGGCTGGCTGAACTCGAGTGCAACCGGCACCACGACGTTGTCCGTCCCCGGGCGCTTGACGTTGAGCTGCAGGTACATGCCCTCCACGGGGTTGATGCGGATGACGAGCAGGTTTGGGCCCAGCTTCCCGTCCTGGTTGAAGTACAGGTGCTCCGGCATGTTGCGGAACTGGATGACAATCTCGGTCGACTTCTTCGGCATCCGCTTGCCGGTGCGGATGTAGAACGGCACGCCCGCCCAGCGGAAGTTGTCAATAAAGAGCTTCGCCGCGACGAAGGTCTCCGTCTTCGAGTCCGGCGCGACACCCGGCTCCTCGCGATAGCCCGGCACGGGCTTGCCGTCGATCTCGCCCGCCGCGTATTGGCCGCGCACGACGTACTGCCCGACCTCGTCCTCGCGATACGCGCGAAGCGATCGGAGTACCTTCACCTTCTCGTCGCGGATGGCCTCCGTGTGCAGGCGGCTCGGCGGCTCCATGGCGACCATCATGACCATCTGCAGCATGTGGTTCTGCACCATGTCGCGCAGCGCGCCGGCTGTCTCGTAGTACGACGCCCGGTCCTCGACGCCCACCGTCTCGCTCGACGTGATCTGGACGCAGGCGATGGAACGGTTGTCCCAAAGCGGGCCGAACATCGAGTTGGCGAAGCGGATCACCTCGATGTTCTGCACCATCTCCTTGCCGAGGTAGTGATCGATGCGGAAGATCTCGTCTTCCGAAAACGCGGTCGACAGCTCCTGGTTGAGCTCCGCCGCGGACTGGTAGTCGTGGCCAAATGGCTTCTCGATGATGAGCCGACGCCAGCCCTTCGTGTCGGCGAGCCCCGCCTTCTTCAGGTTGAGCGCCGTCTCGCCGAAGAAGCGCGGCGCCATCGAGAGATAGAACAGCCGATTCCCGCCGTGGTCTTTCTCTTTCTCGATCTCGGCCACGAAATCGGCGAGCTTCTTGAAATCGCCCTCGTTGTCGACGTTGCCCGCGATGTAGTGAATGCGCGGCGCGAGGCGCGCCCAGACCTCCTCCTCGACGCCCTCCTTCACGAACGAATCAAGCGCCTTGCGCACCTCGTCGCGGAACGAGTCGTCCGTGTAACTGCGGCGCGCGGTGCCGACGATGCTCATCCCGTCCGGCAACAGCCCCTTCTTCTCGAGCTGATACAGGGCGGGGAACAACTTGCGGTGGGCGAGATCGCCCGTTGCGCCGAACAGCACGAAGACGTGCGGCGGCACCTGCCTGCGGGTGTTGACCTGGCTCTCCACTCCCATAGCACTCCATCTCCTCTTTGTATATCAGTCCGCTTCCATTCTACACAAAGTCGTCACAGACATACAGAGGCCGAGCGGATGCCCACTCGGCCGTAGTCTTCGATCTTTTGTCCGATGTTATGTCGCGTCCCGCACGGCCTCGTTCTCGCGCTGCTGCTCGCGCGCGAGCTGCCAGCGCAGGTACGCGTGAATGAACGGATCGATCTCGCCGTCCATGACCGCCTGCGTGTTCGACGTCTCGTAATTCGTCCGGTGATCCTTCACGAGCGAGTACGGGTGGAACACGTACGAGCGGATCTGGCTGCCCCAGGCGATTTCCTTTTGCTCGCCGCGCAGCTGCGCGAGCTCCTGCTCCCGCTCCTCACGACGCTTGGCCGCGAGGCGCGATTTCAGGATCTCCATCGCGCGGGCGCGGTTCTGGATCTGGGACCGCTCGCTCTGACACGTGACGACAATCCCGGTAGGAATGTGCGTGATTCGCACCGCGGAGTCGGTGGTGTTCACGTGCTGGCCGCCCGCTCCAGTGGACCGGTACGTGTCGATGCGCAACTCCTCCGGCCGGATCTCGATGGAGTCGTCGTCCTCGGCGATCTCGGGGATCACGTCCACCGACGCGAACGACGTGTGCCGCCGCCCCGACGCGTCAAATGGGGAGATGCGGACCAAGCGGTGCACGCCCTTCTCCGCCTTCAAATAGCCGTAGGCGTTGTGACCCTTGACGAGGAGCGTGACGCTCTTGATGCCCGCCTCTTCGCCGGGCAGGTAGTCGAGCACCTCGACCTTGTAGCCGTGATCCTCTGCCCAGCGCGTGTACATGCGAAGGAGCATCGAGGCCCAGTCCTGCGACTCGGTGCCGCCCGCGCCGGGGTGCAGCTCCAGAATGGCGTTGTTCTTGTCGTACTCGCCCGACAGCATGAGCTGCAGCTCGAACTCGTCCATCTCGGACTTCAACTGTTCTGCCAGCCGGTTGGCCTCGGCGAACAGGTCGTGATCGTCCTCCTCCTGCGCGAGCTGCAGCGCCACCTCGGCGTCCTGATGGAGCGACTCGAGCCGCTTCATCGTGTCGACGACCGACTTCACGCCGTTCATCTCCGCGATGATCTTCTGGGCGCGGTCGGGATCGTCCCAGAAGTCGGGCGCGGCCATCAGCGCCTCGAGCGTCGCGATGCGGTGTTCTTTGCCCGCGACGTCAAAGAGACCTCCCGAAGTCCGCCAACCTGGTGGCCATGCTCTTCAATTCCTGGCGAAGCTCGCCGTACGTCTCTGCCATGTGGCTCATCACTCCCTGCGATGTTTCGGTCGTTATTGTATCAAACGGATGGCCGCCGCGTGCGCGATCCGGACGATAGTCACACGGCCTCTGGCCTGCCCCGGCAATGACGCGAAAGGCGAAACGCACGGCTGCACCCTGTTCTGCGCAGGCGCCGCGGATCGCCTCGGACCAGCTGGCCCGCCGGCACCCTCGCGTCAAAGGCGCAGCCGCCGCTTGGCCCTCGCCCGCGGGATGACGCCGTTGGATGGCGCCGCCATCAGCCGCCCTGCACCGGCACGGCGCCGTGCGCCACCGGCTGCTGCGGGACGGCCTGGACGTTCGCCTTGAACACGTACAGGATGACCTCTTCCTCGATGGAATGGATCATCGCTTCGAACATCTCGAAGCCCTCTTTTTGGTAGATGACGAGCGGATCGGCCTGCCCGTACGAGCGCAGGTGCACGCTCTGGCGGAACTGATCCATCGCGTCGATGTGATCCATCCACTTGGAGTCGACCGCGCGCAGCAGCACGAGCCGCTCGAGCTGGTGCATGATCTCGCCGAGCTCCTCGCGGCGCTTATCGTAATTCTGTTTCCCGAGCTCGAGGAGCCGCGCCTTGATCTCGTCCCGATCCAACTTGCGCAGCTCTTCCACCGTCACCTGGCCCGGGTGCAGGAAGTGGTGCTCCGCGTACTGGATGAGCGCCTGCAGGTCCCAGTCCTCCGGCACCTGTTCCTCGGAGCAGTACACCTCGAGCATGTGATCGATCAGATCCTCGAGCATGCCCTCCATGATGCTGCGCAGATCCTCGCGCTCGAGGATCTGGCGGCGCTGGCGGTAGATGACCTCGCGCTGCTTGTTCAGCACGTCGTCGTAGCGGAGCACGTGCTTCCGGAGATCGTAGTTGTTGCCCTCGACCTTCTTCTGCGCCCGCTCGATGGCGTTGGTCAGCATCTTCTGCTCGATGGGCTGATCCTCGTCGAGGCCCAGCCGATCCATGAGCCGCTTGATGTTGTCTGATCCGAACAGACGCAGCAGATCGTCCTCGAGCGAGAGGAAGAACTGGGACGATCCCGGATCCCCTTGGCGCCCCGCGCGACCGCGCAGCTGGTTGTCGATCCGCCGGCTCTCGTGCCGCTCGGTGCCGATGATGTGCAGGCCGCCGAGTTCCGCCACGCCCTCGCCGAGGATGATGTCCGTGCCGCGGCCCGCCATGTTCGTGGCGATGGTCACCATGCCGCGCTGACCGGCGAGCGCCACGATCTCGGCCTCGCGCTCGTGGTGCTTCGCGTTCAACACTTGGTGCGGGATGCCGCGCTCGTGGAGCATGCGCGAGAGAAGCTCCGACTTCTCGATGGACGTGGTGCCGACGAGCACCGGCTGCCCCTTGGCGTGCCGACGCGCCACCTCTTCGACCACCGCGCGGAACTTGGCCCGCTCCGTCTTGTACACGACGTCGTCGAGATCGACGCGGATCATCGGGCGGTTGGTCGGGATGACCACCACGTCCATGCCGTAGATCTCGATGAACTCCTTCTCCTCCGTCTTCGCGGTGCCCGTCATGCCGGCCAGCTTCTCGTACATGCGGAAGTAGTTCTGGAGGGTGATGGTCGCGAGCGTCTTCGACTCGTTCTGGACCTTGACGCCCTCCTTCGCCTCGATGGCTTGATGCAGGCCCTCGCTGTACCGGCGCCCGTGCAGGATGCGGCCCGTGAATTCGTCGACGATGTGCACCTCGTCGCCGATCACGACGTAATCCTTGTCGCGCTTCATGAGGCCGTGCGCCTTCAGCGCCTGCGTGATGTGGTGCATCAAGGTGACGTTTTCGGGATCAAACAAATTGTTCACGCGGAAGAACTGCTCCGCCTTCTTCACGCCCGACTCGGTCAGGTTGGCGGTGCGCATCTTCTCGTCGACCTCGTAGTCTTCGCCCAGCTTCAGGCGGCGCACCAGCATATCCGCGCGAAAATACAAATCGGCCGACTTTTCAGCCGGTCCCGAGATGATGAGCGGCGTCCTCGCCTCGTCGATAAGGATGGAGTCCACCTCGTCCACGATGGCGTAGTGCAGCTTGCGCTGGACCATGTCCTCGAGCGACATCACCATGTTGTCGCGCAGGTAGTCGAAGCCGAACTCGTTGTTGGTTCCATACGTGATGTCCGCGCGGTACGCCTCGCGCTTCTGCGCAGGCGTCATGTCGGGACCGTTGTAGCCGACCGTGAGGCCCAGGAACCGATGCACCTTGCCCGTGTAATCGGCGTCGCGCTTCGCCAGGTAGTCGTTCACCGTGACGACGTGCACGCCTTCGCCCGTGAGCGCGTTCAGATACGCGGGCAGCGTCGCGACGAGCGTCTTGCCTTCGCCCGTCTTCATCTCGGCCACGCGGCCCTCGTGCAGAACAATGCCGCCCATGAGCTGCACGTCGAAGTGGCGCTGGCCGAGCACGCGCTTCGCGGCCTCGCGCACGACGGCAAACGCTTCAAACAGCAGATTGTCCAACTTTTCGCCGTTCGCGAGCCGCTCGCGGAACTTCGCCGTCATCGAGCGCAGCTCGTCGTCCGACATCTTTTCAAATTCAGGCTCTAGCGCATTGATCCGATCCACCATGCGGCGCAATCGGGCAATTTCGCGTTCGTTCGAGTTAAACACTTTTGCAAGGAGTCCCACCGATCGGTTGCCCCCCTATGAGCGATGAACTTCTAAAGCATGATTGTACCTCACTGGGGAAGCCGGAACAACAGCGGATTGGAAAGTGGAGGAGGGGATTTCAGGGAGAGGGGCGCTTGTCGCAAGCGCCCCGTGGCGAATCGTTCAGCGTTGCGATCAGAGTTGCGGTTCGATCAACCCATAGTCGCCGCTCCTGCGGCGGTAGACGACATTCACCTCTTCTGTTTCCGCATTCATGAAGACAAAAAAGTCGTGCCCGAGCAGCTCCATCTGAAGGACGGCTTCTTCCACGTCCATTGGCTTGATGGGGAACCGCTTGACGCGCACGACCCTGATGTCTTCGTCCACATCCGCCGCTTCGCGTTCGGCCGCTTTCACCTGAGGCCGCATGCCGCGGGCGCGGAACCTGCGATTCAGTTTTTCTTTATACCGATGAATTTGTTCTTCCAGCTTATCTGTGGCAAGGTCGATGGATGCGTACATGTCCGGCGATTTTTCTTCCGCCCGGAAGATGACTCCGTTCACGAACACGGTCATTTCCACACGGTGGTCCAAGCCCTCGACAGCCATCGTCACGTAGATTTGCTTGTCCGCCTCGCGGTCGAAGTAGCGTGTGAGACGCGCGATCTTCTTGTCCACGTAATCCTGCAGTGCGGCTGTGACGGCGATGTTGTCGCCATGAACCTGTGCCTTCATCGACAACCCCTCCTTCGTGGGTGCATCCATTATAACGCGATCGCCACGAAAGAGAGTTGAAATTCTGTGGCATTTGTGGATGTTCAGGCGCGGAAGTTGGTGAGCCCCCCGGAGATGCGGGGCTGCATCTGCGCCTCACGCAACGCCTCGGGCGGGATCTTCATGATGACCTGCCCGGTCGCCTGATCCACGATATTGATCCAGATTTGGTTGGCCGGTTCGTCATGCGCAATCTGCACGTTCCAGTTGTCGTGAAACGTCGTTGAATAGGAGCCTGCACCTTCATGGTCTGAACGGAGCCAAGCGGCAGAAGCCTGTTCCGACCCTGCGGCAGCACGCGTGCTTGCGTCTACACTCACGGACAACTCCGCGGATGTCCGCGACGTCGCCTGAACCCCTGCGATCCCGACAACCTCCAACCTCGTCCCCTCCCGCATCTGTGTCGAACACGCCCGCGAAGCGGAGCTCGGGTTCATGAAGTGGGGGATGTCGACTCAAGCTGCTGTAATGCCTGTTCCCAAGCGTCCCGCAGGCCCTTGACCATGGGATACTGAGCGTCAATGGGTTCGACCGATTTGTTGACGTTGGCCTCAATCAACTGGCGCAAGAAGTATTGGTAGAGGCTCCTTAAATTATGCGAGATTTCGTACTGCATGTCCAGGGTGTCGTGTAACACCTGAACGATGTTCTGGGCCTTCATCAACTGGCGGTGAGCCAACTCGTGATGGCCCTCCTCGATGGCCTTGCGGGCAATTTGCAGCGCAGAAAGCCATCCGTCGTACAACAGCACGACCAGTTTCTCACGCCTGGTTTGAACGGCTGTCTCTTTGTACATGGAGGCCGCTCGCTGATACGATTGCATGAAAATCCCCCTACCCCTGTAGATCGATGTGCCTCGACACGCCCCGAAGCACGCGGGCCGATCGAAGCAGAGACCGGGTCGCCCGGATCCGCTCGACGCGGTGCCGGACCTGCTCACGCCGGCGAGACAACAGTTGCGCGATCTCGTCATTTTGCCGGAGGATGTCGCGCAACAGAGGTTGAATCGTTTCGCCGTCCGTCGCATCGCCCTCCATGGACGTCCACGCGGCGAACAGCGCGTGGCGCTCAGCCAAGAGCGCGCGCACCCGTTCAGACGCCCACGCGTCGTCAGCGACTCGTGCCGCTTCAATCACTTGTGCACCGACTTCGTACATGCGCGTCAAGCACCGGTTCGCGTCCATACGCTACATCTTCCCATCATCCGCTGGAACTCGAGCTGCCAAGCATCGAGCTGATGTACGCCGATTGCGTGTTGATAGCGGCGATCTGCGATTCCATGCTCGCAAACTCCTGCTCATACCGCTGCTGAAGTTGCTGGAGCTGCTGATCCATCGCGAGCGCCTGGCGATCCATCGTCACGACCTGTTGTGCCAAGAAGCCCGTGTTGTATGCATCTTGACTGAACAGGGTCAACAGATCCGCGGTCGGATCGATCAGCGTGTAGGCCAACAGGTTCGACGTGTTGGAAGTCGACGAACCGCTCGAGTTGGTGCTGGTCGTGGCCGATGTCGGATCGTACGTATCTCCGGTTCCAGCCTGCTGCCGAATCATCAACACGGCGTTCGTCACAACCGTGTAAAGTTGTTTCGCGATCCCTTGCGTGGAATTGACGGCGGACGAACTCGATGAACTCCCTGTGGTTGACCCGCTTCCCGTGAACAGATTCATCACGGCCTGCGGATTCGCCTCGACCGCTGCCTCGAGTTGAGCCGTATTGATTTGCAAGAGCCCGTAGGTGTTCCAGCCCGTCGTGGTCACGCCCGGCGCGGTCGCACCACTACTGACGCCGGTCAGCGGATCGATGGGCGTGATACCGATGGAGGCAAGCGAATTGATGTCCGTCTGCACGCCGTTGATACTGGCCGTACCCTGCGACGGCAGGACTGTCGAGATGACGTTCTTCAGATTGTTCATCACCGATCCGAGCAGCGGATCGTTCTCAAGCATGCCGGCCTGGGCCTTCTGCATCCACTCCGTGACCTGATCCGACGTCATCTGCTGCGCCTGGGCCGCGGTCAGGGGAAGATAGTCATAGTTCCGAACGGTGTTGTACTGGATCTGCATGTATTGCAGCGTCTCATTGTACTGCTGCACAAAATTCGTGATGGCCTGCACAATCGCGTTGACGTTGGTCGATACCGTCACGTTGACGGGGGTCGACGTCACACCGTTCAGCGAAAAGGTGGTGTTGTTGAACGTCACCTGGTTCGACTGACTCGACGACGCATACCCATTGATGGTGTAGTACGCATTCTGGGCGAGCTGGAGGCCTGCGGCTTGTGCACTGCTCGCGTATGAGCTCGGCACACCCAGCACCGTCGCTTGGTCCTGATAGTTGGTTGGATCCGTGACGCTGATCCCAGAGTAGAGCGTGATGTCGCTGGCATTCGTCACACCCGTGCCCGTGATGGGCGCACTGGCGTATACGTAATCGACGTTGAGCGACGTGGCGCCGTTCGACTTGGCGGTGACGGTGAGCTGATTGCCACTCGCGGTGCCCGTCGCCCCCTTTAAGGCGCTCGCCACCGCAGAGGCGATGCTTGACGTCGTCTTTCCGTGAACATCAATGGCGGTGATGTTGGAACCCGTTGGCGCCTGGCCTTTCGAGCTGTCGTAGAACTCGATCTCCTGACCCGCGACGTAGAGTATATCGCCCGCACTCGGCACGCTGTTAAAGGTCATGGTATCTGTGGTGGGCGTCGATGCGGTGCCGAGCGTTTCTTGGCCGACCACAACGCCACCGTTTGCAGGTTGGTACGAGGTCGTGAAATTCCCTGCGCTTCCGGTCGTATTGGCATTGAGGATGACCTGCGTGCCGTTCGGAGCCACGGTGGCCGTCAGGATAGACGACAACGACGAATTGCTGTTCACGGCGTTTGCGATAGCCGACGCGATCGCGGCCGGCGTATTCGCCGTACTCAGATCGATCCCGAGGCCGCTCGCAGGGGCGCTTTGTCCCTGCGCACTGTTATAAAACGTGATGGGCGTCCCCGCGATGGTGAGCACGTCGCCGGCACTCGGCATCTGGGACACGTTGAGCGTCTGGCTTGCCGTCTGCGCGCCGGACAGCGTCAGCGTGGAACCGTTGTACGTCGCCGTCACGCCCGTCTTCGCCGATTGCGCCGTGATCTGCGCGGCGACGGTCTGCAGCGATTCACCGGATGCAAACGAGAACGTCACGCCATTGATGTTGACGATGCCACCCGCGATCCCGCCCGCCGGAGACAGGGTGGGATTCAGCGTCATGGGCCCGACGGCCTGCAGACCGAACAGTTTCGAGAAGATCCCGTTTGCGTCGTTCGAAACCTCGATCAGCGCGCCGCTCCCTGTGGACGTGGTCTGCAGCACGACGCGGCCCGTGTTTGAATCGTAGAATCCCGATACGCCCGCCGCTATGTTGGCGGAGATTTTTTGAAGGATTGAGTTGATGGTGTCCGTCGCCGGGTTGACCGTGAAGGTCTGGCCGTTCAGTGTGAAGGTCAGCGGCGCGGTGCTCGACGATGAAAGCCCCAGCGGGTTCGGCGAAAGCTGATTGATGGGCGTGTTCGCGTAGTTCGGATCCGTGGACAGCGTCGACGCCGAGGCCAGCGTGGCACCCGACGCAAGCTGTTGCACCGTGACGCTGTACGAACCGTTGGGCGACAGCGTGTTGGACGATGCCGAAACGAGTGAGCTGTTGGACGAGTTCGTCGTGTTTTGGAGAAAGGTGGATTGCAGTTGTAACGACGACAAATTGCTCTGCAAGTCCGCCAGCGTGTTGTTCACGCGCTGATAACTCTCTTGCTTCCACAGAGTAATTTGCCGTTGTTGCAAAAGCTGAATGAGCGGTTCATACGCCATCTGCATGTAGCCTTGGACAATGGCGTCCGTGTTGATGCCCGATGCCAAGCCCGAGATCCCCGTTCCCGGCGTGAAGCTGATGGAATTGCTCGAGCTGGACGAGCCGGATGAACCGCCCATCAACGAACCGACGTATGTCATCTCATCGCCACCTTTCTCCTTGACGGGCGGGGATGAAGTGCCGCTTCACCCCCGCCAAGACATTGAATCAGCCCAGGAGTTTGAGCACAAGCTGCGGCTGCTGGTTGGCCTGCGCCAGCATGGCCACCGCCGCCTGCTGCAACACGCTGTTCTGCGTGAACTGCGCCATTTCCGAAGCCATGTCGGCATCGGTAATGCCGGACTCGGCTGAGGTGAGGTTTTGGGCAGACGTGTCGAGGTTGCTAATGGTCGACTGTAGGCGATTCTGGACAGCGCCGAGGTTGGCCTGCCAGGTCGTCACCGTCTGGATGGCATTATCGATGGTCTGAATCGCCTTGTCTGCATTGGAAACCGAGGTAATATCGAGAGCTGCCTCATCTGGATTTCCAGATGTCCCGTTATTGACATCGTTCGTCCCACCATACGCAGCGCCGGTGGCAGCATCTTTAGAATTGGCAACTCCCGTAATCCCAAGCGCGGCAGCGCTCATGTTGGCAATCGTAACATCAATAACCTGCCCTGTATTGGGACCAATTTGAAGCGAAATCGACGGAGCCGGGCTTACCGCGAATGTAATGGTGTCACTCGAAGAGGTTCCCCAACTGTAGGAGCCTGGGTTGAACAGAACGCCATTCCCACTTCCATCCTCGAGCACGACAGCTCCACCATTCGAGCTAATCGCTACGGCCGTTCCCGGGTTAGAGGTTGTTGCTCCGCTGCCGTCCGATAGGGTGGCAAAGTCACCCTGAGCATTTATGGCTGAATTATAGGTGAAGGTGTCGCCCTTCTGCGGTGGGTTTGAGCTTGACCAACTAACGCTAAACGTAAGACCGTCGAACGTCGCTGTGTACGTGTTGCCGCTCGGGGTGCCGCTCAAGGCACTCCAGTTGTTACCCCCGTCTGTACTAACGTTCCAGTTTGTTCCGTCGTAGTAGAACTGCAAGTCTCCAGCTGCGATATTCGAAGTCCCTGAGTACGTCCCGCTCAATGTGACAGTCTCTGATCCGTTACCATTCAATGGCGTTGAGCTTATGGATGTAGCCGTTTGGTGATTCACAGTGACTGTATAAGTGCCAGCCGCCAATCCAAACACACCTGACACCGAGGCATTCTGCAACACCTTGCCTTGGGAAGTGACACTCGCCGTCAGGCTTGAGCTCCCATCCAGCAGATTCTGGGTGTTGTACTGCGTGGTCGCCGCAATATTGTTGATCTGATCCGCCAACTGATTGAACTCAGCCTGCAGATCCTGGCGATCCGACTGCGTGGTCGTGCTGTTGGACGCCTCGACGGCCAGCTGGCGCATCGTCTGAAGAATGCTCAGCGTCTGGTTCAGAGCACCCGAAGCGGTTTGAATCATCGAGATGCCGTCCTGCGCGTTCTGGGACGCCTGATTCAGGCCCTTGATCTGCGCCTCCATCTTTTGCGAGATGGCATAGCCGGAGGCGTCATCGGCCGCGCTGTTGATCCGCTTGCCCGTCGACAACTGTTGCAGCGCATTGTTCAGGGCGTTGGAGTTGGAATTGAGAGCCGACAAGGCGCTCATGGCACCGAGGTTGTGCCCAATGATGAGTCCCGACATGGATCCCTCACCCTTCAAGTTTGGATTCGCCCGTGCCCCTGCACGGCGCGTTCACCTTTTACATCGGAAGGTTCGAGAAAATCTTGCATGCGCGCGGCGTTATCATGTGCCTGGCCTCAAAAAGTTGACCAGCGACATGGGCAGCGCCTGAGCGCCCACTTCCAAACTCGCCTGCTCCACGGCCGAGATGGAGTTGAGGTTCGTCAACACCTGCGCCATGTCGGCGTCGTCCACGTTGGACAGCTGTTGTGTTACGCTGCTCGAGAGGTCCGTCATGCGCGTCTGCATCATCTCGGCGCGGTTGATGAGCGCCCCCACATTCGCTTGCACCGTGTTCATGTTGTCGATCACGCTGTCCAGGTTATTCAGAAGGTTGTCCACCTGTGCATGATCCCCGCTGTTCAAAGCATTGTACAGTTGGGACAGAACGGAGAACGCGTTATTCGCCGCTCCCTGGCTGCCGAAAAACTGGTTTCCACTCACAGTGATAGGGAGGGTCACGCCGTTCCCCAGATCCATGTACACCTGGCCGGCGTTCGTCACACTCTGCGCCGGATCGAGGCTCCCGCTGACCTTGTCGGGCGTCAGGTTGGCTGCCTGTGCAGGGTACGGTGCCGACGCCGTGTTCGCGCCGTTGAAGATATACTGGCCGTTGTACTGCGAGTTCCCGATGGTCACCAACTGGTCGTACAGTTGCCCCACTTCGGAAGCCAGCGCCTGCATATCGCTCGCGGTCTCCGTCGAGTTGGCGCCTTCCACGGCGAGATCGCGCGCACGGCTCATCACATTTTGGGCCTCGTTCATGACGCTGCTTACGAAATTGAGCTGGGACTGGGCCGTCGTCGCGTTTTGTTGATACTCCTGATCGAACGCAAGCTCGAGATTGTCCGTCATGACGTTCTGAACGCCAATCGGATCGTCCGCAGGCTGGTTGATTCGTTTGCCCGTGGAGGCCTCGGTCTCGAGCCGGCTCAACTGCTGAAGATTATTCTCAATGTCGTAGAGAACCTGATTGCTAAGCATGCCCTGCGTGATACGCATGACGTCACCTTCCGTCAGACGTTCTGCATCAGTTGCGTCAGCATGGCGTTGATGGCCGAGATGATCTCCGCCGACGCGTTGTATGCCTGCTGATAGCTGATGAGATTGGTCATTTCCTCGTCCATCGAGACCCCGGACACGCTCTGCTGCTGATTCGAAATTTGCTGCAACAAGCTGGTCTGGACATTGACGGTGTTGCTCGCCTGCTGGCTCTGTAATCCCAACTGACCAACGACAGCCGTCAAGTAGCTGCTGAGCGATCCCGTCAGGGTCTCTGACCCCGTTGCGCTCGACCCCGAGGACGGATTCGGAAACTGCATCTGCTGATTGGCCATATTACCAATCAGCGTCGCGAGCGTGCCATCACCCGAAACGGCCACGGTATTGCCCGAACTGTCGGTCTGGGAGGTCGTTCCCGCCGCGAGATCGGACGGCTGGATGGCGACCGTTATGTTGGCGGCCGTGATGGGCTGCCCGCCGGCGGTTGCGGAGGACGTGAACAGAGGTTTTCCTTGGCCGTTCTCCGAATAACCCAGCGTCAGCAATTGATTGAGCCCGACGTTCTGCAGAACGGTTCCCGCGGGGAGCGAAACGGGCGAATTCACGTAATCCGAGAAAGTCGTCGGCTCTCCGCCCGGGACCTGAATTGTCATATTGCCGAAATTGGAAAGCGTAGCGCTCGACACAGTCAATGGACCAAGCAACGTCACCGTCATGCCGCCGAGGGACGTCGCAATTTTGGTTCCTGCCGGAATGGTGTAGGATCCGTTTGTCTCAACCAATCCTTCATTTGTGATGAAGTCCTGAAGCGATAACGGCTTCGTTCCGCCGCTTGGCGTGAACTCCATCTTGTTGTATGGCGGGCTGTTGACCAGCGAGGCCGGGATGGTCCAGCCGGACGTGAGCACCGTGGTGCCTGGCCCCGCGAGGCTCTGCGCGAACACGTCGAGATCGCTCTGATACGTCTGGACGTCCGCGATGGAATCCTGATAACCCTGGATCTGCCCGCCCTGTCCCGCCAGCACGGAGTCCGAACTTGAGGCGGAATCTGACGTGATGGGTACGATGCTCACGTCACCGGTGTCGCTCGCGATCACGAGATGATGCACGAGGTTCGCGGGCGGATCGCCGTTGGAGAAGTCGGTTTTCATGCCGTCGATCATCGTGACCGGCCCTGCGGAACCGGTCAGCGTGAGCGAGAATTGATCGTACGAGACACCACCTTGGGTGACGGTCTGGATCTGCGTCTGAAAGCTTGTGTACTGCGACAGCTGATTCAACAACGCGTCACGCTGGTCCAGAAGGCTGTTTGGCTGTTCGCCCAGTTGCTGCATCTTCGCGATTTCATTGCTCACCGACGCGATTTGGTCTAAAAGACTGTTGACCTGATTCACAGCGGAAGCCAGGGAGGATTGCAGATTCGACCGAAGCTGGTTCAACTGATTCGCCGTCTGGTTCATCACCTGCGTGAGGGTCTGCGCGGCGTCAATGACCGACGTGCGGGCGCTGAGATCGGACGGATTGCTTCCGAGCGTGTCCCACGCCTGATAAAACTGCGTCAACGCGTTTGAAATCCCGGTGGAGGAGGGTTCGTCCAGGATACCCGACACCTCGTTCAACGTGCTCTGCACCACATTCGCTTGATTGAGCACCGCATTTTGCACGCGGTACTGATTGCTCAAGAAATCGCTCTGAATCCGCTGGATCTGCGTCACCTGCGCGCCCTGTCCCAGCGCTGAAAGGTTGCCCCCCAAGTATTGCGGGATGGAGGGCATCTCCGAGATATCCACCACCTCGCGGGCATATCCGGGTGTGTCGGCGTTGTCGACATTGTGCGAGACGGTCGCCACGCCGGCCTGGGACACCTCAAGTCCGCGAAGCGCTGTCTGCAGGCCCAAAAACGTGCTCGGCACAAAGTGTCACCCCAATCCCAGTTCAACTTCTCACATCGATGAACCGTCCGCCGGACATGGCCGCCAAAGTGTACGGCCCAGTTCGAACGGTGCCCACGAGGGCCCGGAGGACGCAATCGGAGTACGCCTTGGCTTGCGCGGCAAGCGTCCCGATTTCATCTCGGAGACGCGCGACCTCGCGCAAGGTATTCATCAAGTCTTCGCCGACCTGGGCCAATGCATCTCGATCTCGGCCAAACCTCCGATCCGCGACGAGATCGCCCAAACGGACCTCCCCCGCCTCGATCCCCCGTTCAGCACAAAAGCGCGCCGCCCAATCCTGACGCCGCGCTTCGGCCTGAAGAATGGCATGGCACAATTGCCGGATGTGTTCCACACGCTGACTTGCAGAAGGAGCCCGCCCTTCGATGAGCGCTTTGCGCTGCTCCTGCAACTCTGCCACGAGCTGGCGCTCGAGTTGCAGCAACTCCTGCAAAAGGCCGAGCAACTCCTCCGATGTCTGCGCAGGCATCTCGCTCACCCTCGCACCGCCCTTCAAGCCTGAACGTCGATCACGCGCCCCTTGCGCAGCATCGCGTCCGCGAGCTGGTTCAGGTTCACCGGCGCCCCCGACTGCATCTGTGCCTTCAGCTCGTCGAGCCGCGAGCGTCCGGCGCCAGAGACCTCGCTCCCTTCCTGTGTCTGCGACTTCTCATGCGGCCCGTTCGCCGCGCGCGTGTAGGATGCGTATGCCGAAGGCCCGAGGCCAGAAATTCGATCCGGTCCCCCCATGGGCTTCACCGCCTCATTTCACCGCGTTTCACATAACCTCGTTATATACATCGGAAATCGGCGCCCGCTTCTTGCACGCCGCACACGATTTCTTTCCTCAGCCTGAGCGCTCGCCGTCCTCCAGAATGGCGCGCAGCCTCGCGAGCGCCTGTTTATGAATGCGGGACGCCTGCGACTCGCTGATATCCAGCACGTAGCCGATCTCCTTAAACGTCAACTCTTCCTGATAATACAGATAGAGCAACTGTTGCTCTCGCTGCGACAACTGGCTCAGCGCCTCGACCAAGCGGCTCTTTTCTTCTTGCGCGAGGAAGTGGAGTTCAGGTTGTCCCAGGCCCTCATCCGCCGGTTCCGGCCATTCACCTCGTTCCGCGAGCTCGTCCAGCGACGCCGGTTCCCGGATGCCTGTCTCCACGTACCATTCCGAAAGTTTGGACACGTCCACATTCATCTCCTGCGCCAATTCCGCCAGGGTCGGCTCGCGCATCAGACGCTGGGCCAGGCGCTCTTCGGCCCGCCTGATTTCCCGGTACTTATCGCGCACAGCGCGCGATTCATTGCGACACTTGGCGATCTCGTCGAGCATCGCGCCGCGCACGAACCACTTGGCATACGAGCCAAAAGTCGAACTCCGCGTCTCATCGAACGAAGCGGCTGCGCGATACAGCGCCAAGACGCCTGTTTGCGTCAGATCCGCCAGTTCCAAACCGACCGCCCGCGCCTGTTGGACCAACTGTTGTGCACAGCGATAGACGAGCGGCAAATGCTGCTCCACGCGTTCCTGCTCCCGTTGGCGACTCCACGCCTCATACGCTTCATAGGTCCGATTCAATGCCATCCACCCTCGCCCACAGGAACCAGGTGTTCATCGATGTCCACGGTGAAGCACCGCTATGACGGACGAAAGCCATCCGACCGACTGTAAAACCCGCCCTGTCGCTCCGCAGATGTCTTGCGATGCCCTTCCCGCGCGCGCTCCAACTCCTCCGCCATCTCCTTCGCGCAGTTCGTGCAAAGCCTGCCCGCCTGCGTCGGCGTGCCGCAGCGCTCGCAGGGGTACACCATGTTCGGGTTGTTCCGCAACACAAGCCGCCCGTCCCGAATGAACTCGACAATTTCCTCGTAGGTCACGTCGGTTCCGTTGGCAACCTCGTAGATGTTCGCCAGCGGATGCTGGCGCAGGTAGGCGCGAATCGTCGCGAGTTTGTCGTCCTCATCCTTGACACAGTCGGGGCAGATGTCGCGCCCGACGCGGTTGAACAATCGACCGCAGCGGCGGCAGTTGGCGATGGCCACGCTCATCCCTCCACCGACATGATTCGCGCTCCGCCGACAAATTCCTGCCACGCGCCTGCCGAAACGACGGCCGGTGCGCCATCGCCGCGCCATGGTCGGGATTCCCGGTCGCCCCGCAGCCGCCGCCCACGCCATCCCCGCTCCCGGTCCGCACCTCTGCCTTGCCACGCACAGAGCCCCTGCCGCCTGCCCCCGCCCGTCACTCCACCCGCGCGATCACGGCCGCATCCACCGCGCCCGCACCGGCCTCGTACAGCGCGGCCGCGCATGTCGCGAGGGTGGCTCCCGTCGTCATCACGTCGTCCACGAGCAGCACGCGGCGGCCGCGCACCGCGTCGGGGCGGATGGAGACAAATTGCCCCGCAAGCTCGCTCAGCCGGCGATCCCGGTCCTTCGCCGTCTGCGACCGGGTGTGGCCGGACGTGCCGAGGCGGGCAAGCCCGAGCGCACAGGGCAGCCCCTCCGCCGTTGCAAAGGCGCGGGCGACGAGCAGGACGTGATCGTACCCGCGCATGCGGAGCCTGTCCGGGGCCGTGGGCACCGGCACCACGATATCGGCCTGCAAGCGCGCCGGACGAGTGGCACAAAGGGCGGACACGAAAAACGGGGCGATCTCGACGACGCCGTCGTATTTGAACGCGCGGATGAGGGTGCGCACGAAGTGGTCGTAGACGAGGGCGCTCGCGACCCGGATTCGCCGCTTTCCGGCGCGAAGCGTCGTCAGCTGCGCCCGCACGGGCACGAGCGCGAGATTCTGCTGGCAGAAAGCGCATAGCCGCTGCATCGCGCCCCGCTCGCCGGCCCGCTTTTGCGCCATGTGCGGCGGGATGGGCCGGCTGCAGACGGCACAGGGCTCGTCGTTCGAGGGGAAGATCCAGTTGAGGGCCTGCTGCCACAGGCGATGAGCGAGAAAGGACGTGGTATACGCGCGCGCCATAGCTCCCAACCCTTCCCGGGCGATCACGGCCGGGCGTCGAGCCTGGAGAGCGTGAACCAGAAGTCGCTGCCCTTGCCCTCCTCGCTCTCGACGCCGACCTCGCCGCCAAGCGACGTGACGATGTGCTTCACGATGGCGAGCCCAAGGCCCGTGCCGCCCGAGGCGCGGCTGCGGTCCTTGTGCACGCGGTAGAACCGCTCAAACACGCGCGGCAGCGACTCCTTGGGAATGCCGATGCCGTTGTCCTTCACGTGCACCTTGACGCGATCGACCAACACGTCCCACGAGACGGAGATGCGGCTCTTCGGCGGCGAGTAGTGGATGGCGTTGGTCAGGAGGTTCAGAAACACCTGCAGCAGGAGATCCGGCTCGGCCCAGACGTGCAGGCGCTGCGGGCGCGGCAATTCGATGGCAATTTCCTTTTCGTCCGCGACTGGGCGGACGCGATCGACGGCGCGGACGAGGACCTCGTACAGATCCACGGCGACCGGATCCACGTGGCTGTCGCTCGCCTCGAGCTTCGAGAGCTCGAGCAAATCGGACACCAGATTGCCCATGCGAAGCGACTCCTCGTAGATGGTGCGCAAGAACTTCTGGCGCGCCTCCTCGTCCACATCGCCGTCGAGCAGCGTCTCAGCGAAGCCGCGAATCGCGGCGATGGGCGTCTTTAGCTCGTGCGAGACGTTGGCGACGAAGTCGCTGCGCATGCGCTCGAGGCGGCGCCACTCGGACACGTCGTTCACCAGCATGAGCACGTCGTGCCGGCCGTCGGCCTTGTTGCGCATGCGCGGCGCGGCGGAGATGGGCACGAGGCGCACGGCGACGGTGACCCCCTCGCGGATCTGGAACTCGCCGGACCAGGGGGTGCCGAAGAGCAGGGCGTGATCAATGGCCGAGCCGAGCTGGTAGTTGCGAAAGACGGTCCAGTGATCTCGGTCCTTCCACTGCTCCACCGGCCGGCGGAACAGCCGCTCGGCGGCGTGGTTGACCATCTGCACCTGGCCGTCGCTCCTGAGGTAGATGACGCCGGTGGTCATGTTCTGCAGGATGTGCCGGAGAATGTCTCGCTCCTGCGACAGATCCGCCAGCGTCTCCTGGATGCGCTCGGCCATGCGGTTGAAGTGGCGAAAGATGGCGATCTCGGCGGGGCGGCTCCGGTACTCGTACATGCGCACGTCGTAGCGGCCCTGGACGATGGCGTCCATGGCGTCGAGCAGGTATCGCCTGAGGCTGCGAAACCAGCTCATCTGCCACACCGCGAACAGCGCGCCGATGGCGAGCCCGACGCCGAGCCCGATGGCAAACGGGATCATGACCCGGACGTGCCTTCCGTGAACTTGTATCCGATGCCCCGCACCGTGCGAATGTACTTGGGATTCTTGGAATCATCCTCGATCTTTTCGCGAAGATGCGAGACATGGACGTCGACGATGCGCGTGTCCGTGGCGGCGCTGTATCCCCAGACGCGGTCCAGAAGCTGATCTCTCGACAGCACGTGCTCGGGATTCTCCATGAAGTATTGCAGGAGTTCGAATTCCTTGGGCGTGAACTCCACGAGTTGGCCGCGCACGCGGACCTCGTGGCGCGCCACGTCCATCACGATGTTGCCCGCGCGCAGCACCTTCCCGCTCGATGTGGGCTGGGCATCCTCCTCGCGGCTCTCGGTGCGGCGCAGCACCGCCCTGGCGCGCGCGACGAGCTCCCGCGGGCTGAACGGCTTGGTGACGTAGTCGTCCGCGCCAAGCTCGAGGCCAAGCACGAGATCTACCTCCTCATCCCGCGCCGTCAGGAGGATGATGGGGATCTTGACGCCCTCCTGGCGGAGGCGCCGGCACACCTCGAGCCCGTCCATCCCGGGAAGCATCAGGTCGAGCACGACGAGATCATACTTCGACGCGCTCTGCTTCAGCTTCTCGTACGCGACGCGGCCGTCGTCTACCGTCTCCACGTCGAATCCCGAACGACTGAAGTTGTATTCCACCAACGTGCGAATGGACGCCTCGTCGTCCACCACCAACACGGTAGGCACACGTTTTCCCTCCGCTCACTGGTACTGGCCTTATTGTAGCAAGAAGCGACAGACCTCGGCCACGATCAGGATGGAGAATTCCTTTGAATCTTGTCAAATCCATGCCAATATGTGAAACTTAATTCGGAAGCTAGAGGAAGTGGGTGTGGACGTGTCGATAGGAGAAACCATCCGAACCCTCCGCACAGCGCGCGGACTGAGCCAGGCCGAACTGGCGGATGATCTCGCCAGCCCGGACCTGTTGGACGAAATTGAATCGGGCAGGGCCCTTGCGCCGTACCCGCTCCTCATCCGAGTGGCGGATCGCCTCGGCGAACCCATCGACCGATTGCTGGCCGACGTCGATCCGCACGCCCTGCTCCAGGCGGCCATCCGCGTCGCCCAGTACGACGTGGCCGCCGGACACCCTCATCGCGCACGCGACATCCTCACGCACCTGCCGGAGGCGTCGTTTCACACGCGCAGCCTGAGCGAGTACCGGCTCACGCTCGCGCGCGCCCTGCGAGGCCTCGGCGAAGAGGAAGAGGCGGTGGCGCTGCTCATCCCGCTCGCGGAGGCGGCGCAAAGCGCGGACGACGCCCGCCTCGCGTTCTACGCATTGCGGGAGCTCGGCTTTGCGGAGTGCGATCGCGGCAACGTCCCCGGCGCCGTGCGCCTGTGGAAGGACGCCCTCGCGCGCGTCGACGCCCTCGCGGCCACGCACGCCATTCCGTCGCACGAGCTCCACGCGCTCGCCCTGGAGCTGTACCTCCACCTCGACGATCTCGACCCGCACGCCGAGGGTTTCGACGTCCCGTGGCGGCGCACGAGCTTCGATCCGCAGCCGCGCCTGCGGGCCGAATTCGCACCGGCGGACGCCGCTCTGCCGGTGTCCAAGCCCCCCGCGGCGCCTAAGGATCGGCCGTACCTCGCCGCGGCCGAGCGGATGGCCGCCTCCGCGCCGGCGCTTTTCGTCGTGGCCGAGGAACTCATCGCGGACGCGCTTCGCCACCTCGCCGTCGATCCGGCGCAGGCGAAGGCGCTCGCGGAGCAGGCGTCGACTCTGCTGTTTGTGGGGCGGCTCGCCGAGATCGAAGCGTCGCTCCGCGTGCGCCTGCTCGGGGCGGCCCCCGGCGCGGCCAGCTTGTCCACCCGGCTAGAGCGCGCGTACCTCATGACCGCCGTCTCGCCCGGGCGCGATCTCGCCGCGTTCGCCGACGAGATCGCGCGGCAGTTGGACGAGGGCGAGATCGACCGCGCGGCGACGTTGCTCGAGAGCGCGCAAGCCATCGCGGCGGAACTGCCGGACCTCGAGGATCTCACCGCGAAGCGGGCGCGGCTCAAGCTCAAACTCCTCGACATGGAGGCCGCCTACGCCAAGCGGCCGCGCGAGCGCGCGGCGCTGCGCAAGCGGCTCATCGCCTACGAGCAGTCGTTCCCCGAGTGGGCCGATGCAACCCTCCACCGCCGAGCCTGCCAGCTCCTCATTCGCTGGCTCGCGGAGGCGCGCGACTTCGAAAACGCGCTCCGGTACGTGCAGAAGCTCGACGCGTTGAACCGCGAGCCTCGCCCGCCGGTGCCATTCGTGTTCTGACCTCAAAGCGCGGCGCTGGCGCGGACGACGCCGCCGACCACGTGGATCACGCGGACGCGCACGTCCGGCGCGGAACCCAGGCGGATGGCGGCCACCTCTCGATCCGCCTCCGCCCGGTTCGCCACCGGGATATACGCCACCTCACAGGCCATCTTCGGCGCCAAGCGCTCGACGATGGCCCGCGCCTCGTCCGCAGGCGCCACGTCGATCACGACCACGCGCGCGACGGGCGACCTCCACCGCCCGCACGCCTTCCGCAACACGCCCTCCACGGCGCCGCCGCAGCCCTCGGCCACCAGGACGAGCCACTCGCCCCCCTGCGACCGAGTCGTCGCCCCGCCCGCAAATCGACCCGCCACGGCGCACGCCAGATACACGGCCACCGCCACGGCAAACGCCGTCGCCATCCACATGCGGGCTCACCCCCTTGCCCCAGCGTATGCGCCGGAGCGAGAAGGGACCCTTGCGGCCGTCAGCTTTCAGAGGCGATCCGGCAAAATCCACCGCTCCCTGTACGCGTGCAGCACCGCCTGGCTCCTGTCGGACACGTTCAGCTTCGCCAGAATGTGCGACACGTGGTTTTTCGCCGTCTTCAGCGTGATGTGGAGCGACTCGGCGATTTGCTCGTTCGACTTGCCGGCGGCCATCTGGCACAGCACGTCGAACTCGCGCGCAGTCAAAAGATCCTTCCAGCCGTCGCTCGGCTTCGCGTACCGCTCGATCTCGCCGAGCACCGCGCGCATCACCTGTGGGTGCACCATGGCGCGGCCCTCGTGCGCCTCGCGGATGGCCCGCAGCAGGTCCTCCATCGGCGCGTCCTTGACGATGTAGCCGCTCACGCCCGCCCGAACCGCCTCGAGCACCACCGGCGACTGCTCGTGCATGGTCAACACCACGATTTTCGGCCGCCACGAGAGGAGCGGCGCGGCCTTCAGTACGCAGAGGCCATCGACCTCGGGCATCGTGATGTCAAGCAGCAGCACATCCGGGCGCACTTGCTCGACGTCGCGCAACACCTCGTGGCCGTTCGCCCACACGGCCACGACCTCGATATCCGGCTCATACGCCAACAGGTCCGCCAAGGTCAGGCGGTATTCCGCATTGTCGTCCGCAATCGCGACGCGAATGGGCAGCTCGTTGGTCATTCCATCCCCCTTGTTCAAAGCAACCCCGAATGTCCAATCTCTTCTTGCACTTGATGATACCAGATTCACGCCCATGCGCGCGCGACGGCAAAAAAATGCCCTCCGGCAGGGCGCCGGAAGGCACACATCATGGGGTGTAAGGGTGATGTCACATACATTCGATGCCAAAAGCGGTGTTTGTGAGGGTCCGCTGGCGCCGCGACAAACTTTTGTCAGCGCCGGCGACGCGCTCGGCTCGCCGCTCAGCTCAGCGCGAGGCGGCGGATGTCATCGACCTTGTCCGTCCGTTCCCACGGGAGATCGATGTCCGTGCGGCCGAAGTGGCCGTACGCCGCCGTCTGGCGGTAGATGGGGCGGCGCAGGTCGAGATCGCGAATAATGGCCGCCGGGCGAAGGTCGAACACCTCGCGGACGATCTCGACGATCTTCTCGTCGCTGACCTGCCCTGTTCCGTACGTGTCCACCGAGATGGACACCGGCCGCGCCACGCCGATGGCGTACGCGAGCTGGATCTCGCACTTCCTGGCGAGCCCGGCCGCGACGATGTTCTTGGCGACGTAACGAGCCGCATATGCGGCGCTCCGGTCAACCTTCGTCGGATCCTTGCCCGAGAAGGCGCCGCCGCCGTGGCGCGCGTACCCGCCGTACGTGTCGACGATGATCTTCCGGCCCGTGAGCCCGGCGTCCCCCTGCGGCCCGCCAATCACAAACCGGCCCGTCGGGTTGATGAGGTACTTCGTGTTCTCATCCAGCCACTCCGGCGGGACAATCGGGCGGATGACGCGCTCGATCATGTCGCGCTCCACGGTCTGAAGCGTCGTCTGCTCGTCGTGCTGCGTGGAGATGACAATCGTGTCCACCCGCACAGGCCGGTCGCCCTCGTACTCGATGGTCACCTGCGTCTTGCCGTCAGGACGCAGGTAGGTGAGCTCGCCGCTCTTGCGCACTTCCGCGAGGCGGCGCGCCAGCCGATGCGCGAGCGAGATGGGCAGCGGCATGAGCTCGGGCGTCTCATCGCACGCGAAGCCGAACATGAGCCCCTGATCCCCCGCGCCGATCTCGTCGATCTGCGCGTCCGTCATGTGCCGAACCTCGAGGGCGCGATCCACGCCTTGGGCGATGTCGGGCGACTGCTCGTCGATGGACGTGATGACGGCGCACGTCTCGGCGTCGAACCCGAACTTCGCGCGGGTGTAGCCAATCTCCGAGATGGTCCGGCGCACCACCTTTGGGATGTCCACGTAGCAGTTCGTCGTGATCTCGCCGATGACGAGCACGAGTCCCGTCGTCACCGACGTCTCGCACGCGACGCGCGCGAGCGGATCATATGTCAAAATCTCGTCCAACACTGCGTCGGAGATCTGATCGCAAATCTTGTCCGGGTGGCCTTCCGTCACGGATTCCGAGGTAAACAGGCGTCGCTGTGCCAATCTGGAGCCTCCTTTGGCGCGCAGAGGATTTGGCAAGCCAGGGGATCCCGCTTGTCCATCGCAAAACAAACCTTATCGTAGTCGATGGCCTCTGGGCAGTCAAGGATTTTTCCTTGACAATGTTGAGGAAGGCTGCGATCACGGCGCCTCGCGCTTGGCGGGCGATGAGATGACCTTCAAGGCGAACCTCGGCAGCGCGAGCTGCCGGCGAAACCGCTTGGGCTCCGTGATGAGCCTATACAGCCACTCCAGATTCATGCGCCGAAACGCCTCCGGGGCCCGGCGCACGGTGCCGCCCCACACGTCGATGGAGCCGCCCACGCCCATCCCCACGAGCGGCGGCAGCTTGCCCATCACGTCTCGCAGGAACAGTTCCTGGCGCGGTTGCCCCATGCCCACGAGCAAAAGGTGCGGGCGAAACGCTCGGATCTCTTCGAGAATCCGCCCGAGATCCGGATGCTGAAAATACCCGTGATGCCCTGCAAACGCGTGCGCGGGGTACTGGGCCCGGAGTTGCTCAAGGCACGCGGCGAGCGACGCCTCGGTGGCCCCGAGCAGGTAAACCCTGAGCGGCTGATTGCGCCGCATGGCCTCCGACAACACCTGAGGCACGAGTTCCACGCCCGTCACGCGCTCGGGCACGGGGCGCCCCTGCCTGCGAGCCGCCCAGACGACGCCGATGCCGTCGGCGGTGACGAGATCGGCCGAATTGACGAGGCGAAGAAGCGCCTCCTGGCGCTGGCATTGCATGACAAATTCCGGCCCCGCCGTCACCACCAGGTGATGGCCGCCGTCCGCCGTCCAGAAGAGGATCTTCTCCACCGCTTCCGCCATCGTCACGCGGTGGAATCTGACGCCGAGCACGTCCACGACGTCCTTGGCAAATCCCTGCACAGCCACTGGCCTATGCCCCCATCGTTCGTTGAGGTGTTCCGCACCTGTCGTGCCTCGCCCTCGCCCCGCTCACGACGCGAGGCGGCGGACCGCCAACTCGAGCGCGATGGCCGCCAGACTGATGACGGTGCACGCCAACATGACGCTCGCGACGACGAGGTGAATCACGCGCACAAACCGCGGTTTCAACGTCCCGCCCCCCTGACCGGATCCAGATGGCCACCATCATGGCCACATTCGGGCGAGCCTAAACCTCCTCGGCGTCGTGGCGCACGAGCCGACGCTGATTGATCCTGATGACGGCCGCGTTCAGCAACAGAAGCGCCATCGTCACGTAAAACACGGAGCGGATGCCGTACATCGCGGCGACCTGCCCGCCGATAAGCGGCCCGACCAAGTTGCCGAAAAAGGTCGCGCTCGAATTCAGGCCGTACGCCGTCGCCTGCTTGTCTTCGGGGGCCAGTTTGCGCACGAGCGCTTGCAGCGACGGCAGCATGCCGCCCACGAACAGCCCCAGAAGGAACCGGCCGAGGAGAAGCAGCCACAAGGCGTGCGCAAGCGCCTGTGGCACAAACGCGCAGGCGGCGCCGAGGAGCGCGAGCAGGAGCACCCGCTGCTGTCCGACGCGATCGCCCACCCGGCCCAAGGTCGGCGTGCCGATGAGGTTGGCGATCCCGCTCGTGGCCACCACAAGCCCCGCGGCAAGGGTGAGGTGCGCGCCCTGATAGATGCTGCGGGTGAAGATGGTCACGATGGGCTCGATGCTCATCATGGCGAGCTGCGTCATGAAGGAGCCCAGAAACACGGGCCAAAGGCCCGCAAGGCTGCGCCAGGATCCGCGCGACTTCGCCCGCGCGCGCCGTGCTCCCTTGGGCTCGTGCACGAACAGGAGTACGATGACGCTCGCCAGAACGAGCATCGCGCCCGTGAAGAAGAAGCAGCCGCGAAAGCCCAGCCACTCGGCCAACAGTCCCCCGACGAGCGGACCGATGAGCGATCCGGCGATGTTTCCGGTCTGGAGGGTGCCGAGCGCCCGGCCCGCGTTCTCCGCGGGCGTCACCGAGGCTTGAAGCGAGATGGCCATCGCGATGAACCCGGAAAACACGCCGTTGATGAGCCGGAGGACCAGGAGTTGCCACGGGGCTCCGACGAGCCCCATGAGCGCCGTCATCACGCCCATGCCGAAGCCCGCGCGCAACAGCATGGGCTTGCGCCCATATCTGTCCGCGAGCGAGCCCCAAATGGGCTGAAACATGAACGAAGTCACGAACTGCGCGGAAAACACCCAGCTCGCCCAGTGATCGATGCTCCGCTCCGTGTGCAGCCCGAGTTCAGCCAGGTAGAGCGGAATGAACGGGATGATCTGGCTCATGCCCATGGCGGCGCAGAAGTTCGCACACCACAGGATGACGAGCGTCCTCCGCCACGCCGTCATTCCATGCGCGCCCTCGCCGTGAGCGCCTCGGCCAGCTTGTCCAGGAGCTCGTCCCGCTCCGCTTCGCTCTTCCCCCGCACGCCGAAGTACATCTTCATCTTCGGCTCCGTGCCGGATGGGCGAATGGCCGCCCAATGGCCGCCCTCAAAGATAAATTTCTGCACGTCGGAGACCGGCAGCGTCAAGGATTCCACCCGATCCGTCCCCGGGAATCGGCGCTCGCGCGCCAGATAATCCTCCACAGCCACGAGCTTGAGCCCCGGCACCTCGAGCGGGCGATGCCGCAGATCCTGAAGCGCCCGCTTCATGCGATCCACGCCGTCGTGGCCCTCGAGTTCGACGTTGACGAGTTTGTCTCCATACCAGCCGTACTGCTCGTACAGGGAGCGAAGTACATCCGTGAGCGTCCGGCCGTGCGCCAGGTGCCACGCCGCCATCTCGGCGATGACGAGCGCCCCCTGGACGCCGTCCTTGTCGCGAACGATGGGCGACACCAGATAGCCATAGCTCTCCTCGTAGCCAGCGAGCAGGCGGTAGGTCCCGTCCGCCTCATGGCGCGTGACGCGATCCCCGATGTACTTGAAGCCCGTCAAGGTCTCCTCGACGTGCACGCCGTAGGACTCGGCGATGTGCTTCCCCATGTCAGACGTGACGATGGTCTTGAACACGATGGGCGGCAGGTCGAATCCGCCCGTCTCGCGGTGCCGCTCGCAGAGGTAGTGGACGATGAGCGCCCCGACCTGATTCCCCGACAGAAGCTGCATGCGCCCGGATGCGTCGCGGACGGCGATCCCGACGCGATCGCAATCGGGGTCGTTGCCCATGACGAGGTGCGCCCCGACCTCCTCCGCGAGCTTCACGCCGAGCGACAGCGCCTCCTGCTCCTCGGGGTTCGGACTCTTCACGGTCGAGAAGTCGCCGTCCGGCTCGACCTGCTCCGCCACGAGATGGACGCGGGTGTAACCGGCCGCGCGGAGCGCCTCGCGCACGGGAATGTTCCCGGTGCCATGAAGCGGCGTGTACACGATGGAGAGGCGGGATCGCTCCTCGCCGAGGCGCGGATCCCGGACCTCGCGCACGACCGTCTCCACGTACTTGGCGCGAAGCGACGCCGGAATGGAGACCAATAGCCCCCTCGACTCCGCCTCTTCGCGCGTGAGGTGCGGAATGGCGAACACGTCCTGGAACGTCTCCATGCGCGCTTTGATGTCGCGAGCGTCGTCCTCCAGGATCTGGCCGCCGTGCTCGTTATACACCTTGTAGCCGTTGTACTTGGGCGGGTTGTGGCTCGCGGTGATCATGACGCCGGCCGCGCACCCGAGATCCCGCACCGCGAACGACAGCTCGGGCGTCGGGCAGACCACTGGGGACAGATACGCCTTGATGCCAAACGCCGCGAGCGTCAGCGCAACGGTCTCCGCGAACACCGGCGAGTTGTGCCGCACGTCGTAGCCGATGGCCACGCCACGCCTTCCCGCTTCCTCGCCAAAGCGCTCCTTCAGGTGAAGCGCCAGACCCGCGGTGGCGCGCCGCACCGTATAAACGTTCATCCGATTCAGCCCCGCGCCCATGATGCCGCGCAGACCGCCGGTGCCAAAGTCGAGATCCGCCCCGAAGCGATCCTCGATTTCCGCGTCGTTTCCGCGAATGCGCTCGAGTTCCGCGCGCAGATGTTCAGGCAGATGAGGTTGTTGCAACCACGTTTCGTACGCCTGCAGCGCCTTGCTCACCGTTTGCATCCCTCCCAAAAGCCGCGCCTGTGCGCGGCGAATTCATACGCCTCCCGTCACCTGGTTGAAGAACGTCAGAACTTCCGCGAAGGCCGATCGCGCCGCCCGGGGATGATACGACGCGCGCGTGTCGTTGAAGAACGCGTGGTGCGCGCCCTCGTACACGCGGTACTGGAAGTCCTTCCCGGCCTTCTTCATTTCTTCGGCAAACGCCGGAACCGCGTCCGTGATGCGCGGATCGAGCGACGCGTAGAAACCGCGCACCGGGCACTGAATGGCCGGAATGCAGTCTGCGCTCGGCGCCTGGCCGTAAAAAATGACCGCCCCCGCGAGCTTGGGATCAAGCGTCGCCAGCCGAGCGGACAAGCCGCCGCCCATGCAGAACCCCACGGAGACGACCGGCTGGCCCTTCGTCATGGGATACGTGTCCCGCAAAAAGCTCGCCGCGGCCAGCAGGTGCTGGTTGTACGCGTCGAGGTTCAGGCCGCCGAACAACTGCCCAAAGGTGTGGCGCACCGTCGTCCGCTCCGGCTCGGGCAGCGTCTCCAGGGCGCGATCGCGCTCCGCCGCGTCGTGCCACGCCTGAGGCGGCACCGAGTCGAGAAACCGCTTCACCGCCTCGATGGCTTCCGGTTCGAGCCCGGGCCTGCGATTCCCGCCCTCCGCGTACAGGTCCGGCGCGAGCGCCACGTAGCCGGCGCGAGCGAACCGCTCCGCGACGTCCTGGATGTGATCGTCGACGCCCCAGATCTCCTGCAGCACGATGACCGCCGGTTGCCCGTCCGACAGCCGGTCGTGGTGGGCCAAGTAACCCAAGTACTCGCCGTTTTCGCCATATCGAACCCATTCCGTATGCAGCGCCACGTTTGCCACCTCCACGGTTATTGTGTCACAGTGAGAAGAGAGGCTCAACATGGAAGCAAATGGATAACCCCACCCAGAGGAGGTACAACATGGATTCGACCGTGCGCACAGCCGCCGTGGTCACCGTCAGCGACTCGGCCAGCCGAGGAGAACGCGTGGACGAAAGCGGGCCCCTGCTCGCGGCGCTTCTGCGCGACGCCGGCTTTGAGGTGCGACATGCCATCGTCGTTCCGGACGATCGCGCCCGCATCGCGACGCGCCTCCGCGCGCTGGCGCTGGAGGGCCTGCACCTCGTCGCCACCACCGGCGGGACGGGGCTCGGCCCGCGCGACGTCACGCCGGAGGCCACGCGGGACGTCATTGAGCGGGAAATCCCGGGCATCGGCGAGGCGATGCGCGCCTCGGCGTGGCCCGCGAAGCCGCAGGCGATGCTTTCGCGCCAGACGGCTGGCATCCGCGGGCAGACGCTGATCGTGAACTTCCCGGGCAGCCCGCGGGCCGTCGAGGAAGGCTTCCGGGTCATCGCCCCCATCCTTCCCCACGCGCTCGATCTCGTCGCCGGGCGGACAGAGCATCGGCCCGGGTGACGGCGCCGGATGGAGGGCGCCTCACGCCTCGCGCGTGTACTCGCGCCCCATTTCCTCCGCCCTGACGGCCGCCCGCTGCACCGCCTCGATGATGGCGTCGTACACGCCGCGGGATTTCATCACCTCGACGCCCGCGTGCGTGGTGCCGTTGGGCGAGGTGACGCGGCGGCGCAGCTCGCTCGGGCTCAGGTTCCACTCGCGCAGGACGTGCGCCGTACCAATCACGGTCTGGACCAGGAGCTTGCGCGCCAACTCCGGCTCGAAGCCGAGATCGACGGCGGCCTGCTCCATGGCCTCGAGGAGGTAACTGATGAACCCCGGCCCGCTGCCCGAAAACGCGGTGGCCGCGTCCATGAGCCCCTCCTCGATTTCGACCACCTGCCCGAGGCCCGCAAGCATCTCAATGACGCGGTCCAGCTTGTCCCTTGGCACGGTCGGCGGCGCCGACAGCGCGATGGCGCCCTGCATCACCGCCACAGGGACGTTCGGCATGGTGCGGATGATGTACGGATGCCCGCCCGTGGCGCGGCGAATGGCGTCGATGGGAATCCCCGCGGCGAACGACAGGATCACCTGGTTCGACAGATGAGGCCGCAGTTGCCTCAGCGCCTCCATCATGTCGTACGGCTTCACCGCGAGAATCACAAGATCGCTGTCCGCCGCGCGCGCCACCGACTCGGCGGGCGTGATGCCATACCATTCACGCAATTCCATCAATCGCTCGTGGCGCGATCGATTGCATACGAAGATGTCCCGCGGGTCGATCACGCCCTCTTCCACGATACCTTTGATAAACGACTCGGCCATCGATCCGGCGCCGAGGATGAACAGCCGCTTCACCCCTCCACCTCCTGTGAACGCATCGCGATCACGCCCGATCCACGTCGGTCAGGAACCGCACGGTCTCCCGAATGACCTCCGCCTCCCAGTGGCGGTTGTTGAACGTGTGATCCGCTTCTTCGATGAGATGCAGCCGCGCGCGCTCGCCGTACACCTCGTTCTGATACTTCAGAGAAACCTCGTACGGAACCGCCTCGTCCTCCATACCGTGAATGATGAGCACCTTGCCGCGGAATGGCTTCGCCCGTTCAAACGCGTCGATCTGCTTCAGATCTTCGTACAGCTTGCGGCCGACAAGGTTCCCGCCGAGATCGACGACATCGGCGTCAGCCGCCGCCCCGAGCGCTTCGGCCTGCTTCTCGGCGATCTCGGCCATATTGCCGGCAGGCGCGAGCAGCACCAGGCGGTCCACCTTCTCCGGCTCGTCGCCCGCCACAATCGACGCGACGTAGCCGCCCATGCTCAGGCCGACGAGGCTCACGCGCGAGGAGTCGATGCGCGGATCTCGCCTGACCCAATCGAGAATCGCCTTGGCGTCCCGGATCTCGGACGAGGCGGTCATCTCATGGAACTCGCCGTCCGAGTCGCCGCTTCCGGCGAAGTCGAATCGAAACGCCGCCACCCCCTCGGCCTCGAGGGCCCGGCTCAACTTCACAAACAGCTGATGCGGCTCGATGTGGGTTCCGGTGAACCCGTGAAACAGGATGGCGGCAGGCACCGGATCTTTCGCCGCCTCGTCCGGCACGTGTTCCATGCCGCGCAGGATGAGACCCTCCACCTCGAGCTCGACGGCCTTCTGCATCCCAACACGCTCCCTTTGATGAATCGCCATCGATTTCCCCGAATGGGATCGTTTCCACTCCCCCATGTTACCACGAAAGCGCGCCTCGGCGCTGGCGGCGAAGGGGACAAAAAATGTCGCGATAAGACTTGACTTCCCTCGCGGGACCATGGTAATGTACTCAGTGCGCGCGGCGCGATCGAGTTCCGATTCGCGGCGGCGCAGGTCGCGGAGGGGTACCAAAGTGGCCAAATGGGGCGGACTGTAAATCCGTTGCGTAATGCTTCGCAGGTTCGAATCCTGCCCCCTCCACCAGCCCAACGCTTTCGCGTTGGGGTTTGCTTTACGTACGTTTGCGTGTGGTGAGTGTGGCGAAGGGGTTAACGCACCGGATTGTGGTTCCGGCATGCATGGGTTCGAATCCCATCACTCACCCCAAATGCTGGGGAATAGCCAAGTGGTAAGGCAGCGGTTTTTGGTACCGCGATCGAAGGTTCGAATCCTTCTTCCCCAGCCAAGCACGGCGCAACGAGGACGCGCCCTTCGGCGCAGCCGGGGGCGCGTCCTTTGTGGGGGTATAGCTCAGTTGGGAGAGCACCTGCCTTGCAAGCAGGGGGGCGTCGGTTCGAATCCGGCTACCTCCACCACCCACCGTTCCTCGATAGCTCAGCGGTAGAGCATCCGGCTGTTAACCGGAGGGTCGCAGGTTCGAATCCTGCTCGGGGAGCCAACCTGGCCCCATGGTCAAGTGGTTAAGACACCACCCTTTCACGGTGGTAACGGGGGTTCGAATCCCCCTGGGGTCACCAGAGAGCGCCCAGGCGAAAGCGAAGCCTGGGCGTCCGTTTCTGAAACGCGCAATGCGCTTCGGCGCGGGGTGGAGCAGTTGGCAGCTCGTCGGGCTCATAACCCGAAGGTCGCAGGTTCGAGTCCTGCCCCCGCAACCACGTGGCTCGGTAGCTCAGTCGGTAGAGCAGAGGACTGAAAATCCTCGTGTCGGCGGTTCGATTCCGTCCCGAGCCACCAACCTTCTTGACAGTCCTCACCTTCACCTTCGCCTCACGAGGTTGTACGCCACCGGCCCTGCAGGCGTCTGCACCACGTCGAAAGCGACGTGATCGCCCGGGCGGACGGCGCCCGCCCCTGGACCGTCGGAAAGGTCGAACGGCAGGTCGAATCCGCCTCGCACGCGCAGGATCCCGCTCTTCCCACTCGGATGAACCCAGCGAATGACGCCCTTCTGCACGATGTCACCACCTCTTTGCGCGACTCGGATACAATATTCCCGTTCCATCACGCCTCATGTGGAAGGAGGCGAAGCGATGAGCGAAACGAAGGAACCCGCGAACGGCTTCGAGCGTTGTCTCGCCGCGGTGCGCGAAGCGGCCGACATCGCGTCGACGTTCGACGGGCGCATGACCTACGAGCCCGTGACAGGCGGAGTCAAGCTCACCTTCTCCCACCCTGGACGGCCCAGCCGAACGGCTTCCGTCGCCGTGGACGGGAGCGAAGCGCACGTCCGCATCACCCTGCGGCACATGGACGCAGGCGAACCCGATGAGGCGCTCGTCTACGAGGGCCCGGCAAAGCCTGCGCCCGCGATGAACGCGGCGATGCAGGCCATCGCGCGCTGGTACCGCGACGAGATCAACCGCCTCGCCTCGCGCTGATCGCGACTGAAAGAAGATGGCGTCTGCGGGGGCCTCATTTCGCGATGCGCATCTCTCCGCGCAGCATGGTCACCGCATGGCCGCCGACCCAGGCGCGCATCGGAGGACCGGCTTCGACGCGCGCCAGGATCCGCCCGGGCCGCCCCAGGTTGGCGCCTTGCTCAAACGCCATCTCGCCCGCCGGGGCGACGGCGCGATCGACCAGGAGGCACGCCAACGCGCCCGCAGCCGTGCCGGTGTGCGGATCTTCCGCGACGCCGACCGCGGGCGCGAAGTCGCGCGCCACGGCGAGCGCCGTTCGATCCTCCGGATCAAGCGCATACACGTGCACGCAGATGGCGCCAAGCCGCCGCGACACGTCCCGCAGGCGCGGCAGATCCGGCACCAACTCGAACAGGCGAGTGCGGGAGACCACCGGAAGCATCACCTGCCATATGCCGGTGGACGCCAGCGCGAACGGCAGTTCACCGGGGATGTCGTCCTCGCGAAGCCCGAGCGCCTCGCGCAAGGCCGCGCGGGCATCATCGGGGACCTCGCGGAACTTCGGCTCCGCCTGGCGCATCCAAACGGGCCCCTCCTCCTCGATGCGCATGGGCAAAAGCCCAGCCCGCGTCTCCGCCACGATGTCGCCGACAATGTCCTGCCGCTCGCGCAAAAGATGCAGCGCGGCGATGGTCGCGTGCCCGCAGAGGTCCACCTCCGCCTCCGGCGTGTGGTACTGGAACCGGAACCGATCCCGCTCGTACTGCACCACAAACGCCGTCTCCGAGCAGTTCATCTCGCGCGCGACGCGCTGCCGCAGATCGCGCGGCAAGTCTCCCCCGTCGATCACGACACCCGCCGGATTGCCCGAAAATGGCTCTTCGGTGAACGCATCCACCTGAAACACTTCGATCTCTCGCACGACCATCGCCCCTCGGTCACTTGTTTGAACGCCAGATCGAAAGGATCAGCAGAAAGAGCAGAAACAAGCCGACCGCCACGCCGACCTCGGTGGTGGGAAACGACCAAAGGCCCGCCGGGGATTTCTTCAGCACCGTGGCGATGAGCAGGCCCGTCATGAAGATGCTGAAGGCGAGCAGCGTGATGCTGAACGAAAGCCGATTCCCAATCCGAACCAACTGCCGGGTGAGCGCGTCCAATTCAGCCATTTCGAGCTCGATGCGAATTTTCCCTTGTCGCCAGTGGCGAAGAATGTCGATCACGTGGCGCGGCACGTCGCTCAGGAACTCCAGCCCTTCGACGGCGCCGCGGGCGAGGTACGAGGCGAACTGACGAGGTCGCGCCCGCTCCTTGAGCAGGGCCCGTCCGAACGGCTCGGCGATGTGAAGGATGCGAAACGACGGATCCAGCCCCTCCACGACGCCCTCGACCGTCACCAGGGTTTTGCCCACCAGGGCGAGATCGGACGGAATGCGAACGCGATGGCGATAGGCGACGGCAAACAGTTCGCTCACCGCCTCGCCGAGGCTGATCTGCGTCAGCGGAAGCTCGTAATACTTTTCGCGCAGGTGATCCACGTCGCGGTACAGCCGATGTTCGTCGATGTCGGGCGGAACGACGCCCATGCGGTTCAGGACGCGGAGGATGGCCCGCGTGTCCCGGCGCATCAGCGCGATGACGAGCGCGGCCAGGTGTTGCTTCATGTCGGCCGACAGCCTGCCCACCATGCCGAAATCCATGAACAGGATGCTGTGATCCGGCAGGACCGCGAGGTTGCCCGGGTGGGGATCTGCGTGGAACACCCCGTGCACGAGCATCTGGGTGAGCACGGCGTGCGTCACGCGGCGGGCGATCTCGTCCGTGCGGTATCCTTCGGCGAGGAGCTCGTCCCGGTTCTGCAACTTGATGCCCCGCACGTACTCCATCGTGAGCACGCGCGGGGTCGTGTACTCCCAGTAAATCTCCGGGATGCGGACGCCGGGATCGCCTTCGTGGACGCGCCGCAGCCGATCCGCGTTGTGCGCCTCCACGGTGTAGTTCAGCTCGTTCAAGAGCGTGTGGCGAAATTCCTCCACCACGCCCGTCAGCTCGTAGTACGCCGCCCATTCGAAGTGGCGCTCGGCCAGCCGGGCGAGGTCCATCAGAATGTCGAGATCGACCTCGATCTTCCGCCGGATGTCCGGGCGCTGGACCTTGACGGCCACCTCGTCTCCATTCTGGAGTTCCGCGCGATGCACCTGGCCGATGGACGCCGAGCCGACGGGCTCCTCGTCGAACGCCCTGAAAATCTCGTAAAGCGGCTGGCCAAGCTCATCTTCGACGATCTTCTTCACTTCAGAAAACGCCACGGGAGGCACGTCGTCCTGGAGCTTGGCGAGTTGCTCGATGAGCTCGGGCGGAAACACGTCCGCCCGCAGGCTCGCGATTTGACCGAGCTTGACAAAGGTGGGGCCCAGTTTTTCGAGCACCACCCGAACCCGCTCGTACGTCGACATCGACTCGCGATCTTCGCGTCCCGACAACAGCCTGCGAGGAAGCGAGAGCAAATCCAGGAGCCCTATTTCATCGATGAACCAGCCGAAGCCGTTCGCGACCAGGATTTGCGCGATGTCCTTGTACCGGGACAGATGGCGCACCCGTCTGCCGAGCATGTGTCCTCCGACCATGGTTTACTCCTTTGCGGCAAAAAGCGACGTTGCGCCGACCCTCGCGTTCACGCCTGGGCTTCGCCGGAGCCGCCGAGCTTGGACTCGAGTTCCGCCACGCGAGCATCCAGGCGCTCGATCATCGCGCGAAGCTGGCGGATTTCCGCGCGCAACGTCTCCTGATCCTCCCGAATGCCGAGCCGCGTCAGCGCGCGCTGAACATTCTCCTGGATGGAGCTCTGGAACTCCGCGCGCTCCTTCTCCCCGCGCTCGACCAACTCTTGAACGAATTCCTTCGTCTGCTGAGGCGTCATGCGCTTCTCCTCGGCCCACTGCCTGGCGGCCTCGGCGAGCTTCTCACTGCTGTAGGTGATGAGTCCAATCCCCAAGTCCACCATTCTGCGCAACTGATCTTCCATGTCCATCTTCTGCACCTCCACAGACATGCTTTTCCTCACCAGGGTTTCTCTTAAGTGTACCACGCGCGCCTGACGTTCGCTTCGAAAATCTGCCTATCTTCCGTCATACGTCCGCAGCGCCTCGATCTCGCCTTCGGTCAGCCGCCTGTATTCACCGGGCTTCAAGGACGGATCGAGCGAAAGCGGCCCCATGCTGATGCGCTTCAGGAACGTCACCCGCTTGCCGAGCGCGGCGAACATGCGCTTCACCTGGTGATACTTGCCTTCGTACACCTGGATGATGGCCTCCGACTCGGCGCCGGATCGCAACACCTCGAGTTCCGCGGGCATCGCCTTGTAGCCGTCGTCCAGCACCACGCCTGCGGCCAGGGCGCGCACATCGTCCTCTCCCAGCGCGCCGCGCACGCGGACGAGATACCGCTTCGGCACGTGCCGCCGCGGCGCGAGGAGGCGATGGGCCAACGGGCCGTCGTTGGTGAGGAGCAACAGACCCTCGGCGTCCTTGTCGAGGCGCCCCACGGGAAACACGTCGCGCCAGATGTCGTCGGGGTCCAACAGCTCGATCACGACCGGATCGCGCGGGTCGTCCGTGCTGGACACGTAGCCGGGCGGCTTGTACATCATGAAATAGACGAGCGGCTCGTACGGCACCGGCTCACCGTCCACCTCGAGCACGTCCGCGGCCGGATCGGCGTGTTTCGCGGCGTCTTTCACGGTTTCGCCGTTCAAGCGCACGCGGCCCGCGCGGCACAGCTTCTTCGCTTCGCTGCGCGTACCGTACCCCGCGGTGGTCAGCCATTTGTCCACTCGAATCGTTGCCACAGGTCTGCCTCCATCTCTCGCGCCTGCGTGTGGGTTGAGTCCTGCGCCCGGCGCGGTACAATAGGGATAGCTCGTTCGCTTTGCGCGAACGGAAAGCGAGGTGTTGGCCATGCACGTGGCGACCATCCTTCTCATCGTGCTGTTGGCCGTCGTGGCTGTGCTGCTCGGCGTGATCGCGTTTGTCGCGCTCACGATTTGGTGGACGTTCAAGCCCATCCTCGACGCGCTCGGCAAAATTGCACTCGCGCTCGATCTCGGCCGTTTCCTGTACCGCCGCAAGCGCAGGCAGGTCTACCGCGGTTCTTGGCATCACGAATAACCGATGAACGCCCGGCGCGCCTCACGGCGCGCTTTTTTCATCCTCGCCCGAGGTCAGCCACCTGAGAACAGCCCGCGCCTCCTCCTCCACTTTTTGCACGCACCGCGCCGGATCCGAATCGTGCACGAGCTTGCCGTTCACATACGCGAAGGCGCGCACCTGGCAGAGGCCGCAGGTGTTCGTGCAGTCCGTCTCCAACACCGTGGTCCCCGGAACGCGCCGCTCAATCTCGTCAAGCCGCGCTCCCGCAATTCGGTTATTCGCGCACACCTCAATGACCACGAGCCCCTCCACGGCGGTCCCTCCCGAAATCAGCAACCCTCAATCATTGTACAACCTCGCCGCCCGCCGCGCGCACGCCACGCGCCTCCCGCATCGCCCCGCGCACGCCACTCCAATGAAAATTCAAGGTCGCCATGGAATACTGCGGAGCAAGATGAGATTCGCAGGAGGAGAGATCATGTCGCCAGACGACAAGAAGCTTGCCAGGCTCGCGCGAGAGCGAAAGATGAGCCGATGGCTCACGACGTTGTCCTGGTCCGTGCCCGCGCTCTCGTTCGGAGGCATGTTCACCATATGGCACGCCGTCGCGAAGAGTCCCTCGTACTCCACGGCCACCAGCCAGCCGAGCCATGCGGTGACCCATACCAGTGCGACCCACTCGTCGTCCGCCACCGGCCATACGACTGTCCGGACGACGGCGGTCACGGATCCCGTTGTGCTCCAACAGGGCGATCAGGGCAACAAGGTGGTAGCTCTCCAACAGGCGCTCTCAGCCCTTGGCTTTTTCAACGACGCCGTCACAGGCACCTACGGCCCGATCACGGCCGCGGCGGTTGAGGCTTTTCAGGACGCGGAAGGACTCACGCCCACAGGCATCGTGGACGAGCGCACCCTCGAGGCCCTGCAACACGCCGTGAAGGCGCACGCGACGACCGCGCTCACCAGCGGCGGTTCGTCATCCGGCGGTTCGTCATCCGGCGGTTCGTCATCCGGCGGTTCGTCATCCGGCGGTTCGTCATCCGGCGGTTCGTCATCCGGCGGTTCGTCATCCAGCGGTTCGTCATCCAGCGGTTCGTCATCCGGGGGCAGCGCCATGCCGAGCTTTCCGGGGCCCGTGACCTCCGCATCTTGAGGTGAATGCCATGCAATCCACCGCGTTTCACGCCATGGGCACCGACGTCGAGCTGTTCGTCAGACACTGGCTCACGGCCCCCGAGCTGTCGAACCTCGCGTGCCGGCTGGAGGCCGCAATCCGCCGCTACGAGCGCATCTTTTCCCGATTTGATCCGGAAAGCGAGCTGTCTCGCCTGAATCAGCAGGCGGGATCGTGGTTCATGGTCTGTCCCGAGCTCGACGAGGTGCTGAAACTCGCGGCGCATTGGTTCGAACAGACACGGGGCTATTTTGACCCGTTCGTCGGCGAGGACATGCGCCGGATCGGCTACGGCCTAAGCTTTGAGCGGCTCAGCGTCACCGTCGAGCCCATCCTCGCGTCCACGCGCGTCCCGCCCGTGGCGCCGCCCATCGAGTTTCGCGCCGGTCCGGCCGTCCGGCTTCTCCCTGGCTACGAGGTCGATCTCGGCGGGATCGCAAAGGGGTGGATTGTGGCGCGGTGCGCAGAGCAGCTTTGCGCCGACGGACTTCGGGGTTTCGCCGTCTCGGCGGGCGGAGACGTCCAGGTCGTGAGCGAGGGCGAACCGTGGCCCGTCCGGGTGGCGAATCCGTTCGGCGAAGCGGAACCCATTGGCACCTTCATGGTCCAACGCGGCGGCGTCGCAACGAGCGGAACGTACAAGCGCCGTTGGCGACTGCCGTCCGGGCGCGTGATGCACCACCTGATCGACCCGTTCACCGGGTTGCCCGCCGAAACCGACGCGGTCTCCGTGTCCGTCGCGGCGGACGATCTCGCCACGGCCGAAGTCCTGGCCAAGGTGGCCCTGTTGCTCGGAGCGCACCAGGGCATGCGCTATCTCGCCTCCGCGCGGGATGAAGGCCTTTGCCATTCGTTTCTCATCGCGACCACGAAAGGAGACGTGATCTCATGCAGCTGATGGCCCGGCCGCAGCGTTGGCCGTTCTTGTACACGTGGATCGTGATCCTCGGGATTGTCTTCGCGTCCTATGCGCTCACGGCCCTGACGAATCCGGCGCCCGCGAGCGCCAATCGGGTTCACTGGTACATGGCGCGATCGGCCGGGATGACGGCGTACCTTCTGCTCGCGCTCACGGCATTCCTCGGGGTGACCACGGCGAGCGGCGCGTGGGACAAGCTGAAGCTGAGAAAGCTGGTCACGCAACTGCACCAGTTTTCCGCCCTGCTCGTGCTGCCGTTTGTGTTCTTTCACCTGTGGGGCCTGTATGAAGACAGGACCGTTCCCTTTTCGATCCCGGCGCTTCTGATTCCGTTTGCGGACAGGTACCGGCCGGCCGCCGTCGCGCTCGGCATCCTCAGCCTGTACACGTGGGTGTTGCTCGTCGTCACGTCCTACTTCCGCGAGCGCTTCAACGCGACGGCGTGGCGCCGGATCCACATGCTCGCGTTCCCGATGTTCGCCGCGGTGACCCTGCACGGCCTGCTCGCAGGCACCGACAGCCACACCGCCTGGGCGAAGCTCGTCTACGCCGTCCCGAGCGCCGTGATTTTCGCTGCATCCGTCACGCGCTGGAGAAAGGCGCGATCGAAAACGGCGCGGCGGCCGTCGGCGGCATGAACTTCATCCGCCGATGCGGGCCACGCTGTCCCGGCTGACCAGTTCGACCGGAATGGTGATGACGCGAGGAGGCCGGTTGGGGTTGTGCATGAGGTCGAGCAGTTCGCGCGCCGCCTCCTCGCCCATGGCGCGCGTGTTCTGCCGGATGGTCGTCAATGCGGGCGTCACCAGCCGGGCGATGGCGATATCGTCGAAACCGACGAGCGAGATGTCACGCCCCGGCTCCAGGCCCCGTTGGCGCAGCGCCTTCATGGCGCCGATGGCCATCATGTCCGATGCGAAAAACACCGCGGTCGGCCACTCGCTCGCCTCGAGAATCCGGTGCATCGCCTCCTCGCCCGACTCCTCCAGGAAGTCTCCTTCCGCGACCCATTCGCTGCGGAACGTGAGCCCAAGCTCCTGCATCGCCATGTGATAGCCGAGCGCGCGGTCCTGGCCAGGCTTGGTTCCGAACCGATCGCCGACAAACCCGATCTTCGTGTGCCCCATCGCGGCGAGGTGCTGAACCGCCAGTTTGGCCCCGCCGACGTTGTCGGACGCCAGCCAGCTCGCGCGCGGACCGAACAGGTCGAGATCGACCGACACGATGGGAATGCGGCTGCGGACGAGCGATGGAAGGCCAGGCGACGTGCGCGGAATCCCCAGCAGAAACAGTCCGTCCACGCCGCGGTGGCGGGCCCGAGCCTCGAAGCCCTGCGGCGCGTTGGGAGGCGTGGTGCGCGAAAAGAAGAGCAGATCGTAGCCGCTTTCGCCGACGACGTCCTGAAAACCGGCGACGACGTCGTGCAGGAATGGGTGACGGAATCCCATGCGGGCATCGTCCTGAAAAAACACCCCGATGGACATCGAGCGGCGCGTGACGAGCCCGCGGGCCGCCGCATTCGGCTGGTATCCCAGCTCGCGCGTGATGCGCTGCACCTTCTCGCGCGTCTTCTGACTCACGTCGGGATAGCCGTTCAACACCTTGGACACCGTCGTGGCCGATACGCCCGCTCGGCGCGCAATATCGTAGATGGTGGTCATGGCCAACACCTGAATTCCGCGGCCATGGGCCGCAAAGATAGTCAGATTTCGCAGGACGAAAACGCTTTCGAGGCAAGGCCTGAGAGGCTTGGCCTGCGCAATCCTTCGTTCTACTGGCCTCATTGTAAGCGGAACGCCGGTTCGGCCGCAAGGTGGAGGAGTCCGCTCGAACGTCAGGAAGGCCGCGTTTCGGCGCGAAAGCGCAAATGTCGAAACGATTTGAAAGCGATACCGCAAAGTGATATGAATCATAGCGTGAGGACATCCGCAAAGGAGTGTGGTCTCAAGTGCAGTACACGACGCTCGGCCGATCCGGCCTCAAGGTCAGCAGGCTCTGTCTGGGAACCATGAACTTCGGCCCTGAGACGGAGGAAAAGGAAGCCTTCCGGATCATGGACGCCGCGCTCGACGCCGGCATCAATTTCTTTGACACGGCCAACGTGTACGGTGGACCTGGTCACCGGGGCTGGACCGAGGAGATCATCGGCCGCTGGTTCGCGCAGGGCGGCGGGCGCCGTGAGCGCGTGGTGCTGGCGACCAAGGTGTACAATCCGATGGAAGACCCGCTCGACGGCCCCAACGACGGCCGCGGCCTGTCCGCGTACAAGATCCGCCGCCACCTCGAGGGATCGCTCAGGCGCCTCCAGACGGACCACATCGAGCTGTACCAGATGCACCACGTGGATCTCTCGGTGTCTTGGGACGAGCTCTGGGAGGCCTTTGAAGTCGCTCGCTACCAGGGGAAAATCGACTACGTGGGGGCATCCAACTTCGCGGGATGGCATCTCGCGGTGGCGCAGGCGGCGGCCAAGGCGCGCAACTTCTTTGGCCTTGTTTCCGAGCAGCACAAGTACCACCTGCTCTGCCGCGAACCGGAGCTCGAGGTGTTGCCCTGCGCACAGGCCCACGGCATCGGTGTCATTCCGTGGAGCCCGCTCGCCGGCGGCCTTCTCGGGCGGAACGCGCTCACGGGATCTGGACAGCGCACGGCGCGCGCCAAGGAAGAGATCGAGCGGCTTCGGCCGAAGCTCGAAGCGTTCAAGAAGCTGTGCGACGAGATCGGCGAGCCCCAGGACGTGGTGGCGCTCGCATGGCTCTTGCACAATCCGGCCGTCACGGCGCCCATCATCGGCCCGCGCACGCTCGATCAGCTTGAGGCCAACCTGCGCGCGCTCGAAGTGAAGCTCGACGACGAAGCGCTGAAGCGCCTGGACGAGATCTTCCCGGGCCCCGGAGGTCCGGCGCCAGAGGCGTATGCGTGGTGAGATGCCGGGGCAAGGGCGGCACAGGTCGCCCTTGCCTCTTCTGTTCGCGCCCAGGCGCGATGGACGCCCCGCTACAGCGCGCCGACGGCGGCGAGAAACGCTCGCGCGATGACGAGATGGCCGTTCAAATAGGGATGGACGCGATCGGGCGCCAAAACCCACGTGTTGACGTGCGCGAGCAACCGGTCGAACTCCGCCTGAACGTCCACAAACGGCACCTGCTCGCTCGCCGCCACGCCGCGCATGACCTCGATGTACGCGTCCACCATCCTGCGCATTGGGTCATCGCGATTCGGCTCGAGGTAAAACGGGCTCAGCAGAAACATGCCTCGCACGCGTGGTTTGGTCGTCGTGACGAGATGGCGCAACGTATCCCGATATCGGTCGATCCCGACATGGCGCTCAGGGACGAGCGGCATGTCAAACTGCCGCCAGACGTCGTTGACGCCGATCATGAGGCTCACGTAGTCCGGCTGAAGGCCCATCACCTCGTCCTCCCAGCGCCGAGCCACGTCGACCACGGTGTTCCCGCTCGTTCCCACGTTGACCACGCGGATGCGCCACTCCGGGTGAAGCGCTTGCAAATGCGCGTCCACGAGGGCGACGTAGCCGTTGCCAAGTCCCCCTCTCGGCGCCTCTCCCACCGGCTGCGCCCTGCCGCAGTCGGTGATGGAATCTCCCACCATCACAAGCTTGGCTCCTGGTTCGATCACGGCGGCCTCTCCTCCCTCCGCGCCGATTGTAACACAGCCCGGCGCAAGCGATCGGCCGCCACGATACGCGAGTCGCCACCTCCACGGCTCATGCAGAACGGAGCCAGCCCGGGCTGGCTCCAACGTTCATCCTCTGTTCACTCGTCGGCGCCTGCGCTCAGCGCGTAGCCCAGCACCAGGTACGTTCGCCCATCCACCGCGGACACCTCCTGATACCCGTGCGTCAGGAGCGTGTACACGGCGTTGCGGGCGAGATCGCCCCGATGGACATCCGGCGCACCCGCGCTCTTCACCACATGCACCACGCGGTTGGTGCGCTTGTCGATGGTGAGAACCACGACGTTCTCCATGCCTCTCACCTCGCTTTCCGAGAGCGGTGTGTCCGCGCGGACATCGTATCGTGTGCAATTTGTCGCTCGCGCGCCATGGACAAAGGTCGCGCAGGCACAAAAAAGGGCCCCGGCCGCGAAAACTGATTCGCGCCGGAGCCCTCGAAGGCTCACGAAGAAGGGCCGATGCGCGTGGTCGCGATCGGCCCTCTTCAGCGATTCACTCGATCTCATCCGGGACGATGGTCGCTCGCAAATCCCGCAGGTGGCCATCCGGCGTGTACAGGATGGCATCGGCCGTTCCGGCCTGGTATGCGTCCCGCACCTGCGCTTTCGTGAGGCTGAGTCCGTCGCTCGCTTCCTCGAGCCACGGGGCCTCGCTTTCTAGCGCGCGTCGTTCATGGCGCTCTGCCATCCGCCATCCCCCCGTCCATCGAACGTGATCGCCACGTGTAGTGTGCCTCGATTGGCATCAGGCATGCGCGCGATTCGCCTGAACCTTCGCCTGCTGCTCCATGAGCTTGGCGTGCGGAGGCAAGAACCAGGCGATCACGACGATGGCAAGGCTCACGCAGAACATGGCGAGGAAGATCTCGTGCAGCGTGTGCGCGAGCATGCCGTCCACGAATCGCTTCACCGCGGCCGGGATGCCGGCCGCCTGTCCTCCGCCGGACAGGTTGTTGAGGATCTGCGTGAGATCGCCGCGATTCACGCCCGCCGGCGCGTTCGTGCGCACGTAGCTCGCCGTGATGCTGTTGAACAGGCTGCCGAACACTGTCACGCCAATGGTCTGCCCGAGCGCTCGCGCGAACTGGTTCGATCCCGTCGCGGCGCCGCGCATCTGCCAGCTCACCACGGACTGAATCATGACCGTGGTGGGCGTGTTCAGGTATCCCATGCCGAGTCCCATGACGATCATGACGCCGACAAAGAACCAGTACGGCGTGCCGAGCTTGATGGCAAGGAGCCACGCGGCAGCCACAGCCACAAGCAGGGTCCCGATGACCGTGGTCCGCTTGGCGCCGATGCGGTACATGTATCGCCCGGACAGGGTGGACGCGAGCGGCCACGCGAGCGACATGGGCATGAGCGTGAGGCCCGAGTTCGTCGCGCTGTGGCCGAGGATGGTCTGGATCCACATGGGCAGGTACACGTTACCGCCGATGAGCACGAACGCGGCCAAAAACGCGAGCACGTCCGAGACGGCGATCACGGGATTTGACAGCAACTTGAGCGGCAGCATGGGCTCGGCGACCTTGGCCTCGATCCACACGAACGCTGCGAGGAAGACGGCGCTCGCGGCAAACAGCCCGAGGATGACCGCGCTCGTCCACGCGTACTTGCTGCCGCCGTTCAGGAGCGCGTAGAGCAGCGAGGACACGCCGACGGTGAAGACCAAAGCGCCCCACACGTCCACGCGGTGCTGGCGGCGCTCAAACCGCTCGTGCAGGAAGAGAAGCACGAGGACGAGCGAGAGGGCGCCGACGGGCACGTTGATGTAGAAGATCCAGCGCCAGCTGACGTGATCGACGAAAAGGCCACCCACCAAGGGGCCGAGAAGTCCCGCGACGCCCCAGACGGAGCTGAACAAGCCCTGCATGCGGGCGCGCTCCTCGCCCTGAAAGATGTCGCCGATGATGGTGAACGTCACGGGCATGACCGCGCCGGCCCCGAGCCCCTGAAAGGCCCGGAACCAGACGAGCTCCGCCATGTTCTGCGACAGGCCGGACAGCGCGGATCCGACGACGAACAGCACGACGCCGATGCAGAAGATGGTCTTGCGGCCGAAGAGATCGGCCAGTTTGCCGTAGATGGGCGTCGTCACGCACGTGGTCAGCGTGTAGATGGCGAAGACCCAACTGTATAAGTTCAAACCGTGCAACTGGCGGACGATGTGCGGCATCGCCGTGCTCACGACGGTGACGTCGATGGCGACCAAAAACACCGCGAGCATCATCGCCAGAGAAACCATGCGCCTGTTGGTATGATGCATCTCACGCCCTCCCCCAAATCGATCAAAGACGCCGCCCATTGTAGTCGAAGAGGATCCGCCGGACAAGGGAGGACAAGGCGCGCGGAAGAACTACGGATCCACGCGAAACTGGAAGTTGTCGATGAGCCGCGCCTTGCCGAAGTACGCGGCGACGGCGAGCATGATGTCGCCCTCGATGCGCTCGATGGGCTCGAGATCCGGCATAGAGACGAGATCGGCGTAGTCGAGCCGGGCGACGGGATCCGCCTCAATCCGCTCGCGCATGCCCTGGCGAATGATGTCCGCGCGCCGCTCGCCAGCGAGAATGGCGTCCTTCGCCCAGCTCAACGTGCGGTAGAGCACGACGGCGTGTTCTCGCTCCTCGGGCGTCAGGTACACGTTTCGAGAGCTCTTGGCGAGGCCGTCCGGCTCGCGCACCGTCGGCACGCCGACGATGCGGACGGGGAAGTTGAGATCTGCGACCATGCGCTGAATGATGGCGAGTTGCTGCCCATCCTTCTGTCCGAAGCAGGCGACGTCGGGCTGCACGATGTGAAACAGCTTCGAGACGACCGTGGCCACGCCCGTGAAATGGCCCGGGCGAGATCGACCGCACAGGCGATCCGACAGCGCGGGGAGGGAAACCTCGGTGCGAATGGGCTGCGGATACATCTCCTCCACGCTCGGCGCAAAGACCGCGTCCGCCAAGCCCTGTCGCCGGAGCAGGCCGAGATCGCGGTCGAGATCGCGCGGATAACTGGAAAAGTCTTCGCGAGGACCAAACTGGAGCGGGTTCACGAAGATGCTGACGACGACGAAGTCCGCTTCCTGTTTGGCACGCTCCACGAGCGCGAGATGGCCCTCGTGCAGATAACCCATGGTGGGGACGAGCGCCACCGCCTGACCCTCCCGGCGCGCCTCTCGGACCAACTGACGCACCTCGGCGATGGTGCGCACGAGCATGGGACGCTCAGTCACGCGCGCCACCTCCGTGCCGCGCGATCATGGACTGAAACAGGCGCAACTCGGCGTCCTGGAGATGAACGGTCTGCTCCTCGCCGGGGAAACGGCCCTGCGCGACCTCTTCCATGTACTGACGCGCGGCCTCGCGGATGACGGACGCGAGATCCGCGTAGCGCTTGTTGTGTTTCGGGATGTAGCCCGACGTGTAGCCGATGAAATCGTGAAAGACGAGGACCTGGCCATCGCAGTGCGGGCCAGCGCCGATGCCGATGGTGGGAACGGAGAGCCGGCGCGTGATCTCGGCCGCCACCTCGGCGGGCACCGCCTCGAGCACGATGCTGAAGGCGCCGGCTTCCTCGAGCGCCAGGGCGTCTTCCATCATCTCGAGGGCGCGATCGGCCGTCTTGCCCTGGACCGTGAAACCGCCGAACGCGTGCACGGACTGGGGCGTCAGGCCGATGTGGCCCATGACGGGGATGCCAGCGTCGACGAGGCGGCGGACCGTCTTGGCCACCTCGCGTCCGCCTTCGAGCTTCACGCCGTGGACGCCGCCTTCCTGCATCAGGCGGCCGGCGGATCGCAAGGCCTCCTCGGGAGACACCTGGTACGTGAGGAACGGCAGATCGGCGACGACCATGGCGCCGTCCGCGCCGCGGGAGACCAGGCTCGCGTGATAGACCATGTGATCGAGCGTCACGGGCACCGTGGTCGGCTGGCCCTGAACCACCATGCCCAGCGAATCGCCCACCAAGAGCACGTGAACCCCCGCCTCGGACAACAGTTTCGCCGTCGGATAGTCGTACGCCGTCAGCATGGCGATTTTCTCGCCCGCCCGCTTCATGTTGGCGAGCGTGCGCACGGTCACTGTGCGTGGCATCTACATTCCCCCTGTATCCGCAAACCATTGTGACAAGCGGTTCAACGCCTCGGGCTCGAGCGTCCCCTTGGCCACCGCGATGGGTACCGTGGCCGCCGCGAGGGCCAGATACACGCGGCGCGCGGCCGGATCGCGCTCGAGGGCGTTGAGATGGCGAGCCACGGTCTCCACGTCGCCGCGCTCGATCGGTCCCGTGAGCGCGGCCGGAATTCCGAGAGCCTCGAGATTTTCCAGCGTCCGGCGCGCCAAAGGCAGGAGGCTCTTGGCACCGTCCGGCAGCGGCGCGAGCCGGGCGGCGGTGGCGATGAGCGCAACGAGCGCGTTCGACGCCAGCACGGCCGCGGCGTGATAGGCCGGCTTGTCCGCCGCCGCAATGGCGAAGGGGCGGGCGCCCCATGCCTCCGCGAGCGAAAAGGCGAGGCGCACGGCCTCGGGATGCCCCTCCACGGCCACCGCCACACCTTTCAACCGATCGGCGTCGTTTTCATCTCCGGCAAACGTCTGCAGCGGATGGACGCTCGCCGTTCGGGCGCCGCGGAGGGCGGCCGGTTCGAGGGCGTCGCTCGCGAGCGCGCCGGAGGTGTGAAACACCACCTGCCCGCGCCGCCACGCCCCCGCGTCCGCGAGCGCGCGGCACACGTGCGAAATGGCACCGTCCGGCACCGTGATCCACACGACCTCCGCCTGCGCCACGACCTCGCGCGCTCGCTCCATCCCGTACAGCGGAGCTCGCGTCGCGCGCGCAAAGGTGCGCGCCCGATCGCTGTCCGGGCGACGCGCCACGGCCCCCGCGACAAGAAAGCCCGCGCGCATCGAGCCGAGGGCAAGCGCGACCGCCGTCCGGCCAGGCCCGACAAACGCCATTCGAACCGAACGAGCCTCGTGTTCGGCGCTGGACATCGCACCGCCTTCCCTTCGTGCCTCAACATGCGTGTTTCGAAGTGATTGTACCAGTCCGGCATGAAAATGTGGAATTGAGCCAACCTTGTGGAGAGAGACTCCTGCATCTGGAGCAGGGAGGTGCATATCTGTGCAGGCGTTCTGGCAGTGGATACAGCGCGAAGGCGACCTTCCGCGGCACGCCAAGTGGCTCGGTGTCGCGGCCTTCGCGCTCGGCCTGGCGTGCGCCGTCATGCCGAAAACCGGCGTGTTGCGACTGGAGCCCATCGCGGTCATCTGCGGCACCCTCTGCCTGTGGGCCGGATGGTCCGCGCTCGGCTACGGGGTGTTTGTGCTCCTCGCCATGGACCTCATCCTAAGCCCCGCGTTCTGGAGCGGCCTCACCCACTTGGCCAAGCCGGGCTCGCTCGCCGACAGCGCGGGCGCCTATTTCGATCTCGTCGGCGTGATCGCGATGTCGGTGGCGCTCGTGCGGCAGGCTCTGGTGCGCCGGGCCATGGAGCGGGCGGAGCCGGAGACACCTTCGGACGCCGACCCCACCTGAAGGGAGGCGGGCGGATGAGGCGCCCCGCGTGGCTCGGAATTCTGGCGGCCAGTTTGATCCCGTTTGTGCTGACCCTCGGCAACTCGATGATGGTGCCTGTGGTGCCCGTGATGCAAGCGGCCTTTGGCGTCTCGCCGACCCAAGCCAGCCTGCTCATCACCGCGTACTCCGTGATTGCCGCCGCCCTGATGCCGGTGGCGGGGTTCCTGTCGGATCGCGTGAGCCGCAAGCGCCTCGCCATGGGCGCGCTGGCCATGGCGGCCCTGGGAGGAGCCGTCTCAGCCCTCGGCGCCGCAGCGGCCCACAGCTACGCGTGCGTCCTCGCCGGACGCGTCGTGCAGGGCGTCGGGGCCGCCTTCGCCATGCCCCTTGCCCTTCCGCTCGCTGGCGATCTCGCCGATGACCAAGGCAGGGGCCGCGCGGCGGGATTCACGGAGGTCGGCAACACCGCGGGCAAACTCCTGAGCCCATTGCTCGGCGCGCTGCTCGCCACCTGGGCGTTTTTCGCGCCCTTTTGGGCCGTGTTCGCGCTCTGCGCGGCGCTCTGTGCGGCCATCGCGTGGATGATCCCGCGCTCGCACGCGCCAGACGCCAAAGCTTCCCACAAGCACGCCCTGCGCCGAGCGTTTCTCGCGCACGCGCACCTGCTCGGCGCGGCCTACCTCAGCGGCGCCGTCAGCATGCTCTGCCTGTTCGGCGGCCTCGTCAGCCTGTCCGAGGCGCTCGCGGACGAAGCCCACGTGCCCGAGTGGCAAAACGGCCTTCTTCTTTCCATCCCGCAAGCCATGCTCTGTTTGGCGAGCCTCGTCATGGGCCTTTGGGCGGACCGGTGGAGGGCGAGATCGCCCGCTGCCATCGCGCTCGGCCTCGCCTGGACCGCCGCCTTCTTCGGAGCCGCGGGTGCCGGCGGGAACATGGCGTGGCGCATTGCGGCCGTCAGCCTCGGCGCGTACGGCATCGGCACGGCGATCACGGCCATCGACGCGTGCCTCGCCACCCGATTCTCTCACGAAGTGCGCGGGAGCCTGTCGTCCCTGTACACCAGCGCCCGCTTCCTTGGGCCCACGCTCGGGCCGCCGCTGGCCTCTTGGCTCCTCGGATTCGGGCCGCGGGCGCCCTATGTGGCCCTGGCGGCCTTCGCCCTCGCCGCGTCCGCGTGCTCCGCGGCGCTCCTCAGGAGAAGCGCGCGGGTGTACAATCGGGAAGGATGGACAAGGCCCCAAGAGCGGCCTTCGTGAAAGGAGCCGGCTGATGACGTTGGAACATTCCCATGCGCGCGCCGCGGCCGTAAGCTCGCCCTCGGCCATCCTGATGGCCCTGGACGCCGCCTCGGTCTCGGCCGTCGCGTTTTTGCTTCGCCTCCTGTGGCTCACCGTGGTGCACCCCATGCCGTCGTCCGACTTCTCCTGGTATCGCGATCACGCTCTCGCCCTCGCCGCCGGACAGGGCTACACCTACGACGGCAAGCCGACGGCCTATTTCCCCATCGGCTATCCGCTCTTTCTCGCAGGCATCTACCACCTCTTCGGCAGCGGTTTCTGGAGCGGCACCATCGCCAACGCCGTGCTGAACAGCCTGACAGCGGGACTCGTGACCAGCCTGGGCGCGTCGCTCTGGGGCAGAATGTCGGGCCTCGTCGCAGGACTGCTGTTCGCGGGCTATCTGTCGCAGATCGCCTGGTCCAGCGTGCTCTGCAGCGAAATGCTGTTCACGTTTCTGCTCACGCTCGCGGTGATGATGGGCGCTGCGCGGCCAGGTCGTGAGATCCGGCCAGGACGCGCCTTCGCGCTCGGATGCGTCATGGGGCTCGCGTGCACCGTGCGTCCTGTCCTCTTGCTCGCGCCGGCCCCGTGGCTTTTATACTTGGTGGTGGCGCGCGTCGGCTGGCGCCGCGCGATGGCGCTAGCGGCGGCGGCGCTGTCGGGCATCGCGCTCGCCGTCGCCCCCGTCACGGTCCGCAACGCCATCGATCTGCACGCGTTCGTGCTCGTCTCAACCAACGGCGGGGTCAATCTGTGGCAGGGCAACAATCCGCACGCGAACGGCGCCTACTTCTGGCCGCTCAATCCTCGCGAAAACCCGTTTTTATCGTACATTTCCCATGAGGTGACAGAGGATCGCGCGGCCGCGCAGGCGGCGCGAGCGTACATCGTCACACACCCTTTGCGCACCTTCGAGATGGGCTTTGTCAAGTGGTGGAACCTGTTTGATGGGGTGTCGAACGCCCTGCATTGGTCCATCGGCCAGAGTTCCCCGCCCGTTCCCGCCTGGTTCGCTCGCGCCGCGCGCGCTGTCGATCTCGGCACGTATACGGGCATGCTCGCCTGCGCCGCGGGCGGGATCGCCAGCGCGGTGCGGACCCTTCGGCGGACGCGCGACGCGCGACCCCTGTGGCCGCTCTTCATGCTGGCTTACTATGTGGCGCTCTTTTTCATCTTCCCGGCATGGGACCGCATGCGCGCGCCCATCGAGCCGGTGTTGGCGCTCTTCGCGGGCTATGGGGCCGTTCGGATGGTCGAAGCGTTGCGCGGCAAAGGGAAAACGGCGCGTTTGGCGAGGAACACGTGGACAGGGTGAACTTGGTTGCACCAAACCGCTTGGCATTCGTCGCAGAGCGTGCTATACTACAGCAACAAGCTCCTGTGATGTTCGTGGGGCAGTTTTGGTTTTCATCCACGCAGTACCTACGGGAATCCGTGTCCGTCTGCGGATGCCATGCCTCGGCGTTGTGGACGGTTGAAACCGGCGGTAGGATACCCACCTTGGAGATGGGGATGCAAAACCGATTGTCCCACGGCAGAACGGGGTTACATACCAAGCCGCTTGTCGACGCGAACATCGCTCGGCGGGCGGCTTTTTCATGCCGACGCCCTCATGAATGCCCGCCGCCCGCATCCGCGCACCGATCACAGTATCCGTAGATCTCGAGCCGATGATCCTGAATGTGAAAATGGGGAACCTGTTGCCGAATGCGGTCGATGGGGCACTCCTCGATGGGGATCGAGGCGCCGCAGCGCAGGCACACGAGATGGTGGTGATGTCCCCGCGCGCACTGCAGGCGGTAGCGGGCCCGATCGTCCGCAAACTCCATCGGCTCGATGACGTTCTGCTCCACGAGAATCCCCAGCGTCCGGTAGATGGTGTCGAAGCTCACCGAAGGGTAGATCTGGCTGACGTGATCGTACACCTCTTTCGCGGAAAAGTACCGGTCCCGGTTTTCCACGAAGAGATCCACCACCGCTCGGCGCTTGCCCGTGAACTTGTAGCCTGCCTCTTTCAGCGCTTGAAGAATCGAGGCCGTGGTTTCGTGCACCGGATGCAACTCCCTTCTTTCGCCCCTATCATAAATCGAAATCAATCCGATTTACAAACCGCGCCCGACCTGTTATACTCCTCTCGGCAACCCAAATCGGAATGATTCTGATTTGAGAGGGTGGAGAGAACGAATGAAACGCCCCAAGCGCAAAGCGGTCTTCGCCGCCATCGCGGCCGCAGCCGCCGTGACGGGCTGCGGAATCGCGCATCAGGGCCAGATTGCGTCGGGCGCTGCGGCCGGTGCAAAGATCCGGGCGGTCGGCGCCGAGAGCGAGTACGCGGATCTCATCCGGCAGATCGGCGGCCCGTATGTATCGGTGACGGCCATCATGTCCAACCCCGCGGTGGATCCGCATGAATACGAAGCCAACCCGAAAGACGCCGTCGCCGTGGCCGAGGCCAACCTGATTGTCCAGAACGGCCTGGGCTACGACGGCTTCATGAACAAACTCGAGCAGGCCTCGCCCAACCCCAAGCGCTTCGTGGTTGACGCAGGGCAGGCGCTCGGCTATCAGGCGAACACCGCCAACCCGCACATCTGGTATCAGATGAACACCATGCCGCGCCTGGCGAAGATCGTCGCAGGCGATTTGGCAAAACTGGATCCCAGCCATGCGGCTTACTTCCGAGCGCGGGCGAATGCGTTCGTCCAGTCGCTCAAGCCGTGGGATGAGGCGGTGGCGCGCTTGAAATCCACCTTTCGCGGCCGCGGCGCGGCCGTCACCGAACCCGTGTCGGACTATCTGTTGCAGGAGGCCGGACTCGACGTGAAGACGCCGTGGGCGTTCCAGGCCGCCATCATGAACGGGACGGATCCGTCGCCGCAGGACGTCGCGCTTCAGACCTCGCTCTTTACGCACCACGAGGTCGGCGTGTTCTGTTACAACAAGCAGGTCGTGACGAACGTCACCCGGATGTTTCTGAGCCTAGCCGCGCGCGAGCACATTCCGACGGTGGCCGTCTACGAGACGGAACCTGCTGGACTCACATACCAGCAATGGATGCTCGATGAGACCAACGCCATTTACAACGCCCTCGCGCACGGCACCTCATTGGAGGCGATCTCGTGAATCCCGCCATCGTGTTTCGCGATCTCACCGTATCCTACGGCCACCGGCCGGTCTTTGCGAACTTGACCGGCCAGATTCAGGCCGGATCGTTCGTCGGCGTGCTGGGGCCGAACGGCGCAGGCAAGTCCACGTTGCTGAAGGTGCTGGCCGGTCTCATCCGCCCCGCCGCCGGCTCGGTCGAGATCGACGGAAGGCCCGTCAAGCGGCGCGCGGAGTCCATCGGCTACGTGCCGCAGGCGGTGCAGATGGACGAAGACGTGCCGCTCACGGGGCGCGATCTCGTCGGGCTGGGGCTGGACGGCCATCGCCTCGGCTTCCCGCTGCCCACCAGGCGGCGGCGCGAAGCCATCGAGGCGGCGCTCGCCGAGGTGAACGCGCTCCACCTGGCGGATCGGCGCATCGGCCGGTTGTCCGGCGGCGAGCGCCAGCGGCTGCTCATCGCGCAGGCCATCGTCTCGAGGCCGCGCGTCCTGCTGCTCGACGAACCGCTCAACAACCTGGATCTCGCCTCGACCCAGCAGGTGGTGGAACTCGTGAAGCGGCTCGCGCACGAAGGTGAGATGGCCGTCCTGCTCGTGGCGCACGACGTGAATCCGCTCATCGGGCGCGCCGACGAGATCCTCTACCTGGCCAACGGGCGCATGGCGATGGGGCCCATCGACGAGGTGCTCCGTTCCGAGGTGCTGTCAGATTTGTACGGCTATCCGGTGGAGGTGTTGCGCGCGGCGGGCCGGATCATCGTCGCGGCGGGCGCGATGGACGGACACGCGCACGCTGTATCCGCCGCGAGCCCGGAGGCGAGCGTGATGCTGCCGTGACGCTCGGATGGATACAAGAGGCGCTCGCGAGCGCGCCTGTGCAGCACGCGCTTGTCGCAGGGAGCGAAATTGCGTTTCTTTCGGGCCTCGTCGGCGCGTTCGTGATCTTGCGCGGCCAGTCGTTCGCGGGCCATGTGCTGACCGACGTCGGCACCACCGGCGGCGCGGGCGCATACCTCGTCGGCTTGAACGGGTGGTTCGGCTTTCTGTCGTTCGGCGTGATCGCGTCCGTGGGCATGGAACTCGCCGGCGGCCGCACGCGCGGGGAACGCGATCTCGCCACAGGCGTGGTCTTGTCCCTCGCGCTCGGCTTCGGCGCCCTGTTCCTGTACCTCGACGCCCAGCTCGCGCACGCCAACGCATCGATGGCCGTGCTGTTCGGGTCCCTCTTCACGCTCGATCCCGCCCTCGTGCCCTGGATCTCGTCGTTGGCGGCCGTGTGCGCCGCGGCGATGCTCCTCATCTGGCGGCCGCTCGCGCTCGCCTCCGTCAACCCCGAGCTCGCGCGCGTGCGCGGCGTGCCCGTGCGGGCGATGTCCATCGCGTTTATGGTGGTGCTTGCGGTGGCTGTCGAGACGGACGCGCTGGTGGCCGGATCGCTCCTCGCCACCGCGCTCATCGTTGGACCGGCCGCGGCGGCGGCTCGGTTCGTCTCGAATCCGCTTCGTGCGGGTGTGGCGGCGGGCGTGTTAGGCGCGGCCATCGTGGTGGCAAGCGTGTTGCTTTCCTACGACAGCTACAATTGGCTGCCGCAACACACCAGCTGGCCGGTGAGCTTCTTCGTGGCCGCGCTCGCGTTCTTGGCGTACGTCGTCCCGGCGGCCGCCCGCCGCTTCGGAGTGCGGCGCATGGCGGAGGTGACAGAGGCATGAACCCGTGGGTGATGTTGGCCTTTCCGTTTGCTCAACATGCGTTTTTGGCGGCGAGCTTCGTCGCCGCGGCAGCGGGGTGGATCGGCTTCTACGTGGTGCTCCGGGGCACGGCGTTCGCCGCGCACGCGCTCCCGAAAATCGGGTTCGCCGGCGCGAGCGGCGCTCTGCTTCTCGGCGTGAACTCGCTTTTTGGCGTGAGCCTCTATTCGGCCGTCGCCGCGCTCGGCATCGGCGCGCTGGCTGAGCGGGACAGGCGCGATGTGGCAACGGCCCTGGTGCTCGCCCTCGGGCTCGGCACGGGCGCGCTGTTTCTCAGCCTCGGCAACCTGTACGCCGAAGACGCGATGTCCCTCTTGTTCGGCCAGGTGGTGGGCGTGAGCGCCTTGGGCGTGATGGAGACGGCGTGCGTGTCGGCCGCTGCCGTTCTCGTCGTGGCGGCGTTTCACCGCGTTCTCCTGTTCACGTCCGTCGCGCGCGAGGCCGCCGCTGTCCGCGGCGCATCCAACCGGATCGCCGACTGGGCGCTGCTCGTGGGTCTGGGCCTTGCGACGAGCGCCATGATGCCTGTGGTCGGGGCGCTGCTCTCGTTCAGCCTGCTCGTCGGCCCCGCGCTCGCCGCGCGGCATCTCGTCCGCCGACCCTGGCAGGCCATTCTCACAAGCGTCACCCTCTCGCTCGCCGTCACCTGGCTCTCGCTGTTCCTCTCGTTCGCCCTCGGCTGGCCCGTCGGATTCTTCGTCGCTTGCCTGTCGGCGCTCGCCTACGCCATCGCCCGAGCCGCATCGCGGATCTTCGACAGGCGCCCGCTGGAGGGCATGGCCTGAGTCGCTCATGACCGTTTTGCGACAGCCGCGGAGCCCCTTGGTCCGAGAGCGCTTACACCATTTGCCACCCCGTCGATCCGTCTGCTAGGATCGACTCGTCATCATGGTTCGTTCTTGACGAGGGGTGAAGCGGATGGACGAACAAGAGCGGCTTCGGCCGAAGACGTGCAAGGAGTCTCGCGCCACGAAGATCCTGCGCGTCTTCCCCGGCGACCTGAATGATCACCACACCATGTTCGGCGGCAAGCTGATGGCGTACATCGACGACGTGGCGTCCATCTCCGCAGAACGCCACGCCCGCGCGCAGACGGTCACAGCTTCTACCGACAGCGTCGACTTCCTGTTGCCCATCACCGAAGGGCACTCCGTATGTCTGACGTCGTACGTGACGTCGACGGGCCGCACGTCGATGGAGGTGTTCGTCAAGGTCGTCATTGAACACCTGCGGACGGGCGAGCGAAAGATCGCGGCGACGGCGTTTTTGACGTTCGTCGCGCTGGGGCCGGATGGCAAACCCATCCCGGTGCCGCCCGTCATCCCGGAGACCCAAGAGGAGAAGGCGTTGCACGAAAGTGCGCCCGCCCGCGCCGAGGCGCGCCGCAAGCACCGCGAACAGAGCCGGATGCTGGCGGAGCACCTCAAGCCGGATCGGCTGTGGGAAATGGTGTAGACGAGCCGCCCGACAAGGGCGGCTTTTTGCTGCGGGACACAGGGCTTGAGGCTTTGGGTTCACCTCGCCACGGGGACGCGCCGGCCCGTGCGAGCCGACTCGAGGCACGCGTCGATGACGCGCATGTTGGCCACCGCATCCTCGGGCGGGAACCGGAGCGGGCGGCCTTCGAGAATGGCGCGGCCGAGATCGTCGACCTCAAGGGCGTAGGGATCCAGCGGGTCGAACGTCTCCACGCGATCCGCCTCGCCCGCGATGAGGCGCAGCGTCACGGGCTCGCCCAGGAAGGCCCGCTCCAACACCAGGCGCCCGTCCGCACCGATGACCTCGAGTTCGTTTCGATCCGCCGCCCACATGCCGCAGTCAAACAGGAGCGAGATGCCGCCCGCGAACTCCACAAGGCCGGCCAGGTACATGTCGACGCCGTCGTGATCGGGCGAGAAGAGCGCGTGCGCCGTGGCCGCGACGGGCTCTTGACCCAGGAGGAGCCTGGCGGCGGAGATGGGGTAGCAGCCGACATCGTAGAGCGAGCCGCCGCCCCAGTCGCGGCGGTAGCGGATATTGCCGCGATCGGCGGCGTTGTTGAAAGTGAACGAACCGCGAATGCCCCGCACGGGCCCGATGGCGCCGGACTGCACGAGTTCGAGCGCGCGCCGGTAACGCGGGTGGTGGCGGTACATGAACGCCTCGGCCAGGACGACGCCGCGCGCGTTGCAGGCGTCGACCATCTCCTGCGCTTCGCGGGCGTCGAGCGCGAGCGGCTTTTCGCACAGCACGTGCTTGCCCTGTTCCGCCGCGCGCAGCGTCCACGGCTTGTGCAGGTGGTTCGGCAGCGGAATGTAGACCGCGTCGACATCGGGATCCTGAAGCAGTTCCTCGTAGCTCCCGTAGGCCCGCTGCGCCCCGAATCGCCGCGCCACGTCCTCAGCCTTGGCGCTCGTGCGGCTGGCCACGGCGTAAAGCTCCCCCGTCTCCGACGCCAAAATGCCAGGGATCAGCTTGCGGACGGCAATGTCCGCACATCCGAGAATGCCCCATCGCACTTTCTTGTCCATGCCAACACCCCTTTGCTGAGCATCTGGTCCTCACTCCATGATGCCACACGCTGCGATGGATGTCGGCGAGATCCGATCTCTTCATGGGCGCTTTTGTCGAACGGCGGCCGCGAGATCCGATCTCCTGTGTCGAACGGCGGCGCCGAGATCGGATCTTTTCCGAACTTCGCGCGCAAAGCCGCGCCGAGGGCGCGCGGCCGTTTGCGGTGCTCCGGGGCGCACGGCCATAATGGGGACGAGGTGATCTCCGTGCATCGTGGCCTTCGAACGGCCCTCACAGCGTTGGTCCTCACGTCGCTTCTCGCGGGCTGCGGGCAAGCGCCCTCCACGAGCGCGCCCGCGCATTCGACATCGCAGGACGACCATCTTCCCGCAGGCGCGTCGCCGGGCGCGCTCGTCGCATGCGGATCGACAGAAGTGGCCGAATACGCGGGCGGCAAGTGGACGTACTTCCCTGCGTCGTCCATCTTGAGCGCTCCTTCGACCGTGTTTGAGACGGTTGACGTGTCCTCGACAGGAGAAGTCGCCGCAGTGACGAGCGGATCGCCCGACGCGTCGACACCCGGCATGTCCTCCGCCAACATGCTCTGGACGTATCGCAAAGGCTGGCACCTGGTCTCCATCCGCAACGACACGGACGTCCAACTCCACAGCTTCGGCCCGGACGGCACGCTCTACGTCGTTCCGGACGACGGCACGCTCCCAGGCATTTGGAAGCGGACGCAAAGCGGCTGGAAGCAGCTTCCCGGCAGCGCGGCGCTGGGCTACATCGCCTCGCTCGCTTGGTCGCCCCAAGGGGTGCTCACGGTCGTGTCGGTGCCCCAGAACGGGGCCACCACCGTGTGGCAATTTGAACATGGCCGCTTTGTCCCCATGACGAGCGATCGCGTCCCGTTCGCCGCGGACTCCGTGACGGTCGGCTTCGCACCGAACGGCCATCTCGCCGTCGGCACGAGCGCGCACGGGGTGTGGATCGACGAGGGCGGCCGTTGGATCCAGCCGGGCGGTGTCGCGTGCCCCGTGACGGACGTCGGCCAGTTCGGCTGGTCGCCTTCCGGCGTGCTGACGGTGAGCGGCAAGGCCGAATCGCGCGACGGCCTATGGCAGTTTTCCGGCGGCAGCTGGCATCAGGTCCAGGGCCTTGGCCCCGACATTGGCGCGGACAAGATTTACGAGTTCGGCTGGTCGCCCACCGGCGTGCTGACGGTGAGTGACGCCACCAGGTGCCAGATCTTCGAACTCGTCGGCGGACGGTGGACGCCCGTGTGGACGAAGACGCACGCCACCGATCAAAACGCGGTGCCGCCCAAGTTCGCGTGGTCTCCCACCGGCGCCCTTGTGACGAACGGCGGCGATCTCGGCGGGCTGTGGGAACTCAGCCCGAAGGGCGACTGGGTGCAAATCGGCGGCGCGTCATCGCCGTTTGCCGGCGAAGTCGGCGTGAGTTTTACCTTCGCGCCGAAGTCGCTCGTGCACGCTCCGTGACGGGCCCGCCCTGCCGGCGGGCCTCCCCGCACTCCCCCGCACCCCTGCGTGTCAGCCGCCGACGCGCCAAAATGTCGTCTGACCGCTCGACCCCGCAGGATTTCACGCCCCGTGCGGCGAATGGATTCGTCGTCTCTTCAATTGAGCACAAAGGATGATGACGAATCTTGCACCCGGTTCCTCAGACGTATATTCCGACGCTCGTGATTCTCTCGTATATCGTCGCGTCCCTCGCCGCATACGCGTCGCTCGATCTCGGCCGCCGCGTGCTGGAGACGCGAGCGAATCGCCAGCTGGTGTGGGTGGTGCTCGGCGGGATCGCGATGGGCATCGGCATCTGGTCCATGCACTTCGTCGCGATGCTCGCCCTCATGCTGCCCGCTCCCATGAACTACAACTGGGGTGTCGTCGCGCTCTCGCTCCTCTTTGCCATGGCCGGGCCCGGAGCGGCCCTCTACGTCGTGGCGAGATCCGCCTCGCCAGCGAAGCTCGCCTATGGAGCTCTGTTCATGGGCGCCGGCATCGTCTTCATGCATTACACAGGCATGGCCGCCATGACCGTCGAAGGCGGCGGCTTCTACTATCGCGTTGGGCCATTCGCCCTCTCGGTCGTGATCGCCATCGTCGCCTCGTACGTGGCGCTCTGGCTGTCGTTCCGGCTGGCGACGGCGCGGGGCTGGATGGCGCAGGCGGCGAAGGTGGCGTGCGCCCTCGTGATGGGCATCGCCATCGCCGGCATGCATTACACCGGCATGTGGGCCACGGTGTTTGTCCTGCCTGCCCACCGGCGGGCCGCGCCCATGGCCTACAGCGGCCCGCTGGCACTGGTGGTGACCGTCTTCAGTGCGTTCATTCTCGTGGCCGCCATCGCGACGGTGATGCTGGATCGGCGCATTCAGGCCGACCGGCGCCAGTTTCGCCTCGCCGACGAACGGTTCCGGTCGCTGTACACTCATCATTCGGACGCCATCTTCACCCTCGATGCGCGCGGCGAGATTGTGGATCAGAATCCCCGCGCGAAGCAGCTTCTGCCGGAGGACGTGTTGCGGCGATCCGCCCGGGCGTTCGCCCGCATGATCGATCGGCGCGATCGTCCGAAGGTGTTTGCCGACTACCGGCGGGCGCTCGCGGGAAGCACCACCAATGGCGAGTTTGTGCTGCGCACGGGCGAGCGGACGTTGCACATGAGCGCGACCCACATTCCCATCGTGCTCGACGACGAGATCGAGGGCGTGTTCCTGGTGGCGCGCGACGTCACGGCGGAGAAGGCAGCCGCCGAGCGCATGAACTACCTCGCGTTTCACGATACCCTGACGCAGCTCGCCAACCGGCGCCACTTCGAGATGCGAGTGGACGAATTCATTCGCGAGGCCCAAAGCGGCGACGAGATGCAGATCCTGTTTGTCGATCTCGACCGCTTCAAGTCCGTCAATGACACGCTTGGACACGAGTTCGGAGACAAACTGCTGCAAGAGATCGCGCGCATCCTGAAAGAGGTGGCGGGCGATGACGCCCTCGTGGCCCGCATGGGCGGAGACGAATTCACCATCACGCTGTTCCGTCAACCCATCGAGCGCGCCGTGGAGCTCGCGGACGCGATTCTGAATCGGTTGCGAAAGCCCGTGCGCGTGGAGGGTCGCCCGCTCTACATGACGGCAAGCCTCGGGATCGCGAGCTTCCCGCGCCACGGCGCCACGCGCGACATGTTACTCCGCCACGCCGATCTCGCCATGTACACCGCGAAAGCCGAGGGACGGAGCACGTACCGGCTGTTTGAAGAGCGCACGGCGGCGAGCGCGAAGAGCCGATTGGAGCTCGAACAGGAACTCCGCACCGCCGCGGAGCGCGGCGACTTCGAGATCCACTACCAGCCGAAGATCGACATGCGGGCCAAATCGGTCGTCGGCGTGGAAGCCCTGCTGCGCTGGCGACGCCCCAACGGCGACTACGTGCCGCCGAGCGAGTTCATTCCCATCGCGGAGGAGACCGGCCTCATCGCGCCCATCGGCGAATGGTGCCTGCGCAACGCCTGCCGGCAGGCCAAGAGGTGGCTGGACGCCGGGCGCCCGCTCCGCGTGGCGGTCAACCTCTCTCCCTACCAGGTGCTCACGGACGGCTTTCTCGAGGTGGTGCGCGACGTCCTGGAGGAGACCGGTCTTCCTGCGCAATATCTCGAGATCGAAGTGACGGAAAGCGCCATGATGGACGCCGAGCGCGCCGAACGTTTTCTCGCGGGATGCCAGGCGCTCGGCATCGAGGTGTCGCTCGACGACTTCGGCACGGGGTACAGCTCGCTGAGCCGCCTGACGCACCTGCCGCTCAACGTGGTCAAGATCGATCGCGCTTTTACGCAGCGCGCGGTCGACGGCGGCCGGGCCCGGGCCCTGGTGGCGAGCATTGTGGACATCGCGCACAACCTCGGCATGCGCTGTGTGGCGGAAGGCGTGGAGACGAAGGAACAGTTGTCCGTCATCGAGGCGCTCGGATGCGACGAGGCCCAGGGATTCTACTTCGCCCGGCCCGTTCCCCCTTCGGATCTCGAAGCGCTCTCGATCACGGCAGGATAAGAGGTGGGACAATGGAGAGGCGGTTTCGGGCCGCGATCGTCGGCTGCGGTCAAATGGCGAACACGTGGCCCGGATGATGTACGCCGCCATCGAGAGCGCGGCGCTCGGAGCCGCCGTTCGCGTTGCCGACGGCAGCCCCGTTGCACCCGCCCGCTGATTACAGCTGCACCGGTTCGCTCGCCACCTGGCCGCGGCGGCGCTGGCGCACAGGCGCGGTTTCCCGGATGAAGAATGCGATGATGCCGCTTACAAAGGCGCCGGCAGCCGCGATCCACATGGGTGCCGGAAGTCCGAAGTGATCCGCCGCGATGCCCGCGACCGTGGGCATCACCGCGCCACCGATCAGTTCGCCGACCATCTGCACCAGGCCGACCGCCGTCCCGACATACTTGGGCGACAGGGACTCACCTGGAATCACGACCATGAACAGCGGGAAACACGCCTGGCCGGCGCAGGTCAGGAACCCGAGCACGCACATGAGCGCCACCGAACCGTGTATGAAGACGAGCACCAGCGGAGACAGGACCGCGATGAACGAGAACAGGACCAGCGTCGGCCTGCGGCCCCACTTGTCCGAGATGTAAGGCCCCATGAACCCCCAGAAGAAGGTTCCAAGGCCCATCGCCGCGGAGATGACGCCCATCTGTTCGCCCGTGTAGTGATCGTACTCGACGAGGAACGTCGGCGCGAACGACGTGAACGCGAACAGCCAGGTCATCATCAGGATGGCAATGATCAGCGTGAACCAGATGTTCCACGTGCGGAACACCACCGGGAAGTCCTCCTTGCGCAGGCGGTGTTCGCTCTTCGCAAGTTCCTCCTTCGACAAGCGCTTGTTGGGCTCTTTCATGAAGAAAAGGAGCACGAAGAACATGATGAGCCCTGGAATCCCTGCCACGTAGAAGCCCGCGTGCCACGAGTAGCTGGTGGCCGCCCAGGTCAGGATGAGCGGTCCGAACGTGGATCCGATGAGCCCGAGCGCGCTCTGGACAAAGCCCATGTTGAATCCGCGGCGGGCCTCCGTCGAATCGGCCATCACGGCGGCTTGCGCAATCGGCAACACGGGCCCCTCCGACACGCCCATCAACGCGCGAATGCCAAGCATTTGCCCGAAATTTTTCGCGAGACCCGTGAGAAAAGACAAGAGCGAAAAGGCCAGCGTGATAGGCACCAGCACCTTTTTGCGCGACCCCAAAAAATCTGAAATCGTTCCAAACAAAAACCCTGACAACGCCCAGCAAATCGCGAGAATGGACACAATCATGCCGAGCTGCGCATTGTTCAGCTTCAGATCCGGCGCCACATAGGGGAATAGATACACGACGCTCAGACGCTCCATGAACACAAAGCCGAACGTGAAGAACATCATGAGGACGACGCCGTTCTCATACCGCCAGAACGGCTTCTGCGGCCCTTGATCCATGCGGGACTTCACCCTTTCCATGCGATTTCGCAGGCAATCTTGTATACCACACGTGCGACGAGACCTATGTTGCAAGCGATTTCATTCACGCCACGAACTACGACCTCCCCTCGCCCTGCGTCCGCTTGCCTGCTATCGAAACTACGCCGTCTTCGCGACGGGATCAACGCACCTATTCCTTCATGCGGAACGCGACTGCTCTTTTTGTATGACAATGTGATCAAACAATAGATCATGACGATATCGATTGTCAATCTTGGAGACCTTCCGGACCTAAAAAGGAACCCGCGTCGATGAGTCCGCGGGTTCCTGAGCCGCAGGCGGCATTCGCCGTTAGGCTTTAAGGCCACAAGCGCCAATCCTTCCACGCCATCAGCACGAACATCGCGGCGGCACTGACGGCTGACAGCGACCCGACGAAGACGGCGGCGCCCAGGCACACGCCCCAGCGGTTCACGCCTTCGACACCTGAAACGCCTGAGCTTCCATAAGCGGAGAGGACGTACTGTTCGGCGAAAATCCATACGAGGACCAGAGAAACGAGAAACAACGCGACACACGCAGCCGTGAACCATTTGGCGCGCATCCAGGTCCACCTCCTGTCATGAAGACGAGGGACCTGGCCCGATGGTTTCACAGGACAGTGTCCAGATCAAAAAAGTTCACATCCTTCTCAAGCAATTGTCATCTTGTGGCCTCGCCGCACCGTTTCTCAGAACAGCCCGTTGTCCCATACTGTCGAATACAGAGCTTTTTCATCGCCCGACGAGGAGGTGATCCTGCCGCATGTCCATCCGCCCGAACCGGTTTTGGCTCTCGGTGATAGCTTGGTGCGCCGCGCTCATGGCTGCGCTCGGACTTCACGCGCCGACGGCCAGCGCGCATGCGTATGTCGTGCACTCATCCCCTGCCCCGGGGCAGTCTCTCAAGTCTTCGCCCGGGCGGATTGAGATCGAATTCGATGAGCCTGTCCAACTGCTGCCGGGCGGCCTCACCGTGACCAACGTGGACAATCAGCGCGTCGATCTCGGCGATGGCCATCGCAATCCAAGCGACAGCCGCCAGGTGGACGTGGATGTCCCGAGCCGCCTGCCCAGGGGACTGTACACCGTCCATTGGCAGGTCATCTCGGCAGACGGGCACCTGGTATCCGGATCCATTCCGTTTGGTGTGGGCATCAACGTGCAGTCGCTGACGCTCGGCGCGACCGAACAGGGCTATCGCCCCGGCGTCTGGATGGTGATCGATCGCGTCCTGACCTATCTCGGCCTCGCCCTCGTGGTCGGCGGCGCCATCGGTCTGCGGGCGGCGCGAACGGCTTTGCCGATCGATGAAAATCGCCTCGGCGCCTGGTTCGTCGCCGGTGGGTGGGCGGCACTGTGGGTCGGCGTGTTGTTCAACCTGCCGCTCGAAGCGGCCATCACCTGGAACGTCCATGGGCTCGCCTCGTTCTCACCGCGGTACCTGGCGCGGACGCTCAACTTCACAGTATGGGGTTACCTCTGGGTGATCGAACTGATGCTTGTCGCGGTCATTCCCGCCATCCTGGCGGCGCTCTCCTCATCCCGCCCGAGACAGCGCCTTGCGACGGCTGCCCTGCCCGTGTTCGCCGTACCCGTGACGTTGGCCCTGCAGGGACATGCCATGTCCGAGCCGCATCCGTGGTTGCCCGCCCTGGCCATGGCGGTGCACGGCCTCGCGGCGTCGGTGTGGATCGGCGGCATCGCGCAGATGCTCGCCTTGATCCTGCAGACCGACCGGATCTCGACGCACGACGACGCTGTTTTGATTCACACCGTCCGATCGTTCGGCCGGATCGCGGCGGCTTGCGCGTTCGCCGTGGCCGTCACCGGGGCGTATTCGGCCCTGCTGCACATCCCGACGTGGTATGCCCTGACGCACACGGGATACGGCGTGGCGCTTCTTGTCAAACTGGGCCTCGTGCTCTGTCTCTTGTTTTTCGCGTCCATGCATGCGCTCTCGCCGCGCCCGAAGCGAGGCGCGTACCGCGTCTGGCTCAGCCTGGAGCTGGCCGTAAGCGTGGGGATTTTCGCGATCACGTCGGTCCTCACCAACCTGCCGACCGGCGACGTGCACCCGGGCCCCGTCAATCAAGTGAAATCGTCTGGGCCTTACGCCATTCACCTGATCATCTCGCCCAACGAAGCGGGGCCCAATACGTTCACCGTGCAGATCACGAAAGATGGGCGGGCGGACGCAGCCATTCAACAGGTCGAGATCGCCCTCGCGTCGGCGAGCGCGCCCGGAAGCAGCGCCGCGAGCGTGCGCCTGACGCCGCACGGACAAGGCATCTTCGTGGCGCGGTCGTTGGCGCTGTCAGGAGGCGGCCTGTGGGACGCAGACGTGCAGGTGGTGACCGACGACTTTGACGTCGTGAATGTGGATTTTCGCATTCACGTAGGAACCGAATCGTGACAAGACCTAAGGAGGCGATGACATGAAAACAACTCGATGGATGGGATCGTTGGCCGGTGCAGCCGCCGTGTTCGCCATCGGCGTGGCCAGCGCATCCGCGCACGTGGTCGTGTTGCCGGACAATCCTCTTCCACCCACCGCCGGCACCTTTGAACAGTACACGATGCGCGTCCCGTGCGAGAAGAATGACGCGACCGTCAAGATTGTGTTGAAGATCCCGAAGGGCGTGTCGTTCGTATCGTACGAGCCGATCCCGGGATGGAAGGTGAGCGAGGCGCAGGTGAATGGCCAGGAGGTGGTCACCTGGCAAGCCACAGCAGGTGGCATCCAACCCGGACAATTCGAGACGTTCCCGTTCCTCGCGACCAACCCGTCACAGCCGGGGGTGGTGGCGTGGGACGCGTTCCAATACTACCAGGATGGATCCATTGTGGCCTGGACGGGGCAACCCGGCACCGCGACGCCCCACTCCACAACGCAGATTGTCGCCGCCGGCGCCGCCAGCGAGGCGAATGCGGACGCCGATACAGAAGCCGGATCGAACGCAGCGAGCGCGGGGAGCGCCCAGAGCTTTGGCCTGGGCTGGACCACGGCGGATACCATGGTGCTCGCGGCGTCGGCCGTTTCCCTCATTCTCTCCGTGATCTCGCTCGTGTTCAGCGTCCGCCGCGATCTCAACCGGCCATAATGTTCAAAGGGGACAAGCCCATGAAACGGCTTGTCCCCTTCTGCCTTTCCAACCTCACAGGAGCGCCAACTTCGTGATGAGCGCCGCGATAAGCCCGGACATCGGGATGGTGACCAGCCACGCGACGAGGATCCGGCCCGCGACATTCCAATGGACGCCGCGCGCCCGCTTGGCCGCGCCCGACCCCATGATGGCCGACGAGATGACGTGCGTGGAACTGACCGGCAACTTGAAGAGCGTGAAGCCGAAGATGATGATGGAGCTCGTCAAGTCGGACGCAAACCCGTTGATGGGCTCGATTTTGATGATCTTCGAGCCGACGGTCTTGATGATCCGCCAGCCGCCCGAGGCCGTCCCCACGCCCATGGCGACAGCGCAGAGCGTCTTCACCCACAGCGGGACATGCATCGTGTGCTGATAGCCGCCCGCGATGAGGGCAAACGTGATCACGCCCATGGTCTTTTGCGAATCGTTCGTGCCGTGCATGAACGCCTGCGCAGCCGCCGAAAACGTCTGCAGCACGCGGAACACGCGGTTCACCTTGTGCGGCGATCTCCATCCGAACGCCGCGCGAAACGCCCACATGATGGCGAACCCCAACGCGAACGCGCAAATCGGCGAGATGATCAGCGCTTCGATGATAGAACTGAATCCCGCGACATTGACCGCGTGAAAGCCCGCCGCGCCGATCACGGCCCCCGTCAGCCCACCGATAAGCGCGTGGGAGGAGGAGCTAGGAATCCCAAAATACCAGGTGAATAAATTCCAGAAGATCGCGGCCACGAGTGCACACAGGACGACCGTCGTCCCGTGCGGGATCTTCAGCGGATCGGCGATCTTGCCGCCAATCGTTTTGGCCACACCCGTGAACGTCATGGCGCCAATCAGGTTCATGGCGCCAGCGAGCAGCACCGCCGCGCGCGGCGACAGCGCTCGGGTGGAGACGCTTGTCGCGATGGCATTCGCGGTGTCGTGAAAGCCGTTGGTGAAGTCAAACACCAACCCCAGTAACACGATGAGCACAATCACAACCAGCATGCGGTCGCACCTCAGGCGTTTTTCAAAATGACGGACTCGAGCACGTCCGCCACGTCTTCACAGCGGTCGGTCACGCTCTCCAGGATTTCGTAAATTTCCTTGAGTTTGATGAGCTCAATGGCGTCCTTGCTCTCGGCAAACAGCGATCGGAGCGCGGCGTGCAGCAGCTGATCGCCGTGCTTCTCGAGGACGTTCAGCTCCTTGACGTGATCGCGGATCTGGAGGAGCTTGCGCTCGTTCAGCTTGTGAATGGCCTCCTGGATCTCCTTCGCACTTCGGTGGATGTCCTTCGCGAATTCGATCATCGTCGGCGTCGAACCCGTCACGTCGTACAACGTGAAACGCACGCTGCAGGCGTGGATGCCGTCGATGATGTCGTCGAGCGTCGTGGCGAGCATGACGTAATCCTCGCGCTCGAGCGGCGTGATGTACGTGTTGTTCAGAAGCGAGATCAGTTTTGAAATCAGTTCGTCGCCCTTGTCCTCGTACGTCTTCATGCGGCTCGCGAGGGCTCCAAAGTCGCCCCCCTGTTCGAGCTCGCGCTGGAACGTCTCTGTCGCCTGCGCGATGTTCTCGGCGATTTCCACGAGGAATGCAAACAGCTGATCACTGCGCTTCGACACGGCTCATCCCCCATTGAATCGAATCGTTAAGAAACTACATGACTCGCGTAAAGATGTCATGATGGTTTTGTAAAGTTTCCGTAAAGCCTCGACCAAGTTCGACAATGTTCAGGGCTTGGACACAAACGAATCGACGGCTCTTCGAGCAGTGTGCCCATTCGAGCGCAGATGCCCGCAGGCCATTCGCATGTTTTGCGGGGAATGAGGAACGTTAACCGCGAGGTGGTTCACGATGTCTCGTCGTCATCGAGCGTGGATGGCTCGCCAAGAGGAAAACCACTGGGGATGGCCGGTCATCGGGGGCATCGGGGTCGGCCTGGGCGCCACCCTCCTGTGCATTCCTCAAAGCCGCGATGCCATGTTCAACGCGGTGGAACGCCTGCTGGACCGCTCTGGAACGGGAGCCGCGGGCAATCGGCCGTCGCCCGGAAGAAACAGCCCATATGGGCCATAAGACGCAGGCCGCGCCCGTTGCGCGGCCTCATTTGCCGACGGTGGCTCGCGACGTCACGCGCGCGCGAGGACCTGCGAAGAAGTCGTGGAGGACCAGCGCGGCCGAGCCAATGGCGCACGCATCGCGGCCCAGGGCGGAGGACTGAACCACGACCTTGGCGTGGGGGCTCGCGAGGCAGCGGGATTGAACGGCCTGCTGAATCGCGTCCGTCACCATGCGCCCGCCTTCCGCCAGACGGTTGCCCAGAATGATCATGGCCGGGTTCAGCCCGTTCACCAGGTTTACAGCCCCGGCGCCGAGATAGCGCCCGATGGTCTGAAAGGCTTGCAGGGCGGCCGGATCGGACGCTCGAAACCGGTCGAGCACCCCGTCGAAATCCAGCTCCTCCCCGCTCAGCTTGGCGTACGTAGCGACAAGCGCCCGCTCGGAGGCATACATTTCCCAGCATCCCACGTTGCCGCACGGGCAGGTTTCCCCGTGCAGATCAATGCTCATGTGACCGAATTCCCCCGCCACGCCGTCCGCCCCGCGGATGAGTTCGTCCCCAATGACGATGCCGGTCCCAATGCCTGTCCCGGCGCTGATGTAAACCAGGCTCGAGACATGGGTTGCGGCCCCGTACAACTTCTCGCCCAGCGCGCCAGCGTTCGCCTCGTTGTCCACGAGGACGGGCTTGCCGAACCACGTTTCGACCATCGCCTTGAGCGGGATGTTCTCCCATTTCAGGTGCGGCGCCCGCAGGACCACGCCGCGTGCGAAATCGACGAGGCCGGGAACGCCTATCCCTATGCCGATCACGCCATAACGGCTCTCCGGCGCATCGTTCAGCGCCTTGGCGATGCACTCGCGGAGGCGCTCAAGGACCTGCTCGGCGCCCAGCTGGCGCGGAAGGGGCTCCTCGCGCACCCACAGCGCGCGGGCGGCGAAGTCGGTGACGACGACGCGGACGTACTCCACGCCGAGCTCGACGCCAAGCACGCTGCCCGCACTGGCATTGAAGAGCAACATGATGGGCCGGCGCCCGACACGAGATCTCCCCTGGCCCACCTCGAGCACCAGGCCATCGCGAATCAGCTCGTCGGTCAGGGCGGAAACGGTGGCTTTGTTCAACCCTGTCTCGCTCGAGATCTGGCTGCGCGAAATGGGGCTGTGAAAGCGAATGCGGTTGAGCACAATCGACTTGTTGATCTCCTTCATCAGCGCCTGATCTGCCGTTTTTTCCAAAGCGAGTCTCCCCTGCGTGATGATGAAACGCTTATCCGACACCCGGTTTCATTGTACCTCATTGGGTTGCCGGAACGCGCAAAATAGGGCGCCCCGCAGACCAATGCGGAGCGCCCGGACGCTCTTCACAACCGCTCCACGTCCACCGCGCTGTGGTATACCTTCTCGTTCTCGATCTCCGTCACCGTGCCCTCTATCCGCACCGCCCCCCGCAGGCGAATGTCCTCCGATGAGGCGCCCACCATGAACTCGATCTCGCCCGGCTCGACCACAAACCGCATCTCTCGGTTGTAAAAGCCCAACTGGTGCGCCGAGACTCGGAACCGCACCCGCGCCTTCTCTCCCGGCCCAAGCGCCACCCGCGCGAACCCCAAGAGCACCTTGACGGGCCGCGTCACATCAGCCGCCACGTCGCGCGCGTACAATTGCACGACCTCTGCACCCCCGCGCGCGCCGACGTTCTCGATCACGCACGATACCTCCACCTCGCCGTGCACACCCACCACGCCCGGCGACAGCGCCAGATCCCGGTACGCGAACTCGGTGTACGACAGCCCGTGTCCAAACGGATACAAGGGCAGATTGCTCTCGTCCACATAGGCGCCCTTCCAGTGTGAACGCCCGCCTGACGGCTTGTGCCCGTAGTAAATCGGCACCTGGCCCACGCTGCGCGGAATCGTGATGGGCAATTTGCCGGACGGATTCACGTCCCCAAACAGCACGCCGGCCACGGCCGCTGCACCCTCCTCACCCGGCAACCACGCTTCCAGGACCGCATGGGCCCGCTCCGCAATCTCGGGAATCGCGAGCGGCCGCCCACTTACGAGCACCACCACCGTCTTCGTGCCCGTCGCCATCACGCGGCGCACGAGCTCCTCCTGCCGGCCGATGAGCGAAAGCGTGGCGCGATCGCGCGATTCGCCCGTGGTGCAGGCGTCCGTCAGCCCGGCGCGATCGCCCACCACGACCACCGCCACGTCCGATCGCGCCGCGAGCGCCACCGCCTCGTCCATCTCCGCGTCGTCTCCCTCGAGGATGTCGCACCCCTTCGCGTAGACAACCTCCGCCGCTGTCCCGACGCGATCGCGAATGGCCTCAAGGATGGTCCGCATCGGGATAAATTCGTCGACGTGCTTCACTCCGCTTGGCAACGGCGTCTGGAACACGTTGTCCTCCGACTGCTCGAGCAATGACTCGATGTGGCACGGGTAGGCGTAGTCACCGACCAAGTTGCGCGTCGTGTGCGCATTGGGGCCGATCACGGCGATCGTACCGCCAGGCGCGAGCGGCAGAAGGCCGTCGTTTTTCAGGAGCACCAGCGACTTCTCCGCGGCCTCCCGCGCCACCCGGCGTTGCTCCGCGTTGTCGAACAGCTCGATGGCCGCGCCCTCGTCGACGAACGGGTGATCGAAGAGGCCGAGCCGGAACTTCCACGTGAGCACCCGGCGCACGAGTTCATCCACCTCGGCCGGGCTCACGAGCCCGCGCGCCACGGCCTCGATGAGCGGCTTGCCGTACACGTCGCGCGTCGGCAACTCCACGTCCACGCCCGCGCGCACGGCGAGCATCGCGGCCTCCGCCTTGTCGCGGGCAATCTGATGGTACTCAAACAACTGATTCACCGCGAAGTAGTCGGACACCACAAGCCCCTCGAAGCCCCACCGCCCGCGCAGCGTCTCCCGCAAGAGACCCGGATTGTCGTGGCAGGGCACGCCATCCAGCTCGTGATACCCCGGCATGATGGCGCCGAGCCCCGCTTCGCGCACGGCCGCCTCAAACGGGAACAGGTACACTTCGCGCAGCTCGCGCTCCGGAATGTGCGCCGGCGCCCAGTTCATGCCGCCCTCCGACGCTCCGTAGCCCACGAAGTGCTTGCCCGTCGCCATCACGCCTTGGCTGAGGTCTTGCCCCTGCAATCCGCGGACATACGCAATGCCCATCTGCGCCACGAGGTACGGATCTTCGCCAAAGGTCTCCTCGACCCGGCCCCAGCGCGGGTCACGCGCCACGTCGAGAAGCGGCGCGAGCGCCTGGCGGGCTCCGACGGCGCGCATCTGGTCGCGGATGATCTCGCCGATCCGACGGGCGAGATCGACGTCCCACGTGCTCGCAATGCCGATGGTCTGGGGAAAGCAGGTGGCACCCTTGGCCATGTAGCCGCTGCACGACTCTTCGTGGATCAGCGCCGGGATGCCAAGGCGCGTATGGTCTCGCAGATAGCGCTGAATCTGGTTGGCCAGGCGAGCCACATCGGGCGGATCCAGATTGGTGGCACCCCCGATGCGGGTCACCTGCCCGATGCCCTGCCCGAGGACCTCCGCGGCCTTCTCCCTCGAAAATTCAAGCCCATCCAGGACTTCGAACGCCCAGATGGACGTCAGTTGAGCAACCTTTTCTTCAAGCGTCATGTCGGCCATCAGCGCGTCGACGCGCGCTTCGACGGACTGTGCGGGATCGAGATACACAGGTGTCACGGGAAGCCTCCTCACTACTTTCCGAATCCAGCAAGCATGCCTTGTCGCAGATAACGCCCTCCAAAAATGTAGGCTAAAAAGAGGGGGATGGCAGAGAAGACCACCGCCGCCATCGTCACAGGAACATCCATGGTGTGCTCGCCCTGGAACTGGACGATCGCAAGAGGAAGTACGCGCACGCTCGCGCTCTGAGTCAACACGAGCGGAAAAAGAAAGTTGTTCCACGACTGGACAAACTGGTACACGGCGACCGAGATTAAAGCCGGACGAGCGAGCGGGGCGACGAGTCGCAAAACAATTTGAAAATCATTTGCACCCTCTATCCCCATTGCCTCATAAAGTTCATTTGGAATATCGCGTACGAAATTCACTAAAATCAGCGTGCTTAATGGCAAAGCGAACGCCACCATGGGCAGTATCATACCTAAAAGCGTGTCGTATAACCCCAATTTCGTGATAAGAATGTAGACAGGAATAATCGCAGCTTGGACAGGTATGGCGAGACCCACGACAAACCAATTAAACACCGCTTTAACAACCGGATTGCGAGTGCGAACAACTACATAAGACAGAAACAAGGAGAAAGCCACAATAAGCAACACTGTCGACACAGAAACAATTGCACTATTTATAAAGGACCTTACAAACCCCGACTGTATGACTACACCATAATTTTGCAGTGTCGGATGAAGCGGAGGAAGCCAGGGGTTCCCTAGCAAGTAGCCATTCTGCGACCGCAAGCTGGTGGTGAGTATATAGAATACGGGATAGCATCCTATGATCAGCCAGACTATACCGAACAACGTGAACAGAGAGTTCCCCACGGAGATGCGCCGAAATGCGTTCACCTTATCACACCCCCTCCATTTGACTCTCCATTTTGTTAAACCCAGTGAACTTTAACGTAATAATTGACAGCAACAACCCAAACACAGCAAGGACCACAGCAATTACGCTACCCGCTCCAATGTTGAGGTTCGTAAATGCCTGTTTGTACATATCAATCGCCAAAACCTGAGTCGCGTCCCCTGGACCGCCATTCGTGACGACATAAATGAGGTCGAAATAGGTCAAGGTCCCGGTGAGTATTAACACAGTCGTTGTTGTAATGGTGTACTTCAATTGGGGGAGCGTGATCGAAAAGAAAGTTCGAATTGGACCCGCTCCATCAATCATCGCTGCTTCGTATAGCGAACGAGGGATTTGACGAACCCCGCTTTGGTACAACAGGGCATTGAACGGTATATACTGCCATGAGATAATACATGCAACGACGAATAGCGCGATGTGAGGGTTTCCTAGCCAATTTTCGAAACCGTTCCCGATGCCCAGCGCCTTAAGAAGGTCATCCATGAGCCCAAAAGTGGGGTTCAAGATGTACGACCAAGTCACTCCAATAGCAACGGACGAGAACAAAAGAGGTATAAAGTATAAAGCACCAAATACCGCTCGATGTCGTTGAGAACCTGCAGTGAAGACCCCGATGATAAGCCCAAGCGGATTCTGCAGGATCCAACACCAAAACATCAGAGCAATCGTGAGCCAGAAAGAGTGCCACAACTCGCCACTGGCGAGCATGGAACGCCAATTTGCAAGGCCTACCCAGGTGGCAGAGCCAACGCCGGACCAATTCAGTCCGGAATAGTACACCGCGACGCACATCGGTATGAGCGCAAACGCGGCGAAAAAGATGACGGCCGGCAACATCATCAGGACTCGCGATAGATTGAGACGCTCAGTAATCAAGCACCCTTCCTCCAAACCAGGACGAGCTCGGTGGAACACCGCCAAGCTCGTCCCGCGTCTTCCACTCGTCCGTGCAGAACGCTCACTTACTCAAATAACTGTTCATGTCCGCCTCAAATTGCGCGACAGACATCTGACCGACCATAAACTTCCCAAGGTCCGTGTCGAGCTCGTTGCCCTCCGCAGTTGGAAGCGCCGTGTCCCACGACTGCTGGAAATACGGTGCATTCTTCGCCAGATCGTAATAAAATGTCTCATACGCCGCATCTTTCTGCTTCTTTAATTGGCTCTCGATGCCTTTCACAGCAGGCACATAGCCAATTTGCAGAAGGTCAGAAACGTTCTTTGGATCCAAATTATCATCCTTCAGGAACTGAATAGCACCCTTAATCTTCGATGGAGAGTCGTAACTCGGAATCGAATAAAAGTCACTCGGATTTCCACAAACGTCGTTCGGGTTACCCTTTCCTCCCGGTACCGACGGGAACGGGAACCAACCAAGATTCTTCAAGAATGCACTGTCGTCGGATGCAATCGTCCCGTAACCCCAGCTTCCCATCAACCACATGGCGGCTTTTCCACTGTACAACAACGCTGCGTCAGACCCATTGTTCGACCCGATGGAACTAAATCCAGGTTCAAAGGCGCCCATGTTCACCAGCTGCTTCATCATGTTAAGCGCCTTTGTAATCACCGGGTTCGACCATGCATTGGGTTTATTTGCCATGATATTATCGAACGGCTGTTGTCCTCCAATACGATCAACCAGATATTCGAAGTACATCAGGTCTGGCCAGTTGTCTTGACCACCCAAAGAAATCGGAATGATCCCCTTGCTCTTGAAGAACTGCACATCACTCAACAGTTGATTCCATGTCTTAGGTGGATTAAGGTGATATTCAGAGAATAGTTGCTTGTTGTAGAAAAAGTTAACTGGTTGCAAATTTCCATAAGGAACGCCATACACGTGGCCGTTAAACGTGATCGACTTCATGACGGACGGAAGGAACCGGTTTGCCCATGACGGATCGGCTTTCAGATAAGGGGTCAGATCGAGCACATCTCCCGCCTTAACGAAGGTATAAAGGCGACCTCCTCCCCAGTTGCTGAAGACGTCCGCAGCTTGGTGCGCACCCATCGCAATTTGCAACTTCTGCAAATACGGGGTCGATTCAAAGTATTCCCCCGTCATGTGATAACTCGGATGTGTGGCATTAAATCGAGATATCGCCTTGTTGTCCACTTGTTCCGCCAAGCCAGAATCGACGTTCCACAGCGTTAATTGAATCTGCTTGGAACTAGCAGCACCAGTGGAAGACGTCTGATTCCCTGGCGATTGAGACTCCGTTCCACAAGCCGTCAAGCCAATCGACGCAGCAACCGCCAACCCGACCAACGCAGCCTTACGTGCATCCTTAGCCAATTTAGATTGCCCCCTCGTATGAAATGGTTTAGAGTCAGTTCTTCATGAACACACACGCCAAGTTCAGGGTTGAGTTGCTGGGGTATCCCCAGAGACAATGACCTTAAGCGTAGGGTCCGGGGCAGTTCTGGCGCCCCCTGTCGTCACCTGTTGGGTGAACTT
>NZ_JAFMTY010000014.1 GCF_017329605.1 Alicyclobacillus fructus
TGGTGGATACCATTTTCTTTCTCTCAAGTTGGGGTGAAGTCCTTCTTTGTGCTCGAAAAACCCTTGCCGCACAAGGGCTCTTGATTCTGCAAAAGGCTCGCCATGAAAAGTGGATGGATCAGGAGATCTTTCGATTGAGCCACCGCTGGACGCCATCTCCGAGGAGATTGAAGGACACGACGCTGAAAACAAGCGCAAGGCCAGGAAACAGTACGAGCCACGGCGCCAATTGGAGATAACCTTGGGCTGACTGCAACATCGAGCCCCAGCTCGCGGTAGGAGGTTGTACTCCAAGGCCCAAATATTCCAAGCTCGCCTCGGCCACAATGCTCGATGCCATAGCGAGCGTGGCCTGCACAATGATCGGGGTTAAAGCATTTGGGAGAATGTGGCGAAAAATAATCCGCACATGCGTACATCCAACAACCTTAGCGGCATCAATGTAGTCCTTGACCAGCTCTTGAAGCATTTGCGCTCGTGCCGTCCGGGCGAAAGTAGGTATGAGGCCAATTCCGATTGCGATCATGGCATTCCGAGAACCTGGGCCGAGCATGGCAGCGAGCACAAGAGCAAGAATGAGAAAGGGAAAAGCCTGAATCGCGTCGATAATCCGCATGATCAACCACGTGTCAAGGATTCCCCGATAATACCCCGCAATCAGGCCGACAGGAACTCCTATTCCCACTCCAACAACGAGCGCTCCGAGACTTACTTCCATAGATGTCCGTGTGCCAAACAAAATCCTGGACAATTGATCTCGTCCCAGTTGATCTGTACCAAACCAATGATGTGCCGATGGCCCCTGCAGCACCGCGTTGTAGTCGACTTGATTAGGTCCATATGGCGCAATGTAAGGAGCGAATACTGCGACCACCAGAATCAAGAAAACCAAGATGGAACCAGCTAAGAGCGACGGATTGGCAGTACGAGCCCACCTTGAGAACCGAAAGCGTCCCATCGTGGACGACTGTTCCATGGGAAGGAAGTTGGGATCCGGCGCAAGACTCATCCGTCCATCCCCCCGTCTGTGCGGATGCGCGGGTCAATCCAGCTATACGTCATGTCAATGAGGAGATTTACAAGAATTACAATCAGTGCAGCAACTAACGCCGTTCCCTGCACGGTTGTGTAGTCCCGGCTAAAGACGCTCTGAACGAGAAGTTGACCAAATCCCGGCAAAGAGAACACCTGTTCCGTGATCACAAGTCCGCCCAACAACCCGGCTATCTGAAGTCCACCGGCCGTGAGGACTGGTACAAGCGCGTTCGGCAGCGCGTGCCTTAAGGTGACACCTGCACCCTTGAGACCTTTGGCCCAGGCTGTTCGCACAAAATCTTCTCCAAGCGCGTCTACTAGGCTTGAGCGCAACATGCGCAAGAGAACCGCCGCCTCTCTTACACCTGTTGCAAGACAGGGAAGTAACATGCACTCCAAATTTCTCAATGGATCTTGCCAGATTGGAACGTAGAGTGAGTTCGATACGATATGGAATTTTACGGTGAACAACAACAAGAACAGAATACCCAGCCAGAAAGGCGGCACCGAGATGCCCACTGTCGCTGCGAACATTGCGACGAAATCTGCCATGCGCCCTTTCTTGACAGCAGCCACAATCCCGAGGGGAAACGCGATGAGAATCGCGACAATCATGGTGCCAAGCGCGAGTTCCACGGTAACGGGAAGCCGCTGCAAAATAAGTTGTGATACGGATTCGTGGTCGACTAATGAAGTTCCAAGGTTCCCTCGCAAAACGTTTAACAGCCATGTGACGTACTGGATGAATATAGGTTTGTCGAGGCCCATCTGCGCATCCAATGCACGGATTGCTTGTGGAGTGGCATCTTGGCCCAGCAGAATCTCTGCTGGGTTGCCCGGGATGAGATGGATGAAGCTAAAAACCATGATGCTGAGAAAAAACAGGACTGGTATCGTTGTGATCAGTCGTTCGACCACATAGCGCACACGACTCACCTTCTAACTGGGCCTCTGTACCGAAGCACAGAGGCCCTTTACGATAATGACGGCTTACGAAAGCCACATGGAGTAAAGGCGGAAGACTCCGTCTGGATACGACTGAAACCCGTGCAGTTGCCTTGCATAAGCGTAGGTGTTATTAGGAAAGTACAGGAAGATATACGGATCTTGACGGTGCAGTTCTTGAACAAACGCATCGTAATAAGCTTTTCTCTGCGGCATCGACAACGTCTGGCGAGCTTCGTCGAGCAACTTATCTGCTGTCGGATCGCTAAAGTTTGATCCATTTTGCGCTCCGCCCGTATGCCAGAACTGATACGCGTTATTGTCTGGGTCGATGCGCCCTGACCATCCTAGAGCTGACGCCTGAAAATCGTGATTGGTGTTGTTTGCAAGCAGCGTACCAAATTCAAGTTGCTGAATGTTCATTTGAATGTGATACGGTTGGAGCATGCTCTGCACGATCTGAGCAATTTCAGTTGAAACAGGATTGTTAGCAGTTTGGAGTGTAAAGGTGAATCCGTTTGGATCTCCGGCTTCCCTCAAGTATTTCACTACAAGTTGTGAGTTGGGCGCAGGAGGTAGATCCAAGGAACGATTAAAGACGGGTGATTCAGGACTGAAGGGCCCCCACGCAGGAGTCGCTTCGCCCTTCAGCGCGACGTTCACCAACAATGAACGATTGATCGCAGCGTCCACGGCCAGTCTCAGGTATTTGTTATTAAAGGGAGGTTGAGTCACATTCAAATAAATCCCTTGATACCCGAGGCCGGGTTGATTCGACACAACAAAATTTTTATCTTTTTCTAATAATGAAAGTTGTTGAGCAGGAACCTGATCAGCCAACTGAATGCTTCCGTTCTCCAGGTTGGTAATTTCCACGTTTGGGTCTGTAAAAATCTTGAATGTTACCTCATTCAGTTTCGGCTTACCTTTCCAATAGTGCGGGTTGGCAACAAGTGTAATATGATCGCCTTTTACACGGCTAGAAAACGCGAATGGTCCCGTTCCGACTGGATGCTCGGGATAATTGGCGCCTTCCTTTTTGACCGCTGTCGGGGAAACCATCATGCCGGCGCGATCCGTAAGAACAGCGAGAAGCGGACTGTAGGGGTGGGATAACCGAATGACAACCGTGTACGGCCCCGGGGTCTCGATACTCTCGATAGACGAAAGCTCGCTCTTCCTCGCCGATGTTGGGGCCATATCACGTGTCAGGTTGAACTTAACAGCTTCTGCGTTGAACGGTGTGCCATCTTGAAACTTGATGCCCCTGCGCAGCTGGAACGTGTAAACAAGTCCATCCTTTGATATCGAGTACGATTGAACGAGGTTGGGAACGATTTTCCCACTCGGCGTGAGCGCGAAGAGCGTGTCGTAGATATTGGCCATCACCTGCCGGTCGACAAGCGCACTCGAGAGCGCTGGGTCGAGTGTGGCCGGATCCGCTTGTAGACCCACTGTAAGAGTCGTCACGCGAGTATCGGCTGCGGCAGGAGTAGGTTGTTTCATTGAGCCTGGCGAAGCATGTACGTCGCCACACCCAGCCACAACCCCTATTAACGAGATTGCGGTCAATGCACCGAACCATCGATTGCGTGCCATGTCGAATGAACCCCCTTAGGCTTTCTTATCGGACGCTAACGTGTCTAGAAATGTGTCGTCTGCATCCTTGAAGCGAGCCGATATGACCCGAAGATCTTTGGCAACGTGGTGCTTCATCGCTGAATGCGCACCGGCGCTATCCCCCCTTTCAATGCACTGCACAATCTCCTGATGGTCACTTACGATCTGAATGTCTAGATTAGGAACAAAAAGAACTGCCCTCCAATAGAATTGGATTAAATCGGTGATTTCTTGCATCGCTCTTATAATTCTTCGATTTCCAGACATCTGCCATATCTGCTCGTGGAATTCTTTGTTGAGCACTACAATGGCGTCCCAATCTTCCGCCACGAGTGCCTGTTCTGTATTGACAACATTCTCATGCAGCACAGCAATCGAACGCGGATCGACCTTTTCAGCAGCACGCGCAGCTGCAGTCGGTTCAAGCGCAAGCCTCATCTCGTACAATTCCGCAAAGTCACGATACGTGGGCTGAAATACTCGAACTCCGTCTACATCCTCTACGAGCAATTCTCTTTGAATGAGAAGTCTTATCGCCTCACGAACAGGGCTTCGGCTGACGTGGAGTTTCTCTGCAATGTGCGTTTCCACTACCTTATCGTTGGGATGAAATTCACCCGACAAGATGGCGTGATATAAGTACCTGTACACCTGCTTAACCAACGGCTCGCTCCGTTGAATGGCCGCCACGAATCGCCTCTCCATCCCGTCGACTGTCGACCGTCGACCAATTGTCTATTGTGAACTTCATTATAAGCGCAACATATCAACGAAATCAATTCATTCTGAAATCATACCCGCTACATATCTACGATTCTACGAAGGGAGCCCGGCTTCCAGGCTCCCATAGCTTTGCGACGACCTTAAGTCCCAAGTTCGCCTTCCACGAACGACGTGCAATACGCGCAGCGCACGGCCTCAAGCGGAATCTCGGATCGGCAAAAGCGACAGGTTTTCGTGGTGGGTGCCTTTGCGGGCTCTGCCTTCTTGAAACGGCTGAGTTGCCGAATGGCGATAAAAATCACAAGCGAAATGATGAGAAAATTCACGACCGTATTGAGGAACGAGCCGTACTGGATGATGGGGGCACCTGCGGCCTTGGCCGCGGCCAGCGAGGCATAATGCTTGCCAGACAAGTTGATATACAGGTTGCTGAAGTCGACTTTGCCGAGCAGCAAACCGATCGGCGGCATGATCACGTCGTTGACGAGCGCCGTGATCATCTGCCCAAACGCTCCGCCGATGATGACCGCGACAGCCAGGTCCATCACGTTGCCGCGGCGAATGAACGCTCGAAAATCCTTGAAAAACTCTCGAAACACTCCCGTACCTCCTGCACTTGATCAGAACCGCACCGAGCGGGCCCGGTTGCGCAGCCCTTTACAGCGCCCGCCTGCCCTCGAGCGCTTTGGCGAGCGTGACCTCGTCTGCGTACTCGAGATCCCCACCCACCGGCAGCCCGTGCGCGATGCGCGTCAGCTTGATCTGAAACGGCTTCAGCAGTCGCGAGATGTACATCGCCGTCGCCTCGCCCTCGACGTTGGGGTTCGTCGCGAGAATCACCTCGTCGATCTCGTTCTCCCCCACGCGCGTCACCAATTCCCGAATGCGGATGTCCTGCGGCCCCACGCCTTCCATCGGGGAGATGGCGCCGTGAAGCACGTGGTACAACCCTTGATACTCCCGCGTACGCTCCATCGCGATCACGTCCCTCGGCTCCTGCACGACGCAGATGACGCGGCGATCCCGGCGAGGATCGCGGCAGATGGCGCAGGGAGACGCCTCGGTGATGTTGCAGCAGACGGCGCATTCCGTCAGCCCGGTCTTGAGATCGATCAGCGCCTTGGCAAAGGCCCGAACGTCTTCCTCGGTCATCTCCAGGACGTGAAACGCCAGGCGCGCGGCCGTCTTCGGTCCCACGCCAGGCAGCTTCATAAAGTGTTCGATGGCCCGCGCCACCGGCTCCGGATAGCCGTACATCGTCAGAACATCCCCGGCAGGTTGAGGCCGCGGGTGTACTTGCCCATGACCTCTTCCGCGAGATGGTTCGCCTTTTCAGCGGCGTCCTGAATCGCCACCAGGATCAAATCCTGCAGCATGTCCACATCATCCGGCGACACGACGCTTTTGTCGATCTCGACCGCGACCACGTCCTTGTGTCCGTTCATCCGCACCTTGACAGCGCCGCCACCCGCCGTGCCTTCCACCACCTGCTCTCCGAGCGACGCCTGCGCCTTCAGGATTTCCTCCTGCATCTTCTTCGCCTGACGCATCAACTGGTTCATATTTTTCATCGGTCGTCTCCCTCGTCTTCCACCGTCACTTTGTCGGATCCGAACAAATCGATGGCCAACTGCACCACATCCGGCGCTTGAGCTTCATCTTCCTCGCGCGATCCGGCCTCCTCCGCGAGGGCCGGAGCCAACGAGGCGGCAAACTCCTCCCAGTCGGCCTGCAAGATGGCAAACAACTGCACCTGCCGGCCAAGCACCCCGGCCAAAGCAGCCTCAATGGCCGCGCGATCCGCCTGTTTCATGACGGCCTCGCGGTGAATGCGGCTCTTGAACGAAAGCACCACGGCATGCGGCGTGACGAGCGCCACCTCGCCGTGCAAAAGCCACGCGTGCGTCTGCACGCGTTGCGATTTGACCGACGCGAGCACGTCCTGCCAGCCGTCGCGAAGCTTGCGCTCGAGCGCCTCGTCGCGATCGCGATACAGCCGCGCGAGGGTCTCCCGCTTTCGGTGCGCGGAGGTGCGGGCCGGCGCGGCGCGGGCACTGGGCTTAGGCGCGTCAGAAGCCGATCGGGCGGCATCGGCCGACACAGGGGTCTCCACAACAGGCGCTTCCACGGCTTCCACAGCGGTCCGCGCCAGCGGCGCGGGGCGGCCTCCTTCGCCGCGGTGGGCGTCACCCTCGGGGACAGGCTGAGCCGGTTCAAGCGTTCTTCTTTCGGCCGCAAGTCCCATCAGCACCGCTTCCAGCGCGAGCCGGGGTTCCTCGACGTACCGCAGCTGCGTGTACAGCTCGCCCAGCCGCCGCATCGCGGCGAGCAGCCAATCAACGGTGACGTCGTCCCGAGATGCGACCGGAAGATACGGATTGAGCGGCTTGCCACTCAGCGCGTCCGGTTTGCGCGACAGCTTGACGATAAACAAATCGCGCACCACTTGCAACAAGTCGTGCACGATGCGGCTCGCGTCCTTGCCGGATGCGTACCACTGCCCGAGCCGTTCCATGACCGTAAGAAACGAACGTCCGGCGAGATCGCCGACGAGCGCGACCAGCGATCCGATGTCGACACTGCCGACGACATCCGCGACGGTGGCGTCGTCGATCCGCCCGTTCCCGAAAGCGGCCGCCTGCTCGAAGAGCGCGAGCGCGTCGCGCAACCCGCCGTCGGCGGCTTCGGCCAGGCGCCAGAGCGCGGAGTCCGCGGCTTCGATTCCTTGACGCTGCGCCACGAGCCGGAGCCTGTCCACGATGGCCTCCGGCGCGATACGGCGAAAGTCGAAGCGCTGACAGCGCGAGATGATGGTGGCAGGGAGGCGGTGGGGCTCGGTGGTGGCAAGCACGAACAAGACATGAGCCGGCGGCTCCTCCAATGTCTTGAGGAGCGCGTTGAACGCCTCCTGAGTCAGCATGTGGACCTCGTCCACAATGTAGACCTTTTTCTTGGCCATCGTGGGGAGGTAGTGGACGTGATCGCGCAGATCACGGATCTCGTCGACGCCGCGGTTGGACGCCGCGTCGATCTCCTGAACATCCACGTTCGATCCGCGCTGGATGCTCGTGCAGGCCTCGCAGGCGTTACAGGGCTCGACGCCGTCTATCGGATCGAGGCAGTTGACCGCCTTGGCCAACAGCTTCGCCGTGCTCGTCTTTCCCGTACCGCGCGGCCCGCAAAAGAGGTATGCATGCGCCAACTGCCCGCTCTTCAGCGCGTTGGTCAGCGTCTGACGCACGTGCGGCTGTCCGACCAAGTCCTCGAACGTCTGCGGGCGGTATGCGCGGTAGAGTGCCTGGTACGCCATGCTGGGCCTCCTTCCACCGATACTCTACCACAGGGAGGGGGCCCGTTTCACGGCGAGGCAGACGTGGAACGCCCGCCCAGAACGGAGGCAGGTGCGGTCCGAGAGGAGATTGTCCGCCATCATCGAATCTTCCCGTTGATCCAATCAACATCCCGCTGGACACTTGCAGGGAGGCGATTTTGTGGCGCCTGTCTTCGTCCTCCTCGCGCCTATCTTGGGCGCGCTGCTTTCGAACCTTGTCCCCGCGACAGCCGCGCCGCTCGCCGCCACTTGGTGGGGCCCCGTGCGATGGCGGGACCTCCTGCTGACGAGTGCAGGCGCACGCCGATCCTTCGCGCTAGGCATCATCTACAGCCTCGTCTACCTGCTGCTCCTTGTCGCCGCCCGCACCCATCGTGGCCTGGACTTGTACTTGGCGGTGCTTGGTTCGGCGCACTTCATTCGGCCGTCCAGGTGTTGGCCTACCACGTGCCCTGGGCCCGCGCGTGGCCCGATCTGGCAATTGGCGTCTTGTTGATCATCACCCAGTCCATCACCAAGTTCTCCCGCAATGCGTGGGGCGCCGCCCTGTTTTGGACCGTGAGCAACTTCTAAATCACGACGACCGACGCTCGTGAATCACCTGCGGCGACGACGATCTCGTCTTCGGCAGCGACACCGTGAACGTCGTGCCGAACCCTTTCGAACTCACGCGAATTTGGCCGCCGTGATCGGCCACAATGCGCTGACAGATGGCGAGCCCGAGGCCGGTGCCCTTTTCCTTGGTGGTATAGAACACGTCGAAAATGCGGTCGAACAAATAATACGGGATGCCAGGCCCCGTGTCGGAGAAGTCGATCTCCACGCGCCCTTCTTCCGCGCGAGCGCGAATCGTGAGCCGTCCGCCTTTCTCCATCGCCTCAATGGCGTTTCTCGCGAGATGGGCGAACAGTTGTTCCATCATGCCGCGATCCGCCTGCAGTTCGAGCTCCGCCGGAACCTCGTACACCGTCTCGACGCCCCGCTTGTGAGCCTCCTCGTCGAGCCAAGCGCGCAAATGGCCGAGCACCTCAGATACAGACACCATGGTCCACGTCATATCCTGCGGCTTCGACAGCAGCAAAAGTTCCGTCACGAGTGCGTTGACCCGCTCAATTTCCTGCATCATCACGCGGATGTACGCGATCTCGTCCGGCATGTCCAAGCGCTCGAGGCGCTGCTCGAGCAACTGGAGGAATCCCTTGACGGTCGTCAACGGGTTGCGAATTTCGTGCGCCACGCCGGCAGCCAAGCGCCCGATGGTGGCAATGCGCTCAATTTTCTCCGTGTGTTGGTTGAGCATCGCGAAGTTGCCCATGTCCCGCATCACGATGTACACGCCCGCTTCGCCCGTCTCCGCTTGACGCGCGACGAACGAGTCCATGAGGACGTGGCGAACCGTGCCGCCCGCCTCCCACTTGACGACCGCGTCCCGATACTCACAATCCTCGGCCACGATCCGGCATAGCAATTGGTATTCCTCGGAATCTATCGGCAAGACCTCGTAAAGAGGCGCGATGCATCGTTCTTCCGTCCAGGCGAACAAATCCTTGGCGAGCCGGTTTTCCATGCGAAGGAGCAGATCTTTTGAGAGAAACACCACGCCCGCGTGAATCAGGTTCATTTGCTCAGGGAGCGATTCGCGAACCGCACTCGACTTGCGTGCGCCGCGCACAAGCACCACCCACTCTGTGTCGCAGTCGTTGTCTTGGGTGTATTCGCAGCTCCTTGTGCAAATCCTGCCCCATCGACGAAAGATCCCGGAATTCGACGACGTTCGACACCGGCGGCGAAGCCGCCCACTCCGCTCCCAACAAAACGCGGCCTTGAACCAAACCCCGATCAGGCACCCCCGCGTCGCCCGAAAGGTCTCCCTTAGTGCTGCTTCCGTCAGGACCTGACACGGTTCGGGAGTTTTCGCCGCGCGGGACCCAATCAGGATTTGGTCCAAAGCCGCGTTTAGAGCCCATTTGGCACAATCGGTGTCCGGCACGCCGGACACCGATCTTCTGGCGGAGAGAGTGGGATTCGAACCCACGAGGCCCTTGCGGACCTACCCGCTTTCGAGGCGGGCTCTTTCGACCACTCAGACATCTCTCCGCGAGGGTCTCACGACACCTCTCCCTTGGCACCGCCTTTGGCGCGGCGCTTCCGGAAGAAGTCCGTTAATAGTTTAGCACAATCGTCCGCCAAAATGCCAGAGGTAATTTGCGGCGCATGGTTCCAAAGCCCCGGCTCCAAAAGCCGAACCCTGGATTCCACCGCTCCGCCCTTCGCATCCGACGCCCCGTACACCAAGCGCCGCACCCGCGAAAGGACAATCGCTCCGGCACACATCGGACAAGGCTCGAGTGTAACGTACAGCACACAATTTGTCAAGCGCCATCCGCCCAGCCGCCGGCTTGCCTCCGCAATCGCGAGCATCTCCGCGTGCGCCGTGCCGTCTCGCCACGTCTCGCGGCGATTGAAGCCCTCTCCGACGATGCGCCCGTCCTCGACCACCACCGCGCCCACGGGCACCTCGCCCCAGCGCGCGGCCTCCTCGGCGAGTTCGAGCGCGCGCCTCATGAACCGCTCATCGGCCGCGTTCTCCATCATGTTCGCGATCCGCCCTCGCCTTCCTCGGACGCCGGATCCGAAGCCGACTGACCTGGTCCGCGAGGCGGATGGTGCGGTTGCCGGGAGACGCGAAGGGCCGCCTGCGTCAACTCCCGCAACACGTCGGACCGGAGTTGAGGCCGCAGATACTCCACCTGAACGTACACCTGGCCCTCATCCGTCGCAGCGTAGCGCGGAGGCAAATGGTTCAGCGCCATCGCCAGGACGTCGTCGAGGCATTGGTCGCAATGGCACGGCAACAGCCTTTGAAGTTCCGGATCCTTCAGCATCTGCCTCGCCAGCACCTCGGTCATGTTGACGATGGGCACCTCGATCTCCTCCTCGCGCAGCGCCTCCTCGACCCAGTATAGCAAAAGGGAGTGGAACCTCGCTCGCAGTCTGGGCACCTATCCCGCACCGACGGCATAAGGTATGTCGATTCGGTTGCCCGCAAGTTGGCGTCATGCGAAGGAGGAACTGCCCATGTGCGGAATTGCTGGCTGGGTCGACTGGACGCGCGATCTGCGGCCCGAGATCGACATCGTGAAACAGATGGGGCAGGCGCTCGTGTCGCGCGGCCCAGATGCCGCCGGCTGGTTTGCGGCATCGCACGCGCTCTTCGCCCACCGCCGGCTGATTGTGGTCGATCCGGAAGGCGGCAAGCAGCCCATGACCCGCAACGTGAACGGCCGCAGCTATACCATCGTCTACAACGGCGAACTGTACAACACGGAGGACCTGCGGCGCGATCTCGCCGCGCGCGGCTATGGCTTCGACGGCTATTCGGATACCGAAGTGCTGCTCGTCGCCTACATCGCCTGGGGCGAGTCCTGCGTCGAACGGCTGAACGGCATCTTCGCCTTCGCCATCTGGGATCAGGCCGAAGAAAAGCTCGTGCTCGGGCGGGATCGGCTGGGCGTCAAGCCGCTGTTCTTCGCGCGCCTGGGCCCCGGGCTGATCTTCGGATCCGAGCTAAAGGCGCTGCTCGCGCACCCGAATCTCGAGGCCGTGATCGACGAGACAGGGTTGGCGGAGATCTTTGCGATGGGCCCCGCGCGCACGCCCGGACTCGGCGTGTACAAGGGCATTGAAGAGGTGAAACCCGGCCATATGCTCATCGCGCGGCCCGAGGGCATCTCCGTTCGGCGGTACTGGAAGCTGGAGAGCCGCGAACACACCGATTCGCTCGAACAGACGGTGGAAACTGTTCGCCATCTCTTCATCGACACCGTCGAGCGGCAACTGGTGTCGGATGTGCCGCTTGGGACCTTTTTGTCCGGCGGCCTCGACTCGAGCGCCGTATCCGCCATCGCGGCGCGCTATTACCGGCGCATGGGACGCGAACCGCTTCACACGTACGCCATCGAGTTCGTCGACATGGAGAAGTACTTCCAGGCAAACGCGTTTCAGAAGAGCCTCGACGGGCCCTGGGCGAAGCGGATTGCGGAACACATCGGCAGCATCCACCATCCCATCGCCTTCGATACGCCGGATTTGGAGCGCCATTTGGCCGATCCGCTCTACGCGCGCGATCTCCCTGGCATGGCGGACATCGACACGTCGCTTTATCTGTTCTGCAAGCGCGTGAAGGAAGACGTCACCGTGGCCCTGTCCGGCGAGGCGGCGGACGAAGTGTTCGGCGGTTATCCGTGGTTTCACCGCGAGGACGCGCTCGCCGCGGACACGTTCCCGTGGTCGCTCAGGCTGTACGAGCGCATGGCCATCATGTCCGACGAGCTCAAACATCGAATTCGCCCCGAGATCTACGTCAAGGAGCGGTACCACGAGGCGCTCGACGAGGTGCCGCGCCTGCCTGGTGAGGATGGACGCGCCGCGCGCGTGCGGGAGATTGGCTATCTGTCCATCACGCGCTTCATGCCGACTCTTCTCGATCGCAAAGACCGCATGAGCATGGCGTCCGGGCTCGAGGTGCGCGTGCCGTTCTGCGATCACCGGCTGGTAGAATACGTGTTCAACATCCCGTGGGAGCTGAAGACGGCGGGCGGCGAGGTCAAGGGCATCCTGCGGCTCGCCATGGAGGATTTTCTGCCGCACGACGCCCTGTACCGAAAAAAGAGCCCTTATCCGTCGACGCCCCACCCGGCCTACCTGGCGCTCGTGCGCGAAAAAGCGCTTGCGATGCTCGACGATCCGTCCTCGCCCATCCTGCCCTTTGTCGACGCGAACGCGATTCGGGCACTTGCGGAAATGAGCAAGCGACCCATGGAGCATCGGCCGTGGTTCGGGCAGATCATGGGCACGGCGCAGATGTTTCACTACCTATGGGAAGTGAACGAATGGATGAAGGCGTACCGCGTGCGGGTGGTGTGATACAGCGCGCGCCGAAGCGAAGGCCGGGCCGAGGCGCCTAGACGCGGTTCGCGCATGTGTGTCGCGCATAGCGGCCCCACCCTTCGCGCACGCTAGCGGGAGACCGAAGGAGGCTGGTCACCGTGGTACCCGACTGGCTGTGGGGACTCGCGTTTGTCGTTGGCATCGCCGCGGCGTGGGCCGTGGTGGACATCCGCGTGCGCCGGCACGACGTGAAGACGGGTCGAGGCGAGTAGCTCGGCCCGTCTTGATCTGCGACGAAGACGCCGAAGGTCTGCCCGTCACACGTTGGGCGTAAACGTGTACGTGTTGTGCATCGTGTTGACGATCCCGACGCCGTTCGAGAAGACGATGCCAACGGGCTTCACGCTCGACGGAAAGCGCAGCCGCGCTCCCGTCATCACATTCTCTCCCCCGTACGCGCTTGAATTGATGGCGTGCCACCACACCTCGTTGCCGCCCACCGCCACGTAGGACGGCGTCGAGGAGATGTGAAGAAGTTGACCGCTCGCCGAGTCGTAAGCCATCACGCCCGACGCGTTCGAGGACCAGGCGTAGATGCCGTTTGCCGCCTGCAGGGTCGTAGGGTTCTCGTTCTCCCCATGCGCCACTGTGACCGCGCGGTGGTGGGCGAGATCGTCGAGTTCGAGCGTGAACGGGATTTTCACCGCACTGCGCAGAACGTCCTGCGCGCGTTCCTCCACCACGGCGACGGTCGAGCCATCGACCGCGAAGTCCGTGATGACCTCGCTCTGCCCCTGCGCCGCGCGACTCAAGACCACGCGATCCGCGCCCGTCCCAAGGTGGTCATCGTGCAGCGCGGTCACAACCGTCGCCGCCTTTCCCGAACCCTGCACCTTTTGCGTGAGATACCAAAGCTGATTGCCCACCAGTTGCATCTTCAAAAGCACGCCGTTCGCCGCCGACGCGCGCCACACTTCAAACGCCCGTTTCGTCTTCACATCATACGCATCGACGCGCGTCTGGCCGTCCGACATGTCCATCGTGACGTACTGCCAGGCAATCCAGTCCCCGCTCGCCTGCTCATCGTACGTCTCGCGATAGCGCTCAGCGCCCGGCTGCGGCAGATACGCGTGCAGATTCGTCGCCCAAATGCGCCCGTACGCGTACGATCCCGCCTTGGGGCCGCCCGGAACCTGCACGCCCGGCGTCGGACACAGGAAGCCTGCCGTCGGGCTGTAGGCGTCGGCTGGAAATTGTGGATATGTCATCGTAACGGGGGCAACATTGACTTCCTTCAACGGAGAAAGTCTGCCTGTGCTTGCTTGCATGGACGTCTTGCTTTCGTGGGTCACCTGACCACAGCCGCTTATCATCAACAAAGCGGCTGCTACACAAACGGGAACAGAGAGTTTATTTGCAACGGGGCTCAATATGACACCTCCTCAAGTCCATTCAACCCCAAGCCAATGGATACTTGGCCGACCTTGTCCAACCATTGATTGAAGAGTGCATATTTATAGGAAATATAGTGGCCATTGAGATTCTCATTGGATCCTCACATGTAGTGTCGTCGGACGGCTCAGACATCGTCCCTGTGCTGACTGAAGCGGAGGACGGAAGACTTCCTCCACCGGTGAAGAGTATTTCCAAGAAGTGTTTGATTTTATTTCTGATTCATTTGACTTTGGTAGGACTGCTGGCTCCTATTTCTTGCGTCGTATGCGACCTGCGAATTCGGTAAACTGCCTGCGCCTTGCCGCCTCTGCTGCATAGACGCTTGGCGCGCCTGTTGCACACAAAACACAAACGGCAACACCTACTAGCAGCGCTGAACGACGGACCAAGCAAAAGATTTACCATTCCTCCTAATTGAGCGATAGTTTTACTCTCATATAACAAAATAGAACGAAAACATCTTAGTTGTCAACAAAAGATATATTTTAGACAAGTAAACAATTTATGTGATATTGACTTATAAAATTATTGGTGATATCGATCGTATTTTACCTGGAAATTCTTTAGACAGCAAGACTGCGTATTCGAATTGATTTAAACCCTTACAAAGAGTCTCCCGACAAAAAAGCGGCGCCGATGGCCTCGTTGGGCCTCAGCGCCGCTCTCCAGGGGAATCGAGCGGATGCACGGGTTCGTCGTGTCTGCGCATCACGTGATCCCAATACAACAGTCCGCCGCCGACGAGCATGAGCATGACCGAGAGGATGATCATCCACATGATGGTTTCGGAATCAAGGTCTTGAAACCACGACGCAAATTCAGGGCCCACGGCGCTCCACCCCGCTTTCAGCGGCTAGTGTGCGCCGAATGCCTCTCGCTCATACGGCGCCGCGGCCCCGGGCGAAATCGAGCTTGTACACGTATTCGCACAAAAACTCCACGGCTTCTAGGTGCCGGCGCGCATCGTCCGGCGTGTCGCCCCACGCGTAGACGCCGTGCGCGCGCACCAAGACAGCGGGGACATCGGCGCGCGCCGCCTCGGCCACCGCCGAGCCGAGCCGATGAAGATCCGCCCAGTTCGGCACAATCGGGATGCGCACCACGGCGTCTTCCTCCCAGTGGCCGAGCGCCTTCACCAGCTCGTGCCCGCGAATCTCGACGAAGCCCTGATCCGCGTACAGCTCGCTCACCAGGTTGTTGTAGACCGTGTGGACGTGGAGAATGCTGCCGCACCCGAACTTCTGGTACAGCGCCACATGGACCGTCGTCTCGGCCGACGGTTTGTAAGGCGTCTCCCCCTGCACGCGCATGTCCGCGTCAAGCAGCAGCACGTCCTCGGGCTGAAGCCGGGACTTGTCCGCGCCGCTGCGCGTGATGGCAAACGTGAGCGGCTCCTCCGACACCCGCACCGACAGGTTTCCGCTCGTCGCGGGCAGCCAGCCGCGGTCCGCCGCGAAACGAGCGAGCTCGATCACGCTCGTTTGCGCCTCATGAAAGGTGGGCATACAATTCGCTCCTCTTGTCCAAAATGGCCGCCGTGATGTCGTCGAACGTCTCGAACGGAAGATGGGGCAGGCCCAACTCCTGCGCCAGGCGCAGCAGGTCGCTTCTCGCAAAGACGAAGTCGGCCATCTTCGCCGCTTTCACGTCCGTGACCCCGTCTCCGATGGCGATGACGCGATCGCCGGGACGGGTCATCTCGCGGATGACGCGGGGCTTGCAGAGGCCGCAGCCGCCGTCGCACGCCTCGTCGCAGGGCTTCGACCAGACGACCTTGAGCCGAGGCCCGCTCGCGTCGATCCGATTGCAGTAGATATCCACAGATGTTGTGGATAAACTGTGGATAACCGGCTCCACGAAAAAGTCGAATCCGCCGCTGACGATCGCGACTTTCCACCCGAGTTGTTCACAGGTGTGGATGAATTGTGGAAAACCTCGGCGCACGGCGGTTGCCTCCCGGGCGTACGCCACGACCGCCTCATAGATATGCGACGGGAGCAGAGCGAACATGGCCTCGACGCCGTCCTTGACGGATCGCTCGCCCGCGCGCACGGCCCGGATGATGGGCTCGCTCGCCTCCGGCGCGAAGTGGCGCATGATGCTCACAATCATGTCCCGCTCGGAGATGGTGCCATCGAAGTCACAGACCACGCGCACCGTCACGTCGGCATCCCCCACTTCTCCAGCGCCTGTCGGAGCGCCGGGCGATCCTTCGCGGCCTCCTGAAGCGGCACGCCGTGCTCGACGGCCCAGATGGCGTCGAAAAATGCGCGACCGCCCATGCGCGCGCCGCCCGGGTGGCCGTGAATGCCGCCGCCGGCGTTCAGGACGAGATCGACGCCGAAATCGTGGTACAAGCGCGGGACAAGGCCTGGGTAAATGCCCGCGGACGGAGCGGGTAGAACGGGCTTGTGCGGCCCATCGGCGCGCAGATGCTCCACGAGGCGGCGCGTGGGCTCGGCTCCGAGTGTCACGCTTCCGTACATGGACGGGAAGATGCCGATGTCCGCCCCCGCCAGCCGCATGAGCTGCCCGAGCACGATGTCTGCCGCAATACCGTAGTTGGGCGATCCGTACAGCGCACCCGACACGGCCGGATGAGCCAGGATGGGCACGTGGACCTCGGGATCGCGGGCGAGATCGGCCACCACGTCGTAGCCGTACGCGACGACGTTCACAAGCAGCGCGCCGGCACCGAGCTCCGCGAGGCGACGGGCGCGATCGCGCAAGGCGTGCACGGGCCCCGTGAGATTGACCGCATAGGCGGTCTGCCGCCCGGTGCGCTGCGCCACCTGGCGCGCCTTTTCGGCGTAGGCCTGCACGCGCTCCTCGGGCGTCGCGTACGCCTCGGTGAAGAAAATCTCGTCGTCCTTGACGAGATCGACGCCGCCCTCCGCCTGTTCGCCGAACGCCTCGACGAGTTCGTCCAGACGGAGCCCTGCGCAAGCCTTGAAGATGCTCATGACGAGCGGACGGCCGTGCGCGCCAAGCCTCTGCCTGACGCCCTCCACGCCGAACTTGGGCCCGGGGAACTGTCGAACGAGGACTTCCGGCAGCTGCAGGCGTTCGAGCCGGATCTCGCCGTCCATGGACAGCTTGCCAAACACCGTGACGAGGAGCGATGCGAACGTGCCATTCAAATTCGCCACAGGATAGGCGATGTCGATCTCGGCGATGACCTCGCCCTCCGGCATCTCGTCCAAGACGCGAATGTCCTCGACGCGGCCGCAGTGCCTCGCCACCTCGGCCCGGCGCGCCGCGGGAAGGTCCGTCCACGAGCCGATGGTCAGGCCCACGGCGATGCCCTCGGCTCTCGCCTGAAGCTTCTCATTGCGATCCCGCAACCGGTAGGTGGCGACCACCGCGTCGCCCGGCAGGGAATCCTGATTCAACATCTCGTCGCACCTCATTTCTCCAACGTGGAAGTCCGCCCGAGCGTCATCCACAGACCTGTGGGCAATCCAACCGCCATTATACACAAGCCGGATCGCGCATCACACGTGGTTTTCCACAGCGACCTGTGGATATTGGGGATAATATTGTGGATTGTCCTGTGGACAGCAGGCCAGCTCGGACCGGCAGCGGATGCACCGCTTCCCGCGGCGCGAGATGTCACGCTCGCTCCCTTCGACACGTCTTATGGGCAGCAAGATCACAAAACCTAAGGGGGTCCATCCCATGCGCACCGGATGGCAATCGACGAAGCGTGTACGAAAGGCGGCTCCGCTCGTCGCCGCCGCAGTCATGGCAACCTCTCTCGCAGGATGCGGGGCGCCCGCTGCTCCGCAAAACCAGGCGTCAGGAGCAGGAGCGCCCGCACAGAGCTCGGCCCAAACAGCCAACCTGACACCCACCAACGAGCCGTCGACGTCGACAAATCGCGCAACATCGGGCGCCCGCGTGCCTCAGAATGCCGTTTCGTCTGACGTCGCGCAGCCATCCCCATCTGCCATGGAGTCCCTCATTCTCGACACGATGAGCGCGGCGCGGCAAGGGAAGCTGCCCGGCATCCCGTTTCGCGATCAGATGAACATCGAACAGGTATCGAGTGCATGGGGCAAGCCGTCCCAGATGAGCGGCGCCGGCGCGGGCGTCTACGCCACCTACGCAAGCCGCGGCGTCGCCTTTGGACTCAACCAGGGCGATCAGATCTTTGACGTCCGCTCCTACGCGAGCTCATTCCGCCAGCTCACGTACGGCGAAATCGTGGGCGCGCTCGGCGCTCCGGGGACAGTGCGATACACGCAGACGTCCTACATCTACCTGTACCCTGCGGGGCCTGAGTATCAGCTCCTCTGGGTGTTCCCGCGCATGAAAGACGGAAGCCGCGGTCCCACGGTCGATCACGTCTCCGTCTTTTGGCCCCGCGGAACCATCGATATGATGGCGGCGACGCAACCCGCGCCCTCGGTGGCGATTGACCGAAAGCCGGTCGCGGGAAGCAACAGCTTCACGTTTCACATCGTGCAGGCGCCGAAAGGGTATCAGTTGGAAGAACTGATTTGGCTTCCGTCTCATGGGGACGCCGTCGTGAACACGTGGACACAGGCCGTGGCGCGCGCAGCCGCCGGGGCCACCAATCCAGGCTTCCTTGTCTCTCCGTCTCACTCGACCTTCACGTTCCGGTACTCACCGGAGATGCGCGGCCAAACCGGCCAGGTGGAAGTGATTTACCAAGCGACGTCCGGCGCGGCCATGATCGGCAACAGCCCGTCCTTCCGGCTCGAATGACGTCGAAATCCACACGCGCGGCCTATAGACAAATGCCGGGCGGAATTCTACGATATACAGCAAGCCCGACGTTTTGGATCGGCGCATCTGGAGAAAAGGAGGTCGGCGCGGTTGGCCTACGTGCGCATTCGCAACACCGGTGAGGAAATTCGCGGAGAAGATCGGGTTCGGGAGTTTCTGAACCAGAACGAAGTCTATTACGATCACTGGGACGTCAACAGGAGACTTCCGGAGTCTTTGAAGGGCAAGTTCGATCTCTCGGACGCGGAGAAGGAAGAGATTCTGCAGGCCCTGCAGGAAGAGATCCAGGATTTGAGCCGCAAACGCGGCTACGTGAAGTGGGACGTCATTTCGCTGTCGGAGTCGACGCCGAACCTGGAGGAGTTGCTCAAGAAGTTCGAGCAAGTGCACACGCACACGGAGGACGAGGTCCGCGCCATCGTCTCGGGAAGCGGCATCTTCATCATCAAAGGGAAAGACGGCGGCTATTTTGACGTCGTCCTGAGCGCTGGCGACGTCATCTCCGTTCCGGAAGGCAACCCGCACTTCTTCACGCTGACGGAAGAGCGAAAGGTCGTGGCGGTGCGCCTGTTCATCGATCCAGCGGGCTGGGTGGCTCACCCGTACGAGGATCCGGCGTTTCAACAGGCGTGATCGCGCACATGACCGGGCGGCCGACAAGGCCGCCTTGTTTGTGTTCGCTCGAGAAGGTCCCTCGAAAGCGTCCTCCTGCTTGCGGCGAAGGAGCGGAAAGGGCGCACGGCGGCCCGGCCAAGCCGCCGGCGCCCCTCGCGCCTCAGCAGGAAGCCGTGGCAACCGGCCCAGCCGGAACGAAGAGGAAGAACAGCACGAAGATGATCAGGAACACGACCGCCCAACGGGTGTACCCGCCAAACACACCGTACATCGACACCAGCCTCCTTCTGTGCAAGCGTTCGCTATACGGTATGTGGCGGATTTCGCGCCGGCCTAGACGACCGCCCGGTTTCGGCAAGATGGGCCATGGCCCATGTGGCGCTTCACCGCGGTTCGATCCCGCTCCACAGCAGATCGACGACTTGGCTTGCCAGCCATTCGATCACGTCCTCGCCTCCGCCTCGCCGCTCGACCTCCAGTTTGGCCATGGCGAGCGTCGCCAGGTAGGCGCGCGCGGCAAACGGCGCGTCGATGGCGCGCAGGTGTCCGCGCTCCGCTTCCGCCTGGAATTCATCCGCAATCACCTGAATCAGGCGCTCCTCCGCTTCCCGCAAATCCTTCAATTGTTCCGCCTTGAGCACGGCCTGGCTTCCCCGCATGATGTGATTCATGTCGAGCGTGGCGTCGATGCCAAGCCGCGTCCGCGTCAATTGGAGAAGCCGATCGCGCAGAGGCCCCGGTCCCCGCAGAATGGAACGCGTGCGCTCGCGGGACATCTGCATGACAAAGAGCATCGCCTGATGGAACAGGCCGGTCTTCGAACGGTAGTAGTAGTACACCACGGCCTTCGTCACCCCGGCCCTCGCCGCAATCTGGTCCATGGACACGGCGGCGTATCCGTCCTCCATGAAGCAGTGGGCGGCGGCCCGGAGAATCTTCTGCGCCGTCGGCTCGTCCACCTCAACGAGCGGCGGCCGGCCGGGGCGGCGGGATTGCGCGTTGGACATCCATCTCACCTTCTCGTCCCACCAGGTCGCTTTCGATGGTAGCGAAGTTGGTGCAATCGCGCAAAGCGCGCCCCCAATGCGAAAGGGCCGCCCGATTGGGCGACCCTTCTCGTTCTTTGGCGGAGCCGACGGGATTCGAACCCGCGATCTCCTGCGTGACAGGCAGGCATGTTAGGCCTCTACACCACGGCTCCATGTGGTTGCGGGGGCAGGACTCGAACCTGCGACCTTCGGGTTATGAGCCCGACGAGCTGCCAACTGCTCCACCCCGCGATATTCATCGTCGCTCGCCTAACGCGGCGAACGCTTTAGACTATAACACAGCATTCCCTTCTCGTCAAGCGCCATTCGGCCCATCCAATTCAATTTCCAGCAGCGGTTCCGGTTCGAACGGCCGGTTCTCGGCCTGCCGTTCCGCGAGAAACCGCCGGATCTGCTGCTTCACGTCCTGCACCGCGTGTCCCTTGTTCTGCCGCAGCGCCCGGCACATCGGGATTTCCGCGCAGGTCGCCAGGTACATGCCGTCCGGCATCCGAAACGTCGAGATGTGAAGCTTCACGCCACTCACTCCCCATCCCGCATTGTACCGAAGCTCGCGCCGAATCGCCACCTCGCCGCCGGACTAGGCCAAATGAACGCGCACGATGTCCTCGCCGCGGATGTCGCAGAGCGCAAGCGTCCGATTGACGTCCTCGACGAGCTCCTGCAGAATCTCGCCGCGCTCGTCCTCTCCCAAGGCCGGATCCACTTCGATCACCTGGTTCACGAGCAGATGAATCGAATCCACTTTCGCCGGCCGAATGTGCACCGAGCGATCGCGCCGCCGCTGCAGATGATGCACGCAGATGCGTTGCACGAGACAGACGATGAGCTGCCGCTCTCGCTCGGTGAGCCCGTGTTCCGGGTGTCGAAGTTGCAACTGCAATAGGTCGGCCATGCGTCGAAGCCCCTTGTCGGCAAACCAATCTCCATTCTCTCTCGATTCTACAAGAAACCTGAACCGAATGTCTCGTGGTGATTGTTTCCGATCGCATGGCCGCCAAGCCCGTCGAACCGCCCGCCCATTTCGACTCAGTGATGGTAGATGGCCGCGCCGATGATGAAGAGGATGGTGGCAACCACCCATCCCGTCAACCGGCGCGATCGCTTCGAGGCGGGGGACGTCAAGACGTGCAGGAGGATCACCGCCACAACCATGATGATGGGGTGCAAAATGAACGACCAACCCGGCCTGCGCAGGATCCACGTGATGATGCCGAACAGAACCTGCAGGTCAAACAGTCCAATGACGATGCCGCGCAGCGCCCGCGGAAGTCCGCGCTGTGTCGCGAGCTCCCATCCCGTCGCGAGGATGGCGAGGATGATGAGGATCACGCCAAAGATCATGTGAATGTGGCCCATCTGGGTTTCACCTCCTCCATGGGCAAAACCGCGCCCGCATATTTTCGATTCGGCCTCAAACACTATGCCCTGAAGGAACTCAAGGAGGGATGCGTCATGAAAGCCGTGGCTGTGGAACCTGGTTTGACGCCCGTGAAAGAGTACCTTCAGAGCCAGGGGTGCCAGGTGGTCGACATGTCCTCCCACGTGGAGCCTTCGGTGGGCGCCGTCGTGATCACCGGACTCGACAAAAACCTCATGGGGATGCAGAGCGCCATCCAGCAGGTCCCCGTCATCTCGGCGGACGGCCTGTCGCCAGAGGCTGTGTACGATCGCGTCAAGGACTACCTCCAATAATGCGAAGCTCATTCGCCCGTGAGGCAGGGGATGTCCCCTGCCTCACAAGCTTTCAATGTCCTGCAACACCAGCCGGGCCGCCCCCAGGACGCCAGCCTGATCGCCCAACTTGGCCGGCACCAGTCTGCAGGCGCGCGCGACGCGGGCCAAAGCCTCGCGTTGAAACGCCGCGCGCAGCGGCTCCATGAGCTGATCTCCCGCATTGACGAGCCCGCCCGCGACGACGATCACGTCCGGATTCAGGATGTTGGCCACGACCGCGAGCCCGACCGCCAACCAGTGAATCATCTCGTCGACGACCGCCTGCGCCGCCGCATCGCCCTCGGCGGCCAGCGCGAACACCTCTTTCGCCGTGAGCTCGCCGCCGCTCGGGCTCTTCACGCCAGCCTGCACGGCGTGGCGCACGAGCGCAGTCGCCGAAGCGAGGGTTTCGAGGCAGCCGCGATGGCCGCAATTGCACAGCTCGCCGCCGTTCTTCACCATGATGTGACCGATTTCACCAGCCATCGTCGAAGCGCCGCGGTGAATGCGCCCGCCGATGACAATGCCGCCGCCGACACCCGTCCCAAGCGTCACGCAGAGCGCCGTGTGCGCATTCTTGCCCGCGCCGAGCCACACCTCGCCGAGCGCCGCGACGTTGGCGTCGTTGTCCACGCGAACAGGTTTGTCTAGCGAAGACGCAAGCAGATCGGCTAGCGGAACATCCCGCCAGTGCAAATTGACCGCTTCCTCCACCCAACCGCGCTCCACGTCCAGAAAGCCCGCCATGCCCACGCCCGCGCCCGCGACCGAGTCCCACGCCACGGACGCCTCGTCCGCCATGGAGCGGGCCTCTGCGCCGACCGTGCGGGAGAAGGCCTCCGGCCCCCGCTCGGGGGCCGTGGGGATGGACCTGTCCGCCCATACGCGGCCATCGCCGTCCACGATGGCCAATTTCACGTTGGTACCGCCGATGTCGATGCCAAGCGCAAGCTTCTGTTCCATCCGTTGCCCCTTCTCCTTGTCACTTACGCCTTCAAGCGCGATCGCATTTCGTTCTTGTAAGCCTCGACGCCCGGCTGATCGAACGGATTGGTTCCCATGAGATACCCGCCGACCGCGCAGGCCACCTCAAAGAAATACACCAGCTCGCCATAGAGCGACTCCGGATCGCCCTTCGCACGAATCAACAGGTTCGGCACACCGGCCTCGCTGTGCGCCACCATCACCGACTCGATGGCCACCTCCTGCAGCCGAGAGAACGGGACGCCGTCGAGATACGCGTTCTTCTCATCCAGGCCCGCTGGAACCACCAGATCCGGCGCGTCCGACAGGTGCACATCGAGGACCGTTTCCACGAGGATCTTGCGCGCGTCCTGCACGTACTGGCCCATGGAGTGAAGATCCGTCGTGTAGCGCAGCATGGTGGGGAACAGACCGGTGCCGTCCTTGCCCTGGCTCTCGCCAAACAGCTGTTGCCACCAGCCCGCGAAGTCCGCGACGCGCGGCTCATACGTGACGAGCGCTTCCGCCACGAACCCCTGTTGATACAGCACGTGGCGCGCGAGGGCGTACTTGACCGCCGGATGATTCTTCACCTCGAGCTTGGACAGTTCCTCGCGCATGCGCGCCGCGCCCTCCATCACGCGCTTGTAGTCGATCCCGGCGAGCGCCATCGGCAAAAGCCCGACAGCCGTCAGAACCGAGTACCTCCCGCCGATGTCGTCCGGGATGGGCAGCGTCACGTACTTCCGCTCGTCCGCGAACTGGCGCAGGCTCCCCTTTTCCGCGTCCGTAATGGCGCAGATGCGGCGATTCGCCTCCTCCACGCCGTACCGCTTCTCGAGGTACTCCCGGAACGTGTGGAACACGGCCGAAGGCTCGAGCGTCGTCCCGGATTTCGACACCACCACCAGCGTGACCTCGCGCTTGTCCAGGTACTTGAGCAAGTGCGCGTGGTAGGTCGGGCTCAGCTGTTGGCCCGCAAAAATCACCTCATGCTGACCTTCCGTGGTGAAGGCGGGCTTCGCCATGGACAGCGCCGACTGCGCGCCCAGGTACGACCCGCCGATGCCGATCACGACCGTCGCATTCGACTTGGCGCGAAAATCCGCCGCAATGGCGTCCACGTCGCGGTACAGCGCGCCGTGATCCGTCACCGGCCAATCGATCCACCCTTTGCCGAACGCGTCGCGATCGCGGTTATACAGCTCTCCAAACGCGAACTTGGCCAGAGGCTCGAGTCGCGCCTCGTGTTCTTCCGTGAACCATCTTCTCGCTTTCTCCAGGGACAGTTCGATCACGTCTTCCCCTCCTAGCGTCGCGAATCTCCGAAAGTATCTTACCACAACGCGCGGACAAACCATTCCGGCCCGATCTATTCGTCGATCTCCGGCACCCGGTTGAGCGCGTGCAGCCTTACGCCCTCCTCCTCGCTGTACTCCAGGATGTTGAGGCAGGCGTTCTCCTGTACAATGCGTCGGTAGTGGCGCGCGTCGAGCCCCATGAGCCCGAGGATGAGCAGCCGGTTGATGGTGTTGTGGGCGACGATGACGAGATCGCCGCCTGCATAGCGCGCCACGACGTCCAAAAACGCGTCGACGGCCTCCTGCTGGCGCTCGTATAGGCGGTCCCCGCCCGGGATCTCCGCCTTCTCGGGGCGGACGAGCCACTCCGCGTACAGATCGGGGTACAGGCGATTCACCTCGGCCCGCGTGAGGCCTTCCCAGACGCCAAATCCCACCTCGCGAAATCCCGCGTGCGCGACGAGCGGACATTCCGCCGCCCCGGCCAGCGACTCGCGGATGGCGGTCGCGGTCTCGAGCGATCTGCGCAGGCCCGAGTGGATCATCGCCACCGGCCGCACGCCCCGGATGAGCCGGGCGGCGCGCCGGGCCTGCTGCCACCCGAGCGCCGTCAGCCCCACGTCGGACGTCCCGCAGAACCGCTCGCCGTCCGCGTTGTATACCGTCTGCCCGTGCCGGAAGAGGTAAATCTTCACCGGGCGTTCACCTCCGCCGCGTCCACGCGCTCGTACGTGCCTTCGGGCTGCGCGAGAATCCACGGACTCGCCTCGCCCACGGACACCAGGCGCAGTTCGTGCATGGCGCGCGTGCAGGCCGTGTACAGCAACTGCCGATCGAACGCCGTGCAGTATCGCTCGCGGGACGCGTCGGCGATGATGACGCCATCGAACTCGACGCCCTTCGCCAGGTAAACCGGCGCCACCACGACGCCCGGCTCAAGGCTCACCGCGCGCTTGTCGAGGCGGCGGAGCTTCACGCCGAGCGGCTCCAGCGCCCGCGTCAACCGCTCCGCCTCCGCCTGCGTCTTGGTCAACACCGCCATCGTCTGGTACCCCAAATCCGCAAACTCAGCGAGCCACCGGGCGATCACGCCCGCCTGCCGGGCCTCATCCGCCACTTCCACCAGCTGTGGCCGCGCGCCGTCGCGATCGAACGGCTGAATCGCCTCGCCCTTCGGCACCATCCCGCGGGTGAACAACACAATTTGGCGCGTCGAGCGGTAGCTCTGGCCAAATTCCACCCGCACGAGCCCCGGGAACAGCCTCGCCATCTCGCCCTCCTCGAGAATGCCGGGCGACTGCGGCGACACGAGTTGGTGCGGATCGCCGAGCATCGTGATGCGGCTGTAGGGAAAGAGGCTGCGGATGAGGCGAAGTTGCAGCACGGAGTAGTCCTGCACCTCGTCCACCAACACGTGGCGGATGGGGGCGCTCACCGCGCGGCCGAGGATCTGCTCCTTCATGTAGAGATACGGAGTCGCGTCCTCGTACCAGAGCGTGCCCTCGTCCATTTCGCGCACGGTCTGGCGGCAGATCTGCGCCCAGTCGTCCGCGTCAAACCCGTCGGGCGGATTCGCCGCCGCCTCCTCGAACCAGGCGCGGTACAGACCCGCCGTGTCGACGAAGCGCAGCGCCTCCACGAAGCGGCGCACGGGCGATAGCATCCTGCGCAGCACCTCGCGGCCGAGCAGCCTGCGCGCCTCCTCCTGCTCGTCGAGATCCGGGCGCTCGCGCTTGCGCTTCGCGGCCGTCCGCTCGGCGCGCCGATACGCCTCGTCCGGCAATCCGTCCACCGCCTTCTGCACCCAGTCGGAGAGCGCCTCGTCGCGCTCGAACCGGCGAAGGCGGTTCAAAAGCTCCTCTTTGACGAGATCGACACGAAGAGGAAGGCGAAGGCCCGGATCCGTGGCGTCAAACGCGGCCTTGATGTCGGTGGCCGTCGCGATGACGCGCCCCTCCACGAGGATGGGGCGGAAGCGCATGCGAGGGCCCAACCCCGCGACGTACCGGTCGATCTCGTCCGCAAACGCCTTCGACGCCTTGTACCGCACCGCCCGCGCCATGCGGCTGTCCTCGCCCGCCTCGAGCAGGCGCTCCATTTGATCGAAGGGATCCTCCACGACGAACTCGTCCTCGAGCCGCGCGCAGAGGTAGTCGTAGAACGTCGCCTGTTCGATGTTGTCCTCACCGAGTTCCGGCAACACGTTCGAGATGTACGACATGAAGAGCGGGTTCGGCGAGAAAAAGAGCATCTGGCGCGCGTCGAGCTCGCCCCGGTGCTTGTACAACAGGTACGCCGCGCGCTGCAAGGCGGCCGACGTCTTGCCGCTGCCGGCAGCGCCGGTGACGAGAAGGGCCGGCGATTCGTCGTCGCGGATGACGATGTTCTGCTGGCGCTGAATCGTCGCGACGATGTTGTGCATCTGCGCGTCTGAGCGGCGCGAAAGGGCGTACATGAGAAGCTCGTCCCCGATGGTCAGCCCCGCGTCGAACATCGCCAGAATCCTGCCGCCGCGGATGACAAACTGGCGCTTCAGCGTCATCTCCCCGCGCACGATCCCGGCCGGCGCCTTGAACGAGGCCGGTCCAGGCAGCGCGTCGTAGTACACGCTCGAAATGGGCGCGCGCCAGTCGTGCACGAGGAACGCCTGCTCGCGTTCATCGCGAAACGAGGCAATCCCGATGTAGATGGGCTCCGCCTCGCGCTCGCCCTCGTAGCGAAAGTCGATCCGCGCAAAAAACGGCGACAACACCTGGCGTTCCAGCGTGCGCTTGGTCTTCGCCGCCTGCTGATAGCGCCGCTCCCGCTCGCCGAGGACCTCCGCCTGCTGGCGGATGGCGAAGTGGGTCTCGACGAGATCGTCCAACGTGCTCAGGTTGATGGTCACGTCGTCCCAGAAGTGCCGGCGAAACTCGACGATTTCGCTGCGCACGCCGCTCATGACACCATCGAGCTCCGCGAGCTTGGCGCGCATGGCGGCCACGACGCGATCGACGTACGCCTGTTCCGCCCCCCACTCGGGGTGTTGCGCTGAGGGTTGTCCTTCCATGCGACCGGTTCCTCCTTCAGCGTGGCTTTGCGCGAACCGCACGATGGCGCCAGGCGGGTGTGTGCGCGGCGCCATCTCAACAGACGGAGGCGCTCCCGTCGACTGCGGGGGAGCGCCTCGATGGAGTTCTCCGTATCAGTTTACACCGAATTGGGTTCCGAGCGCCCGATGCGCCGGAAGAAACCCACAAAAACGAGCGCGCCGAGGGCGATGAACGCAGCGGTGTAGGCGGCGAGTTGCGCGAGATCGCGCGCCATGAGGGCCGGATCGCCCCCGCCGACGAGGTAGCGGAAGCCGCTCACGGCGGCGTACATCGGCAGCCAGGGTCCGACCGCCTGGAAGAACGGCGGCGACAGGCTCACCGGATAGGTGCCCGACGTCGATGTGAGCTGCAGGATGAGCAGCACGACGCCGAGGAACCGCCCAGGATTGTCGAGCGCCGCCACGAAGGCGAGCAGGATGGACGCGAAGGTGGTGCTCACGAACAGCGAAAACAGCACGAAATCGAGCGGGTGCTCCGTATGCACGCCGATCACGCCGAGCACCACGGCGTCAGCGATAAGCGCCTGCACCCAGGCGATGGCGACGATGAGCAGCCACTTCGACAAGAACCACCGGACGCCGCTCTGTGGCTCGCCGTACGGCTCGCGGAAGGGCAGGATGACGCTCATCATCAGCACGCCGACGTACAGCCCGAGCGAAAGGAAGTAGGGCGCAAAGCCGTTGCCGTAGGTCAGAATGTCGCCGAGTTCCACCTGGTGGACGGAGACGGGGTGGGCCACGGCGCGCTGCACCGCTCCGCCGTGCAGCGCCTGCAGCTGAGACGCCCCACGCCCGAGGTTCGACGCGAGGGCGGCTGACCCGTTGGCGAGCTTGCCCACGCCCGCTTGATAAGCGCCAAGGCCTTCTGCGAGTTGGTTGGCGCCGCCTGCGAGCGACGCCGCGCCGCCCGCGAGCGCGCGGTTCCCGGCCGCCAGCCTGGCCGCGCCCGACTGCAGCTGCGCCAAGCCGCCGCCAAGAGACGACGAAGCCTGTTGCGCCGCGCCGACGCCCGCGGCCAGGCGGCCCGCACCTTGAGCGATTTGGCTCGCGCCTGCGGCGAGTTGTCCGGAGGCCGAAGCCAGCCGCTCGCCGCCTTGCGCCACGCCGTTCGCGCCCTGCGCGAGCTTCGAGAGACCCTGCTGCAGCGGTCTCGCGCCCTGCTCCGCTTCCTGCAGCCCCGAGGCCAGCGATTCGGCGCCTCCAGCCACCTGTGAAGCCCCCTGCGACAGTCCAGAAGCGCCTGCGGCCAGCTGTTCGTTGGCCGACGCGGTCTGCGCGGCGCCTTGCGCCACCTCGGCGCTCATCGCAAGGAGCTGCTGAAACGCCGGGGTCCCGGCGAGGGCCGGATTGGCCTGCGCCAACTGCCGAAGTCCGTCCGCCAACTGCTTCGCGCCGGACGCCAGGCGCTGCGATCCGGCTGAAGTCTGATTCGCGGCCTGCGCGAACTGGGACGCGTTCTGCGCAAGCGATCCGGCGCCTTGCGCCACCTGAGCCGCGCCCATGTGCAGCTTGTCCAGATTCGCCGCCAGCGTTCCCGCGCCTGCGGCCAGCTGCGATGCGCCCTGGCCGACCTGCCGGGCCGCTTGCCCCAGCGCGCGGCCGGCCTGCCCGAACGACTTCGCCCGATCCGCCCACGACGAAGCCCCCTGCGCGAGCGATTGTGCGCCCTGATTCAGCGCCGCAAGCCCTGCACTCAGGCGCTCGGCGCCCGACGCGGCCCGAGACGCCCCTTCCGCCCATGCCCCTGCGCCCTGAGACGCCTGCTCAAGGCCCGTCTGGAGCCGGTTCGCCCCTGCTGCCAATCGCGCCGCACCGCTTTGCAAGAGCCCACCCTTCGCCTGAAGCGTTCGGCCGCCGGATGCGAGTTGTCCCGCCGCCGCGGCCGCCTGATGCAGTCCGTCGCGGGCGTGCGCGAGCGCGTCGACGAGCGACGCCGTGTAGGACTGCGCCAGCCCGAGCGCCGTCTCCGACGCGAGCTTCACCGTGGCGTTCCGCCCGATCACGCCCGCGATGTAGTTGTATCGGTCGTTCGTGACGCTCGTGATCTCCGGCGCAGGCGCGCCCGTGTGCTCGGCGCGATCGACCGCTCGCCGCGAGAAGTCGCGCGGAATCACGATCTCCATGGCATACGCCCCGTCCGCCATCCCCGCGGAGGCCTGCGCGGGCGTCACGAAGCGCCAACCGAGGCTGTGATCGTCCCTCAGCTTCGCCACGAGGTCCCGCCCCGCGTTCAAGCGCTCGCCGTGAAACGACGCGCCCACATCCTCGTTCACCACCGCCACGGGCAGGCGATCAAGATGGCCGTAAGGGTTCCAAAACGCCCAGAGAAAGGCCCCCGCGTACAGCACCGGGATGAGCGCGATCCCGATGACTTGGACGGCCATCTTCGGCCTGCGAAGCCTTGCGAATTCCTGAAACACCGACCGGCGCCCGACACTTTCCGGAACCACCGCCATCCCGCTCACCCTCCTTCTCCCGTGGGACGGCCCTCCGCCGCCGTCTCGCGCTCTTTCAGGCGCAGGCCGTCGACGAACACGCTGATGAACAACTGATACAAATCCTCCTCCGACAAAGGCCCGCGCGCGGGCGAAAAGTCGCGCAGAACCGCGGTGTAGGCGCGAAGCAGCACGAACGCGACGAGATCGACGCGGCAACGCCGAACCACGCCGAGTTCCACGCCGCGCTGCAGGTGGCGCGCCAGATAGTCCACGACCGCGCCCTCGATCTCCTGAAGCCCGGCGCGCGCCTCTGCCGTGCCAAATTGCCGGACCTCCTGCACGAGCTTGGACAGCATGGCGTGATCGCCCCGAAACTGCATCAGCGCGCGAAGTCCCCGCTCGAGGTTGCGGAAGTAGTCGTCCCCTTCCACTTGCGCCGCCTCAAACGCTTCGCGCACTTTGGCGATCACGTCTCGCAACATGTGCTGAAACAGCGCTTCCTTGCTCGGAAAGTGAAGGTAGATGGCCCCTTTGCTGACGCCCGCGAGCCGGGCGATTTGGTCCATCGTCGTCCCTTTGTAGCCAAACTCGGAGAACGCGCGCTTGGCGGCCTCCTCAATCCGATCGCGCATGATCATCCCCCGCCTTCTGACCAAAATTCTAATTTGGTCACTCGGTCAATGCAAGCACGCCCGCTTGATGCGCCGACAGGATTTCCAAAGGGCGAACGCGAACAGATCAGGGCATACGCACCGCGGTTGCGCCGCGGAAATCGGTCGGCGATGGGGGAAGGCCCATGGACGCGATATTGGTGACAGGATTCGAGCCGTTTCAGGGGGAGGCGCTCAACCCGTCGTGGGAAGTGGCGAGATCGCTCGCGGGAGAGACCGTGGGCGTCCACTATCGAATTATCGCGAGGCGCCTGCCCACCGTATATGGCCGGGCTGGAGAGGAATTGATGAGCGCCATCCGGGAGGTGCAGCCGCGCGCCGTCGTCTGCCTGGGCGAAGCCGGAGGCCGCACCCACGTGACTCCGGAGCGCATCGCCATCAATATCATGGACGCGCGCATCCCGGACAATGCGGGCCAAAAGCCCATTGACGAACCCATCGCGCCGGACGGGCCCGCGGCCTACTTCTCCACGCTTCCCATCCGCGCCATGGTGGAGGCGATGCGCGGCGCTGGCGTCCCCGCGCACATCTCGAACACGGCGGGAACGTTCGTGTGCAACGACACATTTTACCGGCTGATGCATTTTATTGCCGAACAGGCGCCAGGGGTCATCGGGGGGTTCATCCACGTGCCGTATATGACGGAGCAGGTGCTGGACAAACAGGCGGCGTCGCTTCCGCTCAGCACATTGGTGGCGGGCATCCGCACGGCGCTCTCGGTGGTCGCTTCGGCGCTCGGGCCGGCTGGCGTGCCGAGGTGTTAAAGGCAGAGGGGCAGGCCATCGTCCTGCCCCGCTTCTTTACATCCGCTCACCACGCGGCAATCGATCCGTCCGCGCGCGGCTCCGTCGCGCCTGCGAGCGCGCCGTTCGGCAGGCGCCAGATGATCTGACCGCGGCCAAACGGCGTGCCGTCGTCCGTCACCTCGACCTCGTGCCCGCGCGCGCGAAGCTTGGCGATCACGTCCTCGCCGAGCGCCGCCTCGGCCGCCACCCGCTTCCCCTGCAGCCACTGCCAGCGGGGCGCGTCGAGCGCCGACTGCGGGTTGCGGGCGAGATCGAGCATGTGCACGAGCACCTGCACGTGTCCCTGCGGCTGCATGAAGCCGCCCATCACGCCAAACGGCCCCACGGGCTCGCCCGCCCGCGTCAAAAAGCCGGGGATGATGGTGTGATACGGGCGCTTGCGCGGGCCGAGGGCGTTCGGATGCGAGGGATCCGGCGAAAAGTTGTGCCCGCGATTCTGCAGCGAGACGCCCGTCCCCGGCACCACGATGCCGCTGCCGAAGCCCATGTAGTTGCTCTGGATATACGACACCATGTTGCCTTCGCCGTCCGCGGCGCACAGGTAGACCGTGCCGCCGTAGTACGGCCGTTCCACCGGAGGCACATGCGCCTCGCTGCCGATCTTGGCGCGAAGCTCAGCCAAGTGCTCCTTCGACAGGAGGGACGCCGGTTGCACGCGCATGAAGCGCGGATCGGCCACTTCGCGCAGCGCCACGCCGAACGCGAGCTTGATGGCCTCGATCATCGCGTGCGCGCGCTCCGCCTCGTCCATGGAGGCGAGGGCGATCCCGTCCAGGGCGCCGAGCGCCATCAGGGCCACGATGCCCTGGCCGTTCGGCGGCAACTCCCACACCTCAAAGTCCCGGTAGCGCACGGAGAGCGGCTCGACCCACTCGGGCTGGTAGGCGGCGAGATCGCGCTTCGCGAGGAGGCCGTCCGTCTCCCGCGAAAACGCGTCGATGGCGTCTGCGATCTCGCCCTCGTAAAACGCCCGCCCGTTGGAGGATGCAATCGCTTCCAACGTGCGCGCGCCATCCGGGTTGCGGAACCGGTCACCGGGGCCGGGGACCTCGCCCCCCGGCGCGAAGAGGGAGAAGAACGGGCGGTGGACAGGACCGGCGAGGCGCTCCCGGTAGGTCTCCATCGCGCGGCGCCAGTTGCGCGCCGTCACGGGTTGCACGGGGAACCCGTCGCGGGCGAGATCGACCGCGGGCGCGAGCACGTCCTTGAGCGGCAGTCGGCCGAACCGCTCGACGAGAGCCGCCCACGCCGCCGGCGCCCCGGGCACGTTCACGGGCAGCCAGCCGTGCGTCGGAAGCTCCCGCAGCCCTCGCCGGGACAGCTCCTCGAAGGTCAACCGCTCGGGCGAATGGCCGCTGGCGTTCAGACCGTAGAGCTTGCCGTCCTTGCACACGATGGCGAACGCGTCGCTGCCGATGCCGTTCGACGTCGGCTCCACAATGGCCAGGGCCGCCGCGGCCGCCACCACGGCGTCGATGGCGTTGCCGCCTCGCCGCATCACCTCAAGCCCAGCCTCGGAGGCGAGCGGCTGGGTCGTCGCCACCATGCCTCTGCTGGCGAACACCACCGTGCGCCGCGATTCAAATTCGTATGCCGTCGCGTCCCAGTGAGGCTTCACCATTCGTCGTCTCCCTCCTCGCTGCCAACAGGCGCCTTACGCCTCGCTCGCCCAGCGGCCCTTGCGGAAGATGGGCACCGTGCGGCCATCCTTCAGGACGGCGTCGATGTCGAGATCGGCCGAGCCAATCATGAAGTCCACGTGCACCAGGCTGTCGTTCAGCCCATGCGCCTCCCAGTCCTGAGGCGCGAGTTGATGCCCGCCCTCGATGAGCGGATAGGCGCGGCCGATGGCCAGGTGGCAGCTTGCGTTCTCGTCAAACAGGGTGTTGTAGAAGATCCGGTTCATCTGCGCGATGGGCGAATCCACCGGCACGAGCGCCACCTCGCCGAGGTAATGGCTGCCCTCGTCCGCCTCGATGATGGCCTTGAGCGCGTCCTCGCCCCTGTCTGCGCGGTATTCGACGATCCGCCCGTTTTCAAAGCGAAGCCGCATGCCTTCGATGAGCGATCCGCCGTGATTGAGCGGCATCGTGCTCGCCACGGTGCCATGCACGCCCGTCTTCTTCGGCGCCGTGAACACTTCCTCCGTGGGAATGTTGGCCACGAAGCGAAGTCCCTTGACGTCGGGATGGCCAGCCGCCTCGAAGTAGTGGCCCTCCGCGAGCTCCACCGTGAGATCCGTCCCCGGCGCCCGATAGTGGAGCGCGTGGATCTTCAGGCCGTTCAACCAGGCGGCGCGCCGCTTCAGGTTGGCGATGTGCTGTTCCCAGTCGGCGACGGGATCCGCGCCCGTCGCCCGCGACGCCTGCAGGATGTCCCGCCACAGGGCCTCGAACCGCTCTTCGCGCGGCAACTCCGGGTGCACCGCGTCGGCCCAGGCCTGCGTCGGCGCCGAGGCCAGCGTCCAGCGGTAGCGGTCGTTGGTGCGCTGGTTGTCAAACGGCCGGAATGCCTCGCGGACGGCCCGCTCGGCCTGCTGGACCCTATCGCGCGGGATGCCGGCGAAGAGCGCCGGATCACTCGCAGGCATGGCGATGTACGCCGCCCCCATCTCGGCGAGTCGCTCGACCCACTGCACCTGCCACTTGGCGCGATCGCGCAGGATGGCGAGATCCGCGCGCTTCACGGTCTCGCGCAGCCACCACTCGTCGCCCCAGTCGATATGCACGTAGCTCGCGCCCGCGTCGTACGCGGCCTGCGCGAGAAGCCTCGCAAACGGCACCTGATCCGGGTACACCTGGCGCGCGCCGAAGCCGATGACCAGCGGCTGCCCGGGCTGCAGATTCACCCCCACGCGCACGATCAGTTCCGCATACTTCTTCATTTGCTCGATCACGTCGTTCGCTCCCCTTGTAAGCCATCGATGCGATTCACCACGAACGCTCCTCCCCCACTATATCAAATTGCTCGAGTTCACGAGAGCTTCACACAAGGGTCACACTTCCTTCGCGGGCGGTTCACAGTCGACTCGTACACTCGCGTTGAAACCCATCCCTTGGTGAATCCCGCGTTCGAAAGGAGGGCGCTCGTGGCCAAGGCCGCAGAAGCCGTGATCGCACAGGTGGAAGCAAAGCGGAGCACCAGGCGGCGCCGCATGTCCTTGCAGATGACGGGCGTCGCGATGATGGCGCCCGCGCTCTTCTTCCTGATGGCTTTCGTGTTTGTGCCGATGGGCTGCGCGGTATACCTGAGCCTGTATCAATCCACCCTGTACACGCCGAAACCGGTGTTCGCCGGCCTCGCGAACTACGCACACCTGTTCTCCGCGCCGGACTTCTGGCAAGCGGCCGCCAACACGGTCTGGCTGGCCGTCGGGATGATGGCGTTGTCGCTTCCCGCCGCGCTGCTCTTGGCTGTGCTGTTGAATCAGCGCATCCGCGGCCGGGCGGTGTTTCGCGCGGCCATCTTCGGCCCGTACGTGATCCCGCTCGTGAGCTCAGGCCTCATCTTCTCCCTGCTCTTTGCCACCGACGGCGGGCCGGTGAATCTCGCCCTGCAACACCTCGGCCTGTCGCCGGTCAACTGGCTCGGCCAGGCTCGCACGGCCCTTTTGTCGGTCCTGATCCTCACCGCATGGCAGTTCACCGGATATTACGCCATCATCTTCCTCGCAGGGCTGCAGAGCGTGCCGTCCTCCCTCGTGGAGGCGTGCCAGGTGGATGGCGGCGGGCGCTGGCAGGTGTTCCGGCACGTCACGCTGCGGGCGCTCGGGCCGAGCCTGTTCTTCGCCGTCGTCATCTGCCTCATCCAGACCTTCCAGACCTTCGATCAGGTCTACGTGATGACCGGCGGTGGGCCGGACGGCGCGACCACCACGTTCGCGTACTACATCTTTGAAAAGGGATTCCAGGCGTTCAACATCGGCGAATCCTCCGCGGCGAGCGTCGTCCTGATCCTCGTGCTCGCGTGCCTGTCGTACCTGCAGATGCGCGCGAGCCGCCGATGGGTGGTGGAGGAGTCATGAAGGTCCAGCACATCCTCAAGGCGGCGACCTACGCCGCGCTGTCCGTGGCGGCCGCCGCCTGTCTGGCGCCCGTGTACTGGATGATCCGCACGTCGCTCATGCCCACGAATGGCCTGCTTTCGCCCGCGCTGTGGCCCGCGCACCCCGCGTGGAGCAATTTCGTGGCCGCGTGGCGCGCCCAGCCGTTTCTCCTCTACCTGTGGAACAGCGTGTTCACAAATGGCGCCATCGTCGTGCTTCAGGTGATCACGTCCTCGCTCGCCGCGTACGCGCTCGTCTTTATCCCGCTGCGCGGCAAGCGCTGGCTGTTTTTCGCCGTGCTCGTGGCCATGATGGTGCCCATGCAGGCGACATTCGTCCCTGTCTACACCATGCTGTCCGCGGTGCATCTCATCAACACGTACGGCGCGCTCATCCTGCCGTACGCCGGATCCGCCTTCGGCATCTTTCTCATGCGCCAGGGCTTCCTCACGCTGCCGCGCGACATCGTCGACGCCGCCAGGGTGGACGGGGCGAGCGAATGGTGGATCCTGACGCGCATCGTGCTGCCGAACAACAAGCCGACCATCGTGACGCTCGTGCTGCTCAACTTTGTCTATCACTACAACAGCCTGTTCTGGCCGCTCGTAGCCACCAACACCACCAACATGCGCGTCGTGCCGGTCGCCCTCTCCTATTTCCTGACGCAGGACGCCGGCCAGACGCTGCAGTGGAACGACGCGATGGCATTTGACATCTTCGCCGTCGCGCCAGTCGTGATCCTGTTCCTCATCGGCCAGCGCTACTTCATCCAGGGCGTGGCCCAGACGGCCGTGAAGGGATAAACACACCGCGCTCCCCTGGGGCGCATACGTTGGAGGCGAAACGATGATGAAGCGAGATCGACTGTGGAAAACGGGCGCTCTGCTGGCCCTCGGCCTTGTGGCCACGGGATGCGGTACCGCCGCGGCACCGTCCGGCGGACAGACCCAGACGGCGGGCGCGAGCCGCGCGGCGGCGTCGAGCCAGCCCGTGACCATCACCTTCTGGTACGGCGTCGGCACGACGCTCAGCCAGGACATTCAGCAGATGGTGCAGGCGTTCAATCAGACCCACCCAGGCATCAAGGTCGTGGCGACCTACCAGGGCAGCTACTCGGGCGGCGGTGAAGAGCAACAGAAGCTGCTCGCAGCCATCAAAGCGGGCGATCCGCCCACCATTGCGCAGATTGAGGTGCACGCGATGCCGGTCTTTGCGGCGAGCGGCCAGCTCCTCGATCTGACCAGCCTCATGCAGTCGTCGAGTGTCGACAAGCCCTCGAACTTCCTGCCGGGCATTCTCGTGTCGACGCAGTACCAAGGCCGCTATTACGCGGTGCCGTTTAACCGCAGCGTGCCCGTGCTTTACTACAACAAGACGCTCTTTGCGAAGGCCCACATCGCTTCGCCGCCCGCCACCTGGGCGCAGCTCGCGGCCGACGCGAAGAAGCTCACGCAGGGCTCCGGCTCGAACAAGATCTACGGCTTCGAGCCGCTCGTCGACTGGTGGCCCTGGGAGTACGCGGTGGAGTCGGGTGGCGGCTCCATCCTGTCTCCCGATTTGAAACGAGCCACCTTCGACGAACCGCCCGCCCTGTCGATCCTCGAGACCGAACAGTCGCTGGTGAAGCAGGGGTACGCCAAGGTGGAGACGGGACCAAACTATTGGGATCTGATGACCCAGGATTTTATCAGCGGCAAGGTCGCCATGGACATTGACTCCATCGGCAGCGCCGGCAAAGTGACCAAGGGCGTCGGCAATCAGTTCCAATGGGGCACCGCGCTTCTGCCTCGGGGCAAGTCGCTCGCGGTCCCACCGGGCGGCGGCGATCTCGCCATCTTCAAGGACGCCACGCCTGCGCAGCAGAAGGCCGCCTGGACGTTCATCCAGTGGTGGACTGCTCCCAAGCAGTCGGTGCAATGGTCGACGGAAACCGGATATCTACCCGTGCAGAAGGCGGACCTGAACGATCCCACCTATCAGGCGTACCTGCAGAAGCACCCGCAGTACCGGACCGCCATTGAAGAGCTTCGGTATGAGCACCCGTCGCCGGAATCGCCCGCGTATCTCGCCGTGCTGCAGCCGGTGCAGCAGGCCCTCCAGGGCATCTTTGACGAAGGCAAGCCCGTCGCAGCCACGATGCAGCAGGCCGCGCAGGCCGCCGATCAAAACCTCGGTTGAGAGTTGCGTCATACGACAGGGAGGCATCCCCATGATCCGAGAACTGCTGATGCGCGACGACACGCTCTTCATCGCTCACCGCGGCGCGTCCGCGGAATGCCCGGAAAACACGCTGCCCGCCTTCGCGCGGGCGGCGGAGCTCGGCGCCGACATGATCGAGCTGGACGTGCGCCTGACGGGCGACGGAAGCCTCGTCGTCCTGCACGATCCGACCGTCGATCGGACGACGAACGGCAGCGGCCTTGCCGCCGACATGCGGCTCGCCGATCTGCGCAAGCTGGACGCCGGATCGTGGTTCGACGCCCGCTTCCGCGGCACGCTCATCCCCACGCTCGACGAGGTGTTTGCCACCGTTCCTCACATGTGCCTGAACATCGAGCTCAAGACCAGCCCCGTGGCGCACACCCGTCAGCTGATTCGCCGCGTGCTTGGCGCCATCTACCGCCACGGCGCGCGCGATCGCGTCCTCGTCTCTTCGTTCGATCACGCCGCGCTGGCCGAGGTCCGCCGCTTCGATCGCGACATCGCCATCGGCGTCCTCTTCACAGGCCGCCCGCTCGAGCCCATTCAACTCGCCGAGCGGCTCGGGGCGCAGAGCCTGCACCCCGACATCGAGCATCTGGATCCGCTGTTTGTGGCCGAGGCCAAGGCGCATCACCTTGCGGTCTACGCTTGGACCGCGAAAGACGAACGGGCGGTGGCCCACGCCCTCGCCTGCCAGGTGTCGGGCATCATCCTGGACGATCTCCATCTCAAAGAAGCCGTCGCCAAGGAGCTCTCCTCCCCCACGTCGCCGTCCGCGTGATGGCCCTGGAGCGGATCTGATACAATCGGATCACCCATGTTCACAGGAGGAGCGATACCGTTGAAGAACCGTCGGCTTCGTCTGAGGCTCGCAGCTCTCATGGCGCCCGCCCTGTTGGCGTTGACCGCGTGCGGCCAGGCGAACACGGCCTCTCGGGGCCTCGCAACCGGCGCGGCGCCATCCCCGGCGAACGGGGCCGCGTCCGTCGCGGCAGAGGCCAGCCGCTTCACGTGGATCGCGGAGCCCGGCGCCGGATCGGCCCCTTGGGTGAACGCGATTCAGCAGGCGCATCAGAGCGTCGATTACAACGTCTACCTGCTCACGGACGAAAACATCGCTGCCGCACTCAAGCAGGCTGCCGCGCGCGGCGTGACCGTCCGTCTGATCCTGGACAGCCACCCGTACGACTTCCCCGACGCGGTGGCGAAGGAACTCGCCCTGTTCCGCGGCTCCAAGGTCCAGGTGAAGACCTGGTCGCCATCCTCCACCAGCTACGATCACGCCAAGTACCTGGTGGTCGACGGCCGCCTGGCCATCGTCGGATCGGCCAACGCCACCTACTCCGCCATGGACGGCAGCGCCAACCTGGAGGACAACGTCGAGGTTCAGGGCGGCGCCATCCCGGCCGATCTCGACGCGCTGTTTCAGGCGGACTGGTCGGGGCGCCCGCGCCCGAGTCTGCCTGCCGCGCTGATCGTCTCGCCGGGATCGGCCAAGGCGCTGGCCGACCAGATTCGCCAGCCCGGTCCCGTCATGATGGCCGAGGAGGAGCTGTACGACGCGCCCGACGTCATGGCGGCGATGGAAGCGAAGGGGCGCCAGCTCGAGCTTTTGCTGCCGGCCTCCATCGACAGCGAAGAAATGGCGAACGCCCGCATGTTGCAGAGTCACGGCGTGCAGGTCCGCCTCCTGTCTTCGCCGTACGTTCACGCAAAGTTGATTGTGGGCACGGAGGCCGCGTTCATCGGCAGCGAGAACCTCTCGGCTGGCTCGCTCGACGACAACCGCGAGGTCGGCCTCGTCGTCACGGAGCCCTTCGTGCGCGCGCAGGCCCAGGCGTGGTTCGCCCAGTATTGGCAGAAGGCGAAGCCCTTGTCGGGTGCGGCCGGATCGTCCAGTGCAGGCAACACGAGCCGTTCCGCGAGCGGATCGTATCCGTACCTGCCGCTCGGGATCTCGCAAGCGGAGGCGCGGGCCAAGTGGGGCGCTCCGTCGTCCGTCTCGACCACCACGTATCGCGGCAGGCCGGAGACGGTGTGGACCTATCCGAACGGCGCGCGCCTGTATTTCGACCAGAGCGGCAGGCTGGTGCACGTCTCGCGCTGAGACCGGCGCACCGGCGCACGGAAAAAAGGCCCAAGGCCATCCGAGGCCCTGGGCCTTTCTCATGCGCGCGACGGATACGCTCGACGATCACGCGTCCCGCTTCGCGATCTGCCGGGCGACGTGCACCCCGCACGACGCCGCCTGTGAAATGCCGCGCGAGATGCCTGGGCCGTCCCCCGCGCAGTACAGGCCGTCGATCTTCGTCTGCAGATCCGGGCCCACGTCCGCCCGCGCCGCGTAGAACTTCGCCTCCACGCCGTAAAACAGCGTGTGATCGCTCGCAATGCCAGGCGTCACCTTGTCGAGCGCCTCGATCATCTCCATCAGGGCCACCATCGTCTTGTACGGAAGCACGAGGCCGAGATCGCCCGGAACCGCCTCTTTGAGCGTCGGCTCGACAAAACCCTCGCGGATGCGCTGCGGGGTGGATCGCCGGCCTTTGCGCAGGTCCCCGTATTTCTGGACGATAATCGACCCGTTCGACAGCTCGTTCGCGTGCCGGCAGATGCTTTTGGCGAACTCGTTCGGCTTGTCGAACGGCTCGGTGAACCGGTGGCTGACGAGCAGCGCAAAGTTCGTGTTCTGCGAGCCGAGCGCCGGATCGTGATACGCGTGGCCGTTCGCCGCCATGACGCCCGTGTGGTTCTCGATCACGACGTGCCCGGACGGATTGGCGCAGAACGTCCTCACCATGAGGCCCGTGGCCGGCGACTGGAACAAGAACTTCGCCTCGTACAGGTGCTCGTTCAGCTCCTGCATCACCACGTTCGACGTCTCCACCCGCACGCCGATGTCCACCTGGTTGTTGGTCATCTTGAGCTTGTGCCGCCGGAAGAGATCCGACAGCCACGTCGCGCCGTCGCGGCCTGGCGCAAGCAGCACATAGCGGCTTTTGACGATCTCGCCGCCCCGCAGGACGACGCCGCCGACGCGATTTTCCTCGACCACGATGTCCTCGACGAAGGTGCGGAAACGGAGATCGATGTGGCGCTCCAGATGCTCAAACAGCGACTGGATGAGCTCCAGGTTCTTGTCGGTGCCGATGTGGCGCACGCGGGCGCGCAGGAGCTTGAGCCCGGCCGCCATCGCCCGCCGCTCGATGGCCGCCACCGCGGGCGTGGACGGATCGGTCACGACATCCGGCGCCCCGTGTCGGAGGTTGATGCCGTCCACGTACTCGATGAGCGACAGCACCTCAGACGCCGGCAGGTACTCCGTCAGATAGCCGCCGTATTCGGCCGTGATGTTGAACTTGCCGTCCGAAAAGCTGCCCGCCCCGCCCGCGCCGTTGATGACTCCGCAGGCCGGCCAGCAGCTCGCATACGTCTTGATCTTGTTCGGCGGAGGGCACTTGTCGATCCGCCCCTCCATGATGGGGCAGTGGCGAAACCGCGCCTCGACGCCCTTGTCGATGAGGAGCACCTTCAGCTTCGGCGCCTTCTCCACCAACTCGTAGGCGGCGTAGAGCCCGGCCGGCCCCGCGCCCACGATGATCACGTCATAATGCTCTGCCATAAGGGTCCTCCTCGCGATCGCGGCCGTCAGCACGCGCGGCACTTCCGCGCGCCGCGATCCGAACGTTCATTTTACTCAAGAAGCGAACGTTCGCCAAGGAGCGCGCCTCACCGCCTCGCTTGACTGCGAACATATGTTCGTCTACAATGCTTCTAAACGTTCGAGGAGGCGAGACCGCGTGAAATGCGTCTATTTGTCCGGACCGATGACCGGTTTGCCCCACGGAAACCGCCCCGCGTTCATGGAGGCGGCCCAAGCGCTCCGCGCCCGGGGCTTGACCGTCGTGAACCCGGCGGAATACGGATCGCCCGAAGACGATTGGTATGCCGCCATGCGGCGAGACATCCGCATGCTCATGGACGCGGACGCTGTGGTGACGCTGCCTGGATGGGAGCGCTCGAGAGGCGCCCGGCTGGAAGTCTACGTGGCGAGTCAGCTGAACATGCCGGTGTACACGCTCGCCGCATGCCTCCGCGCAGCGGATGAGGACCTGGCCCGGGCGCCCGCGGTGCAGCTGTTGCTCGAGATCTGAAACGACATCGCGCGCCAGCCCTGCCCGTACGCGCTTCAAGGCCCCGTGGCGCGCATCAGCCCCTCCACGTCGGGATGGAAGTAATGCTTGCGGCAGACCGACTTGTAGAGATCGTTGCCGCCCACTTCGATTTGCTCGCCCTCGTACACGGGCCGCCCATCCTTCACCTTCAGGATCATCGTCGCCTTCCGGTCGCAGCCGGGGTGCGCGCAGATGGTCTTGATCTCTTCGATGCGGTCGGCCCACAGGATGGCGGCTTCGCTGCCCTCGAACAGGCGATTGCGGTAATCCTTCAGGAGGCCGTACATGATGACGGGGATGTCGAGATCGTCCGCCACGCGCGCCAGCTGTTGCACGTGGTAGGCGCGCAGAAACTGCACCTCGTCCACCAGCACGCAGTCGGGCATCTGCTCCTTGACACACTCGAACAGATCGGTGTCTTCGTCGACGACCACGGCCCGCTTGGCGATGCCCACCCGGGACGCGATGACGCCGCGGCCGTACCTGTCATCGATGGCCGGCGTGAACAGGGCCACCTTTTTACCCTGTTCCTCATAGCTGTGCGCGACGGTCAGCAGTTGAATGGACTTGCTGGCGTTCATCTGTCCAAATCGGTAGTACAACTTGGCCACGTCTATCCCTCTTTCTGGATCCCGAAAGCGCGGGACGGCGCGCGGTTCATTCGTCCTCGAGCGCGTACCAGGCGTCGCGGGGGATGCCCGCCATCTCGAGCGAGGCGGTCCAGAGTTCGCGCGCCGCGGCGAGATCGCGCGAAGCCGGCGAAGAGGAGACCACCACCGGGTAACCTCGGCTTCCCCGGTCCGGGCCGATGTATTCGCCTCCGGCGAGATCGGGATGGGTGGCGGCGTACAGCGTGGGGAGCGCGCCCATTTCGCTCGGCTGTGCGAAGCGGTTGACCAGTCTGGCGACGGGCTTGGCCCAAGCGCTTTTCAGCATGCCGTTTTCCACGAGGGATGTCGCGGCAAATCCGGGATGGCAGGCGATGCTCTTCAAGGGAAGCCCTCTCTGTTTCAGCCGGCGGTCGAGCTCATACGCGAACAGGAGGTTGGCGAGCTTGCTCTGCGCGTAACTCTCGAATCGACGATAGCGCCCGCGGCCTCGGACATAGGCGAGATCCAGGTGTTTTGCCATCTGGTGCGCCATGCTGCTCACCGTCACGACGCGCGCCCCGGTCGTACCCGCGAGCACGGGGAGGAGTTGCAAGGTCAAGGCGAAATGGCCGAGGTGATTGGTGCCGAACTGAAGTTCGTAGCCTTGCCGCGTGGTGCCGTACGTCGTCGCCATGACGCCCGCGTTGTTGATGAGCAGATCCAGCGGATGGCCCGCCGACACCACCGCCTCCGCAAACGCGCGGACGCTGTCGAGATCGGCCAGATCGAGCAAGCGGACCTCGATGTCCGCGTTCGGCGCCTCCGCCAAGATGCGCGCCTTGGCATCTTCGCCGCGCTCGCGGTTGCGAACCGCGAGCGTCACTCGGGCGCCTCGCCCCGCAAGCGCGCGAGCCGCCTGCCATCCAATGCCGCTGTTCGCGCCGGTGATGATCGCCCACTTTCCCTTGAGACTCGCCATCTGATCCGCCGTCCACGCCACGCGCATCCCTCCGCCCAACGATGTCTACTCTTCATACTACTCCATCGGCGGGAATCGGGATAGACTGAAGACCTGGAGGTGTTCCGGTGAACGACTGGGTGGAGTGGATGCTTTGGGCGATTGTGGCGGCATCGGCGGCGGCAGGCTTTGGCCGCGGCTTTGAGCGAGAATCGAGGAAGTTGTTGCTGACCGCCGCGTGGGTCGCCGAGATCGCCGTTTCGTCCGCGGCCGCATTTGCCATCAGCCGAGCCCTTCGCAACCTCATCCTGAAGGATGGGCGAAGCCCCGACATGCCCGGCTGGCTTGCTCATCTGGCGGCCTTTTGGCAGCAGTCGCCGCGGCTTTGCAACTGGATTGCCTTCCTCGCGGTGTATTGGGTCGTCTCCTCCCTGGTGGGCGCGCTCGTCAGGCCGCTCGGCACGATTTGGATCCGGCCGCGCGGGCGGGTTGGCATCCTGAGCCGCACCGGCGGCTTGGCCATCGGCGCCGCGCTCGGCGCCTTGCGCGCTGCGGCGGTGGGAGCTTGTCTGTTCGTCGTCCTCCAGTACGTCTCGGCGCCGGCGCTCGCCCGCGCCGCAGCGTCTTCGCCCGCGTATCGTTGGCTGTCGACCCGGATGTACACGCCGTGGCTTCGGCCCCTCGCGGAGCGGGAAATGCCCGTTTTGGCCAAGGGCGCCGCGCAGACCGTCGCCGCCGACATCTCGCTGTTCGTCGTGCCGACCGGCCCGGGCGAAGAAACCGGGATCCTCGTCGTGCCAAAGCCGGTGGCGGAAAAGGCCCTGGCCATCACGCGCGGTTTGACGTCCCCATACGCCAAGGCGCGCGCCTTATACGAATGGGAAATCCATCACGTCCACTACGACTGGAAGAAATACGACGATTACGTCGACGACGGCCGATGGGACGCGCAATCGCCGCTCACGACGCTCGAGACGGGCAAGGGCGTTTGCGCGGACTACGCGCTCCTCTACGCTGACATGGCGCACGCCGTTGGCCTCACGGCCCGCATTGACGAGGGCCTGGCCATCGCCGGCGGCGTGGAAGGCTCCCACGCGTGGAACGAGGTGTGGATCCCAGATCAGCGCCGCTTCATCCTGGTCGACACCACATGGGGCTCCGCGCAGGACGAGTGGTTCGACGTGCCGCCCGCCTCCTTCGATCAGACGCACAAGCTGACGACGCGCATCACCATCTACGCGTCCACCTGAATCGGCGCGTGCTTCAGCGGCAGCCGCATGCGAATGTGCGTGCCCTGCGGGCTCGACTGCACCACGCCGACCGTGCCGCCGTGCGCAATGGCGATGAGCCCGCAGAACGTGAGCCCAAGTCCAAGCCCGCCCTTTTTCGTGGAACTGTACGGCATGAAGATCCGATCCCAGTGTTCGCGCGGAATGCCGACGCCTGTGTCGATCACGTCGATGTGAAGCTCCTCATTCTCGATTCGCACGGTCACGTCGACTTCGCGGCGGACGCGATCGTCCGGAATGGAGTCGATGGCGTTCTTGACGAGGTTCACGACGGCGCCGAACAGCTTGTCTCCGTCCACGTCGAGGTGAACATGCCGCTGGCCGGTCTCGTTATGGAACGCCAGCCTCACGCCCCGGGCCTGGGCCATGGATGAACACAGCCCCACCGCGTCCGAGACGAGCCGAACGACGTCGCGCCGCCGGACGGTCAGCATGCCGTTGCGCAAGAACGCCGTGAAGTCGCGCGCAATGCGGTTGGCGTATTCCGACGCAGACCGCATCCGCTCGAGGATCTCGCGCGACTTGTCGCCGAGATTCGGCTCGAGCCTTGACAAGAGCTCCGACATCTGCCGAATCGCCGCGAGCGGCGTGCCCAGCTCGTGCACCAGCGCCTGCGCGGCCATCACCAGGTAATCCACGCCTCTCCCCCGCTCGCGGCGGGTGAGCTCGCGGAGATAGTCCACCAGCTTCTCGGACATCTCGTTGACGTGGGCGGCGAGCACCCCGATTTCGTCCGATCGCGCCACATCGACATGGGCGGCGAAGTTCCGATCGGCGATCTCGTCCACGGTCTCCGTGATGCGCTTCAGCGGCCGCGTGATGAGTTCCGCGCCGACGAACGACAGCACGGCCGTCAGGACGAGAAGCGCGCCGCCCAAAAGGGCCATGTCGTGCAGGAGGTCGGCCAGCTGGGCCGTGATGAGGCGGTAGTTCATGACGATCTCGACGACGTAGCGGGCGCCCTGCTCGGATTCGGGCACAAACGCCTTCAGGACCGTCGTGCCGCCGACGCGATCGAGGGCGGTCTGCATGTGCCCCGTGGAGAGCGCGCGGTTCTTGAGGCGCACGTCGAGATCATGGTCGGCGTAGCGATAGCTCCCGTACATGACGGGCTGATTGGCGATGTCGATCCAGGAGACGCCCTTGTACGAATAGCGGACAGGCTTCTCGTCAAACGTCCTGTTGAGCACCGCGATGGACAGGATGTCGGGCTCGGTCGCCAAAATGTGGCGAATGGTGCTGTTGACGCTGACCACCTGTTCATATCCAGGAATGGAGGTCTGCACGTAGAACGGATCGATGATGTAGTCCGTGGAGCCGTCGTAGTAGTACCCCCACTTGTCGACCTTGGACGGATCCGAGGCGGCGTTGGCAAACGGCCCGGACCAGTAGTCTTTCCCGGCCGTACCGTACGTGGAAGCCTGCGGCCGCCCCGCGAGGAGATCGCGGAAGGCGATGTACCACTTGCCCATTCCGCGGGTGGAGAGGCCGACTTCCCGCGGATCCGACGAGCGGACGCCGACGATGTCGTCCGCCGTGGGGGCGAGCAGCGTGATGCCGCTCACGCCGAGTTGGGCGGAGAGCTGCCGCAGTTGCTCGTTCGTCACGTCCCGCCAGTGCGGGGGCAGCTGCTTTTCAATCGCGATGGAGGCGATGCGCAGTTCGTTGCCGAGCAGATTGTCGATATAGGCCTGGCCGGATTCGCTCGACTCGACCTCGAGGTCGATCTGCTGCGCGAGGAGTTGGGCCTGATTGTCCGCACTCTTCAGCATCTGCTGCCGCGCGGCGGTGTAAAACAGCGCTCCGCCGAGGGAGAGCACGACAAGCATGGCGCCGAACAGGATGAAGATGATCTTGTAGCGCAGCGAGAAGCGCACGCGGGGATGAGCGTTCACGCGCATGGTGTCCCGCCTTTACGCGTGCTTTCTCGTACACGTGCGAATGATGTGGGCGAGTTCCGCCGCGGCGGTCGCCACGTCGTCGTTGAAGATGAGGAAGTCGAACCGATCGGAGAGCGATTCCTCGTATTTGAGGCGCTGCATGCGAATACGGATGTCCTCCTCTTTATCCCCTCGGTGATGCAGCCGGCCTTCGAGATCGTCGAGACAGGTCGGCCGGACGTAGATCAGGATGACGCGATCGCCAAACACTCGTTTCATGTTCAGCGCGCCGTTGACGTCGATATCCTTAATGATGATCCGGCCTTCGTTCAGCGCGCGCTCGTAGCTCAGCAGGTGCGTGCCATAGAGATTGCCGTGAATCGTCTCGTATTCGAGGAACTCGCCCCGCTCGGCCATGCGCATGAACTCCTCGCGGGACACGAAGTAGTACGGGTTCCCGTTCGTCTCGCCGGGGCGCATCGGCCTCGTGGAGAACGAAGGGATGAACGTCAAGCCGAGATCGTAGCGATCCCGGAGCGCGTTGATCAGCGTGTTTTTTCCTGCCCCGGACGGCCCGGAGAGGATGAAGAGCAGGCCCTTCGTATGCGTCTCCCCCTCTGGTTCGTAGGTCATGAGATCGGATAATCTGCACGAGAGCGCGTCGCAGATCCTCTGCAACACCCGCAGGTCCACGCGGGTGATGGCGTTCTTTTTCATGGCGTACAGTGTGTTTTTGTTCACGCCGGAGCGTTTCACCAGATCGGGAATTTTCCAGTTCCGTTCAGAGAGGAGCCGATCGAGGTGAAAGCGAATTTCACGCACGGGCATCCATCCCCGCAGGCAAGTTTCTAATCAGTATACTGAGTTCGGATGCAATTGTACAGGCATCGTTGGACAAGAGGGAGACGCGCATGCGTCTGCACAAGAAGAAGGGAGTGTTGCGGGGTGATCGCGTTCGCGTGGGTGGCGGCCGTGAGCCTTGCGGCGTGGTTGTTCCTGCTCGTGGCGCGCGGCTTTTACTGGCGCACGGCGCGTTCGATGAACACGGCGGAGGCCGCTGACAGGACGGAGCGCACGTGGCCGGCGGTCTGCGCGGTGGTGCCAGCGCGCAACGAGGCGGACGTCCTCCCGAGGACGCTGCCGACGCTCATCGGGCAGTCTTACGGCGGCCGATTCCAGGTGGTGCTCGTGGACGATCACAGCACGGACGGCACGGCCGAAGTGGCGGCGCGGATCGCGTCCGAGATGGGGCGGACGGATCGCCTTCGCATCGTGCGCGCCAAGCCGCTTCCGCCCGGTTGGGCGGGCAAGGTCTGGGCCATGCAGAACGGGCTTTTGCACCTGCCCGAAGACGTGGACTATGTGCTCTTCACGGACGCGGATATCGCGCACCCTCCGACGACAGCACAGGCTCTGGTGGCGCGCGCAGAGCGGGATCATCTCGATCTCGTCTCGCTCATGGTGCGGCTCAGGGCCGAGAGCGCGTGGGAAAAACTGCTCATCCCCGCATTCGTGTACTTCTTCGCCAAGCTCTATCCGTTTGCGTGGGTGGCGCATCCGAAGCGAAAAACCGCAGCGGCGGCCGGCGGTTGTGTGCTCGTCAAGCGCAGCCTGCTGCCCGTGCCTCCGGGACTGGAGCCGATTCGCGATGCCGTGATCGACGACTGTGCCCTCGCGCGCCTCATCGCCAACCGGGGCGGGCGCCTGTGGCTCGGGCTCGGCGAGGACGTCGTGAGCGTGCGCGCGTACGGAACGCTCGGGGAGATCTGGCGGATGATCGCGCGGACGGCCTTCGTCCAGCTTCGCTTCTCCGCCTGGCTCCTGGCCGGGACGGCGGCCGGGATGCTCGTGCTGTACGCCGTTCCGCCAGCGGCCGTGATCGCCGGTGTGGCCGGGATGCTCGCGGGCGTCCACGGCAGCGCCGCGGCGCTGTGCCTAGGCGGGCTGGCGTACGCCGTCCTCGCCGCGACGTTCGTGCCGATGCTGCGCTGGTACGGCCTGTCTCCGGCGCGATCCGTCCTGCTCCCCTTGGCCGGCGTGCTGTACACCCTCATGACCCTGGACTCGGCCAGGCGGTTTTGGCTCAAGAAGGGCGACCACTGGAAGGGGCGGCCGTACGAGATGCGCCGCCCCTGACGGGGATGTCATCGAAATGTCAAGCTCCAACCGCTTTCATCATCCGCCGGTCTTCCCCGCTTCGGGCGACAATAGAGAAGGTGAGTTTCGCCCGTCCATACGCTTGTTCCCCGGTCTGACAACCGACTTCATAAGAGACGAAACAGAAGGCATTGCGCGACGCTGGAAGGAGGCGAACGGCATGAACGCTCGTCAGCGCGTCCATCGCGGTCTGCGCGCCCCCTTTTTGCCGCCCGAGCGCACAGGCGAGGCGCGCGTGTACCACGCTTTCTTGCTTCGCAAGGCGCCCTGGCCATGGCGCCGCGCGCTGTCCGCCGGCCTCAGTTTGTTTGCCGTTGTCGCGCTTGGCGCCCTGTTTCATCGGCCCGCGGATGGACTGCTGGCGTCCATCGGCGCCTTCACCGGCATCTACGCCACGGATCTCCCGTTGAAGCAGCTGGCCGCCAAGCTGGCCGCGGTCGGCCTCGGCCTCACCGCGTCATTTGCGCTCGGCGCAGCCACGAGCGCCCATCTGGCCGCGGCCGCGATCGCGCTGGCGTTGGTCGGCGGTATCGCCACATACGTCGCCGCCGCGCTCTCCATGGCGCCACCGGGGCCCTTCTTCTTCGTGATGGCCGCCGCTATCGCGAGCGGACAACCGCCGGGACGGGGCTTCGCGGTCTCCGTCGCGTGGGTCCTGGCCGGGGCCGCCGTGGCCTGGACGCTGTCGGTCTTCCTCGCAATGGCCTGGCGCGGCGCCTTGCCCGCTCAAGCAAGCCGACTCCGACGGATCACGCGGAAGCGGCTCGCCCGCACCCTGAAGGCGCGGCTCCGCCTGGGCGATCCGGCCTTCATGGGCGCCCTGCGCATGGCGGTCGGCCTGTTCGCGTCGGCGATGATCGCGCACGCCCTTGGCAGCCCGCGCGGCTATTGGACGGCCGTGGGGTGCGCGGCGACGCTCGTCGGCATGACGGTGGTGGGCACGCTTCAGCGCGCGATTCAGCGGGCGCTGGGTACGGCCTTGGGGGTGGTTCTCGCGAGCGCCGTCCTGTCCGTCCATCCGGCGCCCTTGGAACTCGCGCTCCTGCTCTTCGCGCTGCAGACCGTCGCGGAATTGCTCATTCCGCGAAACTACGGCCTGGCCGTCATCTTCATCACGCCGCTCGCCATGCTCATTGCGGAAACAGGTCAAGCCGATCTCAGTGCACCCGCCATCGCCGAGGCGCGCCTGCTCAATACGCTCGTGGGCTGTGGCATCGGACTCGCGCTTCGGCTCCTGTGGCGCGTTCCCTTTCGCACCTGAGCGGCCCACCCCGCTCGCCCGAACTTTGCCGCCCCATTTCGACGCCTCGCCGCCATCTTCGACAAGATTCGCTTTCCAACGCGGCTCCCATGCGTTAGACTTCGACGTGCAAGGGACATGGGCAGCGTTCGACATCGTAAACCGCGCGAAAGAATCGGGCTTCGTCCCGGTTCTTTCTCTGCTTTTTGAACCCTTGTCGACAACCCGGTGCCCGCCGACCACCCGTCTTCCAAAGGAGCGCATGCTGCTTTGAACCGTCACTTTCGCCGCGTTTCTTCCCACGCCCTGCTCGCGGCCGGGCTCACGGTGCCTCTTTGCGCCGCGTGGGCGTTATACGGACGCGCGCATGAACTGCTGTGGGTGATCATCGCCGTCGCGTGCGGCGTTGAATGCTTGCCCCTTCACCTGCCCGGCGGACGCCGGTGGTCCATGGGGGTCGTTTGTTACGTGTGGGCCGCCGCGCAATGCGGCTTCGCGGCGGCGAGCACCACCATTCTGTTCGGCGCGATCGCGGCCTTCGTTCGTTCCATCGACAGCAAGGTCTCGCGCCTCCACCTGAGGCGCCTGCTGGTGTCGCTTGGCACCCATCAAGTCGCCCTGATTCCGGCGTCCTTCGCGCTTCAGGGTGCGGCGATGCTCCCCGCGTTTCTCCGCGCGGGCCTTGCCGCCGTCGTGTTCGAGCTGGTTCGCCTCGCCGCGCTGGCCTGCCTCGAGGGCTCCATCAGCCAGATTCGGACCATGGCCGCGGCCTGGCACAGCTTCGTACCGGCCATCTTGCTCATTCCGGCGTCGCTCGCGGCCCTGCTCGCCGGAAGCCCAGACTGGAGGGTCGCCCTTCCCGCCGCGGCGCTGCTCCTGGGCCTGCTGTGGGTCTCCCGCGCCTACTCGCGGCTCGCGCGAGAGTCCGAGGCCGCGCGGGAACCGTCGCCTGCGCTGGCGCACAACACCGCCGATCTCGTCCTGATGGCGGAGCCAAGCGGCGAGATCACGTTCGCCTCCCCGGGATTCCTGGCATCCATCGGGATCGGCGAGGATGCCCTGCTCGGCCGGTCGATCTTCGACCTCGTCGCACCCGAAGACTTCGCGCGTTTCGACGAGCTGTTCACGCCCGCTGGCGCCGATGGGCAAGGACACGACCTCGCGCTTGAAATCGAAGGCACTCGTGTGGAGGTGGAAATGCGGGTGACCCCCGTGCACCAGGGTGCACAGGCGCCCGAGCGCTACATCCTCCAGGCGCGCGATCTCACCCCGCGCCTTCGCCAAGAGTCCCTGCGCCGGCGAGCCGAGCGGCTCGCGGCCGTCGGCGATCTCGCCGCGAGCATCGCGCACGAGTTTCGCAACCCTTTGACGACCGTCATGGGTTTTGCACAATTGCTTCGATCCCAACTGGATGAACTCGCGCCGGGGACGTACGAGGCCGTCTGGGCCGAGCTCGAGCGCATGAAGGACGTGACCGATTCCCTGATGGTCCTCGCCAAACCGGAGGCCGCAGAGCGCGGCCCATGCGATCTCGCCGAGATCGCGCAGGCGGCCGTTCGCGTCTGCGAACCCATGGCGCTGGAACAAGGCGTCCCGCTCGACGTCGGCCCCCTCCCGTCCGCGCGCGTGCTCGGCCACCCCGGCCAACTGCGGCAAATGACGGTTCATCTTTTGCGGAACGCCATCGAGGCGGCCGCGGAAACGCGCGGGCGAGTGAGTCTGTGGATTCAGGTCACCGATGCCGAGGCCATCCTACAACTTCGCGACACGGGCCCGGGCATCCCGGAGGGGTGGCTGGACCACCTCGGGGAGCCGCAGTATCGCACGCGGGAAAAAGGGACGGGGCTGGGGCTGATGGTGGTTCACCGCGTGGTGCAGTTGCACGGAGGCCACATTCGCATCTGGCGCACGGACGATCCCCGGGGCACAGCCATCGAAGTGCGACTGCCCAGGCTCCGGAAGTAGTCCGCGCCTCGCCCCCGCCTTTCCAAAGGCTCTCTTTGACAGACAAGCCCGTCATGTCTTATAAATGATGACGAGCTGCCTTTCTGTAAGCGTTGACAGCCGGAGAGACTAAACAATCGGTTGTTTACAGGGGCAAGCGCCAGCCAAGCGGAAAGGAGGTGCACACGGTGAACGAGACACAGAAGCCGTCCACGAAGGCGAAGCGGTGGTGGTACCTGCTCATTCTCGCGCCCGTCATCGGATCGCTCTTCCCCGGTCTGTATGGCTCCCTCAAACCGGAACTCTGGGGCATCCCGTACTTTTACTGGTATCAGATGCTCTGGATCATCATCGCGGCCATCATCACAGCGTTCCTCTACAACATTCTCAAAGACGACTGAGGGTAAGGGGGTGAACTCATGCAGATCAACTGGACTGCGTTCTCTATTTTTATTATTTTCTTTCTCTTCGTCGCCGTCCTCGGTTTCGTCGCGGCGAGATGGCGCCGAGGCGATTTGTCCCAATTGGAAGAGTGGGGGCTCGCGGGACGCCGCTTTGGCACGCTCATCACCTGGTTCCTCGTCGGCGGCGATCTCTACACCGCCTACACCTTCATCGCCGTGCCGGGACTCATGTACGGGAAAGGCGCGCTCGGCTTTTACGCCGTGCCGTACACGACCGTGGTCTATCCCATCTTCCTGCTGATCCTTCCGCGGTTCTGGTCGGTGGCTCGAGCCAAGGGCTACGTCACCGCCTCCGACTTCGTGCAGGGGCGTTACGGCGATCGCCTGCTGTCCTTCGCCGTGGCGCTGACGGGGATTGTCGCGACCATTCCGTACATTGCCCTTCAGCTCACGGGCATGCAGGCCGTGATCACGGCCATGGGCATTCCGGGCAGCTGGCCTCTCATCATCGCTTTCATCATCCTGGCCCTGTTCGCGTACACGAGCGGCCTTCGCGCGCCGGCCATGATCGCGATTGTCAAAGACCTGATGATCTACATCACCATCATCGTGGCCGTCATTCTCATCCCCATCAAGCTGGGCGGATTCGGCCCCATCTTCCACGCGTCCGCGGCGGCGCTCGCCAAGCATCATCCGCCGGGATCCATCGCGCTGTCGCCGAAGCTGTACGCGACGTACGGCACCCTGGCGCTCGGCTCCGCGCTCGCGCTCTTCCTGTACCCGCACGCCGTGACGGGCGTGTTCAGCGCGTCGAGCCGCCGCGTCGTGAAGCGGAACATGGCGCTTCTTCCGGCCTATTCGTTCGCACTGGGCATCATCGCACTCCTCGGTTACATGGCGCTCGCGGCCGGCGTCCACACCAAGTCGACGAGCGAAGCCGTCCCGCTTCTGTTCCTGAAGGAGTTCCCGACGTGGTTCGCAGGCTTCGGCTTCGCCGCCATCGGCATTGGCGCCCTGGTGCCCGCGGCCATCATGTCCATCGCGTCGGCCAACCTGTTCACGCGCAACATCTACAAGGCGTTCTTCGTGCAAAACGCCTCGCCTGAACACGAGGCGCGCGTCGCCAAAATCGTGTCGCTCATCATCATCCTGCTGGCGCTGGTGTTCATCCTCGGATTTCCGCAGCAGTACGCCATCAGCATGCAGCAGGTGGGCGGCATCCTCATCCTGCAGACCCTGCCCACGGTCGTGTTCGGCCTGTTCACGCGCTGGTTCCACCGCAGAGGGCTCTTCCTCGGCTGGCTCGTGGGCATTGTGCTCGGCGTCCTCATGTGGGCGAGCACAGGCTATCAATCCACGAGCTACACGGTCGGCGGCGTGACGGCGTACGCCGGCATCTGGGCGCTCATCGTCAACATCGTGATCGCGCTCGTCTTCAGCGCCATCTTCCGGGCCATGGGCCTGTCGAACGGCGAAGACGAGACGAGCCCGTCCGACTATCGGATCGACGTGGAGACAACCGCCTGATTCCTTGCAACTGATTCCTATCAAATGCGCGATCGCGGCGCACAACCGCACGGGAGCCCCGCTGGGCCCCCGTTTCTGTGCATCCACCTCATGCGCGGCGCGCCGAGGTGCATGGATACAGCGTTCGCGCGAGGATCTCGCCCAAGGCGACGTTCACCGCGATGCTCAGCCAGACGGCGACGGCGTAGGCCGTGGCGAACGGAAGCCCGGCGGCGTGCACGCCGAACCAGGTGAAGCCGCGGTTCAGCGCGTTCGTGTCGAGGAACATGTAGCTCCGCACCGCCCAGCGCCTGTGTCCATCCGGGCGGAGCTTTCGGGCCATCCAGTACACGAGAAACGCGGCCACCAGCCAGTACACGTTCAGCAGGTTGAACGCCACCGTGACCATCTCGCCGCCTGTCGCCTCCGGCGCGAGGTAGCCGCTTGTCCCGTCCACCCCGAGAACGCTCAAAAGGTACGCGTATCCCACCGCCCGATGCAGAGCCGGGCGAGATGGCGCCCGCGTGAGGACGAAGTTCATGGCGCCCGCCAGAATCGCGACCAATGCCGAAGCCACGTGAATGTGAAGCGCAACGAGCCATGCGCCGCGCGTGATGTGGTGCACGGCACCCACTTTGTGCGACAGGAACGACACATCGCCGGGATCGACCACGAAACTTTGCACAATCATGCAGGCGATGTAGAGCGCTGCCGCAAACAGGAAGGCCCAGGCAAAACCGCCGGGCCTCTTGTCCGGGTTTCGAAACAACATGCAGGGAATCCCTCCATCGGCCAGACTCCGGCGTTCCCTTCTCGGCCGACCCCTGGGATTCCTGCTCACGGATAGATGTGACGCCCCCGTTCGTCCGCAATGCCACACTTTCGATAAAAATACGTGTTGATCACGTCCCGCCATTCCGTCGCGCGGAGCAACTGATCCTCCAGCCGCGCGAGCACGCGCTCGTACCGGACGGGATCGATCCACCCCGACAGTCGCCGCCACGCCTCGATCATCCACGCCACCGCCTCCACGCCGTCGTAGTGCGTATCGTAAATGTGCTGGATGACCGTCTTCCCCGAGTGAAGGACGTGCGTGTACGGCACGTGGTGGAAGAACAGAAGCAACTCGTCGGGGCACGTCTCCAAGCTTTCGTACAGGCTCCGCACGGGCTCGTGGTACTGGCCGGTGTAACCCGTCCCCGTGGCCATGGTCCGATCCACGCCGATGCCCTGCCAATCCGCATAGTGATACGTGCCCCACTTCGAGTACTCGTACCCCTCCGGGTTCGGCCCGTCATGATGGCCGGGATTCACCATCCATCCCACGCCCAGCGGCGCGGTGTACGCCTCATACGCGGGCCACGAGGCCATCAGGATGCCCGTGAGCGTGCGGACGACGTCCACATGGTCCCCGTACGTGAGCCGCGCCCACTCCCGCGCGATCTCGGCCGGATCGAGCGACGGATCCCAGGCGAGGCGGCCAAACGCGTACAGGTTGGCCTGCGCCAGCGAGTGCCCGGTCCAGTTGGGATCATCGCCCACGTTGGCCACGCCTGCCACGCCCCCGTGCGGCCGCCCGAACAAGCTGCCGCTCGCGATCTCGGCGACCGTCGATCCCGGCCCGCGTGCGTGCGTGTCGAAGTCGAGCACCTCTTTCCACATCGGCGCGAGATAACAGACGTGGCGTTGCTGCCCCGTGTACTCCTGTGTGATCTGAAACTCGAGCATCACATTTGTCGAGGAAAGTCCGCCGAAGAGCGGCGAGACGGGCTCGCGCACCTGGAAGTCCATGGGCCCATTTTTGATTTGGATGAGGACGTTGTCCAAAAAGCGCCCGTCGAGCGGCACGAAGTGGTCGTATGCCGCGCGGGCGCGATCGGCCCGCCTGTCGCGCCAGTCCATCAGGCAGTTGTACACGAAGGCGCGCCAGATCACGACGCCGCCGTGCGGCGCAAGCGCGCGGGCGAGCATGTTCGCGCCGTCGGCATGATCGCGCCCGTACGTGAACGGTCCCGGGCGAAACTCGGAGTCCGCCTTCACGAGGAAGCCGCCGAAGTCCGGGATGTGCCGGTAGATGCGATCCGCAGCCGCTCGCCACCAAGCCTGCACGCGCTCATCGAGCGGATCGGCGGTGGGAAGATGGCCGAGATCGACCGGGCTCGCGAAGTTGACGCTCAAAAAGATCCGGATGCCGTAAGGCCGGAAGATGTCAGCCAGCCGAGCAATGTCTGGCAGATACTCGTCGGTCAAGAAACGGGTCTCCACTTCGTGCACGTTGACGTTGTTGATCGCGACGGCGTTCACGCCGACGGACGCGATCAGGCGAGCGTAGTCCGCCACCCGCCTCTCGTCAAAATCGATGTTTCCGCGCCGAAAGAACAACGACTTGCCCGCGTATCCGCGCTCAATGGTCCCGTCGGCGTTGTCCCAGTGATCCAACATGCGCCAGGCGTTCTTCGGCGACGAGGTGCAGGCTTCGTTCAGCGCTTCTCCGAGCCGCAGACGGCGGATCAAGTGGAACGTCCCGTAGAGCACGCCCGCGGCGCTCCGCGAGGCGACGGCGGCGCCCCCTTCGGGCACCGGCACGATGGCATACGCCTCGTCCGAGGGCGCATGCGCAAGTGCGATCTGCGCGGCTTCACGCAGTCCCTCCGGCAACGCCGACAGGAGCCCGAGCGCGATGCAAGCCCCTTCCGGCGCGTGTTCCTTGGAGTTGTCGGCGCGCGCCGGTTCTTCGCCGAACGCGGCGCGAACCGCCCGCCTCCACTCTGCCTCCGCAGTCGCGAGAACGGGATCCTCCGGCGGCCCGTAGACGGCGAGCCGGCGCACTGCGGGCGGCAACTCCCAAGACAGCGGGCTTTCCTGCAGCCACGCGTCGTAGTCGAGATCGCCCGATGTCGACATGTCTCTCATGGCCCTTCACCTCACACGTAGCCGTTGGCGAGAAAGCCGCCGTCGGCGATGAGGATGGTGCCGGTCACGTAGTCCGAATCGCTCGACGCAAGAAACACGGCGGGGCCGGCGATGTCCTCGACCTCGCCCATCCGGCCCGCGGGAATGCGCTGGACGAGCTTCTCGGGGTTGTGAATGCCGCGGCGGATGTAGTCGCGGACGATCTCCGTCATGATGAAGCCGGGACTGATGGCGTTCACCTGGATGTTGTACTTCGCCCACTCCACTGCGAGCGCCTGCGTCAACTGCCGCACGCCCCCCTTGCTCGCCGCATACGTCGCGCGCTCCGGGATCCCCGCGTGCGCCACGATGGACGTGATGTTGATGATCTTCCCGCCCTGTCCGCGCGCGATCATCCCCCGGCCCACGGCCTGGCAGAACAGAAACGTCCCGTCCAGGTTGATGTTCAAGCACGTCTTCCATCGTTCAAAGGAGAGATCGGTCGACGGAGCCGCGACGGAAATGCCCGCCGCGTTGACCAGGATGTCGATCCGGCCAAACCGCGCCTCAGCCTCCGCGACGACCCGCTCCACATCGGCCGGATTCGACACGTCGCCCACCAGCGGGAGAGCGGCGCGCCCCGTCTCCGACGCGATTCGCTCGGCCTGACGTTCCAGTTCCGCCTCCGTCCGGCTGACGAGGCATACATCCGCGCCTTCCAGCGCGAATCTTCGCGCGATCGCCGCGCCAATGCCCCGTCCCCCGCCCGTGACGAGCGCCACCTTGTGCTGCAACCGCATACTCCGCGCCTCCCCGTTTCGAAGCCATCAAGGGCCAAAGAACGCCGGATGGCGGGCTTTGATTCCCGGCAGATCCTCCATCAGCTTCGACAGGTGATGCTGCATCGCCTGAGCTGATCGGTCGGGATCGCCCGCCAAGACGGCCTGAGCCACGCGCTCATGTTCCCCGACGAGCCGTTTCATGCGCTCGGGCTCGAAGAGGGACAACATGCGCACGCGGTTCAGATGCCCCCGCATCTGCGCCACGATGGCGGACAGCGTCTCGTTGTTGAACTGTTGCAAAAAGATCTGGTGAAACGCGTCGTCCGCGTGCATGAAGCGAAGCGCGTCGCCCGCCTCAGCCGCCTGCCGCTGATCCTCGAGCGACATCGCCATCTCGCGCTCGAGCCGCGCGTGAAGGGCCGGATCGCGCCCGGCGTCCTCCGCGACGCGTCGGATGACCGCAAGCTCGAGGCTTTCGCGGACAAAACGGGTCTCCTCGACCTGCCGCTCGGAAATGAGCGCCACCTTCATGCCCCGTTGAGGCAATACCTCGATCAACCGCTCCATCGCAAGCGCGCGCACGGCTTCGCGCACCGGCGTGCGGCTCATGTTCAACATGCGCGTGAAGTCCGATTCGTAGACCGTCTGCCCCGGATGCAACCGAAGGGACAAAATCTCCTCGCGGATGGCCTCGTACGCCTGTTCTCCGAGCGTCTTCTTGGCCACGCCATAGGTCACGCCCGCGATCACGTCTGCACCTCCTTGAGACGACTCTACATCGCCACCATCTTACCGTATACTTGTATACTGACGCAATGCGGAGAAGCCAAGAGCCTCTCCGCGAAACATTCGACGGGCATCGGTCCGTCGGGAATCGTCGGCGCGAATCAGTGCAGAGCCGCAATGGCCCTGGCCAGGTTCGCGACATTGGGTGTGCCGATGCCGGACGCCGGGTCATACCCCTGCGCCGCCGACCAATACCAGTTGTTCCCTGTTGTGATGTCGTTGAACGGTCGATTCGTCCCATAGCCATTTTGCTGCATGAGTCGATAGAAGATGGGATCCAGGAATCCCACGCGGCCTCCGACGTACTGGTCGAGAAGCGCCGTGATGCCGTTCAGCTGGGGCGCCACAAAGCTCGTGCCACCGTAGCCCGCGAGCCAGCCGCCCCCGGCGCTCCAGTACACGAGATAGCCCGTCTCCGGATCCGCGTCCATCGAGACGTCCGGCAGGTTGCGGCCCGGGTAGTTGCTTGGCAGGTTGTAAGTGAAGGGAGAGCTGTACAGCACGCCCTGCGAGTCTGTGAAGGCTTGGTTGGCCGCGCTGTTCTGGACGCCGCTCACGCCATTTTGATACCACGGACGCGGGAAGATGACGCTCACGCCGCCTCCCGTCCCGATGGGAAACAAGCCCTGATAGCCGAGGTTCTGCAGGTATTGCCACGACCACGGCTGCTCCGCCGTGATGTTGACCGAGCCGAGCGGGAACGTGGCCGAGAACGGCACGGTCGTCCCGCCAGCGGCGGTGATGTATGGATCCGACGCCGGGAAATCGACGGTGAGCGGCGTGGAAAATCCTTGTGACGGCGGGAAGTCCCGAGCCGTGTCATACGCACCAGAGTCACCGGCCGCCGCGTAGAGCGAGATGCCCTGCGCGGCCGCTTCCATGAACGCCTGTGTGAAGGCGAGCAGCTCATCGACATACGACTGGCCCTCGTTCATCTGCGGCAAGTAATCGATCTCCGGTTGCCCCCAGCTCACAGACAGCGAGTCGGCCAGATTGTCGGAGACCGCTTGGTAGAAGGCGTCGATAAAGCCCTGGTCGGTGTTCGGCGCGTCGTACACCAACACCTTGGCGCCCGGCGCAATGCCACCCGACTGCTCGACGTCGAGCGTCGTCTCGACGGAGCCGTCGTCCATCTGTCCGCCGCCGTCGACATTCACCACCTGGATGCGGTTTTGAGCCACGTTCAGCCCGATGCCTTGCCAGTACGTGTAAGCATCCTGCGGGTTGAAGCTCGACAGGGTGACAATGCCCATGGTTTCTCCCTTGCCCGTGATGCCTTGTTGATACAGCGGATTGATGTCGTAGCGATTCGCCGTGTCACCCACCGTGTAGCTGCCTGGAGTGCCCGTTGCCGTGCTGCCTCCCTGCGGCAACACCGCCTTTGGAGATGGCATCCCCGACACGTTCGGCGTCTTCACCGTGAGCGACTGCGCCGCGTTCGCCGTGTCGAGGCCCACGACCGCCAGCACGTTGGTCAGCAGGGCCACCGGGATCTGTGGCGGCTTCTTCGGCGCGCGGAACACCCGTCCGTTGGCCTTGAACAGGTCGATCACGGTGTTGAACGCGTTGTCAAACTGCTGAATGGTCCCCTGCACCTGCATGTCCAGGTGATCCGCGTCCACATTCACCACCTGCAGGCCGTACTGCGCAAGCTCCTGCTTGATCTGCTGGATGGTCTGATCCGACGGCGCGAACTGCTCAGCGAATTGGCTCGTGGTCAAAAACTTGTGATACTGCGCGCTGCCCGGCGTTTCGGTCTGCTGGATGTAATTCTGTAAAGCGATAGGATTCTGTACGCGCAAAATCACCGACGCCGTGACGGTTTGGCTCGCATTGGCGGGCCCCAGATCTTGTGCGTTTTCCGCCGACGGATTCGCGAGCGGCGCCGCTTGAACGGCGTCCGCCTCCATGGTTGGCACTCCCACAGCCAGCATGCCGAGCGCGGCAGAAAGCCCCGCCACAAGTGATTTCCAGACCCCCACAGTCAGACCCCCAAGATATCCGAATCGTGTCCTTCGCCAGACAGATTCGGCGCGGGGTATCCAGACTCCTTCAGAGAAACGGATCGAGTTTTGTCGACCCGCCTACCGTTTGATCTCCATCGGAAAAGCACCGCAAGGAGGTCGGTCGGCGCCTGGTGAGCGCCCGTCAAGCGCCGACCACGTGTTCTTCCGCCACGTCCTCCACCACCGTCGTCGCATCGCGAATTCGCTCGTCGAGATCGCGCGCATGGCGCTCGGTTTCTTCTTCGCTCCAACCGCAAGCCGCCGCCATGTACCGGATGACGGCCTCACGGTTTGCGCGCACCCAGTCGATGTCGAAGTACAGCGCGCCCGTCCGGCGGATGAAGAAGTCCGACGGCGTGACCACCATCTCGTGCCGAAGGCCGTACTCCAATTCCGCATACACATCGGGCCTCAGCCCATACGCCTCTGCGCGATCCCGCCCGGACGCGAGCAGGCTGAAGACAAGATCGACATTCGTCCCGTAGCGCCGAGCCAGGCGCCGCGCGTCCTCCTCCGCCAAGCCGAGCTTCACGCCGCGCTGCACGCGATCCTCGATAAACGCCGGCATGTGGGCGGATCCGCCGAAATCCCCGCCGGAGTATGGGATTTTGTCCGTCGTGCAGGGGCGGAAGCGCCGCCCGTCCTCGGCGAGATCGCGCGCAACCATGTCCACCACTTTTTCGGCCATCTTCCGATAGCCCGTCAGCTTGCCGCCGGCGATGGTCAAAAGCCCCGAGGGAGAGACAAACACCTCGTCCTTGCGCGAGATCTCGGACGGATCCTTGCCCTCCTCGTGGATGAGGGGCCGGACACCGGCCCAGCTGCTCTCGATGTCCTCCGCCGTGAGCTTGACGCTCGGGAACATGAAATGGATGCACTCGATGAGGTAATCGCGATCCGCCTTCGTCATGCGCGGATGGACGAGATCGCCGTGATAGTCGGTGTCCGTGGTGCCGATGTAGGTCTTCCCGTCGCGCGGAATGGCGAACACCATGCGCCCGTCGGGCACGTCGAAGTACACGGAATTGCGGAGCGGGAATCGCTTGCCGTCCACGACGATGTGCACGCCCTTGGTGTGATGCAGCGTTTTGCCGGACTTCGATCCGTCCTTCTCACGCAGTTCGTCGACCCAGGGGCCGGTGGCATTGACGACCTTCCTCGCCCGAATGGTGAACGCCTCGCCGGAGAACACATCCTCGATCTCAGCTCCGGCGATGCGGCCGCGATCGTACACAAAGCCGGTGGCCTTCGCGTAATTGAGCGCAAGCCCCCCCATCTCCACCGCCTTTTTCAGGATCTCGAGCGTGAGGCGCGCATCGTCCGTCCGGTACTCGACGTAGTATCCGGCGCCCTTCAAACCCTCTCGGCGCAGGAGCGGCTCCACGCGAAGCGCCTCGTCGGCGCTCAGCATCTTGCGACGCTCGGACCGCTTGACGCCCGCGAGTTTGTCGTAGATGTAAATTCCGACGCTCGTGGCGAGCCAGCCGTACGTGCCCCCCTCGATGATGGGCAACAGCATCCACACCGGTGTGGTGATGTGCGGGCCGTTCTCGTAGACGATGGCGCGCTCCTTGCCGACCTCCGCGACGAGCCCCACCTCAAACTGCTTCAAGTAGCGCAATCCGCCGTGCACCAGCTTCGTCGATCGGTTGGACGTGCCCGCAGCGAAGTCCTGCATCTCCACGAGGCAAGCCTTCATGCCGCGCGCGGTGGCATCGAGCAGGATGCCCGCCCCCGTGATGCCGCCGCCAATGATCAGCACGTCGAACGTGTCCCGAGCCATCTCCGCCTTGATGGCCGATCTCTCTGCAACCGAAAACCGCGCTTCCCCCATGGTTTTTGGCCTCCTTTGCGTTCGTAAAGCAAAAAAACCACAAACCAAGCGCCCTCTGGGCACCTGACCTGTGGTTTTCTCAACGTCTCAACCATGCCGGATGAACTTGTCAAGCTCATGATACCATCCGCGCAGGTGCGGATCCACGAGCCGTCAGCAGTCTTCCTGCGCCCAGCCCATCGTGCGCTCGACGGCGCGCTGCCACCCGCGGTACAGCCGCGCCCTGGTGTCCGCATCCATCTGCGGATCGAACCGGTGCTCGATGTCGCCGTTTTGCGCGATCTCGTCCTTGGACCAGAAACCCACCGCGAGCCCGGCGAGATACGCCGCGCCGAGCGCGGTCGACTCGGTGATCTGCGGCCGCTCCACGGGCACCCCCAGGATGTCCGCTTGGAACTGCATGAGCAGGTTGTTGGCCACTGCGCCGCCGTCCACTCGCAGCGACTTCAATTCGATACCTGAATCCCTCTGCATGGCGTCAAGAATGTCTTTCGTCTGGTACGCGAGCGACTCCAGCGTCGCCCGAATGATGTGCTCCTTGCGGGTCCCGCGCGTGAGCCCGAAGATGGCGCCACGAGCGTACATGTCCCAGTAGGGCGCCCCCAACCCTGCGAACGCAGGGACGACATACACGCCGCCCGTGTCCTCCACCTTGCTCGCGAAGTATTCGGAGTCAGCCGCCGCATCGAAGAAGCGCAGTCCGTCGCGCAACCACTGGATGGCCGCGCCCGCAATGAAGACACTTCCCTCGAGCGCATAGGTGACCTTGCCGTCGAGCCCCCATGCGATGGTCGTCAACAGCCCCGACGGCGAAGCGACGGGCTTTTCGCCCGTGTTCATGAGCATGAAGCAGCCCGTACCGTACGTGTTCTTGACCATGCCCGGTTCGAAGCACGTCTGCCCAAAGAGCGCAGCCTGCTGGTCGCCGGCGATCCCGGCAATCGGGATGTTCGCGCCGCCAAACGTGTGCTCGTCGGTGTGACCATAGATTTGTGAAGACGGGCGAACTTCAGGCAGCATGGCGCGCGGAATACCGAGCAGGTTGAGCAGATCGTCGTCCCAATCCAGCGTGTGAATGTTGAACAACATGGTCCGCGACGCGTTAGTGTAGTCCGTCACATGAACCTTGCCGCGCGTCAGGTTCCACACGAGCCACGTATCCACCGTGCCGAAGAGCAGTTCCCCCCGCTCGGCGCGTTCACGCGCTCCCTCGACGTGATCGAGAATCCACTTGATCTTCGTTCCGGAAAAATAGGCGTCGATGACAAGCCCCGTCTTGTCGCGAATGGTGTCGGCGTGTCCCGCCGCCTTCAGTTCGTCACAGATATCGGCCGTGCGGCGATCTTGCCAAACGATGGCATTGTAAACCGGCTTTCCGGTCGATTTTTCCCACACGACGGTGGTCTCGCGTTGATTGGTAATGCCGATGGCCGCCACCTGTTCCGGAGACACCGCGGCCTTCTCGAGGACCTCTCGCGCGACGCCGCTCTGCGTACCCCAGATCTCCATCGGGTCGTGTTCAACCCAACCCGGCTTCGGGTAGATCTGGGTGAACTCCTTTTGCGCAATGCTGTGGATACGCCCGGCGCGATCGAACAGAATCGCGCGGGAACTGGTCGTGCCTTGGTCGAAGGCGAGGATGTACGTTTTCTCCACCATACGAACGCACCTCTCCAGGTAAGAAATATTCTCAGGCCTGCGCCTTAGCAGCGGCATGAACTGGACCGTCCGCCTTCGCGCGCTCCGGATTCCCAGGCATGAATGGGCGCAACACGTAGTTATAAAGAGCGCCGGCAACGATTCCTCCAACGATCGGAGCTACAATCGGCACCCACCAGTAATCGTGGGGCCCCGGAAAGGCGTTGCGTCCCCAGCCGGCCAACCAGCCAAACAGGCGCGGACCGAGGTCACGAGCCGGGTTAAGCGCCCAAGCCTCCAATTCCCCCCCGAAGCCGCCGACCATGGCGACCAAGAGACCCACGACGAGAGGCGTAAAGTTTCCCAGTTGGCTGTTGGAATTGTAGCTGTCTGAAAATGCAAGGATCAGGAGAACAAGCGCCCCGGTAAGAATGATTTCATCAATAAACGCGTGTCCTGTAGATATTCCTACGTTTGGATGGGTAAAGAAGATCCCAGACGTCACAAGGCCGCCAGGGCCACTGCGTGTGGTATGATGTGCGAGATTGTACGCGTTGATTGCCGGCGAAAAGAGCGTATACGTCAGCGAAGCCCCCAGAAACCCGCCTATCACCTGAGAGATGATAAACCCTGGAACCTTGCGCCACGGAAAACCGCCGTATGTGGCGAAGGCAAGCGTAACAGCCGGGTTGAGGTGCGCTCCAGAAATAGAACCCACGAGGTAACACGCCATTGTAACCCCGAGCCCCCAGAGGATGCAGATCCCCCAGTAGTCTCCCGAAAACGCGTTATACAAGATAGCCATGGCCGCCACGCTATCACCGACCATCAGCAAGAACATCGTGCCGATGATCTCGGCCAAATACTCACCCCAGACTGAACTCCTCACACAATTACCCCCTATCCGAAGAGTTGGGTGATGACATTTGGCTGTGTTGGCTCGGTGTCCGGATCACCGGGCCAACCGGCGCTTCGCGCGCAGGCGCCGCTTTACAAGCCATGTCGTGCCTGAAAAACGAAGGAGACGGTCGACAAATGCATGTGGTCATTTCACCACACATCATTGCCGCCGTCTCCGAGTCTCAGAGGCACGAACTATCAACTTGGCTTCAGTATATCTGGTGACGCGCGTTTTGTAAAGGCTTTCAGAAAGAATTTCTACGAGCCGTTCTGGCGGTCCCGCCATATCTTCGCTCGTACACCAGCCCCTCACCCCATCCCCTTGATTAAAATGCCGCCGACCATGTCCGCCGCCCGATCGAGCCGATCCGCCGCGTTGCTCAGATGGCGGTACACCTCGCGCATCCGGAAGATGTGATGCACGTCCTGGCTTAAGAACAGCTCCGCGTTCGACTCCCGATACAGCTCCTCCACCCGGTTTTCCATCTTCTTCGCCCGCACAATCGCCGCGTGCACCGCGGGCCCCGGCTTCACCAGCCCAGCCACGGCATCGGCGAGCGCGTCCACCCCTTCCCGCAGCGCCGCGGCCATCTCCCGAATGGCGGGCTCAAACGGGATCTCGTACACCAAAAACTCCTGCACCGTCGTGTGCGCATAATCGAGAATGTCGTCCAGGCTGCGGGAGAGATCGTAGATGTCCTCCCGATCCATCGGCGTCATGAAGCTGCGAATCAGCTCCTCAATCACGTTTCGCCGGATCGCGTCGCCCTCCTGCTCCAGCGCACGCATCCGCTCCGCGTACCGGCGCAGCTCGGCCTCGCCCGGCTGCACCTCCACAATCTCGCCGAGCAGTTGCACGCCTTTCTGCGCCTGCTTTGCCTGCGCCTCCAACAGCGCGAAAAACCTCGATTCGTTCGGACGAAGCCACTGCGCCAGCTTGCTCATCGATATCCCCCCCACACAAACAGTTGTCCAACCACACAGCCCATCACAAAGGCGAGCGGCATCGTCATCAGCCACACGGCCGCCATCTTCCGCACCACGCCCCAGCGCACCCGCCGCACATGGGCGCTCGCCCCCACCCCCACCAGGGAGCTGTCGAGCGCCTGCGTCGTGCTCACCGGGCCACCCAGACTTGAGGCCGCGATCACGACCGCCGCCGTCGCAAACTCGTTCATCACGGCGTGAATCGGGCGTATGCGAAACACGTGCCCCTGTACCGTGCGCGCCACGCGCCAGCCGCCGACGAGAAGTCCCACCAGAAAGACTGCGGTCGAGAACACCACCATCCATGGCGCCACGTCAAACGTGCCGCGGTGATGCGCCACGCCCACGACGAGCGCCAACAGACCCAGCGTCTTTTCCGCGTCGTTCGCTCCGTATCCTACGCATACGCACACAGATGTCGCGATCTCGGCCCAAAGCACCGCCCGCCCCGCCCTGGACGAGACGCGGTGCAAGGCCAGCCGTGCCGCGAGATGCGCGGCGTAGCCCAGAAGCCCTGCGCTCAGCACGCTCACGACAAGCGATGCCGCCACGCGCCCCAAGCTCGCCCACTTCACCTGCCCAAGGCCGAGCATCACGGCGCCCACGCCGCCCATGCTGCCGACCAGCGCAAAGGTGATGCTCGTCGGCAGTCGCGTGGCGTAACACAGCACGAGGGTGACCAACGCCGCCAATAACGCAGCGATGACCACGGGCAGGTCGAGATCGCCGAGCGGGAGGATGCCAGCGCCAATGGTGTGCGCGACGCGCGTGCCCACGAGAAACGGCGCGACAAACAGGCACACGCCGATCTGCGCGATCACGGCGACGACCGGCAACATGCGGGAGCTCGCCAAAACCGCGAGCAGATTGCCGCCGTCGTTGAAACCGGAGAGCACACCAAAAGCGGCCAAGAGCAAAAGCGCCCACCATCCGCCCATGTGGATCCCCCTCCGCCGGCGTCATGAAGACAGGGTAGAACTAATATTCTAGCGGCCTGAAGGCGGTTTGAAAATGGGCCAGAGTGGTTCCTTTCAGGTCTCGATCTCGCCACCCAATCTTACGTTGACGTGAGTTTCAGATTGGCGTACAGTGGTTGCTGGCAGGAGCGAGGAGGTGAAGCATGGGGCGCGACAAAGCGTGGACCGTGGAGGCCGTGGCCGAACGACTCGGCGTCACACCGCGCACACTCCACTATTACGAAGAAATGGGTCTCATCCCGAACGTGCAGCGAACCCCAGGGGGACATCGGCTGTATGATGAGGAGACCATCGAGCGCATCGAACACATTCTTCGGCTCAAGGACGCCCTCGGTTATTCGCTGCAGGAGATTCGGTCCATCCTCTCGACAGAAGACCAACTGAGGACCTATCGGGAGCGGATTCGGGAAGGCCGCGAGCCCGAGCACAATCTGCACATGCTGGAAGAGTCTGTGCGGCTGCTTGAGGATGTCTTGCAGCATATCGACGAGAAAATGGCGAAACTTGCGGCCATGCGCGAACAATACCTGGATCGCCTTGCGCGCATTCGAGCGCGGCTGGATCGCGAAGCCCTTCACCGCTCGCTCGACAAACCAATCGATTCAGAAGGACAGTGATGGCCTTGGATGCAAGAAGTCCCGCCTACAAATGGATTGCCCTTTCCAACACCACACTCGGCGTGCTGATGGCCTCCATCAATGGCACCATCCTGATCATCGCGCTGCCGGTGATCTTCTCCGGCATCCAGGTCAATCCGCTGCAACGCGGTCAGACGAGTCTCTTGCTCTGGGTGCTCATGGGCTTTAACGTCGCGACGACAGTGCTTCTGGTGACATTTGGACGTCTGTCGGATATGTTCGGGCGCGTCCGACTATACAACCTGGGATTTCTGGTGTTCACGGTGGGATCGGTTCTCTGTTCACTGACCTGGAGCCATGGTCGGGCGGGGGAACTGGAGCTCATCGTCTTCCGCATGATCCAGGGCATCGGAGGCGCGTTTCTCTTCTCCAACAGCGCTGCCATTCTGACGGACGCGTTCCCCAGCAACCAGCGCGGTCTCGCGCTCGGGCTGAATCAAATCGCCGCGGTCGCAGGGAGCGTCGTCGGCCTCGTCCTCGGCGGGATCCTCGCCTCGACGGGCCACTGGCGATATGTGTTCCTCGTCAACGTGCCCATTGGCATCGTTGGCACGTTGTGGGCCTACCTCATGCTGAAGGAGGTGGCCAAGCCGCAGCGCGGCGCAAAGCTCGACATTCCGGGCAATGCCACCCTCGCGCTCGGCGTGTTGGCGCTGATGCTTGCACTGACCTACGGCATCATGCCGTACAAAGGACATAGCATGGGCTGGACCTCTCCCATGGTGTTGGCGCTCCTCATCGGCGGAGCGGTCATGCTCGTGGTGTTTGGCGCGATCGAGCGGCGCATGCCGGATCCGCTCTTTCGGCTGGAACTGTTCCGCATCCGGCCGTTTACCCTGGGCAATGTCGCCTTGTTCATGGGGTCTCTGGCTCGAGGCGGTCTGAGCTTCATGCTGATCATCTGGCTCCAGGGCATTTATCTTCCCCTGCACGGCGTGTCGTACGAGAATACGCCGCTCATCGCGGGACTGTATACCCTGCCGCAGATGGTGGGGTTTCTCGCGGCAGGACCTCTCAGCGGTTATCTGTCCGACAAGTTTGGCCAGCGCGCGTTCGCGACCGGCGGCTTGCTGGTGAGCGCCGCGGGGTTCCTGTTGCTCGCGGCGTTGCCTGTGGATTTCAACCGCTTCGCGTTCTGGGCAGATATCTTCGTCATCGGCGTGGGCATGGGGCTGTTCGCCTCGCCGAACAACGCATCCATCATGAGTTCGGTGCCAGCCCAGTACCGGGGTGTGGCCTCAGGGATGAGATCCACGTTCAACAACGCAGGACAAATGATGAGCATGGGCATCTTTTTCTCCATCGTGGTGGCCGGCCTGGCGGCTCACCTGCCGGAGGCCCTGGTTTCAGGCCTCACGGCCCACGGCGTGCCTGCGCAAGCGGCGGAGGCCATTGCGAAGCTCCCGCCCACCTCATCGCTCTTTGCGGCGCTTCTCGGGTACAACCCGCTCGAATCGTTGCTCGGCCCAGGGGGGCTGAATGTGCTTGGAGCGCTGCCCTCGTCGGAAGCGGCGATCATCACGGGCAAGCAGTTCTTTCCCCATCTCATTTCCGCGCCGTTTCACACCGGTCTCGCGCTCGCCTTCCTGATCTCGGCCGCCCTCATGGTGATTGGCGCCGTCGCCTCGATATTTCGAGGCACGTACCAAGACCCCCAGGCCGCTCTGCCGCGCGAGGCTGAGCGCGTCGCCAGGTAAAAGCTGCTTCACAGCACCCAAAGCGCCTTGACGGACGTGGTCACCGCCGTGGCTCCCGCCGCGACGGCCCGCTCCACGTCCTCCTGGGTGCGCACAAATCCCCCTGCGAGCACAGGCAGCCCTGTCTGTTCGCGAATCTCCGCTATCAGTTGCGGGACGACGCCCGGCAAGACTTCCAAGTAATCCGGCTTCGCCTGCTGCAACACGCGGTAGCTCGTGCGCAGGCTGTGAGAGTCAATCAGAAACACGCGCTGGATGGCGATCACGCCCTGTTTTTTCGCCGTCGCGATCACGCTCGCGTGCGTAGAAATGATGCCATACGGCCGAATCATCTGGCACAAGAACTGCGTGCCCGCCTCGTCGTGCTTCAGACCCTGAATCAGATCCGCGTGGAGAATGAGGCGCTTCCCGGCCTTTGTCGCCATGCGCATGAGGCTGGGCAACGCGGTCAGATGCGTCTCGAGCAACACCACAACAGGGTGCGGCCCCTGAAGCAACTCCTCGAAATCCTTCAAATTCCGCACCGCAGGCAAGACGCGCCGGCCCTCGAACGCACTCATGCCCGCTTCCGCTCCGCGGAGCATCGCGCGATCACGACCGGGCTGATTCGTTCCACCTGCGCCGGCAGCGTCTCGCCCTTGATCAGGCGCATGAGCATGGCGGCCGCCTGCTGCCCCTGCTGAAACACCGGCTGCTGAATGGTGGTCAGCGCGGGCGTGCTCGCCTCCGCGACGTCCGTGTCATCGAAGCCGAGGATGGAGAGGTCGTCCGGGACACGCAGCCCTGCGGCCGCCGCGGCCCGCAGCGCGCCGATGGCCATGTAGTCGTTCAAACAAAACACCGCCGTCGGACGATCCGGCGTTTCCAAAATCCGGCGCATGCCCGCCTCGCCGCTCTCCATGTCGAACTGGCCGTGCGCCACCCATTCCTCGCGCCAGCTGAGGCCGAGATCGCGAAACACGCCCTGCACCGCCCTCAGGCGCAGCACATTGTCCACGTGCTCCGCGGGCCCCGCGATCACGCCGATGTCGCGGTGGCCGAGATCGTACAGATGGCGAATGGCCAACTCCGCGCCTGCCGCCTGATCGATCACGACGCAATGCTCCGGGGTCGCCGCTGGATCCTGTTGCATGTACACAACGGGAAATTTTTCAGGCAACTCCTGCAGCAGTCGCTCCGTCACGCCCGCGAACTGGGGCAAGACCAGCATTCCGTCGACAGAATGTTCAAGCGCTTTTTTCGCTAAAACGTCGAGTTTGTCGGGTGTGACGATGTCGAACTGCATGGCGTAGTTGTCTTGCGCGAGGACCTTGGAAATGCCCGCGAGCATGGGAAACAGATAGCCGTTCAAGCGGGGATCGAGGCTCGGGTTGACGATGTAGAACCCGATGGAAAACACCTTGCCCGCCCGCAGGCTTCGGGCGCTCATCTTGGGATGGTAGTTCAGTTCGCGCGCCGCCTCCAGCACCCGCCGCAGCGACTCCTCGCTCACGCGCTTGCCGTTCAGCGCCCAGGATACCGTCGTCGGCGACACCCCGGCCAAGCGCGCGATATCCTTCACCGTGGCCACGTTCGAATCCCTCCTCGTGCCGTAAAGAATGGAACGTACGAACGAGATTCCGCGCTCATCAGACAGCGAAAAAGATGCTCATTGACATTATAGACGACTGACGTGATAGCAAAAGTAAATCGTTTTTGGGGATGTGGCACAATTCGTGATCCAGTGCGGTTGGAACCCGAGAGGCGCGATTCGGACGACAGCCCTCTGCCTCGTCCGGACCGCGCCCCTCGTTTGCCCGTTCTTTCGGCTGCCTTCTTACCGGAAGGTCAACAGGATGTGAATGAGGAGCCCGGCCGATGCCCACATCATGAGCGCGGAGATTCGGTTGATGACACGCTTCAGCCCGAAGCCCGCGGCAGCCCGGCCCATGACGTGACCGAGCGTCATGAGAAAGAAAAACCACACCCACGACACGAGTGCGCACGCCGCCGCAAACGCGGCCCGCTGACCCCACGTGCCGTACACCGACGCGCTGCCGCCGATCACGGCGAGCGTATCCATCAGCGCATGAGGATTCAGAAGCGAAACGGACATCGCGAAGCCCATCTGGCGCCGCGGGGACCACACTTCAGAGACCACGGCCCCATCGTCCGAGCGTTCGCGCCACGTCTGAAAGCCCATGTACAACAGAAAGGCCACGCCCACGATGCCGAGCGCGACACGCAGCCAAGGGATGTGAAACACGGCGCCCGACACCCCAAAGACCGCGAGCGCCACGAGGAACGTGTCACATAGGGCCGCCGTGATCACGGCTGGCAGGGCCGCCAGCCACCGCCGGTGCAGCGCGCCTTGGCTCAAGAGAAATCCGTTCTGCATGCCAATGGGCAGGATGAGCGCAAAAGCCAAAATCAGTCCATGCCAAAACGCGCCGACCATGCGATACTCCTTTCCGGCGTTCGTCCAACCGATTCACAATCCTCCGTTGATTCCAAGCACAGTGGGAATCACGCCGAGAACCGCCCAGGCAGTCGCCATCCAAAGCCGCGTCTTTGTCGATAAGCTCACGTGAAACAGGCGCGCAAACACCCAGGCAAAGAGGAGACCTACGCCGAACTCTATCGAAGTGTATAGCAGGAGCAGAAGAATCATGAGCGTGGCGCTCATCTTCACACCCTCCAACGCGCGTCCTATGGAAGAGACGGCGATGGAATGTCCGCCCTCATCTTCCACCTCAAGTATACGGAATGCTCACCGTGAATGTCGACCCCATCCCAGGCTTGCTCTCCACAGAGATGCTCCCGCGGTGCATCTCCACAATGCGCTTGGCAATGGCAAGGCCGAGCCCATTGCCCGGCTTTCCGCGCGATGGATCTGCTTTGAAAAATCGGGTGAACACGCGGTCCAGGTCCTCCGGTCGAATGCCCACGCCCGTGTCGGAGACCGAGACCCTCACGCACGCCTCGTCCTTCTGCAGCCGCACCACAATGCGGCCGCCTGGTTCCGTGAACTTGATGGCGTTCGACAGGAGGTTCATCCACACCTGGCCGAGGAGATCTTCGTCGCCTTCCACCTCCGCGGGCTCCACCTGCATGTCAAGGGTCAGGCCTTTCTCCGCCCACAGCGGCTCGGACGCAATCGCCACCTCGCGCAGTTGTCGATCCAGCCGAAAGCGCGTGACGATGACGGGATGATGCCCCGATTCGAGCGAGGTGAGCTTCAGCAGGTTGTCCGCCAAGCGGGACAGCCGCTCGCTCTCCGCCTCAATGATGTCGAGGTAGTGGCGGCGCTCTTCCTCCGTCAGACCCTCCGCCTTGAGCGCCTTCACGAACCCGACGATGGAGGTGAGGGGAGTCTGCATCTCGTGCGAAACGTTCGCCACAAACTCCTGACGCATCTGCTCAATGCGCTCGAGGCCTTCGGCCATCTCACGCACGCTCAGGACGAGCTGGTTCATCGGGTGATCGGGAAAGCCGCCGCGAACCTCCAACATGGCCCGCGCGCCGAAGTTGCCGCGGCCAATCTCCCGCAGCGATTCGAGGATGCGAAAGAAGACGTGATCGTCCCGGTCAAAGCCTACGGCGCCCCACACCAGCATGATGAGCGCCAGCAGCACGACGCTGATGCCACCGACCATCAACAGTTGGCCGTAAGGAACGGGCCGCCAGCCGAAGCTTCCGCCCACAAGTCGCTCGATCCCGTACGCCGCGGTGAGGAGCGCGAATCCCCACATGGACATCCAGACGAGGCGATCCATGGCCTCGCGCCACTGCCAACGCCGGTGGCGGGCGCGCTCATCGGCCGACGGCGCACCCTCAACACGCGCCCGCTTCACGTTCCCGTCACCTCCAGCCTGTAGCCGAGGCCGCGCACGGTGCGGATGCGAAACGGATACGCGTCTTCCGGAAACTTGTCCCGCAGGCGCTTGATGTGCACGTCGACCGTGCGCTCGTCGCCCTCGTAATCGTAGCCCCAGACTTCTTCAATCAACTTGTCCCGCGACAGCGTCCGGCCCGCCGACGAGGCTAAAGTGAACAGCAGCTGAAATTCCTTCGGCGGAAGCGCCATCCGTTCCCCGTTTGCCTGCACCTCATAGGTGTCCTGAAGAAGGCGCACACCCGCGATGTCCAATGCGCCATCCGCCTGGATCCGATAGCGGCGCAGGAGCGCTTCGACGCGCGCCACAAGTTCCTCGGGCGCAAACGGCTTGACGAGATAGTCGTCCGCCCCCATCCTCAGCCCCCGCACTTTGTGGCTCGTTTCGCCGAGCGCGGTCAGCATCAGAATCGGGATGTCCCAGTGCTCGCGCACGAAGGCGCACAGTTCCCAACCGTCCACCTCGGGCATCATCACGTCGATCACGGCCAGATGCACGGGCTCCTGTTCCAGGAGATCGGCCGCCTGACGCCCATCCTGCGCCTCGAGCACGCGGTGGCCCTCCCGCTGTAGGACCACGCAGACGAGTTCCCGAATATGGGGTTCATCGTCAGCAACCAGAATGGTGGGCATAGATACACCTCCGGTCTGTGTTCGTGAAAGCATCGTATCACGAGTCGATGAACGCGCGATGAACATCGGTTCGGCCCTGTTCATCTTGTGTTCACACACGCCCTTTACCATGGTCCCTGGACTGAATGAACTGAAAGGAGTGACCTGGTCATATGCAGACGCTCACCCAAGCGGCGCGTTCTCAAACCACCGCGGCGCAAGGCGCGCCGCTCGCGATCGAAGCCCATCAACTGGTGAAACTCTTCGGCCGTCACCGCGCCGTGGACGGCGTCGATCTCCAGGTGCGCGCCGGCACGGTCTATGGCCTGCTCGGTCCAAACGGCGCGGGCAAGACCACTACCGTGCGCATGCTCGCGACGCTGCTCCGCCCAGATGGCGGACAGGCGCGCATCTTCGGTTACGACGTGGTCAAGGAGGCCCAGCGCGTGCGCCAGCTCATCGGCGTGACCGGTCAATACGCCTCGGTCGACGAGACCCTCACCGCCATGGAAAACCTGATGCTCTTCGGCCGGCTCCTCGGCCTGTCGCGCCGCGACGCGCGCCAAACCGCCGAACGGCTGCTCGAGCAGTTCGGCCTCACCGAGGCGAAGAACCGCCCGCTCAGGCATTTCTCCGGCGGCATGCGGCGCCGGCTGGATCTCGCCGCGAGCCTCATCGCGCGGCCGCCGCTCATCTTCCTCGACGAGCCGACCACCGGCCTCGATCCGCGCACGCGCGCCCAGATGTGGGACACGATTCGCGATCTCGTCCGCGAAGGCACCACGGTCCTGCTCACCACGCAGTACCTGGACGAGGCGGATCAACTCGCCGAGCGCATCGCTGTGATCGATCGCGGCCGCGTGATCGCCGAGGGGACGCCGGACGAGCTGAAGTCGTCCGTAGGCCAGTCGTCCCTTCACCTCACGTTCCAAAACCCCGCCGACGTGCCGAGGGCGCGCGAAATCGTCGAAGCTGCGCTCGGCGCGCAGGCGACGCCGTCCCCGGAAGGCCGCAGGCTCATCGCGCCCGTCTCCGACACGAGCCGCTTGCCCGACGTGCTCGTGGCGCTGAAGGCGGCCGGGATCGAGATTTCCGAGCTCGGCGTCCAGAAACCGACGCTCGATGAAGTGTTCCTCACGCTGACCGGACACAACGCCGAACCCACCACGGAAGGAGAGGATGCGGATGTCCAACCGCGCGCTTGATACCGTCCCGGCACGCGTGTCGGCGACGAGCACCTTGAGCCAGTCGCTCACCATGGCGTATCGCGGCCTGTTGAAGGTGCGCCGCACGCCGGAACAGCTGTTTGACGTGACCGTGCAGCCCATCATCTTCACGCTGATGTTCACCTACATCTTTGGCGGAGCCGTGTCGGGCAACCCGCAGAACTATCTGCCGCTCGTCATCCCGGGCATTCTCGTGCAGACGGTCATCACCGCCTCGGTGGTGACAGGCGTGCAACTGCGCGAGGATATGGACAAGGGCGTGTTCGATCGCTTCCGCTCCCTGCCCATCGCCCGCATCGCGCCGCTCGCAGGAGCGCTCATCGCCGACACGGTCCGCTACCTGATTGCCACCCTGCTGACGTTCGCCGTGGGCTTCATCATGGGCTGGCGTCCGCAGGGAGGCGCGTTTCACGTCGTGCTTGCGGGACTTCTCGTCATCGTCTGCGCGTTCGCCCTCAGCTGGATCTTCGCGTTCTTTGGCGTCATTGCCCGCACCGCCACAAGCGTGCAGGGCATCTCCATGCTCATCCTGTTCCCGCTCACGTTTCTGTCGAACGCCTACGTGCCCGTGAACACAATGCCCAAGTGGCTGCAGGCGTTCGTGAACATCAACCCGCTGTCCCACCTGATTGCCGCCGTGCGCGATCTCGCCAATCGCGGCCTCGTCACCTCGGACATCGCCATCTCGCTCGCGGGCGCCGTGATCCTCATGCTCGTGTTTGCGCCGCTCGCGGTGCGGATGTACATGCGAAAAGTTTGAGGCGCTCACCGACTATTCACCAAATCTTGCCCCATCTTTTGCGGATTCCTTCACAGAACCTACACACGCCACCCGTACCATGGGCACAAACAGCCTGTGGGCAGAGAGGTGGATATGGATGTCGAAGTGGAAAATCGGTGTCGTGGCGGGAGGGGCGGCCGTCCTCGCGGCAGGCGCGCTGGCGCTTGATGCGGGAGGCCGCCCGGCGCAAGCCGACGCGAACGCGCAGGCCTCCGTGAACGCGCTGGCGCGGCCGGCGGGGCAGATCACGGTCTACGCGGCGCTGACCCAGCAAAACGCGCAGGCCATCGCCAAGGCGTTTGAGTCGTACGATCCGAACGCGCGCGTCCAGGTGGTCACCACGGGCACGGGCGCTTTGGTGACGCGGCTCGAAGCGGAGGCGAAGGCGCACGCGATTGGGGCGGATGTGCTGCTCCTCGCCGATCCGACCGCCGCGGACGAACTCGCCGCGCAGGGCATTCTCTCGGCGCAGAAGCCGGACAACGCGTCGCGCGTACCCAAGGCGGATCAGGGGGCCGACTGGGTGGGCGCCTATGTGTTTCACGACGTGATCGTCTACCACAAGGGCATGGCGGCGCCCGTGCCGAAGTCGTGGCGCGACCTGACGAACGCCGCGTACAAGGGCGAGATCGAAATTGGCGATCCGTCCTACTCCGGCACCACCATGGCCTACGTCGGCATGATGGAAATGAAATATGGATGGAATTATTTTTCGCAGTTGAAGCAAAACGGGGCAGCGGTGCAGTCGTCCGTCAAGACCGTGGCCGACGACGTGGCGCGAGGCAAGGTGGAGGTCGGCATGACCAACGACAGCGCGGCGTACACGCTTGTCAAACAAGGATCGCCGATTGGCGTCGTGTGGCCGCGGGATGGCGCCATCGCGGTGCCGGGGCCGCTCGCGTTCATCCGAGGACATGAGACGGCGGTCGCGCGGGCGTTCGCCAACTGGCTCCTGAGCCCGGCCGGGCAGAAGGTCGTCGCGTCGCTCGGCCTGTCGCCCGTCAACGGGACCTCGCCGACCGTGCCACGCGGGGCCACCGTCGTCCAGGTGCCGTGGGCGGAACTCGAGCGAAATCGGGCGGATATCCTTCATCAGTTCGCCCAGTTGTTCGGATGAGGCGCCTCGCGTGGGCGCGAGCCGCTTCGGGGATGGCCCTCGCGGCCGTGGCCGCGCTATGGGTGCTGTATCCCATCGCGCGCCTGTGCGCGGGGCTTGAGGGCGCGGGACAGAGCCTCGCGTCCTTCACCCCACTCTGGCACTCCCTCTGGACGAGCGCCTTGTCGTCGGCGTGCGCGACGGCCGTCGGCTTCGCGTGGGCCGCGCTGTTGAGCCAGGCGCCGTCGCGCCTGCGGCCGGCCCTTCATGCCATCTCGCTGTTGCCGCTCTGGACGCCGCCCTTCATCGGGGCGTTCGCCATCGCGGACGCTTACGGGCGGGCCGGGCTCATGGACACGCTGTGGCACGTGCACCTGGACTGGCTGTACGGCCCCTGGGGCGTGACGGCGGCGCTTGCGGTTCACGCCGTGCCTATCGGTTACCTCAGCGGACTCACCGCGCTTCAGGCGTACGATCGCGACGCGGAGCGAGCGGCGCGATCGTGCGGGGCCTCACCCCTCTCTGCGTTCTGGGCGGCGTTCGCCCCCGCGGCGCGGGGGCCGCTTGCATCGTCGGCGGCCGTCGCATTCGCGTTCGGCCTCGGCGACTTCGGCGTGCCGTACGAACTCGGCGAGCCGAGCGGCTTTCAGACGGCGGCCACCGCCATCTTCGCAGATCTGTCGACCGGGGGCGCCAATGGCTTCGGGCTCGCCGCCTGGCAGTCGGTGGAGCTCATGGCCTTGGGCCTTTTGGCCTTCGGCCTGCAGGCGCTGAGACCCGGGGGCGCCGTCGTCGCGCCTTCCGCCTCCGCAAGCCTGGAACAGCGCCCCGTGTGGCGGGCGGGCGGCGCCGTGATCCTCATCCTGTTCAGCGCCTACAGCGTGGCCGTGAGCCTGTTCCCACTCGCGGCCGTCTTCCTCACCGCAGTGACGCGCGCGTACGGCCTGCCGCCCGCGCCCGCCAACTGGGACTGGCGCGGCTTTGTCGATCCCGTCCTTTCCGCGCTCCCGCAGATGGCGCACACGGCGGTTCTGGCCGTCGCGGCGGCTGTGGCCGTCGCGGCGCTGGGACTTGCAGCGGCCGAGATCGCGCGCATCTCGAGGCTCGGCCGCCTCGCGCACCGGGTGATGTGTCTCTTGTACGCCGCGCCGGGCACGGCCGTGGCCGTCGCGGTGATGGTGGGCTTTGGGCACGCGCTGTACGGCACGTGGGCGCTCTTGTGGGTGGCGTACGTGGCAAAGTTCTACGGCCAGGCGGACGTGTTGCCCGCGGTCCGCAGGCAGGTTTCGGAGGACGCGTGGCGGGCGGCGCGATCGCTCGGCGGCCGCTGGAGGCACGCGTACCTCGCGGCCGTGTGGCCCGTGATGCGCCAAGCGGTGCGGCAGGTGATGCTCCTCACGCTGATGGCGGGGCTGTACGAGGTGACGCTCTCGAGCCTCCTGTATGGGCCGCGGACCGAGACCGTGGCCGTGCTCGTGCTGTCGGCGAGCGAAGGCGGAGACATGCGCACCGTCGCCAGCCTCGCCGTGTGGATGACCCTCGCCACGTTCGCCGCAGGTTTTGCGGCGCTCCACGCGCCGGCGGACAGGCGCCGGAAGCGGCCGCGCCTTCGGGCCTTCACTTTAAGCCAGGCATCTGCCTTCGAGGAGGTCAATCCGTGATGGATTCGCGCGCCAAGTCGCGCCTCGTGGTGAGCGGCGTGACGGTGTTCCACGGGCGGCACGCCGCCGTTCGCAGCGCATCGATCAGCGTGGGCGAAGGTGAGCTGGTGGCGCTCGTGGGGCCGTCGGGATCGGGAAAGAGCACGCTCATCGGGGCCATCGCAGGGTTTTATCCGGTCGCGTCCGGCGCCATCTGGATCCAGGATCAGCTCGTCGCGGCCCGCGGCACTTCTGTTCCGCCGGAGCGGCGGCAAATCGGCGTGGTGTTCCAATCGCACGCGCTTTGGCCGCAGTGGATGGTGATTGATAACGTGGCCTATCCGCTGCGCAGACAGGGCCTCTCGCGCATCGCCGCGCGGCGCGAGGCGGAAGCGGTGCTCGCGGCCGTCGGCCTGGAGCAGATGTGCGCGCGCTTCCCCGGCGAGCTTTCCGGCGGACAGCGCCAGCGCGTCGGGCTGGCGCGGGCGCTCGCCGCGCGGCCTCTGCTGTATCTGTTCGACGAACCGACGGCCAATCTGGACCCGGAAAACCGTCAGACGTTCGCGGACGAAGTGCGCCAGCGGCTCCGACACACCGGGGCAAGCGCGCTGTACGTCAGTCATCAGGTGGACGAGGCGCTCGCGTTGGCCGATCGCGTCGCGGTCATGCTCGACGGCGCCATTGTGCAGGCCGGATCGCCCCAGGAGGTGTACGAGCGCCCGCGCTCGGCGGCCGTGGCCCGGTTGCTCGGACACGCCGCGTGCGTGGAGGGTGTGGTGACGGCGGCCACGGGGGATGAGATGGCGAGCGTGCAGATTGCGGACAGCGTGCAGCGCGTGCGGCTCCTCGTCCCCGGAGGCGACGCGCCGCCCACTCCCCGCGTCCGGACGAAGCTCATGTTCCGCCCCGAATGGTGCCGTCTCGCGCCGGACGACGTCGACGCGCTGCCGTGCCGCGTGGCCCATGTCCGCTACCTCGGCCATTCCACGCTGTATGAACTCGAGTCGCTCGCCGGCCGCCTGCTCGCCAGTCATCCCGGACCGCCGCGCTTCACAGAGGGCGATCGCGCCGGGTGGCTAGCGCGGCTGGCGTGCCTGCTGGCCGAATAGGCGGAGTTGGGGCGCAGGGGAGATCGCCGGGCGCACGCCGCGGGTGCCCTCCTTCGCCCCCGCTTCGGCCTGGGCGCGCGCTGCGATGGCCCCTTCCGCTCCCCGCGCGCCATTCCCCCGAGAAAATTCCCGCGCCGGGCCCTTTTGGCTTCCAAGCGGCGAGCCCGGTTCAGTACAATGGATCGCAGGAACAGACAACAGAAAGGGGAATGGCGTTTGATCCGAGCCTTTTGCAGAATGACTGATTCCATCGCGAGCGAAAACGACGCACACTTCTCGTGAAAGATAACACATGCCATAAAAATCCTTTTCTGTTGTGTGG
>NZ_JAFMTY010000015.1 GCF_017329605.1 Alicyclobacillus fructus
TGCGCAAGCCTCATCGACAAGTTTTGGCCCAAACGATTGGAATTGACATGGTTTGACCCAGAAAACAACCAGTTATTGAGAGCAACTGCATAGCGCCTGATTGATATAGCTTCCGGGAAAAAACTGAAAATCCGGAAGTTCGCCCGCAATCACCGTTTTGCCGCGCTGCTGCCAAACCAACTCGTCCGCCACTTCGTCCCAGAACGCCGCCGGATCGTCGATGGACGCCTGGTACTTCGCGCGATAGTCGTCGAAATTCCTGAGGTACGAACGAGCGGCATACGCCTCCGGTGGCGGAATGAGCTTTGCGGCCGCGATCATGCTCAACACTTCGTCTGCCATGAGAACCCCTCCTCGAGGTGATGGACGTGCGGCAGAATCATCGCGCAAGGCGCTCCACGACCATGGCCACGCCCTGTCCTCCGCCGATGCACAGCGTGGCCAGGCCGTAGCGGCCGCCCCGTCGCTCGAGCTCGTACAGGAGCGTGACCAGAATCCTGGCCCCGCTCGCGCCGATGGGGTGACCGAGCGCGATGGCGCCGCCGTTCACATTCAGCTTGTCGTCCGGGAACGACAGCGCTCTGGCCACGGCGAGCGCCTGGGCGGCAAAGGCTTCGTTGGCCTCAATCAGGTCCAGATCCTCGACGGACAGCCCCGCACGGCTCAGCGCCTTGCCCGTGGCCTCGATCGGCCCAAGACCCATGACGCTCGGATCGAGTCCCACGCTCGCATAACTCACGATGCGCGCCATGGGCTTCACACCCAATTCCTCGGCGCGATCCCGCGCGAGCACGAGCATGGCTGCGGCGCCGTCGTTGATGCCCGAACTGTTGCCAGCCGTCACCGTGCCGTCCGCCTGAAACGCCGGCCGGAGCTTTGCCAGAGCTTCGTACGTCGTATCGGAGCGCGGGTGTTCGTCGCGATCGACGAAAGCCGGATCGCCCTTGCGCCGGGGCACCATCACGGGCACAATCTCCTCCTGAAATCGCCCTGCCTCGATCGCTTCCTTGGCGCGCATCTGGCTTCGAAGCGCAAACCGGTCCTGATCCTCGCGGCTGATGCCGTGGCGATTGGCCACGTTTTCAGCGGTGACGCCCATGTGAATGTCACAAAACGCGCACCACAACCCGTCGCGGATCATGCTGTCGACCACTTCGCGATGGCCCATGCGGTAGCCGTCGCGCGCCCCCGGGAGCAGATAGGGCGCGTTCGACATGGACTCCATGCCGCCCGCCACCATGACCTTCGCGTCGCCCGCGCGAATGGCTTGCGCCGCGAGCATCACCGACTTGAGGCCAGATCCGCACACCATGTTGACCGTCGTCGATGGGATCTCCTTCGGCAGGTCGGCGCGCATCGCGGCTTGCCGCGCCGGATTCTGGCCGATACCGGCCTGCAGGACGTTGCCCATCATCACTTCGTCCACGGCTTCGGGGGCCACGCCCGCGCGCCGCAGCGCCTCGCGGATGACGGCCGCTCCAAGGTCGGGCGCGGATAGAGGCGCGAGGCTGCCTTGAAACGTTCCGATGGGCGTCCGAACCGCCCCCGCAATGACCACCTCTTGCACGCTGCATTCCTCCCACTCACCCGTCGTCAATCGATGGACATCATCTTCACGCCTTCCGGCGGGACGTGGAGCTCGGGCTCTGTGATGCGCTGCACATCTTCGACGGTGTGCCCGGGCGCGACCTCGCGCAACACAAGCCCCTTTTCCGTCACGTCGATCACGGCATAGTCCGTGATGATTCGGTGCACCACTCTCCGGCCGGTGAGCGGCAGGCGGCAAGTTTTCAGGATCTTCGGCTCGCCATCCTTGTTCACGTGTTCCATCGTCACGACCACGCGCTTGGCGCCGTGCACGAGGTCCATCGCGCCGCCCATGCCCTTGACCATCTTCCCGGGTATCATCCAGTTGGCGAGATCGCCAAACTCCGAGACCTCCATGGCGCCGAGGATCGCGATGTCAATATGGCCGCCGCGGACCATGGCAAACGATTCGGCGCTGTCAAAGAACGCGGCGCCCGGCACCGCAGTGACCGTTTCCTTGCCTGCATTGATGAGATCCGGATCCTCTTCGCCCTCGTAAGGGTAGGGGCCGATGCCGAGCAATCCGTTTTCGGAGTGAAGCATCACGCCGCGGCTGGGATCGAGATAGTTGGCCGCGAGCGTCGGCATGCCGATGCCGAGATTCACATAGTCGCCGTCTCGAATTTCCTGAACGGCCCTGCGGACGATCTGATCGCGCGTGAGCGGCATCCACCATCATCCTTTCCTTCGCGCGGCGTCACGCCTGCGGACGCGAGCGGACGGTCCGCCGTTCGATCCGCTTGACGGGATTCGGATTCACGACAATCCGGTGCACGTAGATGCTCGGCGTGTGAATGAAGTTGGGATCGAGCTCGCCCGGTTCCACGAGTTCCTCCACCTCGACGATGGTGACCTTCGCGGCCGTGGCCATGACGGGATTGAAGTTGCGCTCCGTCTCGTGGTAGATGACGTTGCCGAGCTTGTCGGCCTTCCAGCCCTTGATGAGGGCGAAATCGCCCGTGATGGCCCGTTCGAGCACGTATTCGCGCCCGTCGAACTCGCGGACCTCCTTGCCCTCCGCCACGGAGGTACCAACGCCCGTCGCGGTGTAGAACGCGGGGATGTCCGCCCCTCCTGCGCGGATGCGCTCCGCCAGCGTGCCCTGCGGAACCAGCTCCACCTCGAGTTCCCCGCTTAAAAACTGGCGTTCGAACGTCTTGTTCTCGCCCACGTAGGACGACACCATCTTGCGAATCTGCCGCGTCTGAAGCAGGATGCCGAGGCCCCAGTCGTCGACACCGCAGTTGTTGCTGACGCAGACGAGTTGGGACACGCCTCGCTCCCGAAGGGCCTGGATGAGCGCCATGGGAATGCCACAAAGTCCGAAGCCGCCAACCAAGAGCGTCGCCCCGTCGGGGATGTCCGCGACAGCCGCCTCCGCCGATTCGTACACCTTCTGTGAACGCATGCACTCCACTCCCATCCGACGATGGCACAACACGCCGTCGTTGACCGAGATAAACGTAAGCGTTTTCATTCTAACAGATCGACAAGGAGCCTCGCTAGACAGGGAGAGGCAACGCAGGCACAGCACCGCGGGGGATGCTGGACGGCGAGCGCAGCGGACGGCCGCAACGCACACAATGGGACATGAACCCCGACCTGTGCACATGTGGACTCTCACTCAAGAGGGGAATGGAGGGCACGCAAAGATTTATAAGCCCTCTTTATAAAAAGTCAAGAACCGGACGAGGAAGACACATATTAATACGGCACACAAAGTCATTATTGATGTAGATATCCACCACAACTCCCAAACCAAATGATTATGAACCCATGGAATGAGATTTAATAAAGCAAAGCCAAACACGGTTCCTACAAGCCCAATTGGGTGTGTCAAGAGAACTGTGTAAACTCCGTATCAAGAATTTTCGGGTGATCGTCTTGGCCCCGACCTGAGGCACTCTGCCAGGCTGTCAAGGTACGCGTCCCAGCCTTGACAGCCGATGTTGGGCTGCCATCCTGGTGAGACGTGGCAGGCCACACACCGTGGGGCATGCCACCTAATGCCTTATGGAAGATACGGCGTCACTCGGTCTCCGAAGTAGATGGCCAGCTGCCCTAGGATCGTGCCCCAATGGGTCACCCGCATCGTCCACTTCTGTGTCACCTCCATCGTCGCCAAATACAGCATCTTCAGCAAGGATTCATCGTTGGGGAACATGCTCTTGCCTTTCGTCGCCTTGCGAAGTTGCCTGTGGTAGCCCTCGATGATGTTCGTCGTATACATGATGCGTCGCATCTCGACCGGATAGCGGAAGAACGTCGCCAACTCCGACCAGTTGTCCCGCCATGACTTTACGCACAGTGGATAGCGTGCACCCCAGGTTTCTTCGAACTTCTCAAGCTCCATTCGCGCCGCTTCCTCCGTTGGCGCTTGGTAAATCGGCTTCAACGCGGCAGAGACCGCTTTGAAGTCTTTGTACGACACGTATCGAAGCGAATTGCGAATTTGGTGCACGATGCATTTCTGGATGTCCGATTGCGGGAAGCAGGCCGCGATGGCTTCACTGAAGCCTTTCAGGTTGTCCGTCGAGAACACCAGCACATCCTGTACTCCGCGCGCCTTCAGGTCATTCAAGACGCCCAGCCAGAACTTCGAGGACTCACTCTGGCCGATCCAGATGCCCAAGACATCCTTGCGGCCTTCTAAGTCGACGCCAAGGACCATGTAAGCAGCCTTGTTGACGATGTGGCCTTCTTCACGCACTTTGTAGTGAATGGCATCCAGGAAGACCACTGCGTAGACGGGATGCAGGGGCCGATTCTGCCACTCCTGAATTCGAGGCAAGAGGCGATCCGTGAGGTTCGACACGAGCGTCGGCGAAATCTCGACGCCGTAAATCTGATGGAGATGGTCTTGAATATCCCGGGTGCTGAAGCCTCGAGCATACAGAGCGATGACCTGATCCTCGATGCTTGGCATGCGCTTTTGGCGCTTCTGCACCACAACGGGATCGAATTCACCCTTGCGGTCTCGGGGCAGGGCGATTTCAATATCGCCAAGCTCCGATTGCACGGTGCGCTTTGCGCCATGGCCGTTGCGGGCGTTGTCTGTGTCTTTGCTCTTCGTGTCATATTTGGCGTAGCCCAGATGCGTGTCCATTTCCGCTTCGAGCATCTCTTGGACTGCCGTCGCGAACAAATCCTTCAGCATGGCCTGCACGTCGCTCAGGTCTTTGAGATGCCCGTCGCGAATGTATTGACGCACCTGTTCCTTGGAAAAAAGCTTCTTCTTGTTTTCCACTTTGCTTCACTCCCCATGTAGACTCCCGCATTTGAGTCTGGGGAGTTTACACAGTTCATTTTACACTCTCGCCCAATTCCACATCGGTACACATTGTACATCTCTCGTGCAGCTCTCGATCTCACAACTGAACCAACTACCTCCTTCGTTTGGCAATCTACGTGACTTATCGTGTGCCTCAGCGTTATTGGAGGCCAAGCTACTTCCAGTTGAAACAATCGCCCCTCCCAAATCCAAATGAGTCCCTCTGATGACGTCCCACGCCTCATCATCAGACATATGAGAAAATTCACTTGAGGCATACTGGATGGAATGCATGATATTCTGCAATTGAAACTTATCAAAAAAGCCCATCCCTTCCTTGACAATACTCACTCCAGGAATTAAAGCAACACCATCGAGTATAACTGTCGTAAGACCGACCTCTTTACGAGCGAAGAAATAAGTATCCGTTACAGCTGCGACAGTGCCACTAAGTAGAGATACTCCGTCAGCGATCGCAGCTATGGGAGGTGCCCATGCCGTTCCCCCAGCAGTCAAGCCGTGCGCAAACCGATGCGCCGTCAAACCACCCGAACGCCTCGATGGAAATCCCCGTCGTCCGAACACCCGACTTCGACACTTCGTAGTCATACAAAGACCCACGAACCCTTTGCCCATGCAGGTTCGTGGGACCTGTGGATCACTCGTGTAGTGCCTGCAGCCCTCGTGTTCGAGGTTCGATCCGCAGAATTCTTCGCGGCCTCTCATGATGAAACACAGGGCCATGTATACACAACCCCCCGCTGTGCTTGAGGAGACCATTTTTAAGGACGGAGAGGCGGAAAACCCTGTGTCATAAGTTTGACGGTTACGCACCCGGTTTTAAATGGGTATTTTTAGCAGTTGGTTTGCGAAAAGCAGTATAGAAAACCCGCCTTTGAAAGGGATTTTCCGCTCGTCTCCTTCCGTCCAGAGCACACAAAGGTGTCCTTCCGCGGAGCCAGCTGAAAGCACCACAACGCACCGTCGCGCTCGGGTAAACGCATCGCCGACGTCGCACTTACGAGGCGGGATTCTCGCCTCGCCAGCGCTCAGCTTCGCTCGGCCTTACCGCCCGCGCCCGGGCGAAGGTGCTGCGCAAGCTCCCGCAGAGCGAAACGCTGAAACTTGCCCGTGCTCGTCATGGGGATGCGTTCGATCATCTGCACGGCCTCGGGCCAGTGCGACTTGCTCACGCCGCGATCGCGCAGAAACGCCTGAATCTCCTCCAGCGTCAGAATGTCGCCCGGCTGCTTGGGCACGATAAACACCGCGGCCCGCTGCCCGAGACGTTCGTCCGGCATCGCGACGACGGCCGCCTGCCCGACGCGCGGATGCGTATACAGGACCTCCTCGATGGCACGCGGATCGATCTTGTAGCCGCCGCGGTTGATGAGGTCGTCTCGCCGGGCGACGAACGTGCAGTAACCTGTTGCATCCACCCGCACGATGTCGGCTGAATGAAACCATCCTTCGTCGTCAAACATCCGCCTTGTGTTCTCCGGCTGGCGGTAGTATCCAGGGATCATGCTGGCACCCCGAACCCAGAGCTCTCCCTCGCACGGCGGCTCGAGCCGATGCCCTTTGTCATCCACCACCTGATCGTCGAGACCGTCCAGACACTTGCCAAACGACACGCTCGTGACGTCGATCCCGTCCCCTGGTCGCGTGATGTGCGTAACCCCGCCCTCGGTGTAGCCGTAGCAAGCGAAGATGTCGGCGCCGAGCTTGGTGTGAAGCGCCTTCAGGATCTCGGCCGGACAGGTCGCGCCAGCGTACACAATACCCCGGATGGATGGCACCGACGACGTGGTCAGATCGTCGGCGTGGGCGAGATCGACGAGCATGGGCGTGGCACCGAGGAGATACGTCGGCTGCTCGCGGCGCAGCATGGCGATGGCTCGCCGAACGTCCCAGGAAGTGAGCAACGCCACCGGCGCCCCGCGGTAAAGCGCCCCGAGGCACCCAATTCCGAGCCCCGTGAGGTGTGCGATGGGCGTTACGATGAGCCACTTGGCCGCTGGCTCGAACTGCGCGGTCTGGTTAATCTGACGGATCCAGTACAGATTGTTCGCGTGCAGATGGATCTCCGCCTTCGGCCGCCCCGTCGTGCCCGAGGTGAACATCACGAAAAAGGGATCGATCGCGACGGGCCGCACGTCGGCGAGCGCCGCGGCCGAAGCGCCCGATTGTGAGTGAAGGATCTCTTCGTACGAGATCGCCTCGCCCCCGGGCGCATGAGGCACGGCAACCAAGGTTAAAGCGCACCCCGCCCCCTCTGCGGCGCGCCGCATGAGCGAGATGTAGTCCCGATCGCGGTACGCCGCCATGACAACAGCGACTTTGGGCGCCGTCAGCTGGAGGATATACGAGAGATCGTGTTCGGTGTACGGCATGTGGTACAGGACAGACACCGCACCCGCCTTCGCGGTGCCGAGCAGCGCCACCAAGAACTCTTGCGTGTTGGGCAACTGAAGGGCGACGCGATCGCCCGGGCCTATCCCCAACGAGAGAAGCCCAAGCGCAAACCGATTCGACGCATCCTCAAGTTCCTGGTACGTTGTTACAGTTCCATCTTCGTCGATCACGGCTGAAGCGTCCGGCGTCCTCTCCGCGTGCAGAGTGAGAAAGTCCAGGAAAGTCTCCTTAGTCCACCGGCCCGCCCGCACGTGAGCCTCGACGTGATCGCGGGTCATCCAGACGTCGTCCCGCGACACGAGGCGCTCGAGACTGGCTTCCCATTTGCCTTGCACGACCCCATCACCTCCGGAATAGCACCGGACCTCATGCCATGGTCAGGCCGCCGGACACGCTCAGCGTCTGCCCGGTGATGTACGAGGCCTCGTCCGAGGCCAGGAACGCGACCGCGTTCGCGATGTCACTCGGTTCTGCCAGTCGCCGGAAGGGGATGGCCTTCTCCAGCGAGGCCGCCAGCTTCTCGTTTTGCGCCGCGATCTCCTGAAACAGCGGCGTGTTGGCCGGGCCCGGGCACACCACGTTCACGTTGACGCGATATCTTGCCATCTCGCGGGCGAGCGTCTTCGAAAATGCAATCACGCCGCCCTTCGCCGCCGAATACACCGCCTCGCCCGTGGAGCCCACGCGGGCCGCGTCGGAACCGATGTTCACCACCTTGCCGTACCCGCGCCCGATCATGTGCGGTAGCACCGCGTGGCACGTGTAGAGCACGCTCTTCAGGTTGATGGCGAGGATTTTCTCCCACGTCTCCTCTTGGCTGTCGAGAAAGAGCTCCATCCGGTCCCACCCGGCGTTGTTCACGAGCACGTCGATGCGCCCAAACGCGTCGACCACGGCCTGCACCATGACGTCGACCTCTGCCCTGCGCGTGACATCGGCTCGAATGGCAACAGATGAACGGCCCATGGCGCGCAGGCGATCGCTCGTGTCGCGGGCGCCCTCCAAGTCGAGATCGACCACCGCAACCAGCGCACACTCTTCCGCGAGCCGCTCGCAGATCGCCCGACCGATGCCGCGTGCCCCGCCCGTCACGATGGCGACTCGATCCTCAAGTCGCATACCACTTCCCCCTTGCTCCGCCCGTCTGCCGTCAGGTGCGATCAGCGATGGCGAAACTTTCGAAAGTCGGGCTTGCGCTTTTCCTTGAAGGCCTGAAGGCCCTCGAGAGCCTCCTCCGAACGGTAGTACATGGCGAGAGAAGCCATCGAAAGGCGCGTGATTCCGTCGATGTTCGCCGAATCGGCGTTAAACGAGTACTTCAGAAACTTGAGCGCCGTCGGACTCTTGTCGAGGATTTTCTGGCACCACACTTCGACCTCTTGCATCAGTTGAATGTGTGGGACCACCTTGTTGACGAGGCCCATCTCAAGCGCTTCCTCGGCCGTATACTGCTCGCACAGGAACCAGAGCTCCCGCGCCTTCTTCTCGCCCACGACGCGGGCGAGATAAGCGCTTCCGTAGCCTGCGTCGAAGCTGCCTACCTTCGGCCCCACCTGGCCGAATTTCGCACGATCGGACGCGATCGTCAGATCGCAGAGGACGTGCAATACGTGTCCGCCGCCTATGGCGTAGCCGTTCACAGCTGCGATCACGGGCTTGGGGATGTTGCGGATGAGCCCGTGAAGCGTCTCGATCTCAAGCCCGATCCCCTCCTCCAGGCCGCCGCCTGTGCCCGTGTAGCCCTCGCTGTCGCGATCCTTCTGATCGCCACCCGTGCAAAACGCGCGATCGCCCGCGCCCGTCAGCACCACGACGCCAACCGTCTGGTCGTCCCATGCGTCCCGGAAGGCGTCGATCATCTCGCGCACCGTGAGCGATCGAAATGCGTTCAACACCTCCGGCCTGTTGATGGTGATCTTCGCGATCCCGTCTCGCTTCTCATAGAGAATGTCCCGGTACGACACCCCCATCGCCCCCTTCAACGTGGTTTGTACGGCTTGCCCAGCCATTCGCGAGCGATCACGATCTTCTGCGTCTGCGCGGTCCCATCGCCGATCTCCAGGCCGATCACGTCTCTCAGGCGTTGCTCGAGTGGCAGATCCTTCGTGTAGCCGTAATGTCCATGGAGCAGGATGCTCTCGTGGATGGCCTGCGCTGCCACTTGAGGACCGAGCCACTTGCACATGGAAGCCTCTTTCGTGTGCGGCAAGCCGCGATCGCGCAACCACAGCGCCCGGTAGCTGAACCAGCGAATCATCTCAAGTTTCGTGTAATATTCCACCAGCGGGAACGCAACGCCCTGAAACTGTGCGAGTGGCCGGCCGAAGGCATGCCTGCGCTTAACGTGCTCCGCCGTTTCGTCCAGGGACTGCATGGCCGCGCCGAGGCACTGCAGGCAGATGAGGACGCGGCTGAGATCGAAGCCCTTCATGAGCTGGTAGAACGCCCGATTTTCCTCGCCGATGCGGTAGTCGGTCGCGACCTCAACGTGATCGAAAAACACCGATCCGCGCCCAATGGCGACGTTGCCCATGTCCTTATAGCGGTGAACCTCGACGCCGGGCGTTTCCCGCGGCACTAGAAAGGCGCTTACACCGCGCGCGCCAGCGTCAGCCTGCGTCTTGGCGAAGACGACAAAGGCATCGGCCACCGATGCAAGCGAGATGCCGGACTTCTCGCCGGTAATGATATATCGATCGCCATCTCGCACCGCGCGCGCAGCTAGATTCGCGACATCTGACCCAGCACCAGGTTCCGTGATCGCAATCGCGACGAGGCGCTCGCCAGACGCCATCGGTGCAAGCCATTCGCGCCTGACGGCGTCCGATGCATGCGCTTCGAGCACTTCGGCGAGCAACGCGTTCAGCATGACCGCGTATGCCGCGTTGAAATCGCCGCGAGCAATTTCCTCCGCAGCGATCCCGGTCGTCACACAATCGGCCCCACTCCCGCCGTATTGCGGTGACACCCGGAGACCCGTGAGCCCGAGCCTCCCCATCTCCCGCCAGAGATGGCGCGGAAACGCGCCAGTCCGATCCCATTCGGCATAATGCGGAAGTAACTCTCGACGCGCAAATTCGCAAAGAACCGCCCGCAGTTGCTCCTGCTCCTCCGTGAACCGGAAGTCCACTCCTGGCACCTCCCTTCGAGTAGATGCCGGTTTGATGAAGAAGAGACTTGCGTTGTCGCAGCTATGGAGAGCGTCAAGAGCCTTACTACCTCATTTCCTTACTTATTATTTTCCAAATTTAAATATGATTCAGGTCGATCTCGTCCCGCGTCACGCGCCATCTCTGCCGCAATCGGTAGTGCGTGAGGACGTGATCGTTATCCGAGCGCCACAGGCCGAGATGGAGGCCGGAAACAGATGCGTGTGCATATCGATGGCACGACTGGCTGGCGGCGGCGCGCACCCACGCGGCGATGGAATGTTCCATGGGCACACCTCATGGCTCGAATCGTACCGCGTCCTCTCGCCGTGACAGAGCCTCAGCGGTGCGCAAGCCAGTGCGCGAAGCCCGCCTGGCAGGCGGCCAGCTTTTCCAGCATCGGCCGATCGAGGAGGGAGCGGGCGGGTTTGGGATTCATCTCGATCATCCAGACGTGCCCGTCCTCCTCCACGGCCATGTCGAAGCCGACGAGTCCGACGGTTTCATACCGGCGGGACAACGCCTCGGCGATGGACTTGGCGGCGCGGACGAGATCGCCGACCGGCACCTCCTTGCCTTCCCGCTTCGCCGCGGACTCCAGTTTCTCTAGCGTCCACCGCTCGCCTCCCGCGATGATGTTCGTCACCACGCCGTCGGGCGCGGCCATCTTTGGGACAATGCCAATCAGTTGCCATTCGCCTTGATGATCCCGGTGCAGGACCACGCGAAAATCGACCCTTCGCCCGTTGACGCGAAACAGGCGGAGCCCTCGTTGCACCAAATACCGCCCGCGCAAAGACTGGACGAAGTCGGCGAGGCGACGGCGATCCACCACCCGCTCCCACGCCCTGACCCGTCCGCCTCGGCGGTCCGCGCGCATCCTCACGCGGCCGTCCGCCAGAAGCTCGAGACGGTGCACGTTGACACCCCCGTATCCGCCGCTCGGCTTCACATAGACGATCCGCCAACGTTCGAGCGCCCGCCAAAGCGCGTCAGCGGTCGTCAGCATCTCGGTCTCGGGCACGAGGTGGTGGAGCTGTGCCCGGCGGAGGAAACCGACCATCTGCCATTTGCCCGGAAGCATGGGATTGAAAAGCGGCACGCCGCGGCGGCGCGCCTGCGCCCTGAGTGCCGCGCTGTAGCCCTTGACCGCCAGGTGGACGTAGACGTTCTCATAAATGACGTCAGGAAACCGGAGCGACGCAGGCTCCCAGTCGCCGTCCGGTCGGTTTGAATCGACAGGTACATACGCCGAAATTCGCGACCACTCCGCCTGCCGTCCCGGATCAAACAGACAAACGCGCATGCCGTGGCGCCTGGCCGCCCGCGCGATCCGGCGATAATGCACGCCGGGGCGCCACCTGCGGCGGCCGTCTCGCGGAACCGCGGTCGAGGCGATGCCGAGCCACAAGCCGTCTGGATAGTCCGCCACGCAAATCCCCTCGCATTCAATCCATGGTATGCGAGAGGCCCCGATTCGCGCGAAAAACGCGACCGCTTGGGCGCGATCGCGTTTTTCGATCATTTGCGGTATTCTACGGTCACCTTGGTGTGAATCCCGCCGCGAATGGTGAAATCGCCGACCACCTTGGCGTAATGCGGCTCCGCGGCGGCCACGAAGTCGTTCAGAATGCGGTTGACGCAGTCCTCGTGGTAGCTGGCCTCGTTGCGGTAGCTCCAGAGGTACAGCTTCAGCGATTTGAGCTCCACGAGTTTCTGATCCGGCTCATACTGAATGTAAATCGTCGCGAAGTCCGGCTGACCCGTCATGGGGCACAGCGTCGTGAACTCCTGCGTCTCCATTTCGACCGTGTATCGGCGATCCGGATGGGGATTCGGCACGGTCACAAGCGTCTTCGAAGGCTGGTTCAACATGGAGATCTCACCCCTTTGGCATTCTACCGTTCGAACCTTAGGCGGACAAGCGAGGAGGCACAACGGGTGCGTTTTCCACCTGAAATTCCCGCAGCATTTGCAGCGCAAATGACACATTGGCTTGGCGCCGAAGCGGACCACCTGCTGTCCGCGCTTTCCGGCAGGCCGTGGCGCGGTCTGCGCTATGCCGCGGTCGCGAAGCCGAACGGCTCGTTGCCCGCGAGCCTTGCGCCGTTCCTGCGCGATCGCGTCCCGTGGACGGAGGACGGCTTCTACCTCGCCCAAGGCCCGTCGCTGGGGTATACCGTGCTTCACCAGGCCGGCGCATTCTACCTGCAGGATCCGTCCGCGATGGCGGTGGCGGTGGCGCTCGATCCGAGGCCGGGAGAGCGGATCCTCGATCTCTGTGCCGCGCCTGGCGGCAAGACGACGTACGCGGCACTCTTGGCCGCGCGCCGCGGCGGCGCACAGATGGTGGCCAACGACATTCACCGCGATCGCGTCCTCGCCCTCGCCGAGAACGCGGAGCGAGTCGGCGCGCCGTGCGCCATCACGAACGAATCGCCCTCCCAGCTCGCGGAGGCGTGGCCGCAGGCTTTCGACGCCATCATCGTGGACGCGCCCTGCTCCGGTGAAGGCATGTTTCGCAAGGATCCGGCCGTGCGCGCGGAGTGGAGGCCAGATGCCCCGGAACGGTTTCAGGCGCTGCAAAAGGACATCCTGACGCATGCCCTGAACATGCTCAAGCCGGGAGGCCGGCTGGTGTATTCGACTTGCACGCTGAACCCGCTGGAAAATGAGCAGGTGGTGTTATGGCTTCTCGATCATTTTCCCGTCGAGCTGGAGCCGTTGCCGGAATGGCCCGAATGGCAACCGGCCCGCGCCGATTGGGCGGCGGATCGACCGGAACTCCGGCGCGCGAGGAGACTGTGGCCCCATCTGGGCCGAGGCGAGGGACACTTTGTGGCGCGACTTCGACTGTGCGAACCCGTGTCTGACCAACCCCGCAGACGATCCAAGAGCTCGGCGCACCCGGGCGCGAACAAGGCGTGGGAAGCGTGGCTCGAGTCGTTCGTGACGGCCATTCCGGCCTCTTGGCGCCGGACGACCGGGAACAAAAACGTCGTGTTCGCCGACGTGCTGGGCGATCTCGCCGCACCCGGCCTGCGCGTCCTTCGGCCCGGCCCGCCGCTCGCCGAGCGAAAGGGGCGGGTGTATGTGCCGCACCACGCGGCGTCCCGGCTGATTCCGCCTGGTGGTTTCCGCGCGACGGTCGAGATCGACGAGGAGACCGCCATCCGTTACCTTGCGGGCGAACCTCTCGCCGCGCCCGGGGATGTGAGCGAGGAGACAGCCTTCTGCGCCGTGGCACACGAGGGATTTCACCTCGGCTTCGCGAAACGTGCGCCGGGGCGGCTCAACAACCTTTACCCGAGGGGCCTTCGCTCCACGCGCATCGAATCACTCGCGGCGCTTGCGGAGGAAGTTGCCGCATCTTCGTCGTATACGTAAAACCCCTCTCCGCTCTTGCGGCCGAGCTTGCCCGCGCGGACCATCTGGCGCAGGAGGCGAGGCGGGAGATAGCGGCTGTCTCCCGTCTCACGCGCGAGTTTTTCGCTGATGGCCAGGACGTGATCGAGCCCCATGCGGTCGGCCAGTTGCAAGGGACCGACGGGATGTTGAAGCGCGAGGCGCATCGCTTCGTCGATATCGCTCGCGGCGGCGACACCCTCTTGCAGCGCGCGAATGCCCTCGTGAATGAACGGGATGAGAAGCCGCTGCACGAGAAACGGCGGCACGTCGATGGTCTGAATGGGCGTGAGCCCGGCGCGCTTGCAGAACCTAAGCGCGAGATCATGCGCCTCCTCGCATGTCACATACCCCCGCACCACCTCGACCACCCTCGACGAGGTGGGCGGCTGGGGAAAATGCAAGCCCAAAAACCACTCCGGCCGGGACGTCGCACCCGACAGTTCCGTGATGGAGAATGTGGAGGTGGTGGTCGCCAACACGGCTTGACTCGGGGCAAATCGGTCAACCTCGCGCCACAAGGCGACCTTGGCCCCAAAATCCTCGGGAATCGCCTCGACGACGAGATCGACCTCGCAGGCAGCTTCAAGCCGTGACACAGTGCGGATGCGCCGCAGAACCTCCTCCATCTCGCCCGGCGTCAATCCGTAGTGCCGCGAACGCGCCGCCAGCCTCTGACCCATGTGGAGGAGCGAGCGCTCGAGCACGTCTTCGTTTGTGTCGTACAAATGCACGCGCATGCCGCCCAACGCGGCCGCCATGGCGACGCCGCGGCCGATGAAACCCGCGCCAATGACTCCGACGGATTGAACGTCCACCGACCTTCCTCCTTCCGCCCGCAGGTTCAGGCGGTTCCCTTCGATTGCATAGGAAGAGCGAGCAAATCGAACCCTGTAAAATGCTGAATCACGACCCATCCCCCTTGGGAGGAGGAGTCTGGATGCGCGACAGCACCGGCTATCTCATCGCCGCGGCCTGCTTCGCCGCGTACCTCACCTGGCGGCTCTCGGACGGCCTCAGGCGATCGTTGAAACAGCGCGATCGGGCAAACGACGAGACCAAGCCCTAAGGCTCCGGCCTGCGCGGAAAGGAATCCTTGGCCACAATTTCGCGGGCGCCGGTCACCTCGAGGACAGTGCCATTGACCTCCTGGCTGTCTTCCCGCAAAAACCACTCCACCGCGCGCGCTACGTCTTCTCCGACCGGCGGCCGCAATCCTTCTTCCGTGCGCACATCCTTGACCTCTTCGATCATCCGCATCTTGTCCTCGCCGCGGATATCGCCGGGACAGACCATGTTGGCCGTGATCCCGTATCCGCGCTCCTCGCGCGCGATGGACCGGGTGAGGGCCGCCAAACCGGACTTGGCCGCCGCGTATGCGGCGCGAAACCGCCATCCCCGCGCCTCGCCCGCGCCGTCGTAGCCCACGGTGACGAAGCGGCCAAACCGCTTCGCGCGCATGTCGTGGACGGTCGCCCGGTAGAGCCAGAAGAAGTTCGTGAGATTTCCGTCCATCATCCGGCTCCACATCTCGTCGTCGTAATCCGCAAGCGGCCTTCGCTCAAACACAAATGGACCGAAATTGTGGACAACGGCGTCGATCCCGCCGAGAGCGTCTTTCGCCGCGGCCACGGCGGCCTGAATGGCATCGCGATCAAACAGATCGCAGTGAATCGGCAGGACCCGGCGCCCGTCGCTTTCCACCTGCCGCGCGAGGGCCACCGCCTCCTGGTGGCTTCTTCCGTATGTAAACGCCACGTCCCAACCGGATTTCGCAAGTGTGCGCACCATGCTGTGGCCAAGCCCTTTTGCGCCGGACGTGATGAACACCACTTTCGCCACAGCCTGTCCTCCTTTCGAGCGTGAGGTGGGAGGGGAGCCCTCACCACCACCAGGGTCCCCACCACCAAAGTGCAAGCGCCAAAGCCACAGCCCATGGAATGAAAATCAGCGGCCAGAGCCACCACGCCGTCTCTGCGTCGAGCGATTGCGGCACTTGATCAAGCGTGCGCAGGTCTTCCTCGCCTGTGAATCCCGCAAGGCGCGCACCTGGACGATACGCGCGGAGATACAGGCCGCGATCGTCGACGTGATGGAGCACGCCGCGGTGCACGCCGCTGTGCGTATACACGACGACCGGCCTGCCGATGTAGTTTCTCGCGATAGAACGCAGGTCCGCCATCCTCCATCCCTCCTTTGCCGCGTTTGCTGTACCGTACGCAGCAAAGGAGCGCAAGGGATGGACGAAACGGAAGAGGCGGCACAGAAAGGCTCAAGCCCTGACCCAATTTCCACTCATTGTACGGGTTTTGCCCAGGCGAAGCCAGCCCTGTCCGACAGGCTGTGCGCCCCCGCCGCGTCAGGCCGTGCGCCAGCGCTGATAGGCGCGCATGCTGATCCAAGCCCCGGCGAGAAAGAGCGCGGGCACGAGTCCGAGCAGGATCCGAAAACCTTCCACCGCGCTCGGCGGTTGCATGGCGGCGCCTGATCGATAACCCGACACCGCGAAAAAGACGGCCATCACGGCGTACTGCAGGGATAACCCCAGGCGCACGATGCATCCGTTGACGCCGAGATACATGCCCTCGCGCCGGCGGCCCGTGCGACTTGCGTCGAGATCGATCACTTCCGCCAAAAGCATGTTCAAGAGCACCATGAAGCCCGCGACGGGAACGCCGAGGCACAGTCCCGTTACAAGCACAGAAGCCGGCGAGCGGTCGACGAGAAGGAGCGCCTCCACACACGCGTACATGGCGATGGCCACCATGGCGCAGCGCGAAGCACCATATCGAATCGCGGCGCGAGCCCACACAAAGGCGACGGGCATCGCGACGACGAAGATGCCGCCGAGAAAGAGCGAATTTTGAAGTGGAGTCAGGCGCACCACGTACGATGTGTAAAACGAGGAGGCTGTGGTGAAAAGCGTGGTGGTGAACTGGACAAGGAAACTGGCGATCACGTACCGAATGAACGCAGGGTTGCGAAACGTCTCGCGCACCGCCTCGCGCCACGAGAAGGGCTCGCCGGGATCGCCCGTCTCAAAACTTCCGAGCAGCGACACGTAGATGGACCCGGCGGCCACCGCCGCAAACAGCCAGGCCATCCGTGCCCAGCCGAGCGCTTGACCGAGCGATTTGGACAGCGCGACGCCCGCGATGAGCCCCAAAATGCCGAAGACCTGTTGAAGCGCTGAGACGTACGCTCGATCGCGCGGATCCGGATACATCTCCGGGTAGAGCGCATTCGCGTTGAGGGCCGTGAACGTGAAGGCGAGATCGAACAAAAACGTCATGGCCATGAAGTAGAGGACAAGACCGTTCTCCGTGAACCGGGGAGGAGAGAACAAAAGTGCGAAGCAGACCGCGTACGGAACCGTGGCGACGGCGACGTAGGGAATGCGTCGGCCGAAGCGCGTGCGCGTGCGGTCGCTCACGTGACCTGCCACAAGGTTGAACAGGGCGTTCAGCACGCCGTACACGATGAGTCCGCTTGACAATCGCACGGCGGAGACGCCGTGATACGCCACGTAGTCGTATACCGCCACGGCGTTGAACGCTTGCCAAAGGATGTTCACACCGATTTGGTTCACCGCGTACGCCGTCTTCTGGGCGATCGACGGGCGCGGCCGGATCGGCGGATGGAGCCCAGGTTGCGCCATGGGTACGCCCCCGTTTCAACTCGAGATGGCGTCGGGAAAGAAGTGAAGCTGCCGAGGCGATAGGACCTTGAACGTTTCGACCAGCCGGCCGTCTCCAGACGCGCCGAGAAATTGGACGGCCGCCTGACGCGACTGGTATTCGAAAAACGCCTTGAGCGCCGGCCATTCCGGCGTGGCGAACTGACTCGCGTGCGCCTCGATGGCTCGAAGTTTGATGTCCCAGTGTTCCGTGACATCCACGGCTGTGTTCGCATACGCACTGGCGTAAAACGCGAACATGAGCGGAACATACGCGGGCGGATGTTGCGGCACGGCCAGACTGGCGAGGCGGATGGCGCACTGGGCCACGGCGCGGCCGGTCTTGACATGGTCAGGGTGAGCCTCGTAAGGCGTCCACGGATCCACGGTCACGACGACCTCCGGCCGAATGTCGAGCAGGACGGGCACGAGCTTCTCGACCACATCCTCTTCCGTGTACGCGCCGAGATCCTCGAAACCGAATTCGATGTGTTCCCGGACGCCGAGCATTTCGCACGCGGCCTCAAGCTCCTGCTGTCGACGCCTGGCAAGCTGGTTGGGGTCGATCGGGCCTGTTGCGCCGCAGCGCCCATCGGTGACCGTCACGGTCACCACGCGGCATCCCGATACCGCGAGTTTGGCGATGGTTCCCCCGGCACCGACCTCGTTGTCATCGGGATGAGGTTGGACAAAGAGCGCCGACCGCACGTCGTCAAGCGGTTTCAAGCCAAGCAAGGCGCGCAGATCCATGCGGATCCTCCTGTCGCGGTGGTGTCGTTCCAAGGATTCGACGCAAGCGCGAGAATTCCTGTGCCAAGGAAAGCGGTTTGGCCTTCGCAGAAAAAGCCAGTACAATGAGGGCGGAGGTGTCCGCGTCATGAAATACCGTCGTCTGGGAAAGAGCGGACTGAAGGTGTCCGAAATTGCGCTCGGCAGCTGGCTGACCTACGGCACGGTGACCGAACGGGAACAGGCCATCGCGTGCGTGCGCAAGGCGTATGAACTGGGCATCAACCACTTCGACTGCGCCAACGTCTACGGGGCGAAGCCGCACGCGGCGGAGGAAGTCATGCGCGAAGCGCTCGCCCCGTTTCCCCGCGAAAGCTACGTGATCACGACGAAAGCGTTTTGGCCGGTCGGGCAAGGGCCGAACGATCGGGGCCTCAGCCGCAAGCACATCGTCGAACAGGTCCATCAGAGCCTGAGGGCGCTTGGCGTCGAGTACATCGACATCTTTTATTTCCACCGGTACGACGCCGAGACGGATCTGGAAGAAAGCCTTCGCGCCGTGGACGATCTCATCACCCAGGGCAAGATTCTGTACGCGGGTTTCAGCGAATGGCCGGCGGACAAGATTGCCGAAGGCGTCCGACTCCAACGCGAGCTCGGGCTGCACAAGTTTGCCGCCAGTCAGCCGATCTACAACATGTTTGAACGGTATATCGAAGCGGCCGTGGTCCCCATCTGCGAGACGGCCGGCATCGGGCAAGTGGTGTTCTCCCCGCTCGCCCAGGGCGTCCTGACGGGCAAATACCGGAAAGGTCAGCCCGCCCCCGCAGGTTCACGCCTCGCGACTCCGGGCGTGAACCAGTTCATGAAGGTCACGGACGACATCCTCGATAAGGTCGAACGACTCGAGAGCATCGCCAAGGAGGCCGGCCTTTCGCTGGCGCAGCTCGCGATTGCCTGGACCCTCAGGCTCTCGAACGTGGCGAGCGCGCTCGTCGGCGCGAGCCGCCCGGAACAGGTGGAGGAGAACGCGAAAGCCTCGGGCATCGAGCTGAGCCAGGACGTGCTGGCGAGCATCGAGCAGGTGCTGGCGAACTGAGGGCGGACGTCATGGATCTTGTCACGTTTGACGAAGCCTGGGCGCGTCTTGAACGCCACGTGCCGGCGATGGAGACCGCACCGTGGAGTTCTTGGCATGCGGTCGAGCCGCGCTGGCTGGCCTGCGACGTGGCGGCGGCAGTGGATCTGCCGCCGTTTTCGCGCTCGATGATGGACGGATACGCCATCCACGCGGACGACCTTCGCACCACGAGTCCCTTGCGCGTGGTGGCGGACGTGCGCGCGGGTGACGCCGCCATGGGCCTATCCGTAAAGCCGGGAGAGGCCGTTCGGGTGCGCACGGGCGCGCCCGTTCCCGCAGGCACCGCGGCTGTGGTGCGCAACGAGTGGGTCGAGGCGGTTGGCGATACCGTCCGGCTCCTTCGCGCCGTTCCGGCTGGCGAGTCGGTTCAGCCGCAGGGCGACGACGCGCGGCGCGGCGACGTGATCGCGCGCGCTGGCCAACTGGTTGACGGGCAGACACAGGCGGTGCTCCGCTCTGCAAGCGTTCACGAGTCCGTCTGCCACAGGCCGCTCATCGCCGCCATTCTCTCGACGGGATCGGAGCTTGTGACGGGGCCTCGCGCCAAGGGCGCGCTGCCCCCCGGCCAGGTGTATGCGGCGACCGACGCGTTCCTGCGATCGGCGCTTGCGCAGCTCGGCGTCTCGGTGGCGGCTGTCGAGCACGCCGAGGACGATCGCGGCGCCATCGTCGAAGCCGCGGAGCGCCTTGCTTCGGCGGCGGACCTCTTGCTCGTCACGGGAGGCGCGTCCGTGGGCGACGCCGATTACGCCCGCGACGCGCTCGAGCACCTGGAAGGCGCCCCCCTGCTCTTCGAACGCGTGTGGATGCGGCCCGGCGCGCCTCTCCTTGCGCGTCCGACCGCGCGCGGATTTGCGTTTGCCTTGTCGGGAAATCCCGCGGCCGCATACGTTCAATTCCACGCGCTCGTCGTGCCGTTTGTTCTCCGGTGGCTGGGTGCAAGCCAGGCGCGCCCCTTTCCGATCACGGCGCTTATCGAGGGCGACGTGCGCGTCAAGCCGGTGAAACACACGCGCGTGCTCCGCGGCCGTCTGCACCAGCGCGGCGCCACGCTCTTCTTTCGCCCGGAGGACAAGCAGTCGTCCGGCAGCCTGACGGGCCTCGTGTCGACGAACGCGATCGCGCGGATGGACGGCGATCACCTCGCGGACGGCGAACCGGTCGCCGTCGCCTGGACGCGCGGATGGCTGCCATCACTGGGTTTGATGGAATTGCCACATACCGGCGTGGCGCGCGGGTTGCAGGATGGCTAAAATATGGAGGACAGGCCGATTGGTGTGAATCATCCCAGAGGTGAAGGATATGAAGGTCAGAAAAGCGGTCATTCCGGCCGCGGGCTTCGGCACGCGCATGCTCCCGGCCACCAAAGCTGTGCCGAAAGAGATGCTGCCCATCCTGAACAAGCCTTGCATTCAATACATCGTGGAAGAAGCCGTGTACTCGGGCATTGAGGAGATCCTCATCATCACCGGTCGGGCCAAGAAGGCCATTGAGGATCACTTCGACCGATCGCCCGAGCTGGAACTGCACCTGGAGCAGAGCCGCAAGTCCAACATGTTGACCGAGGTGCAGGCCATCTCGGATCTGGTCAACATTCATTACGTGCGGCAGAAGACGCCGCTCGGACTCGGTCATGCGATTCTTTGCGCGCGCTCGTTCGTGGGCGGCGAACCGTTCGCGGTCCTGCTGGGCGACGACATCATCCAATCCGATGAGCCCGTCGTGCGCCAATTGATGAAACAGTACACGGACCCTGAACGCGCGCTGCTTGGGGTGCAGCCCGTCCCGTCGTCCGACGTGTCGAAATACGGGATCATCGAACCCGCGCGCCTCGTGGTGGGTCCAGAACCGTTCCCGGTCCGGCGGCTCATCGAGAAACCGAACGAGGCCGAGGCCCCTTCGACGTTCGCCGTGCTCGGACGATACATACTGCCCCCTTCCATCTTCGATGCGCTCGAGCAGACGCCCATCGGGCACGGAGGCGAACTGCAGCTGACGGACGCGCTCCAAAAGCTCGCGGCAATGGGACTCGTCGACGCGTACCAGTTCGAGGGCGTGCGTCACGACATCGGCAATCTCGAAGGCTGGCTCAAGGCCAATCTCGCGTTCGGCCTCGAGGATCCGAAGCTCGCCGCGTCGATGCGGAAATGGCTGATGGACGATCGCGTCCAGAGCCGATTGGCCAACTACTGATCGAAGCGCCTGGCGCCGGCCTCTCTCGAGTCCGGCGCTTTGGGTGCCATCCTCTAGGAAAATTTTGTGATGGATGCTTTTTCTCTGGTTTGATTTACATAAAGGAGTCTGCGCCATCTGGCTCGAAATCGAACCGTGTCAAAACTTTCGATTTTGAGAGGATGGAGAGCATGAGACGACGGAGCGCCTGGATGGTCACCACCCTGACGCTCAGTTTCGCCGCGCTTGGCCATGCCACGATCTTCGCGGCCGCAGAAAACCAGCCCGGCACGTACACGGTTCGCCAGGGCGACACGCTGTATCGCATTGCCGAGGCCAACCACCTTCCGCTCGCGGCCCTGGAGCTCGCGAATCCTCAGTTGTCCAATCCGAACGACATCACCGCGGGACAGACCGTTGCGCTGCCTACACCCTACACGGTCCAACCGGGAGACACGGTCTATCTCATCGCGAAGGCGCACCACCTCACGGTTTCAGCGATCCTGCAAGCCAACCCGAACATCCACCCCTTGGATCTCATCGTCGGCCAGACCCTGTATCTGCCCATTCCCGCAGCGAACAGCACCTCCGCGCCCACGAGCGCAAACGGTAGCGCCGCCCCAAGCGCGGGTCAGACCACGTCCACGCAGACCCAGGTGAACGGCGCACAGCTTCGCCAGGAGATTCTGACGTATGCGAAATCGTTGCTCGGCACGCCGTACTGCTGGGGCGGAGAATCGCCGCAGACGGGTTTTGATTGCTCCGGTTTTGTCGAGTACGTCTTCGGACACTTCGGAATCCAACTGCCGAGAGAGTCTCACGATCAGGCCACGGTCGGGACGCCCGTCAGCCTGTCGAACCTCCAGCCGGGCGATCTTCTCTTCTTCACCGACACCGACAGTTACGCTTCGCTGTACGCCAACCACGTGACGCACGTGGGCATTTACATGGGCAACGGGGCGATGATCGAGTCATCGTCCGCCAACAACGGCGAAGGCGTGGTCATCGTGCAAAATGTGTTTCAAAATCCGTACTATGTCGCCCATTACTACGGCGCGAGAGACGTGATCGGTTCCTGAAGAAACCTGGGAACACAGCGTGGCGGCCGGGGGCGGATCTCCCCCGGCCGTTTGCCGCGTTCAGCACCTGAAGCCGAAACCTTCAATTCGAGCCGAGGGCAAAGCCCCGCATGCGCTCCTCGATGGGTCCCGCCTGAGTCGCCCGGTACGCGCGCGCATGCACAAAGTACAAATAGACTTCCACCGGTGACCCCACCGCGTCTCGCACCGCGGCCGCATACGTCGCGACCTGCGGCTCGTACGCCCGCACCAGGCGGTCGAGCTCCGCCTCGTCTGTGACCTGATCCGTCTTATAGTCGATCACGGCGTATCCTTGGCTGTCCCGAATCAGGCAATCGATGACCCCCTGAATCACGACAGGCGCCTCCACGTCGCCCGAGCGCACATCCACGCGGTAGAAGAACGGTTGCTCCCGGTAGACCTCGTCGGCAGCGAGCACCCGCTGGCCCAAGGCGGAGGCGAAAAACGCGATCACGTCGTCGGGATGAAGCGCTGCCGCCATGCGCGCGTCGAGAAGCCCCTGCTCCACGAGGACCTGAGCGGCGCGTTGCACGTCCTCCCGGCGCGTGTAGTCCTTGAGGGGCGCTCGCTGCATGAACGTGTGGAACGCGACGCCCCGTTCGCGCGGCGAAGCCGCGCCTTCACGCACAAAGGCCGGATCGTCCAGGACCGCGCTCGCGTGGCGCCCTCTCGCCCGCAGCTCGCGCTCGGCGAACAGCCGCCGAATATCGGTCGCGGTGAGCTTGCTCGGCAGCGCCAAGCGGGCGCGTCGCTCCTCCGGTTCCACGCGCACGACGCGATACCCCCGGGCGGGGCCTTCCCACAGGCGCCGAAGTTCCTGTTCCAACGCGTCGGCAGAGGTAAGCCCCGCTTCGGACCGCGCGGGCCGCGGCGCTTCGCCAGACTTTTGTCCTTGCGGCCTGCCGTTCAGGTCCACGTCGAGTTCGAAACGGACACCGGGCACGTCGAACGCGGAAAGATGGACGGCGCCGAGGAGCTCGCGCAGCGCGGCGCCATCCGGGTGACGCAGGATGGCCGGCAGGATCCACGAGGCATACGTCTTTCCGCGAAAGAAGGCGAGAGGGTGAAGGCGCCCCTCTTCGTCATGGCTGTCCGCGGCGCGCGCGAGATCCGTCACCTTGCCGGCGTGGCCCACGAGCACGAGTCGCTCCTTCGCGCGCGTGAGCGCGACGTACAGCACTCGCGCCTCTTCGGCGCGCGAGGCTTCGAGATTGGCGTAGTCCACCGCGATGGATGGCACCGTCCGCCAATGCACGCCGGTTTGTGCGTCACACCGGGTCGCGCCGATGCCCAGCCGTCGATGCAGCGCAATGGGGCTTTGGTTGTGCGGGAACTCGCGCCCGAGGCTCAGCACGTACACGTGCGGAAACTCCAACCCTTTCGATCCGTGAATGGTCATCACCGCGACGCTGTTCGCGCCCGCCCCCTGCGCATGGCCGAGATCGACGTCGGCTTCCTCAAGCCGCCGCACCATCGTCAGAAACCGGTACAGGTCCCCAGCGTGCGGCGCGTGCGCCTGTGCCAAGCGAATGAGCTGTTCGAGATTCGCCGCACGCGCAGAACCGCGCGGCATCGCGCGCAGATACAGGTCGATCTCGCTGTCGCGCACGATGCGCCGCAGGAGTTCGGCGGGCGGAAGCTCCCGCGCCAGTTCGCGCCACTGCCTGAGCCGCTCGACAGCATGGCGCAGCGGAGCGTACAAGCCTTCGTCCTGCTGCGCGGCGTCCCGCACGGCATGCCATAAGGGTCCTTGCGGGCGAATGGTTCGCGCCGCGGCAAGGTCGCGATCGCCCAATCCCACAAAGGGCGATTTCAGAGCCGTGGCCAGCGCCAGGCTGTCGAGCGGGTTGTCCAAGGCGGCGAGCAGTTGGATGGCCCAACGCACCTCCATCGCCCGGAAGAAACCGCTCGACGAGCGCGCCACGGCCGGGATGCCTTTGGAGGCGAGGACCTGAACCACCGTGTTCAACTGTTCCCCGCCCGCGCGGAGCAGAATGGCCACATCCTGATACGCAAGCGGCCGATACGCCTTGGCGGCGCGATCGTACACCACATCGCCGCGCTCGATGGCCCGGGCGATCTCGTCCGCCACCCACATCGCCTCGATCTCAAGCTTCTGCCGCGCCACCTGCTCGTCCTCTTCATCGCGGGTACTGTCGGCGCGCTCCTCGCCGTCCTCGCTCTGCGCCTCCCCGCCCTCATCCGTGGCGCCCGAGAGAAACAGCTTGATCCGCACCGGATACGGCGCTCCCTCGTCGTCCGGATAGTCCGCCCCGGGCTTCATCTCGTGCCCATCCGCGTAGTCGAACCCCGCGACGTCCGCGTGAAACAATTGACCGAACAGATAATTCACGAAATGGACAATGCCGGATCGACTGCGGTAGTTGGCCGCAAGGTCGATGGCTTTTCCTCCCTCGTTGGCCGCGTACTTGCGATAGCGAGCCAAAAACAGCCCGGGCTCGGCCATGCGAAAGCCGTAAATGCTCTGTTTGACGTCGCCGACCAAGAACAACCCGCCTGGCGGCGCGACGGCGTCGACGATGGCGTCCTGGATGGGGCTCGTGTCCTGGTATTCGTCCACAAAGACGTACCGGTAGCGAGCATGAAGCGCCTCCCGCACGCCTTCTTGCTCGGTGAGAAGCGCATACGCCATGTGCTCCAAATCCGAAAACGACAGGCGATGCTCCTCGAGCCGGCGCGACTTGGCGCGAACGAGCGTTTCGCGGGCGACGCCTGTCAACACCTCGATGTGCGGCCGCATGGCGCGCACGTCCGCCTCAAGCGCCTCTCGCCCGCGCTTCAGCACCTTGCGCAGCACCTGGACAGCCTTGGTCGCCTCGTCTCTCCACACCTTGAAAGGCTGATAGTCATCGGACAACCTCGGCGAGGACCAGTGAATGAGCGCAGCCAGCGCGTCGGGATCGAGCGGGCCGTCGTTCGTCGAAAGGAGAGAGAGCGCCTCTTCGAGCTTCGAACAAATGGAGCGAACCGCAGCCGTCACCTTTTCCGGCGCCACCAAGCGCTCGAGTTCCGCCAACCCGTTCTTCATGCATGAGAGCGCGCGGGAGACCTGCGCGCTCGCGTAGCGCGCGAAGGCATCGGCGAACGGGCTCTCCCACAGGCGGTCCGCGTCATACCGTTGGGCGATGACCTGGAGCCATTCGTCGGGATGGACCTGGCTCAGGGCCATTTTGCACAGCTCGAGCACGGCATCGACGGCCTGCCGATGGCGATAGAGGCGCAGCCCCATGAGCGCGTCACCCAATTGTCTCCGCCGCACCGGATCCCGCGTCCACTCGTCCAAAACGGCCTCAGCCGCTTCCTGCATCAGGATGGCATCCTCCTCGCTGGACAGGACGCGAAAGCCAGGGGCGAGTTTCGCGTCCACGGCGTGATCGCCGAGCAGCGACAAACAGAAACTGTGAATGGTCGAGATCTGCGCGTCGTGAACGCGATCGGCCAATCGGCGGAAGCGGCGGGCTTGGTCGGCACGGCCTGAGCGCGCCCATTCGGCGGCGCGCTCGCGGAGCCTGCGCCCGATGCGCGCGCGCATCTCCGCCGCGGCCGCCTCCGTGAACGTCATCACGAGCAGCTGATCCATCCTGAGCTTTGGGTCTTCTTCGGCCAGCGAGGCGATTCGCTCCGCCAACACGGCTGTCTTGCCCGATCCGGCCCCCGCCGAGACCACGAGATTCACGCCGCGCTCAAAGATCGCGAGCCGCTGTTCGTCGGACCAGTTCATGCTCATGAAGACGCTCCCCCTCCCGCGATCACGTCATCAAAGCTGAGCTTGCGCAACGGGCGATAGAGATCGAAGTGATCCGCCCGTTCGAAGTGACACAGCGCGTTGTACGGGCAGTTGGTGCACCCGCTGTCCTCGTGGCTCAGGTGGTACGGCGACACGCGCACCTCGCCCTCGGCAATGGCCTGGGCGGCTTCTTTGGCGCGGCGCTGGACGTGATCGAGCACCACCTGCCACTCGTCCTCTCGCCAGGCCGTCGCTCTCTTCGCCCAATCGCCGCTTTGAACGAACTGCTGCTTATACAACACGGCTTTGCGACCTGGCGCGAGATCCTCGTTCACGCGCACGACGGCGCTCGGGTCGCGCAGAAAGTAGCCCTTCGCCTGATAGGCCGCCAGTTGCGAGGAAGCGTCGCTCACGGCGGGCGGGGCATCGAGCGCGTCCCACCTCACCGCGAGCGGCACATAGAAGACCCCGTACAGGCGCGCCGGGCCTCCTTCTGCCGCCTCGAGCTCGCGCATCGCCACCGAAGCGTAGATCAACAACTGCAACTGCAGCCCCTCGTAGACCTTGGACGGATGTAGGGAGGTCTCCGACGACTTGTAATCGTACACGCAGAGCGCCAGCTCGCCCTGCTGCAGCCGATCGACGCGATCGATCCGCCCGTCCATCACCACCCGGACGCCGTTCCACTCGCCGATTTCTGCGTCTCGAAACTCCCGCTCGAGCCAGAACGGGCGCATCTGGCCGCGATCAAGCTGCATCCAAAGAAAACGAACCACAAAGCCGAAATGGCGCCGCCGCTCATCTGCGTAAACGGCCACATCCGGCCGTGCCAGAACGGCCGCGAGTCGGGTCTCCACCGCGGCGTCCGCGAGCGCCTTCTCCGCGATATCCCGGAGCGCTCGATCCCGCATGGCGTCGTCGAGCGCGGCGAGGCCATCGTAGGCTTCCGCCAACCGCCGGGTGACCGCCTGGACCGCCGCATGAATCCAAGTCCCGGCCTCTCGCTCCGCCACAGGTTCGAGTTCCAGCGGGCGAAGCCCAAGGGCATAGCGGGCGAAGTGCTGGTACGGACAGCGCGCGTACGTCTCGAGGCGGCTCACGCTCACGCGGACGGGATCGCCGTAGAGTCGCCTCACCCAATCCGCCGGCAGCTTCCACGCTTGCGGCCGATGGCAGGCGCCCGCCAGGACGCGGAGGAATCTCTCCCGGTCCGCGTTTTCCCCGCCGAAGATGTAAGTCAGGATGTCCTGAACCACCGGATCCTTCGCCACGGCTTCGAGCGGCACGCCGGTGTGAACGCGGCTCAAGGCGTCCGCCAGAATCCGCATCGCTTGCGTGGGGTGAACCGGGATGCTGGCTTCTCCACGAACCTCGTCGATCCCGAGGTGACCGCGCTCCACCAGCGAGGCCAACATCGGCGTCAGGTGGCGCTCGATGCCGCCTTCGCTCGTCGCGCAAGTCACCACCAGCGCTTCGGACGCGCGCGTCATGACCCGGTAGGGCAGGCACTGAAGCGCGCGCTGTTCGTCTTCCGAGGTGCGGCCGAGCGGGCGGAGGAACACTTCGGCAAACGCCAGGCGCTCGTCGTCGCGCAGAATGCCGCTTCGCCCCACCCGCGGCGGCAGCGACGCGTCGTCGGCAGCCAGGACGAACACCCTGCGCCGGGACCAATTGTCCGCCCGCGCAAAGTCGCACACGAACACGCAGTCGGCGTCCCCTGGAATGCGGGTCAGGCTGACGCCTTCGAGCGCTTCGCGGACGAGATCGGCCACCTCACCGGAAGGCAGCTCGGCGTCCGGTTGAATGGAGGCGAGATCGTCAAGCAAGGCCGTCACCGCGCTCCACGCCTGCTCGTCGATCACGCCCGCCATCGGATCGCCGCCCACCTGGACCACCGATTGCGCCAGCGCGTCCTTGACGCCGAAGGCCTGCATGAGCTCCCAGAGCGTGCGCGCGGCGCGGGCAGGGCGGAGGGTGGGGCCGGAGAACGCCTCGAGGACGGGCCGAAGCGCGTTCACGAGGCCGCGCCTGATTTCCTCGGCCTCCGCATCCTGCATCCCGGACTGCGAACGCGGCGCGCGAGACGCGAACGTCCACGGCTCGTCGGACAGCCATGGCTCTGACCCAGTCACGCCGTGCTCGCGGATATAAAGATCGAAGGCCTCGCGCCGCTTCACGGGCACGAGCGGGCAGCGAATGAGCGCGGCGATCGCGTCGAGATCGAACCCGGTCCTCGCCGCGCCGACGGCTCCGCGGAGGAGTTGGCCGACGGGGTGGTCCGCCAGGGAAGTGAACAGGTCGATGGAGACAGGCACGCCGCGCAGTTCCAGTTCGCCGGCGAGCCGGCGGCCGAGATCGTCCAGCGTCGGCACGCAGACGGCAATATCGCGCGGCCGCACGCGCTCGTGATGCACGAGATGGGCGATCTCGTCCGCCACCGCGTTCAGTTCCTCGGCGCGATCGCCAAACCGCTGGATGCGCACGCCGCGGATCTCCGCTTCAGGCTCGTATCCGCATAGCGCCCGTTCGAAATGTGCGAGGGGCGTATGAGAGAAACGCCCCTCCCCGGCGCCGTCCGGCAGGCGGCAAAACGCCTGACGAAGCTCGGCCCGGGCGAAGTCGCGCGCGCACTCGAGCAGGTGATACGCCGCCACGGCCTGAAGTTCGCTGGGAAAGCGCTCCTCATAAGCGTCCAACCAAGCGGATAGATGCGGCCATGCGGCCGTCGAAGCCGCCGCTTCGAACAGCTCGCCCCATTCGCCGCCTTCAAGGCCGATCTCGTCCCACGTGATGACGAGGCGCTTCGCCTGGTGCGCGAGACTCGCGAGGAACGCTCGTTCCGCGGGCGTAAACGCGTGAAACCCGTCGACGTACAGAGTGGCTTGCTCGAGCCAGGTCACGTGCGGCGCGGCTTCGACCGCGTCGTGAAACAGCAGGGACGGATCCGCAAGCCCTGCTTCGTCGGCCAAGCGGCGATATCGCACGTACAGCTTCAGGACGTCGCCGAGCTTGCCCACAAGTGAGCTGTGAACCGCCCGCTGCCTTGCCTCGACTTCCGCGGACCGGGCCGCGGACATCTCCAGGAGAGCCGCGAGCTGCTCCGGAGACACGCGGTGCGCCGTGAGCTCGTCAAATGCGGAAAGAACGTGCTGATACAGAGCGCCGCTTCGCACGGCGCGACGCAGGGGGCCGAGTTCCGGCGCCAGTTGGTCGTACGCCGTGCGCAAGAGAAGCTGCCGTCCCACCTGCGTCAGCCGCGGCCTTGCCGTCCCGCCATGCGCACAGACGCGATCCGCCAGCCGCCTCAAGGTCACGACTTCCGCGCGAAACGCGGAGCGGACGCGCTCCATAAGCAGGGTCTCAGCCGCGAACGCCGTCGACTCTGGCACCACCCAGAAGATGGGCGCCCCGAGAGGGTTCGTCTCCACGGCGAGGCGCATCTCTTCCGCGATGCGGGCTGACTTGCCGCTCCCCGCGGGGCCAATCCACCATTCCACCTGGTAAGACATCGCCTTCATCCCTTCCGCCCTCGCTTGCCGAAATATCTCCACGCCGTGACGACTCGTGGGCGTCTGTCACCGTTCGCACATGCGGTACATATACCGTGGGTAAACGCACAATGTGAGGTGAGCACAGTGGTCGATCCCGTGTCTCTCCCGGCCAAACGCGTATCGGCAGTTCGCATCCTGGTCTCCTCAGGACTCGGCCTGCTGTTTGACGCGTTTGACGTGGGCATCCTGTCGTATGTGCTCGTGGTTCTCGCCAAGCAGTGGCACCTGACGCACACGGTGACCGGCCTCGTCGGAAGCGTGAGTTCGCTCGGCATGGCCGTGGGCTCCGCCCTGGCGGGCCTGTTTGCGGATCGGTTCGGACGGCGATCGTTGTTCTTGATCACCATCCTGATTTACAGCCTCGCGACGGGCCTGTCGGCGTTCGCGGCCGGCATCGGTATCTTCTTCGTTTTGCGCTTTTTCGTCGGTCTCGGCCTCGGTGGAGAACTTCCCGTGGCCACGACGTACGTGCTCGAATCTTCCCCAGACGAAGTTCGCGCTCGACGTGTCGTGTTCTTGGAGTCGTTCTGGGCCGTGGGATCGCTTGCCGCTGCGCTGGTCTCCTACTTCGTGATCCCGGCATCCGGCTGGCGCGTGGTCTTCCTCATCGGCGCGATCCCGGCGCTCTACACCCTCGTGCTGCGATTTGCGTTGCCCGAGGCGGCGCGCTACGCGCGGCTGAAGCGCCGGAGTACCTTTGGCGAATCCGTGCGCAACATCTGGTCGCGCAAACTGGGCCGCCGGTCGCTCGTGGCGTCGGTCGTCTGGTTTGTCATGAATTACAGCTATTATGGCATGTTCCTGTGGTTGCCGTCCGTCCTGTACGACAAAGGCTATTCTTTGGTGCACAGCCTGGGTTACTCGCTTATCATGACGCTTGCTCAAATTCCAGGATACATGACAGCCGCATGGCTTGTCGAACGATGGGGCCGCAAACGCACACTGGTCACCGCGATGATCCTGAGCGCGCTGTCGGCGCTCGCGTTCGGATTTGCCTGGAACACGGCGTCCCTCATCGTCTTCGGATTGCTGCTGTCCTTCTTCATGCTGGCGGCCTTCGCCGGCACCTACGCGTTTACCGTGGAGCAGTTCCCCACGATGTTTCGGGCGAGCGGCATGGGATGGGCGGCTGGTTTCGGGCGGTTCGGCAGCGCCATCGCGCCGTTTGCCACGGGGTGGCTGCTCGGAGCACACCTCGGGTACGAATGGGTGTTTGGCGTGTTTTTCGGCGTTCTGTTGGTCGGGTTTGTGATTGTGACAGCTTTAGGAGTCGAGACAAAGGGCACAGTGTTGGAGTAAGCGGATCACCCAGGGCGCTGAGGATCGCCTCAGCGCCCTGGATAGCTTCACAGGACTGTCCTCCCCAGAATCGAGGGCACGGTGAACCTCGAACGATCCGACCCAAGAGGACTCCACGGCTTCCCAAAGGGCTCAGGTTTGCATAGGTCAACGCACGCGAAAATCCACCAAATAATCGTAATCTCGTCTCGCCTGGACGAGTGTCTCCCACTCGATATCCACCCACTGAACATCCTCTTGATCGAAGCCGATATCGACCAGTAAAGTTCCATCGGGCGCGACGATTGCACTGCCACCTCGGTACCGATAGCGTGAGTTCGCGCCGACTCGGTTGCAATAAACGACATAGCTCTGATTTTCGATCGCCCGCGCCGCTACGAATACCTTGTGGATCCTTTCATAAGGTTCCATATTCGCTGCGTTCATCAAGAAAAGGCGGCAACCCGCAAAGGCCAACCTCCGCATAGGTTCAGGAAACTCGATATCGTAACAGGTTAACAAGCCCGTGGGCCAACCCAACAAGGAGAATGGCGTCATGCTGTCTCCGGGCTTGTACAACGCCTTTTCTTCGCCAAAAAGATGCGTCTTGTGATAGGTGTGCATGACTCGTCCGTCCCGATCGACCACTTGCGTAGCAATTCTAAGATATCCGTCCATCCCTTGCTCGGGATATGAAAACGCCACAGCCAATCGCTGTTGAACGGCGAGATCTCGCATACGCCTATGCATCGGACCGTCTGGCGGTTCAGCCAAACGGGTAAGTGCCTCTCCCGTGACAAAGCCCGTCAAGCAAAGCTCTGGGAGGAGCAGGACATCCGCCCGTGCACGACTCGCTGCGCGCATCGCTTGAGCCATTTGTTCTAGATTTCTTTCCACATCACCGTCAACGACAGCCAGCTGAGCTAAGGCGACTCTCAACACAGATGGCGTCGAATCCATGCGTTCCTTCATACGCTCACCCCATCCGGCGAGTCCAATGAAAGTTCGGGTGGCGCTTGCTGAAAACCTTTCGTCATGACCGCGAGGTAGATGAGACCCATGACCGTCCAGGCGGCACCCAGCCGTAAAGCGTCCTTATCGAGGTTGAGCAGCAGCCAGAAATCGAACGCAGCCCCGCACAGTGGGCAAAGGAGATGAATGAGCCAGTCGCGCAGGGTGCGCCTGCATTGACGCACGATATAGTGGGCGATGACGGATAGGTTGACAAGCGTAAAGGCTGAAAAGGCACCAAAGTTGATGAATGACGTCGACGTCTCCACGCTCATCCACAGCGCCATCATGGCAACCGCCCCAATCAGGAGGACATTCAAAATCGGCGTGCGATAACGCGGATGAAGATAGGCAAAAATCCGTTTTGGAAGTACAGCATCTCGACCCATCGCGTACAACAGACGCGCCGCGCTGGCCTGTGCAGATAGTCCAGAAGCAAATTGAGCCACAATGATTCCCGCAAGGAAAACCGCGCTGAACAACGTACCGCCGATAGCCCGAGCGATTTCGAACGCCGCGGCGTCCACCTGGTGAAAGGTGAGACTCGGATGCACCAATTGACCCACGTACGAGGCTGCAACAAAAATGACGCCTCCCACGAACGCCACGAGCAGGATCGCTTTCGGCAACGTGCGTTTGGGCTCGAGCGTCTCCTCAGTCAGCGTCGTGATGGCGTCGAAGCCGAGAAATGAGTAGCATGCGATGGACGCGCCCGCCAGAACTGCGGAAAACGAGCCGCTCCGTGCATAGAACGGACGAAGAGAAAACCATGACCTCCCACCGTGCGCCAGATGCACCAAGCTCAGTGCCAAGAACAAGACAATGACCAGTAACTGAAACATCATCATGAGCAGGTTGATATTCGCGCCTAGCTCAATACCAAACAGGTTGATTGTCGTGGTCACGACAATAAACGTGAGCACCCAGAGCCACACAGGCACATGAGGAAACGCTGCACTCAGGTACGACGCCCCGATGAGCCAAATCGCCATCGGGATGAACACGTAGTCCAGCAGGATGGCCCACCCGACCATGAATCCAATATGTGCATTCAGCGATCGGCGCGTATACGTGTACGAAGAACCGGATACGGGATAGGCTTTGACCATCTCCCCATAGCTCAAAGCCGTAAACATCATGGCGATCATGGCGACGAGATAGGAACTCGCGGCCAAACCCTTGCTTGTCTCGACAATGGTTCCGTAAATCGCAAACACCACCATGGGCGCCAGATATGCAAGCCCAAAGAACACGACCTGAGGCAATCTCAGGGTGCGACGCAGTGACGAAACCCGTTCCATACGGTCCCTCCTCAGAGAAATGACCACTCACCCAATTTTCAGAAATCACAAGAGCGCCTCGCGCGGACCGTGCTGCTTCAAGCATTCGCACGATCCGCCGCGAGCGCCTGCCGATCTTACAGTTCCGCCTCCGCCTCACGGACGGCTTGCGCGAGAATGTGGAGCCCTTTCTGCAATTCTTGGTCAGAAATGACCAGTGGTGACAACAAGCGAATGACGTTGTTGTAAATGCCCGCCTTCACGGTGATGAGCCCCTGTGCAAGACACTTTTTGCTAATGAGCGCTACCGCTTCCGGATACGGCTCTTTCGTCTTCCGGTCTTTTACGAACTCCATGGCGACCATAGCGCCCAATCCTCGCACATCGCCAATGATGGGATGGCGTGACTGCAGCTCGCGCAGAAATTGCATACTCTGTTCCCCGATGTACCGTGCGCGCTCCGGAAGTCGCTCTCTCTCCATGATTTCGATGACCTTCAGTGCAGCCGCGCAAGCCAGCGGATTGCCCCCATAGGTTCCCCCGAGGCCACCCGGCTGTGGCGCATCCATCACTTCTGTTTTCCCGACCACTGCCGAAATGGGCAACCCGCCACCCATCGACTTCGCCATCACCACCATGTCCGGATCGAGATCGGGTGTATATTCCGCGGCGAACATCCGGCCTGTGCGGCCAAATCCAGTCTGTACTTCGTCCACAATCAACAACATTCCGTGTTCACGACACACATCCCGCAGACGTGGCAGAAAGTCCGCAGGAGGAACAATGAACCCGCCCTCGCCTTGCACAGGCTCGACGATCACGGCCGCAACCTGCTTGGGATCCACGTAGGTCTCAAACGCTTGGCGAAGGAATCCAATGACCTGTTGTGTCAGATCCCCATCACCAAACGGATGCCGGTACGGATTTGGATAGGGCATGCGATACACTTCCGGAACAAACGGGCCAAAGCCGACCTTGTACGGATCAACCTTGCTCGTCAACGACATGCCGAGCATCGTGCGGCCGTGAAAGCCGCCTTCGAACGCGATGACAGCAGCGCGCCCCGTATACCTTCGCGCAATCTTCACGGCGTTTTCCACCGCTTCCGCGCCGCTGTTCAATAGCACAGCCTTTTTGTCCCCCGAGACAGGCGCAATGCGACACAATGCTTCCGCAAGCGCAAGGTACGGCTCATTGAGCGCGACATGGACGCAGGTGTGAAATAGTTTTTCAGCCTGCGCCTTGACGGCCGCCACGACCTCTGGATGACCGTGGCCGACATTCATCACGCCAATTCCGCCTGCGAAGTCGAGATATTCTTTACCATCCTCGTCCCACATTCTGGAGCCTTCAGCGCGAACGATGACGACCGGATTTTGATTCGACACACCGCGCGCTACAAATCGCTCACGCCGTTCAAGCGAACTCGAACGTGCGCCCGACATGGAAACGTCCATGCGATACGCCCCCTAGCCGTTGAAGGATCAAATCGTCTTCGATCCATCGGTAGCAAGCAAACGGTATGCCAAGCTGAGCCAGTGTCCTGGGCGCCTGGAGTGAGCCAAATTCTACGACGTACACGAAGCATCTTTACGAACGCTCTGATTCCTGCTTGAATCGAAATGATTCGATTTTGTATCGCGCGAATCCTATGAACGGCGAAGGAGGACTCGATGTGCAAGCGTGGTTTTGGGTGCAACAGCTCACGACTCCTATCCTCGTGTTTCGACGTGAAGGCGGCCTTTTGCACTGGAATCGCGCGGCAGACGATGCATGGCCGTTTCTCAAGACCGGCCTGGCGTGGGACGATTTCCGTTCTGCCCTGACAAGTAGCTGGATTGCGCACATCCACGAAGAATCAGATGACGGCTCCTTTCTGGTAGAATGCCACCCGGATCTCACCGAGCCATTGGTAGAACGCTTGCGAGAGATGAGAGAAGCCTACTTGGAACTGGAACTGATCTTCTCCGAGGCCTTTGATGAACTGTTTGTCACGGACGGAAATGGCATCACGTTGCGCGTCAATCGAGCCGCGGAACGCCTGTACGGGCTTCGTCGAGAGGACTTGATAGGCCGATCGGTCTTCGATCTGGAAAGAGAAGGGGTGTTTTATCCCTCGGTAACCGGACTGGCCTTGAAACTGAGACGCCAGGTAACCGTGTTACAGACGACCTCAGACGGCAAACAGCTCTTGACGACCGCAAACCCAGTATTTGATGAACGCGGAGACATTCGTCTCGTCATTTCGACTGCTAAAGAAATATCTGACGCACTCCGATCTGAGGTCCTCCATTTGGAGACGTACACGGACGCAACCGAGACCGGCGATGAGCAGTTCAACATGGTCACGCGCAGCCCGAAGATGCAACAGGTCCTGCACCTAGCCAAACGACTTGCCGCTGTGGACATCCCTTGTCTTCTTTTGGGCGAAACCGGAGTCGGCAAGAGCACCTTGGCCGAATGGATTCACCGAATGAGTCCGCGCCAACGTGGCCCATTTGTTGAAGTGAACTGTGCCGCGCTACCCGAATCGCTTCTTGAAAGCGAGCTCTTTGGGTACGAAAGCGGCGCATTCACTGGAGCGCTGAAATCAGGAAAACCAGGCAAAGTCGAACTGGCCCATGAGGGTACCTTGTTCTTGGATGAAATCGCCGAGGTGCCACTCCACCTGCAAGGAAAGCTACTGGATTTTGTGGAACGGCGCGTGGTCACGAGAATCGGTGGAACGCGTCCGCACAAAGTCGATGCACGTATGATCGCCGCTACAAACCGGGATTTGAAGCAGATGGTGAGGAATGGACGATTTCGCGCGGATCTTTATTATCGCCTGAATGGCGTCACCATCGAGCTCCCGCCGTTACGCGAACGAAAGGAAGACATCCCTTATTTGGTAACGATGATGCTTCCACGCATATTCGAAGAGTTCTCTATGAAACCGAAGCGCGTTCATCCTGACGTGATTCGACGGCTGGAAGCGTACCATTGGCCGGGCAACGTCCGCGAATTCGAACATGTTTTACGCCGACTTGTGCTTTTGTCGAACCACGATTTCATTGTCCCATCCGACCTGAAGGAAGAATGGCTTGACGAGGAACCGGCGGCCGTTTCAAGTGGTTCATTTGAGCCGCCACTTGCAAAACTCGAACGTGTGGAACGAGAGATCTATGCGGACGCCGTACGCACGTACAGGACTACGTACGAAATCGCAGAAGCGCTTGGCGTGAGTCAAGCCACGGTCGTGAGGAAGCTGAAGAAGTATGGACTTCGAGTCCAAGGTTTACGGTGAAAGCAACGTTCAAAAAAAGATCAAGCGGTCTGGCGCACTGCAACCGGCCGACAGCCGTAAGACGGCAATGCGCTCAGAACCGCTTGGACTGATATACCATGGCTGCGAACATCACAACGACGAAACTCACGCCGTCTTCCGGCGCAACACCCAGTCGCAGTAGTCGCGCAACACGGCTTCCATGCCCGCCATGGTGGTCTGCTGATTGATGAGCGTCCGCACCTCCGCTGCACCGGGCAATCCCTTCACATACCAAGCCGCGTGTTTGCGCATCTCCCTGACGCCGATGTCTTCACCTTTGAATTCCACCAACATCCGCATGTGGCGCAGCGTCACTTCGAGGCGCTCCTCCACCGATGGCGGCGGAAGAAGTTCCCCCGTGTCGAGATAGTGCGCAATCTCCCGGAAGATCCATGGATTCCCGAGCGCCGCCCGGCCAACCATGACCGCGTCACACCCGGTCTCCTCCATGAGTCGCTTGGCAGATTGGGGATCCACCACATCCCCATTGCCAATCACCGGAATTCGCACTGCCTCCTTCACGCGGCGGATGATGTCCCAATCGGCCTTGCCACTGTACATTTGCTTGGCCGTGCGGCCGTGAACCGCCACGGCCTGCGCGCCCGCTTCTTGGACGGCGAGCGCCACCTCGACCGCATTGACGTGATCGTCGTCCCATCCCTTGCGGAACTTCACCGTGACCGGCTTGTTGACACGACTCACGACGGCTCTGACGATCTTCGCCGCGTAATTCGGATCGCGCGCCAGCGCTGCACCGCTTCCGGTCTTGCAGATCTTCAACACCGGGCAGCCCATGTTGATATCGATGAGATCGGCGTTCGTCTCGCCGACCATCTCCGCGGCCTGCTCCATGGACGCAAGATCGTACCCGACGAGCTGCAGGCTCACGGGATGCTCGTCCGGCAAAATGGTCGTCATCTTTCTGGATTTTTCGTTTCCGCTCACAAGCCCCTTGTCACTGACCATTTCCGCGCAGACCATGCCCGCGCCAAGCTCCTTGGCGAGCCGCCGAAACGGAGGATTGCAAACGCCCGCCATCGGCGCGAGGATGACAGGGTTGTCCAGCGTCACGCCCGCGATGGTGACTTTCACGCGAACCTCTCTCCTTCGACCGATCCCGATTGCATGTCCGATATTATAAAGCGAGCCGCGGCTGAGGTTCAACCGCGGTACCCCGCCATGCGCGCCGTCAGGACGAGATCGAACAGCCACCAGATGCCGACCGAAAAGAGCAGGATATGGCCGATCACGGTCGACGCCACGAGTCCGCCCACCACGGTGCACGCGGCCATCAGAAGTCCCGTGCCGACGTGGCCGAGATACACGCGATGCACGCCGAGGTAACCCAGGAAAAACCACAACACATACGCGAGCGCCACGCTTCTGCGCATGCCCGTACCCCCCATAACCCGACGTACTAGAGGTTATGAGGCGTCCGCTTGTCAACTTGCCGATGGATCCTGAACGGTCTCACGATTGGCCCAGCTGAGCAGGCGCACGGTCTCGCGGTACATCAGGCTCTTGCGCGGCGCCCCGAAGACGACGCTCACCAGCACATGGCCGTCTGACGGGCGCCTGACGGCGGTCGCCAGACAGTACATGGCGCGGGACGTGAAACCCGTCTTCCCGCCGATGAACTCCCCAATTGAAGCCGGCGGACTGTACAACAGGCGATTCCCGTTTCGGATGACTCTGCCCGCGATGGTCGCCTGAGGCGTCTGCATCGCGCGCACGATGCGCGGATACGTGATGGCTTTGGCGGTGATGAGCGCGATGTCCTTTGCGGACGTGGCGTGAGCTTCGGCGTGCAGACCGTTCGGCGTCACGAACTGGGTGTGGGTGCAACCGATGATGCGCGCTTCCACGTTCATCATGCGCGCGAAGCCTTCCTGCGATCCGCCCACCGTCTCCGCGATGCCGTATGCGACGTCGTTCGCGCTCTTCATGATGAGCGCGAGCAAGGCCTCCTCGGCCGTGAGCTCTGTTCCCGGCCGAAGTCCCAGGCGCACGCGCGGCTGCCGACTCGCTGCCTCGCTGATGTAGACCGGATCGTCCGGTCGGAGGTGTTGCACGAGGAGAATGGCCGTCATGAGTTTGGTCGTGCTGGCTGGGTACATGGGTTCGTCCCCGCGCTTGTCATACAGGACCTTTCGATCCGTGGCGTCGTACACGACCGCCGCCTTTGCGTTCACCGCGGGCGGACGCAAGGTCTCCGCTCCGGCGCGCGGAGCAAGGCCAGCGACGAGCGCCCATGCACAGGCGATCGCGGCGACAAGCGCGCGCCACCACACGCGGTTCCGTCGATCAGAAAACAAAACGACCACCTCTCTCGCGTGTCGTCGCGGATTAAGGTGGACGTTTTCAGCCGGTTCTATGCCCCTCGTCGCCTTCCGACCAAGCCTTCGACAGCGGCGCCATCCCGGTCAGGCCGACTGGCTCATCGGCTTCGGCCGCACTTGAACGCGGTGTGCCACGGCCGGATCGAGCGATAGCGTCTGCCCGCGCACGGTCACCGTGACCCCCGCCGCATACGGCTCCGGTTCGTTGACCTGCACCGTCTCTCCAGGAACCAAGCCGGTTCGGTGGAAGAAGCGAAGCAGGTCGAGATCCTCTTCGGCCACTTCCACGATGCGAATGACCTCGAGCGGCGTATTGGGCGGCGCCTCGTCAAGCCCCACACCTTTGGGCACCGAATGGCCGTTCCCTGGAATCACGTTTCCGTGGGGACAGGTGGCCGGGTGGTGCAGCATTTCGTTCAGCTTCTGTTCCACAAGCGGAGAGACGCTGCCCTCCAGTCTCGCCGCTTCGACGTGGGCGTCCGCCCAGTCGAGGCCCAACACGTCCGTCAGCCAGCGCTCGAGCAACCGATGTTTCCGGATGATGGCTTCCGCGCGCTTCCTGCCTTCCTCCGTGAGCACCAGTTCGCGCGTGTCGCTCACCTCAACATAGCCTTGCCCGACCAGGCGCTGCAGGGTCTGTGAAACCGTAGGCCGCGAAACGCCGAGGTAATCAGCCACTCGCGAGGACAGGACCTGTTCGCCTTCCGAGTGAAGCACGTAGATGGCCTCGAGATAGGTGTCGAGTGCACTTCCGCTCACGGCGATCCCCCCTTGTCCGCAACCCACCGAAAGGCTCCCCATGTATCGCCGTTCAGGCTCAACACAAACTCGTCTCCCGGCCGCACCGGACCTACGCCGCTCGGCGTCCCGGTGAACAGGATGTCGCCAGCGCCCAAACCGTAAACCTCCAGGCAGTGGCGAATGAGATCCGCGAACGAAAACACCATGTCGGACGGCACGCCGCGCTGAACCACCTGACCGTTCTTCTCGAGCGCAAAACGCGCGGTCTCCACGTCGTCGAATGCGTCAAACCGGTACAGAGCCGTCACGATGGCCGAATCGCGGAAGCTTTTCGCGGCCTCCCAAGGGTATCCCTTCTGTTTGAGCGTGGACTGGAGTTCGCGATCCGTGAGGTCGATGCCGAGCGCAACCGCCCCCACCGCGTCCGTGGGCCGGTCCCAGGACGGCGTCTCCTTGAACCACAGCACCACCTCAAGCTCGTGGTGCACGTCCGACCTGCCAGCCGGGTACCTGACCTCACCTGCCGCGGGGACGAGCGCGTGCGTGAACTTGCCGAAGATCATCGGAGAATCGGGCACCTGATTGCCCAGTTCGGAAGCGTGATCGCGAAAATTGCGTCCCACACAGAAGATGTTGCGAACTTGCGGAATCCAAGCGTCAGCCTCTTGGTATTTCGAAAACCCCATCGCGCCGCCCAACCTCCGATCCTTAGTTGCACTTAGCATACCACACTCCTATGGGCGGGGCACGCCAGGGCACAGCATGGGCCGCGAGAAGGTGTCCCATCGGGCGCCATGCCGCTTCTTCACAGGAAACGGGCGGCGGTATCCGCGTCCCGCCGCCCGCGCGCAAGTGCCTCTTGGCGCTCGGTGTTCGTCAGTTGGTCTTCGGATCGCAGTACTGGTTGAACAGCGCGACGAGCTTCTCCGCAACGCGCTCCGGCGTCGATCCCTCGATGTCGCTGCGGTGAAGCACGCCGACCAATTCGCCGTCTTTGAACAGGAAGAAGGACGGCGAGGACGGCGGCTGGCCCACGAAGTACTCGCGAGCGCGCGCTGTCGCCTCCTTGTCCTGCCCCGCGAACACCGTCACCAGGCGATCCGGCCGGCGGTCGTTCTGAAGCGCCATGGCGACGGCCGGGCGCGCGATCCCGCCCGCGCAACCGCAGACCGAATTCACCACGACAAACGTCGTGCCGGCCTTTTCAGCCATCACGGCGTCCACTTCTTCCGGCGTGCGCAGTTCCTGAAAGCCGATGCTCGTCAGCTCGTCGCGCATCGGTTGGATCATCATCTGGTAAAAGTCGAGCTCGAGGCTCACTCGCCCCACCTCCTGAATGGTGCAAATCCAAACCTTATTATACTCTTTCCACATCGCCAATGACAGTTTTGCAAATCTGACGCCGCAGGCGAAAGAGGTGGCCGGTGCCGGTTTGCAACCCCGAAACGCCCTTGGGTATAACAAGGGAGGTACGACGAATTCGAACGACAGACAGGCATGAGGAATGGGGACTTGGCCGTGAACGATCGCTTTCTCCGCGCCTGCCGGCGCGAACCGGTGGATCGAGTGCCCGTCTGGTTCATGCGCCAGGCGGGCCGATACGATCCCGACTACCGCAAGATCCGCGAGACGTACACGCTGCTCGACATCTGCCGGCATCCGGAACTCTGCGCGCGCGTGACGCGCATGCCCGTCGACAAGCTCGACGTCGACGCCGCGATTCTGTTTTCGGACATCATGGTGCCCGTTGGCGCGATGGGCATGGCGTTTTCGCTCCAGGAGAACGTGGGCCCCGTGATGGAACATCCCATCCGCTCGGACGACGACGTCTTGCGCCTGCACGCGTTCCATCCCGAAGAAGCGCTCCCCTACGTGATGGAGACCATCCGGCATCTCGCCGCCAGCCTGCCGGTGCCGCTTATCGGATTCGCCGGCGGACCGTTCACCCTCGCGAGCTACATGATCGAAGGTGGGCCTTCGCGCGATTACGTGCGCACCAAGACCATGATGTGGGCGCGCCCGGACCTTTGGCGCGCGCTCATGGACAAGCTCGCCGAAGCCATGTCCGGCTACCTCCGCGCGCAGATTCAGGCCGGCGCGAGCGCCGTGCAGATCTTCGACTCTTGGGTCGGCAGTCTCTCCGTCCACGCATTCCGCGCGCACGTGAAGCCGTATATCGAACGCATCCTGGCTCAACTCGCCGATCTCGGCGCCCCCGTCATCTACTTCGGCGTTCACACCGGTGAGCTCCTCGCCGACTTCGCGGAAGCAGGCGCGACCGTCGTCGGCGTCGACTGGCGTACGCCGCTCGATCTCGCCCGCGAGCGGGTTGGAGACTCGGTGGCTCTCCAGGGCAACCTGGATCCAGTGAGCCTGTTCGCCCCACCTGAGGCTCTGAAGCAGGAGGTCGAAACCGTGCTGCGCCTCGGCACCCATCGCCCCGGCTACATCTTCAATCTCGGCCACGGCGTCAAACCCACCACCGATATCGCCCAACTTCAGCGCGTCGTGGAATGGGTGCACGCATTCGACGCCCGGCCACGCGATGGGCAGGCCGAGCGCGCAGCGAAGGAGGGACTCGCATGACGACGCTGGGCGTCCTCATGATGGCATACGGCACACCACGCAGCTTGGATGAAGTGGAAGCCTACTACACCGATATCCGGCGCGGCCGCAAACCGTCGCCTGAGCAATTGGCCGATCTCGTCCGGCGCTACCAGGCCATCGGCGGCGTGTCTCCGCTCCGGGAGATCACAGAGCGCCAGGCGGAAGGCGTCGGGCGCATCCTGAATGCTTCAGGCACCGCCACGTACCGCGTCTACTTGGGCATGAAGCACACCGAGCCCCGCATCCATGAGGCGGTGAAGGCGATGCGCCGAGACGGGATCGAGCGCGCCATCGCGCTCGTGCTCGCACCGCACTACTCGGCGATGAGCGTCGAGACGTACCACGAGCAGGCGCGCGCCGCCGCCAGGGACGGGGGGCCGACGTTGCATTGTGTGAACGAATGGCATCTGGAACCGCGCTTCCTGGACGTGCTCGCGGCGCGCGTGGACGAGGCGATCCGATCCTGTGAACACCCCGATGAAGCGATGGTGATCTTCACGGCCCACTCGCTGCCCGCCCGCATCCTGGAGATGGGCGATCCCTACGTCGACCAGTTGCGCGCATCCGGCGACGCGATCGCCAAACGCCTCCACCTCAAACACTACACCTTTGGCTGGCAGAGCGCCGGGCGCACAGCGGAGCCCTGGCTCGGTCCCGACGTGCTCGAGCTGCTCGAGTCCCTGGCCAAGGAAGGATATCGCGAAGTGGTCGTGTGCTCGCAAGGCTTCGTCGCCGATCACCTCGAGGTCCTCTATGACATCGACATCGAAGCCAGACAGCGCGCGGAGGAACTCGGGATGAGACTGGTTCGCACGCGCCAGATGAACGACGATCCCGACTTTCTGCGCGCGGTCGCGGACGTGATCGAGCGCGCCAAACGAGACGCAGGGTGGTGATTGCCATGAAACGAGTGGCCGTGGTGGGCGGAGGCATCACCGGACTCGCCGCCTGCCTGCGCCTGTTGTCCGCCGATAAAGGGATTCGAGTGCACCTGTACGAAGCCGCCGAGCGACTCGGCGGGCATGTGCAGACGATTCGTCAGCCCGATCTCGGCATCACCGTGGAGGCGGGCCCAGACTCGATGCTCGCACGAAAGCCTGCTGCGATGCGGCTTGTCGAGTCGCTCGGCATGGCAAACGACGTCGTGTCGACGCGGCCGGAGGCGAAAGAGACCTTCATCGTGCGAGGCGGTGCGCTGTGCCCGATGCCGCGGGGCTACCTCGGCATTCCGTTCGACGCCTCGTGCGCGAAGCCGCCCCTTTTGAGCCCGGCCGGGATCGAGCGAGTCCTGCAGGAGGAACGGCTGCCCGCGGAACTTCCCGAGGGCGACGTGCCGCTCGGCGCATTCTTGCGGAGCCGGCTCGGCGACGAGTGGGTGGACTACGTCGGCGAACCGCTGCTGGCCGGGATTTACGCAGGTCACATCGATCGGTTGTCGCTCAGCGCGACCTGGCCTTCGCTCGTGGATCTGGTGCGCGCACACGGAAGCCTCGTGGCGGCGAGCCGAGCTTTGGCAGCGCCGCGGCAACCGGGGCCGAGCCGAAGCGCGTTTGTGACGGTGCGAGGCGGCTTGTCGTCGGTGATCGAGCGCATGGCCGAGCGGATCCAGGCGAGCGATCGCGCCGAGATCCGCACCGGCTCACGGGTGTACGGGATGGAGACACGCGGCCCGAGATACCGCCTCAAGCTCGAATCCACATCGGGCGAGCGATTCGAAGAGGACGTGGACGGCGCTGTGATCGCCATCCCGCCCCACGCGGCCCGAGAGCTGCTTCTCCCGATCCTCGACTTGCCGAACGTCGACACCCACTTTCAATCCACAGCGACGATTGTGCTCGTGTACCCGCGTACGGCGTTCGGTCCGGACCTCGATCGGGCGTCCGGCTTTCTTGTGCCGCGGCCCGAAGGCATGGCTGTGACGGCCACGACCTGGATGTCGAGCAAGTGGCCGCACGTTGCCCCCGAGTCGCTGGCGGTGATTCGGGCTTACATCGGCAGGCGGGGGCAAGACGAGGCGCTCGCGCTTTCGGACGACGAACTCGCGCGCCGCGCGGCGGAAGAAGTCGGCCGGCTCACCGGCGCCCGCGAGCAACCCGTGTGGGTTCGCGTGACCCGTTTCGCCGAGGCGATGCCGAACTACGGCGTCGGTCACCTCGCGCGCGTGGCGCAGGTGGAACTTGCCCTCCGGTCTTCCCTGCCCGCCATCGCCGTGGCCGGCGCCGGTTACCGCGGCGTCGGTCTGCCCGACTGCGTGGAACAGGGCGAGCGCGCCGCCGAACAGGTCATCTCCGCCATCCGCGGGTGAACTCCTTGGGCGATCACGGCACGGGTGCAAAGCGATCCCGAAGGCCCTGAGTCGCAAGCAGCACGGTCTGGTTCAGGTTCGCATTGGCCACAAGGACGAACCCCTGCGTGTAGGAGACGTAGTCGATGTCGAGCACGTAAGGATGCGATTCGAGCCACTGCTCGAGCGTGGTGGAATGCAGGGTGAGCCACGTGGTGCCGGAGTCGCTCGTGCGCATGAGCCGCCCGTCTTTGATGGCGTATCCGTAATCCGGCGTGACAAACGCACACGGAGCCCCTTCGACATTGGCCCGCGCGCCCAGGAGCACGTCGCACACCTGCCCGGCGTACGAGTCGCCGCCGTCGCGTGTGCGAAAGACGACGACGTGATCGCGCCATCCGGATGCGCTCTTCGTGCGCCAGATGGAGGCGAACGTAATCTCTTGCTCCAGCGCGCGCGGAGGAAAGACACGCACCACCCTTGCCCCGGAGATGGAGGCAGGAGCGGACAACACACGCCTTTCGAAGTGGGCGCCGCCATCGCGCGTCTGATACGCCACGAGTTTCCCGTCGGGATTCGCGGCGTAGATGTATCCGTCGCGGAGGTTGGCAAAAACCACCTCCACCTGGGCGCCGGTCGCAAGGCCGGAGCCCTCCGGCGCGTCGTCCACACGGACGAGACTCGCCCGCGCCCCTGCGTCCGACACGCGATAGATGAGGGGCGCGCCTCCCGTCTCGGCGGCTGGCCCGGAGAGCACCACCCAAGCGTCCTTACGGCTCGGCTGGCTCACGCTCGTCACGCGGTAACCCCCGCGCGGCAAGGAGCTCGATGCTGCCTGCCAATGACGCCCTCCGTCGGATGTGGCCCAGCGGAAAAAGCGATTCCCGTCCACGCCGTAGACGGCGACGGTGTCGAGATCGACCACAGCCACCTGCGGGTTCTCGACGCCAGCGTAGGCCGATTGACTGGACAGCCTCAAGGCGCCGGGAAGCGACAACGGTTTCCAGGTGACACCGCGGTCCGTCGTCCGCTCCATGCGAAACTGACCTCGAACATAGCCGTAACGGTAACCGGTCTCCCCGTCGACCAGCCGCAGATGGTACCACAGATTCTTCCTTTGAATGGCCGTGATGGAAATGGAGCGCGGTGCGCCAGCGCGTGTGGGCTTGTCCAACATGGCGGCGGTTTGGTTCGGCGGTTTCAGCGCCGATTGAGATTTCGCGATTTGCGCGCCCTCGCCGTCTCCGCATCCGGCGAGGGCGAGTGTACCGCAAAGGGCCATCCACGCAAGGGTTCGTCGAGCAGCCTTCATCGTATCCCCCCAACCTGAGAACGTCTAGACGTAGGTTGTCATGATGGAGTGAATCCATACCGGATCCGGACATTGTTTGAGGATACGCGCCGCAGTACAATGATCCGCGTGGATGTGGCGGGTGTGGTGAGGGGGTCCTGCGTTGGAACATTTGACCTGGGCACATATGGCGGTTCTCGCGGTGGCGGGATACGTGGCGGCGTTCATCGACTCGACCGTGGGCGGAGGCGGCTTGGTTTCTTTGCCAGCGCTCCTCTTCGTTGGGCTTCCGCCGTCCGTGGCGCTTGGGACGAACAAGTTTGCCGGGACGATGTCGGCCGTCACGAGTTTCAGTTCCTACCTGTTGTCGGGCAAGGTACGGTTGAAGCTCGTGGGACCGCTCTTTCCCCTCGGCGTGATGGCTTCTGCGCTTGGCGCCTACGTCGTGCACCAATTGCCGTCGTCGTTCCTTCGCCCGTTCGTGTTGGTCATGCTGCTGATTGTGGCGGCGTATACGCTTTGGAAGAAGGACTTGGGGCTTGTGGAATCCGTTCGCCCGCTGACGCGCAGGACGTTCGCTTTGACGTCTTTGTTGGCGATTGCCCTTGGCTTTTACGACGGATTCTTCGGGCCCGGGACGGGATCGTTTCTCGTCATGGGCTTTCTGCTGTTAGGCTTTGATTTTCTCTCGGCGAGCGGCAACGCGCGCACGCTCAATCTCGCGAGCAACGTGGGCGCGCTCTGCACCTTCATCGCGGTCGGTGCCGTTCACTACGAGGCTGGTCTCGTCCTTGGCCTGTCGATGGTGCTTGGCGCCCTGACGGGATCCCGCTTCGCCATCCGAAAGGGCGCTCGGTATGTGCGCCCCATCTTCATCGGTGTCACTTGTCTGGTCATCGCCCAACAGGTGGCGCAGCTCTTTCACATCGGATGATCCTTGGCGCGGCACAAAGAGGATTTTGCCGAATCGCGTCGAATGGCTCCAATGGATTTCTAGGTCATCATCGTTGTCATTCTGCTCCTCCGCCATGGAATCATCCCCATGGTTTCGGACGACATGAGGCGGTGGCTTTGTGACTCTCGATGCGTTTTCCGGTCAGCGGGACGCCCTGACGAATTTATTGGGGCGCGGCCAGTTCCTCTTCGTCGTGTCGCAGCGGATGAAGGACGCTTCCCGCAGCGCCATGATCATGGTCAATCTGGATCGATTTCGGCTCGTCAACGCCCACCTGAGTTTCGCCGACGGCGACGCCATTCTCCGGGCCACGGCCATGCGGATTGCGCGGGGCGTTCCGGAGAACGCGGTGTCAAGCCGCCTCAGCGCGGACGAGTACGCGGTCGCGCTGTTTGACGCCGACGTGGAGCGCGCGGACGCCGTGGCGGAACAGCTGCGCGCGGCGATTGCCGAACCCCACAACATCGGGGGCATGGACGTGATCGTCACGGCGAGCATCGGTGTGGCGGAAGGCTCCAGGAGCGCAAGCGCGGACGAACTGTTGCGCCGTGCGGACGAAGCCATGCGCCTGGCCAAGCGGTTGGGGTCCAACCAGGTGAGACGGGATCGGGAGATTGTGGTCAAGCAGGCCGACCTTCCCCCGCTCCTCGTGGAGACCATGCTCCGACAGGCACTGCAGAACGGCGAGTTGCAGATTCACTATCAGCCGAAAATTCACACGCGGTCCATGCAGGTGGTGGGCGCCGAAGCGCTGTGCCGATGGACCCATCCCGAGTTGGGCCACATCCCTCCCCAGGCGTTCATCCCGGTGGCCGAGTCGAGTGATCTCATTCTTCCTATCGACGAATACGTCCTTCGCGGCGTGTGCCGCCAGGGCGCGTCGTGGATGAAGCAGGGATACCGGGTGCGCATCAGCGTCAACATCTCCGGGCGCCAATTTATGCAGGATGGGTTCCCGGAACTCGTCCGGCGATGCCTGGCGGAGACGGGCATGGACCCGCAGCTGATCGAACTGGAGATCACCGAACGCACGGCGATGTGCGACGTGGATCGGGCGGTTCACGTCCTGCAGGAATTGAGGAAGATCGGTGTTCGCATTGCGTTGGACGACTTCGGCGTCGGATACTCGTCGCTGAATTATCTCATCCAATTTCCCGTTCACACGCTGAAGATCGATCGAACGTTCACGGCCGGAATTCAGAGCGCTGTCAATCAGACGCCCATCATCGGTGCCATCATTTCGCTTGCCAAATCCCTGAACTTGAGCGTCGTGGCGGAAGGGGTCGAAACGTTCCAGCAATTTGATTTTCTGCGTGAAAACCGGTGTGATGAGATTCAAGGTTTTCTGTTCGGGGCCCCGGTGCCACCGACTTCGTTTCAACTGTCGGCATTCGTGGCGAAGTTACAGCCTCGCGCGTCCCAATCGGCGCTCGCGGACGAACCGAAGGCCGAGCCCACATGGCTGGAGCGCCTTCACCTCGAAACGAAGCGCCTGCCTGACTGGCGGCAAATTGCGTCCCATTTGGCGGACAGCATCGCGCCGCACGTGCCGCTCGATCGCCTGAGCATCGAATGGTACGAAGACGGCGAGCCGTTCGTGGACGTCTGTGAGGTTTCGCTGCGGGACGAGATACCCGCTCGGCCTGTGGGAACGTTGGTGCCGGCCGGATCGAGCGCAGTGCCCACGGTGATCCGGGCTTTGGTGCCGATGACCTCGCCCGACGTGTTGACCCGCCCCGAATTCGACGAAGACATGGCGCTGGCGGCGGACGACGTTCGGTCGATCCTGCGCGTGCCTCTATCCCACTTGGGCGAGCCGTACGGCGTTCTCTCCGTTCAGTCCGCCTTGGAACGGGTGTATACGGAAACCGACCGGCTCACGATGAGGGAAGTCGCAGAGCGGGTCGAAGATGTCATCTGGATGGCCTATCGGCGGGAGCGGGAACGGTACGATTCGCTGTGCGACCCTCAGACGCGCATGTTCCACCGCGCGTTTTTGGCCGAGTGGCTGTCCGCGGACGATCCCGTCTGGTTCCTCTCGCGGGCGAAACGGCGGCCGTACCAGACGTGGACGGATGCGGCCGTGACCGTTCTGCGGATTGAACCGCTGTCCGAATGGCCGCCGAGCGAATCGGAGAGGATTGCCAAGCACGTGGGGCAGTTGTGGGCCGCTTATGGAACGGCCAACTCGCTGGCCGTTCGCATGGACGCGGGCGAGTTTCTGCTGATTTCGCTCCATGGCGAGGACGGATCGTTCTACAGCTTTCTGGAGCAGTTGCGCGTGCATTTGAAGGTGATGGAAATGCGGAACACCCGCCTCGGATCCCCCTATACGTCGCTCTCCGTGGGATGGGGCGAGTGCCGCGACCGTTGGTCCGACCTGTGGTCGGCGTATCTGCGGGCGAGATCGCAGGCGTTGTCGAAGCTCGCTCGCGGAGTTGAGCCGCCGCAACAGCCTACCGATGATGAAGCGCGGTGAAGGAATTCACCGCGTGACACCGCGGGCACTGGAGTTCGATGGACATCTCGATGTAGGGGCCCTTGACGCCGGTCACAGAAATGGTCGCGTCCACCTCGTTGCCGTGGGACAGGACGATCCCGCCGAACATGTGCCCGGCAAACGGTATGACGTGCCCACAGGCGAAGCACGTGTGATACGCGTGAATCTCGCCTTCGTCGGGATCTCGTTCGAACGTGTCGATGAACACGAAGCTCCCCCCTTTGGCCGTAGTGTCGCGCGCAACGCGTCGGCTGATGCGCGGCACATCGTGCCATCGGGGACGGGGCTTTCGGGGAAAGATCTGGGGGCTTCAGAACAATCGCTTGCTGTCGAGCAAAATCGTCACCGGACCGTCGTTGACGAGCTCCACCTGCATCATCGCCCGAAAGCGGCCGGTTTCCACCTTCAGTCCCCGCGCGCGCAGCGCGTCGTTGAACGCCTCATACAGCCGCTCGGCCACGTCCGGCGGCGCCGCATCCGCGTAACTCGGCCGCCGACCCTTGCGGGCGTCGCCGTACAGCGTGAATTGGCTCACGGACAACACGGCCCCTCCAACCTCTCGCACGTCCCGGTTCAATTTGCCCTCGGCGTCCGGGAAAATTCGAAGCCCGGCGACCTTCTCCGCCAGGTACTGGACATCCTCTTCGGTGTCGTCCTTGCCGACCCCGACGAGAAGAACCAGCCCGAAGTCGATCTCGCCGACGACTTCCCCCTCGACCTTCACCCGGGCCGGCCCCGAGCGCTGCACCACCAGTCGCATCGTCCATCCCCCGTCTTCACTGAATCATGCGCCGCACGCTGTAGATGTCCTTGATTCGCTTCAGCCGCTCCACGACCGTGCGCAGGTGATCCAGGTTGCGGATGCGAATGCTCATGTGAATGTGGGCGATCTTCTTGGCATCCGCTCTCGCGCTGACCGCGGTGATGTCGGTCTTCGTCTCGGCGACCGCGTTCAGCACCTCGTTGACCAGGCCGTGGCGATCCATGGCGGTGACTTCAATCTCCGCGTTGTAGGACCAATCCTTGTCCGTCGCCCACTCGACCTCGAGCGTGCGCGCACCGCTTTCCACCATCGCGGCCACGTTGGGGCAGTCCCGGCGGTGCACCGATACACCGCGGCCGCGGGTGACAAATCCGACGATCTCGTCCCCTGGAACCGGGTGACAACAGCGCGCAAACCGAATCAGGATGTTGTCGACGCCCCGCACGCGAACGCCCATCTCCGCCGGCTTGGCCGTGCTGCCCTTTTGAATCGTCACGGTCTCGGGCGGCTTTTCTCCTTGGTTGCGCCGGAAGATCTCGACGAGCCGCGTCACCACCTGCGAGGGACCCAATCCCCCGTAGCCCACCGCGGCGAACAGGTCGTCCTCTCGCGCAAAGTTGAACTTCTGAAGCACCTCGGCCATCGCCTGTTGGGTCATGAGCTGTTTCGGTTCAAGTTTCTGCCGCGCGATTTCGCGTTCAATGAGCTCCTTGCCGCGCGCGACATTCTCCTCTCGCTTTTCCCGCTTGAACCATTGGCGGATTTTGCTCTTGGCCTGAGACGTCTGGACGATCTTCAGCCAGTCCCAACTCGGTCCGTACGAATGTTTGCTCGTGATAATCTCCACGATGTCGCCCGTGCGCAGCCGGTAGTCGAGCGGCACCATCTTGCCGTTCACCTTGGCCCCGATGCAGTGGTTGCCGATATCCGTGTGAATCCGGTAGGCAAAGTCGATGGGCACCGACCCGGCGGGCAGCTCGATCACGTCGCCCTTCGGCGTAAACACAAACACCTGGTCCGAGAACAGATCGATCTTCAGCGTCTCCATGAACTCCTGCGCGTCGCGGAAGTCCTGCTGCCACTCCAGGACCTCCCGAAACCAGGCGAGCTTCTTGGCGAAGTCGTCCTCCACCCGCTTGGATCCAGACTCCTTGTAGACCCAGTGCGCCGCGATGCCGTATTCGGCCGTCTGGTGCATTTCCCAAGTGCGAATCTGGATCTCGAGCGGCTCGCCATTGGGCCCGATGACCGTCGTGTGGAGGCTCTGATACATGTTCGCCTTGGGCATCGCGATGTAATCCTTGAATCGCCCCGGCATCGGCTTCCACATGGTGTGGACCACGCCAAGCGCACCGTAGCAGTCCTTGATGCTTTCCACGATGATGCGGATCGCAAAAAGGTCATAAATTTCGTTAAACTCCTTGTGTTGCGTGACCATCTTGCGATAGATGCTGTAAATGTGCTTGGCGCGGCCGCTCACGTCAGCCTTCAAATTCAACTCGGCGAGCTTTTCGCGCAGGACCGCGATCACGCCCTCGATGTACTGCTCCCGCTCCTGACGCTTGCGCGCCATCAGGTTGACAATTCGGTAGTACTGCTGTGGGTTCAAGTAGCGCAGAGACAGATCTTCGAGCTCCCATTTGATCGTGTTGATGCCAAGCCGATGCGCCAAGGGGGCGAAAATTTCCAGGGTCTCGCGGGCCTTCCGCACCTGCGTCTCGGGGCTCTGATACTTCAGCGTCCGCATGTTGTGGAGTCGATCGGCCAACTTGATGATCAACACCCGGATGTCCCGCGCCATCGCCATGAACATCTTGCGAAGGTTTTCCGCCTGTTGTTCCTCGCGCGAATCAAACTTGATCCGCTTCAACTTCGTGACGCCATCGACGAGCGTCGCGACTTCCGTGCCGAACGTCTGCACGATGGTGGAGTCGCTCACGGAGGTGTCCTCGACGACATCGTGCAACAGTCCAGCCATAATGGCGGCGGCGTCAAGGCGGAGATCCGCGAGAATGTAGGCGACGGCGAGCGGATGACTGATGTACGGTTCCCCAGACAGACGCATCTGCCCGGCGTGCGCCTTGGCGGCAAACTCGTACGCGCGCCTCACGGCGGCGATGTCCTCTGGGCTCATGTACGACTCGAGCTTCTGACAAAGGCCATCGATGGTCTTTTCCTCCGTCTCCACAGCCATGTCCGCTCACCTCCCTCCGGCCCGCTCAGTCCTCAAACTGGACAAGCGTGTAAACGGGTATATCGCCTAGCCTATCACGGCCGCCCAACTGTTTCAATTCAATGAGAAACGCGGCGCCGACCACCACGCCGCCCAGCTTCTCGACGAGGTCGATGGTGGCCCGCATGGTGCCCCCCGTCGCCAATAGATCATCCGCCACCACCACCCGCTGACCGGGCCGAATGGCGTCCTCGTGAATCTCCAGGCGATCCGTCCCGTACTCGAGCGCATATTCCACGCTCACCGTCTTATACGGCAGTTTTCCCGGTTTCCGCACCGGCACAAACCCTAGGCCGAGCGTCACAGCGAGCGGCGCCCCCACCACGTACCCGCGCGCTTCCGGACCGACGACCAACTCTGGCTCCCAATCCTTCGCTTTGGTTGCCAACGCCGCGATGGCGTCCCGATACACAGCGCCATTTCCCAAGAGCGGCGTGATATCCCGAAAGAGAATTCCCTTTTTGGGGAAATCGGGGATGTCGCGAATCCACGTCCGATAATTGTCTTTCAAGTCGTTCTCTCCTCTTCCACGCATTCACTCGCCCTCATTCGAGATGGGCCGCAAATATCTCCGCACCAGCGATTGATACGCGACGGAGTCGCGCAGATCTCGCTTTTCACTTGCAATCACATGATACAGGCCGTCCTTTTGCGCGGCAAACCCCAACTCCAGGAATGTCTCAAGGACCGAGTCGAGATCGCGGGCGAGATCGGCCGAGACGGAGCTCACCCGCTGCTGCAGAACCTCGAGCGTGCAAGGTCCGCGCCGCAACGCCCGAAAGGCGCTGGCAAACGCCTCCCTGGAGACGGCGCGCGGCAGGCGATACCCTCGGTCAATCCGCAACTGGGGTCGAACGACGCCGCGCCACGCATTCGGCGCGAGCTCGACAATGAAGGCCCAGAGCCCGGAGGGATCGCGGGCCACGGCCGGAGGCGCACGAAACCAGACGGCCTCTTGGCGGGCATCTCCCTCGGTCAGCACGAGCCGCAGGTGTTCTCCCCCTCCCATCGGCGTACACCTGGCGATCTCGACGGGACCCACGAAAAATTGGAACGGCTCATGCTCAGGACCAAAAGGAGCGAGCTTCTCCAACCACATCAGCAGCTCGTCGGCCGACTCCGACAACACGAGGTAATCGTCCGCGAGGGTCATCGGCACATTCGAAGACGTGCGCGGCTCACGCACGGCGGCCTCCAGCAGCGCAGCTCGGAATGGGGCCAATTGGGATGCAGCGAGGCCGCACCCGACGGCGGACGCATGCCCGCCAAAGTGATCGAGAAAGCCGCTGCACTGCGACAGAAGTTGCAGGAGCGAAATGCCTTCCGGCGCGCGCCCTGAGCCCCGCAACGTGCCGTCGCCCATGTCGGCGAGAGCGATGGCAGGACAGCCATACGTCTGCGCGAGCCGAGCCGCCACCAGGCCGACGACCCCAAGCGGCCACTGTCCAGCGACGACCACGGCGGCAGGATTCGCGCCGTATTCTCGCTCCACGAGCGACGCGGCCTCGGCGAAAGCGGCGTCGACAGCCTCCCGGCGCCGTTCATTGAGCGCCTCGATCTCGTCCGCCAACCTTGTCGCCTCCATCTCATCGTCCGCCATCAACAGGCGGTACGCGAGATCGGCGTGCGCCATTCGTCCCGCCGCATTCAATCTGGGCACCAGGCGCCAGGACACGTCGGAAGCCGTCAGGGTTTCGCGGCTCACGCGGGCGCGATCGCACAGAATGCGCCAACCCGCACGCCCACTCACGGCCAGGCCGCGCATTCCCTCGCGCACCAGGCGGCGATTCTCTCCGACGAGCGGCATCATGTCCGCGAGCGTGCCGAGCGCGGCGAGACCCATCAGCCAAGCGCGCAGCGCTTCGCGGCGAGATTCGGGTGCCTCCGCGAGCAGTTGCGTCGCCAGTTTCCAGGCGACGAACGCGCCGCATCCGCGCTTCGCGGAGACGGGATCGCGATGGCGCGTGAAGTGCAGGACCGGGATGCCGTCGGGAATCACTTCGTCACCAGGTTCATGATGATCGGTCACAATCACGCCAAGCCCGCTGGCCCGAGCCGCCATGATGGCCTCGACGGCGCGAATCCCGTTGTCCACCGTGACGATGAGGCTGGCGCCCGCCTTCTTGGCATCCTCGAGCAAGCGGAGCGAGAAACCGTAGCCGTCCGACACGCGCTCGGGGATGTGACAGCTCACGTCCCCGCCCAAGGCGCGAATGGCGCTCGTCAAGATGGCCGCGGCGCTCACGCCGTCGACGTCATAGTCGCCGATGATGGCGATGTTCTCACGCCTTTTCACAGTCCACAGGATTTGCTCACACGCCGCAGCCATGTCCGTGAAGTCCATGGGATGGCTCCAAGGCACGTCGGCTGTGAGAAGCCGACGCACTTCCTCCGGATCGCGATAACCCCGAGCCGCGACGAGGCGCGCCACTCGAAGCGGCATGCCCAAGGCCGAAGCCAGCTTGCGAGCGACATCGCCGACGGGCGCCGCCCGCCAGAGAGGCATACTCACCGCTTGTGCCCCCTCTCACGCACGTGATGGCGTTCACCCGGATCGTAAGGATTGACGTGAACAAACACGTCCTGGACGCGATCGAACTTCTCACGCAGGCGATCGCGAACAGCTGCGGCGATGTCGTGACCCGCGAGCACGGAGATGTCGGCATCGACGGCGATCTCGATGTCGACGATCACGTACTGGCCGTGATCGCGCACCCGAAGTTCATCGATGGCGCGCACGCCCGGAACGGCGAGGACTTCCCGCCGATAAAGCTGCAGCGCCTCTTCGGACAGCACGACGCGGTCCATCAGGATCTCCAAGGCATCCTTGGCGATCTCGACGGCCATCTTCAGAACCAGCGCGGCCACGATGATCCCGGCCGCCGCATCGGTGTACATCAACCATGGGATGCCCAGGCGTCGGCCGACGATGGCGAGCACGATCCCGACGAGCGCCGCGAGGGAAGAGTAGACGTCCGCGCGGTGATCGGACGCTTGCGCGAGGAGGCTCTTCGACTGCAGGCGCTTCCCCAGTCGGAGGTTGTAGCGGTACAGCGCCTCCTTGACGACCACGGCGATGGCCGCCATAAAGCCAGCTGCCCACTCGGGTGCGTGCGGACTGCGAAAGAAAGAAGCGATGGAGGAATAAAACACCTCGATGGACGCGGCGATGAGCAAGGCGCTCACACAGATGGACGCGATCAGCTCCGCCTTGCCGTGACCGTACGGGTGATCCTCGTCAGGAGGTTTTCGCGCAATGCGAAGGCCCACAATGACCGCGACCGAACCAATCAGGTCGGAGGCGGAATGGACGGCATCCGCAATCAGCGCCTCACTGTGGGCCATCACCCCGATCACGCCCTTGGCCAGCGCCAGGACGACGTTCAACACCGCATTCACATAGCTTAGAAGGGAGCCGCGCCGCTCGAGCTGATTCGTCACGTGCAATCACCATCGAATCCTTTCGTCAAGCGCTGAACGAAGGGAGCGCCGCCGGTGTGCGCTCCCCGCCATCACTCCGCCATCGGTGCGGCTTGGTCGCCGCCATCGGCCTTCTTGAACGAGCGCGATCGCCAGGCCACCCACAAAGGGCTCGCGATGAAGATGGAAGAATACGCGCCGCTCACGAGACCGATCATGAGCGCGAACGTAAAGTTGCGGATGGAGATGCCGCCGAAGAAGTAAAGGATGACCGCCGCGATGAGCACGGTGAGAACGGTCCGAATCGAGCGGTTCATCACCTGCCACAGGCTCTTGTTCACCACCGACCGCAGTTCCTCGACGGTGTCCGGCTTTTCGAGCTTCAGGTTCTCGCGGATCCGGTCGAAAATGACGATCGTGTCGTTGATGGAGTAGCCGACGATGGTGAGCAGCGCCGCCACAAACGTCAAATCCACCTGACGGCGGAGCAGGGCGAACGCCGCCAACACGATGAAGGCATCGTGAAGCAGGGCGATAATGCCCGAGATGGCGAATCGGAATTCGAACCGAATCGCGATGTACACGACAATGCAGGCCGCGGCGGCCAACACGGCGTAAACGGCTTTGCGCGCCGTTTGCTGCGCCACAAAGGGATCGACGGAGTTCACCTGAATATCCTGCTTGGCGTCGGGAAAGAAGCGGTGTTCCGCCGCCTGAATCTCGCTGATTTGCTTCGCCGTGAGTTGCTCGGGCAACGTCACCATGACCACATTCTGTTGAATGCCGCCCACCGTGAGACTGGTGTCGCCGAGCGGGAGGCCGATGGACGCGAACATCTGCCTCACCCGGGCTTCGGGCACACGTTGGTTCAGTTCAAACTGCACTTCTGAACCCGACTTGAAATCCGTGCTTAGATTGAAGCCGAACAGGGCGAACACCACGAAGCCCGCCACGGTAATGGCGCCCGACAGCAGGAAGAACCAGCGGCTGGCCCGGATGATATCAAACCTTGGCTTCACGGCTCTTCACCACCCCTCTCGGCGCGCCGTACCACCAAGGATTCTTGACTGCCTGCGCCGCCGTGAACGTCAACAACATTGCCCGGGCAAACAGCACGGCCGTCAAGAGGCTGACGATGATGCTGACCATCAAGGCCACGGCGAACCCGCGCACATCTCCTTCTCCGCCGAAGATGTACATGATGAGCCCCGCGATGAAAGTGGTCGCATTCGAGTCGACGATCGTGCGGAACGCGTTCTTATTGCCGATCCGTACGGCAGAGCGCAAACTGCGCCCATTTCGCACCTCATCTTTGATTCGCTCATACGTGATGATATTCGCATCGACCGCAATGCCGACGCCGAGGATCAGCGCGGCGAGCCCCGACAGCGTCAATACGACGTGCAACCCGGCGAACGTCAGCAGCGTGAGATAGCCGTACGCCACGAGCGCGACGTCGGCAATGAGCCCCGCCATCCGATACGCCGCCATCATGAACGCGAAGATGAGCACCACCGCAATGACGCCAGCCAGGAGCGTACGTTGCAGGCTTGCGGCTCCCAAAGTGGGACCCACGCTCGTCTCGCTCTCGAGCGTCAGCGGATAGGGCAGCGCGCCTGCGTTGAGCTCGTTGGCGAGGTCCATGCACGCCTGCGGCGTGTTCAGGTTGCCCCCCGAGATCTCGCTCTGCCCCGTGTACATCACCTGCTCGACGACGGGATTGGTCAGCAATTGTCCGTTCAGAAAGACATAGATGGGCTTTTGCAAATACCGCTTGGTGATGCTTGTCCAGAGACTCGCGTTCTTAAATTCGATCGCGACCGCGTTCTGCCCTGTCTGTTGGTCCACCACCCAGTGCGCGTTCGACTTCAAATCGGCGCCCGTCGCGAGAGGCGGACCGACCGGCACAATCTTGCCGGTCTTGGGGTCGATCTTGGCGCTCCCGTAGATGGCCAATTGCGCCGTGGCCCCAATGACATTCACGGCCTCCTGCTGATTTTTCACGCCAGCGACTTCGACGCGAATCTGATCCTGCCCGAGTTGGTTGCGACCTTCCAGTTGAATGATGGGCGATGAGACGCCGAGGGAGTTCACGCGCATCTCAATGGCGCGCACCAAGGCCGCCTTGCCCGTGCTGTCGAGCGGATGGCCTTTCGGTGTGTCCACCGCGTACAACAGATCCACGCCGCCCTTCAAATCGAGGCCCAGAGGAATCGACTTCCAGATCTTTGGGCCGGTGCTGACGGTGAGGCCGAGAACAGCCGCCACCATCACGAGAAACGCCAAGAGGCGCCCCCACTTCATCGTTTGTCCTCCTTGTCCGCCACTTCCCACGTGCATAACACGAACCAGTATACCGGTCGACGTTTTTCGACGTCAAACCTCGCCCGGTCCGCCCACTTCCCCGCGCAGCGCGCCAAGCGTCACGTACGTCATGTAGTCGTTCGGCTTCGCCGACAAAATCAGGTCCACCAAGCGGTGAAGTGACAGCGGGCGGGGCAACTTCGCGCAGAGGTATGCCCAGAAGGAGTCGAAATCAATCGAATCATAGCCCATAAGGCGAAACTCCTCGATCTTCGCCTCGCACAGGAACCGCACCTGATCCGCGTACGGCCGGACTTCAGGATGCATTAACGGATCGTCCACCGCCCATCCCCTCCGATGCGTGCCGAATAACAATTCCATCTCGCACCCGAAAAATCCTGTTTGGCGACGAAAGTGGACTACCGTCCTTCGACTTGGCATAGGCAATAACGTACCCCACTCGCGGGATCGACGGGAGGGAGAATCGATTGAGCCGCCAAACGTTCCTGCAGGGTGCATTGGTCCTGATGATGGCCGGCATCGTGACGCGAATCATGGGCTTCGTCTATCGCATTGTGCTGACAAGGCTCATTGGCGCGGAAGCCATGGGGTTGTTTCAGATTGTCTTCCCCATTTTGGGACTGGCCCTCACGTTGGTCACCATGGGATTCCCGCTCGCCATCGCGAAGCTGGTGGCAGAAGCGGTGGCCAAGCGCGACACGGTTCGCGTGCGCCGGGTCATGCAGATTTCCTCTGCCTGCGTCCTGTCTCTGGCGGCGCTGTGCATGGGTCTCATGTACATGTTCCGTCACGTCGTAGCCCAATACTGGCTCACGGATCCGAGAGCGTATCCCACGTACCTCGCCATGATCCCGGTGGTCGGCGTGATCGCCGTGGCAAGCCTGTACCGCGGCTATTTCCAAGGCATTCAGGACATGACGCCCACCGCCTGGGCTTCGATCCTGGAGCAGTCCGTGCGCATCGCGAGCATATGGGCGCTGGCCGCCTACTTCGTCCGATTCTCGCTGGCCTATGCGGCCATGGCGGCGATGATCGGCATGGTTTTGGGCGAGCTGTCGGGCCTCCTGTTTCTGGTGTGGCAACAGCGGCGCCGCGGCCGCATGGAGCAGATCGTACCGGAACCAGCGTACGCCCGCACCGCCGAACCCCTTCGGGCAACCTTCCGAGCCATCACGCAACTGTCCCTGCCTGTCACAGCCAGTCGCCTCATCTGGTCATTGCTCTCCGCCGCCGAGCCCATTCTCGTCCTGCGCGCGCTGAGCATGGCGGGCGTGCCGCTGAAGCAGGCCACGGCGCTTTACGGGGCTTACTCCGGCATGGCCATTCCCCTGCTCGTCTTCCCGACCGTCGTCACGTCTTCGCTGGCCACCAACCTGGTCCCGGCCGTCGCGGAAGCGCAGGCAGCCGGGAATCTGGATCGAATTCGCCATCGCCTGTCGCAGAGCATCACGGTGACGGCCATGGTTGCGTTTCCCGCTTCGATTGTGTTCACGTTCTTCGCAGCCCCGCTCACGCGAGCCATCTACGGAGACGCTCATGTCGGCCCCATGCTCGCCATCATGGCGCCGTTCGTGTTCATGCTGTGTCTGCAATCGCCTTTGACAGGGATCTTGCAGGGTCTCAACCGGGCCGGCACCGCGATGCTGAATTCCATTGTCGGCGGCGTGGCGCGCCTTGGCGTCATCCTGTTGCTCGCCACTCGCCCATCGCTCGGCATTCTCGGTGTGAGCATCGCGACAGCCTTCTCCTTCACGCTCACGACGGTACTTCACCTGATGGCTGTCGTCCGGGAAATTGGGTTTCAGATGCGGACGGCTTCCATCGTGCGCATTGGCATTGCGTCGGTCGCCATGCTCGCCTACATGCTGCTCATCACGTTCCGGTCGGGTTCGTCCCTCTCCGCGTCATCGCTGTTGCTCGCCGTCGTGGGCGGCCTGCTCCTCTACTTCGCGCTTCTCTGCTCCCTGCGCGTCCTCACGTCCCGCGCCATCGAGCGCGTTCCCAGGGTGGGACCCTGGCTCGCCGCCCTGGTCCGCCACCTTCCCTTCGCCGTCTGAGGGCGCGGATTCGTCTTTCTCGTCGATCCACCACTCTCCGCGGCCGTTGACGCGGGCGTAGAACACGCGCTCCAGGGCGTAGCCGCGGTGGCGCAGTTGTTCGCGCAGCCATGCCTCGTCGCGGCCCAATCGGTCGAGCGCGCTCTGCACCGGTTTGCCGTCGACCACCACCGTGACAGCCGGGCCGCTTTCCTCGGCGGGGATGCCGAGATCGCGCGGAGTGAGCGGGCGCGCTTCCGGCTTCGGCACCACGCTCAGCTGCCCGGAGGTCTCGAGGATGGCGAACTCCACGTCGGCGACGTCCGCGTAGCCCTGCTCGCGCAACTGCGTCAGCAGATCGTGCACAGTGTACCGGATGCGACGCATCTCGCGATCGCAGATCCGGCCATGGGCGATGAGGACCGAGGGCTCGCCCTCGATCCAGTGGCGAAAGCGATGGCTCTTCATCTGGAGGAACGCGACCGCGAGCTGGAAGAAGACGAGCGACCCGATGGAGATGGCCGCCTCCCAGATGGGAACGCGCCTGTCCTCCATGGGCAGGGTGGACAGTTCCGCGATCATGATGGACACGACGAGATCGAACACGGACAATTGCCCGATCTCGCGCTTTCCCATGATGCGGAGCGCCACCATCACCATCAGGTAGAGCACCAACGCGCGAAGCGGAAACTGCCAAAGCGGGATGTGCGGCATGGAAACGAGCCCCTCCTCACCTTGGCAGTATGCCCGGCAGAGGGGCGGCTCCATGCCCTTAGCCCGTGTGCGAGGGAGACTCGGACTCTCCGCTTCGAACCGGGGCGTGCAGGCGCGCGAACATTTCCTCAATCCGATTGAACAGATCGGCGCCGTCCTGAACCACGTCGTAGACCTCGATACCCGACGCCACACGCAGCGACAGCGTGTGTTCTCCCACGCGGAACGAGTGTTGTTCAATGGCCTGCACGACGCGCCGACAAATGCCCGTCAACTCCAGTTCGGAGACGTTCGGGATGATGATCAACATCTCGTCGCCCCCGTACCGGCAAGCCAATTCGGAGTGGCGCAAAACCTGGCGGATGATTACCCCCGCCTGACGCAACACCTCGTCTCCCGCCTCGAAACCGTACAGGCTGTTGATGTCGCTGAACCGGACGAGATCGAGACAAATGACGCCCCAACATGTCGTGCCGTGAGCCATCTCATCCCGGACGCGTATGTTCACAAAATGGTGGGTGTACAAACTCGTGAGCGGATCGACGAACAGCTGGGTGTCGAACTCGGGCGCGTACATGGCGGTTCGATTGCGGCCGCGTTGCTTGGCGCCCCAATACATGGCGCTGTCGGCCTTGACGAGAAGGTCCCGATCCGACTCGCTGTGATCCGGGCAGGTGGCCATGCCGATGCTGACCGTGATGCCCTGAAGGTGGTAGCCTTCGAAGTCGACCGCGAGCTTCGCGACATCCTGGCGAATCGCTTCGGCAACCTCGTACGCCTCTTGCGCGCTTGCCCAAAGCAACACCGCGAACTCCTCGCCGCCGTACCGCGCGGCCACGCCGTCTGGCGCAGCGTGGCGTTCGAGAACACGCCCGACTTCGCGCAGCACGACATCCCCCGCGAGATGCCCGTACGTGTCGTTGAACCGCTTGAAGAAATCCACATCCACAATCAGCACGGACACCGGCCGATTCTCCCTCAGCGACGCCTGAACCCGCCTGGACAACTCTTCGTAGAAATAGCGATAGTTCAAAAGCCCGGTGGCTTCATCCCGGAAGGAGCGCTCCTGAAGTTCCTGGTACAGCTTGGCGTTCTCGAGCAAGACGGAGACCTGGTTGGCCAGCGCGTCCATGTATTCATGCATGTGGCTGAAGGCTTTGGGGCGCTTCGCGTAGCAGACGATCGCGCCATGCGCCTTCTGATGCGCGTGCATGGGAAAGATGGCCATGCTCAGAAACGTGGGCGTCTCTCCAAAGTAGCGGACGCGGTCATCCTTCCGCACGTCCGGGACGATGACGTGATCGCGCTGATGGATGGTCTTCCAAATGACACCGCCCTCGGACTCGGGCCAGCCCTCCATGGAGAATTCGCCCTCGTACGAACGGGGATAAACGGCGGCAGGAACGAGGCAGCCGCGCCCGTCGATGACGAAGACCGCGACGCAATCGGCGAGCGTCATTGTACGCGCGAGGTGCGCCGCTTCGAGCGCAATCTGCCTCATGTCAAACTCGGTCGCGAGATTCGCGAGGCACTCGTGGATCTCCTGCAAATCCATCGCCTGGCGGTGTGAGCGAAGCATGTAAGCGAGCATGAGAAGCGGCAGGACCATGACGGGCGCCAGCCACGCGCTCGTGGAATCGAGCAGCACGACGAGCAGCGCGAACGGAATGCAAAGCGCCAGATTAATCAGATCCGTCATCAGAGCTGTCCAGACCGCAGTCCAAAGAAACGCTCCACGCAGCCACTGGATGATTTGCACAAAAGCGTGGTTGACGACGAGAAACACCGCTGCCGACAAGACGAGGCAACCCACGGCAAGCGCGTCAATGCGAGTCATCGGGAGGGCGACGAGCTGATGGAGCACCCACCACATCGCGAGGGCCGAGAGCGCATATTGACCGGCGTTAAAAAAGAGCGTCTCCAGGTCCCAGTGGCGCCTCAGCGCGGGCACAAACGCGGCGGCGATGGCGCAAAGCATCGCCTCTTCCGGGCGGTTGAGGGACACGTAGGAGAATAGAACCGCAGGTGTCAAACTGGCGGACCCCAAGCGAAGCGGCACCGGCATGGCCTCCACGAGACAAGCCAACGCCAGCATCACGATAAAGAACCAGACGTTTGCATGCCGAAGCTCCGGGAGCCCCACCAAGGCCGTTCCGCACCCGAAGATTCCGACCATCAGACTGTACACGGTTTGTCGCTTGAGCGGTATGCCTTCCGCCATACCGTCACCCCCACCCCAACCCGCGCCCGTTCGAATTCTTCAAGTTTCCAGTATAAACAGTTCATATCTCAGCGGACAAGATCATATTCGCCCATCTCTCCGAATATCGTGTAGAGAGACTTGTACCAGGAGTGATGCGCCCGTGTCGAGATGGAACGAAGGCCATCGATTCGACGTGCTACGCGCCATCCCTGTCGTCTACGGAACAGTCTGGAGCCTGTGCATCGCCCTCTGTGGCACCATCGCCGTCTTCTTCATGGCGCACTACGGAGAATGGGGACCGGAACGGATCACAACGGCCGCGTACATCATCCACTGCCTCGCGGTCCTCATCGGCGCCATCGCGGCCGCGCGCCAGGGACAGGGCCGCGGATGGTTTCACGGCGGCGCGACCGGCCTCCTCTACGCCGTCATCATGGTCGCCATCGGCCTGTTCGTCGACAACACGTTCACATTCGACGCGAGCGGGCTGTTTCGCATCCTTCTGATGTCGGTGATTGGCGCATTTGGAGGCGTCATGGGGAGCGCATGGGCTCGCCCGTAACGCGCGACAGACGATGCGGGAGGCCGAGGCACTGGATGTTCAGGTGACCGACCTCCCATTCCGCGCTTCACGCCCCGCCGTGTTCCTTGCGGTGCTCGTCAAATTCACGCGCCGCTTCCGAAGTGCCGTCGTGTTCATCGGACGAATGTCCGCCGTCGTTCTCAACCGCGCCGTCCGCGTCCTCCGGCGTCTCGTCCGCTTCGTCAATCTCGTCCTCAGACTCAGGCTCGTGCCCTTCTTCGACCACGCGCACAATGGCGCGCTGGTCCATCTCCACGTCGACACCATCCGCGATGCGAATGACGGCGATGTCCCCTCGCATCGCGACGATCTCGCCGTACAATCCGGCGGCGGTCATGACACGGGCCCCCGGCCCCAGCTTCTTCATCATCTCCGCGCGATTTTTTTGCTGCCTCCGTTGCGGCAACAGGATGAGCACATAGAACACCACAATCAGGAGGATCAAAAACAGAATGCTGCTGCCCTTCAAACTCACACGTCCTCTCGCTCGGATGTATAACCGTACCTATCGTAGAATTCGCGCTTGAACGCCAAAAACCTGTCCTCTTCGATGGACTTTCTGATTTCCTTCATCAGGTTGAGCAAAAAGTGCACGTTGTGATACGTGGTCAGCCGCACGCCGAGAATTTCTTCCGCCTTGAGGAGATGGCGGATGTACGCCCGCGAAAAGGTGCGACACACCCGGCACGAACAAGACGGGTCCATCGGACGGAAGTCGTCCCGGTACCGGGCGTGCTTCATCACCATCTTGCCCTCCGACGTGAACACGGTTCCGTTTCGAGCGATGCGCGTCGGGAGGACGCAATCAAACATGTCCACGCCGCGCTCCACGCCTTCGAACAGGTCGTCCGGGCTGCCCACGCCCATCAGGTACCTCGGCTTGTCCTGCGGCAAGAGCGGGGCGACGTGGGAGAGGATCTCGTACATGAGCGGTTTCGGCTCCCCGACGCTCAGTCCCCCAATGGCGTAGCCGGGCAAATCGAGTTCCACCAGCTCCTCCACCGCTCGTCGGCGAAGATCGAGGTGCTCGCCACCTTGAACGATCCCAAACAGCGCCTGTTCTTCTGGACGGGCATGCGCGTCCTTGCAGCGCTTGGCCCAAGCGAGCGTGCGCCGAAGCGATGTCTCCAGGTACGATCTCGACGCCCCGTAAGGCGGACACTCGTCGAGCTGCATGATGATGTCGGCGCCCAGCGCGTTTTCAATGGCCATGACGGTCTCAGGCGAAAAAAAGCGCGGGCTGCCGTCGATGTGGGATCGGAACCTGACGCCCTCATCGGTGATTTTCCGCAGGCTCGCCAGGCTGAACACTTGAAAGCCGCCGCTGTCGGTCAGGATGGCGCCTTTCCACTGCATGAAACCGTGAAGCCCGCCCGCGCGCCGGACGATGTCCTCTCCCGGCCGCAGGTGAAGATGGTATGTGTTCGAAAGGATAATCCCCGCGCCGAGCTCCTCGAGCTCCCACGGCGCCATCGTCTTCACCGTCGCCTGCGTGCCGACCGGCATGAACACAGGCGTCTCGATCACGCCGTGCGGCGTGATCAGCCGCCCCCTCCGCGCTTCGCTGCGGGAACAGCGCTTGAGGAGCTCAAACCTCACTGGTGCCTGCAACATCCGCCCTCCTCTTGATGAACATGGCGTCTCCAAAGCTGAAAAACCGGTACGAACGCTCCACCGCCTCGCGGTACACCGCCTTCGCGTAGTCCGTGCCCATGACGGCACACACCAACATGAACAAGGTGGACTTGGGCAGGTGGAAGTTCGTGATCAGCCCGTCCATGATGTGAAACGCAAAGCCGGGGTAAATGAAGATGTCCGTCTCTCCTTGACCTGGCACCAGGACGCCGGACTGCCCCGCCGCCTCAAGCGTGCGAAGCGCCGTGGTCCCGACCGCGATGACCGGCCTGCCTTCGGCCTTCGCGCGGTTGACCACCTCGGCCGTCTCCGCGCTCACTTCGTACCACTCGCTGTGCATGCGATGCTCCTCGACTTTCTCGACCTGCACGGGACGGAAGGTGCCAATTCCCACGTGCAGCGTCACGTGGCACAGCTGAACACCCTTGTCCTTGAGCGTCTGCAACAGGCGCTCTGTGAAGTGGAGACCTGCCGTTGGCGCGGCGACGGAGCCCTCGCGCCTCGCATACACCGTCTGATATCGTTCCTTATCCTCCAACTTCTCGTGGATGTAGGGCGGAAGCGGCATCTCGCCAAGCCGATGCGCCACGTCGATCACGGACTCCTCCGTGTGGAATCGAACGAGGCGAATGCCCTCTTCCTCTTCGCCGACGACTTCGACCTCGACGCGCCCGTCGCCTTCCCCCACCACCAGCCGGTGGCCGACGTGAAGCCGCTTCGCAGGCCGGGCCAGGGCCTGCCAGGTATTCGGCTGATCGTCGACCGGCCGCACCAACAGCAGCTCCACGCGCCCGCCCGTGTCCGGTTTCACCGCGTACAGTCGCGCGGGCAGGACCCGTGAATCGTTCATCACCAGGACGTCACCAGGATTCAACTCTTCCACGATCTCGGCAAAGATGCGGTGCCGCACGACGCGATCGACGGGATCGACCACGAGCAACCTGGACTGGTCGCGTTCGGGCAGCGGCTGCTGCGCAATCAGGTGTTCCGGGAGTTCATAGTCGAAGTCTTCCACGCGCACAAGCATTCCTCCCAAGACGTCGTTGGAAACGCGAAAAAGCTGCCCCGGCGCACCGGGACAGCCCGTTTCGTCTCATGGTTTCACGGCCCGCGGGCAATGTCGTGCATGACGAACGAGCATCACCCATTATAGCGAGGCTCGCTGTGCGAATTCAAAGTCTGGCCGAGAGCCGCTTCCACAATGCTCGCGACCTCGTCGTAGTCGCCTGTGTTGAGTCCGGCAAGCGCGGTGTGAAGATCGTGCGCCTGCGCGACCACGGTCTGGACGTTGGCGGAGTTCAGATCGTTCAGATGGACGTTCACGCCTACCTCTTGCGCAAGCAGGTAACTCGCATATTGCGCAGGGGCGACGTGGTTGGCGAGCGCCTCATTCCAGACGCTCGGCGACAGAGCCATGCTGTACACGTTGCCCGCCCCCTGGGTGGCACCCTGGACGGCGCTCGTCACCACGCGTTGAATGGCGTCACGGCCCACGGCGCCGTCGAGCGTCGTGGTGGCCACCACGACGCTGTCGTTCCGAGGGAGCTGTCCCTGCGCCGCGAGCTCGCCGACGAGAGACCGAACCGCATCGGCAAGCGGTTGCCCCTTGACGCGAACGCGCTGGAGCGCCTCCTCGCCCACCGCGTTGTACGCGCGCGCAGACACGACGCGCATGTTCCGGTCGACCGCCAGGCTCCATTCGCCGTTCGCATCGACCGAGACCAACGCATGCGGCCGTGCGGTCCAAGCGGAGATCGACCACAGCCCCCCGACCGCCGCCAGAAGACACGCTGCGACAGATCCCAAGGCCAATCCCCGCTTCCTCCAGGCGCGAAACCAGCCGGACGGGAAGGAGGCCGCCGCAGCCCTGTCGATCACGTCCCCCACCGACATGCCGGCCTCAGCCGGCACGCTTACAAACGCTCCGTCCTCCGTGAACAAAATGGCGCGATCCCCCTGGAGTTCCACCACAACGGCGCGCCCCCGGACTCGCACATTCATGACGTCAATCCCCTTCCGCCCTGACAAGAAACGACTTCAGAATCGGAAAGTCCCCCGATAAGAGGAGCACCATGGCCAGGATGTACTTGCGCTGGCGTTCCAGCGTCTTGCGCGAGACGCGGACCCGCTCCTCCACCTGGCGAAGCGGCAGAGCCTTCCGCCGATGCACGTAAGCCAAAAGCTCCGGATCAAACGCGATCGCGCGTGCACACATCAGGGCGTTTCTGCGCGCATCCTCGTGCTTGGGCGAAAGCTCGACCAATTCGCTGAACGACAGCCCATACTCCGCCAGACGACGCGCATATTCCTCGATTTCATACGCCCGCATCTCAGCCTCTTCCTGGCGCTGATGTTCCGAAAGGGAAGATGCGACCTCGACCCAATTCGACACGTGATCCTCTTCGTCCAGTTGGTCGAATTCGCTCCACAGCCGAAGGTGGGCGCGGTGCTGCCGCTGAGCGCGAAAGAAATCGACGAGGCGCCGCCGGATCACAGTTTCCGCAAAGGTCAGGAACGATGCCGCGCGCTCATCTTGGTAACGGTCAATGGCTTCGTTGAACGCCGCGAGCGAGACGCTGTACTCATCATCCGCGCGCGGATCGATATATCGCTTGGCGGTCTGAGACGCGATGCGGAGGATGAACGGTATGTACCGAGCGATAAGTTCGTTCCGCGCATGCGGGTTTCCGTCTTTTGCACTTTGGAGCAAGCGGGCCAAATCGTTTCGTTCCTCTAACGACCTTCCGCGAAACGGGAGAACGCCCACGCTCCCACCTCACCTCATGAATTCGTTCCCAGCCCTGCATTTACGGGGGTCCGGCTTGGCGCCAGCGCCATTTCCTTCACCCGGAAGGCACGGCGCGCCCCAGATGGCGGTAAGCGGACGGCATGACGACGCGGCCGCGCGGCGTCCGCTTCAAGAAGCCGATCTGAAGCAGGTACGGCTCGTACACGTCTTCCAAAGTCGAGGGCTCTTCTCCGACGGCCGCAGCGAGTGTGTCGAGCCCGACAGGGCCGCCGCCGAACTTGTCCATGGCCGCCTCGAGAATGCGCTTGTCGGTGGCGTCCAGCCCAAGGGGATCCACGTGGAGTTGAGCCAGCGCCTCCGCGGCCTTGGCCGCGTCCACCTCGGCCCAACCCGATACCTGCGCGATGTCGCGCACCCTTTTGAGCAAGCGATTGGCAATGCGGGGCGTTCCCCGAGCCCTGCGCGCGATCTCCACACACCCGTCCTCCGTGACGGCCATCTGCAGAATCCGCGCGTTGCGCTTGACGATCTCGGCGAGATCGCGAACGGGATAATAGTCGAGGTGCAACATGACGCCGAACCGATCGCGCAACGGGTGAGACAAAAGGCCGGCGCGCGTGGTGGCGCCGATCAGCGTGAACGGAGGCAGATCCAATCGCACCGAGCGGGCGCTCGGGCCTTTGCCGATGACGATGTCAATCGCAAAGTCCTCCATCGCCGGATAGAGGACCTCTTCCACGCTCGGGGAAAGCCGGTGAATCTCGTCGATGAACAGCACGTCGCCCGGCTGGAGGTTGGTCAGAATCGCGGCGAGATCGCCCGCTCGCTCGATGGCCGGACCCGAGGTGACCCGGATCTGAACGCCGAGCTCGTTCGCGATGATCATCGCGAGCGAGGTCTTGCCGAGGCCGGGCGGACCGTACAGCAGGACGTGATCGAGCGGTTCATTGCGCTCCTTGGCGGCCTGAATGAAAATCCGCAGGTTCGCGACGACGTCGCGCTGGCCGACGTAATCGTCGAGAAAACGGGGGCGTATGGTGTCGAGTTGCGCGTCCTCGCGCATCCATTCCGCAGAAATCAACCGATCGTCCATCGGTCCACCTCCTCATGCCCCGGCTAGCTCTGGGACAGCGGTTCGGTTCGGGCATCGCGCGCGTACAGATACGTCAGTGCGGCCTTGAGGGTCTCCTCGACGGACTGATGTCCCTTTCCGACCGCCGACACCGCCTCCTCCGCCTCCCGCGGGCGGTAACCGAGCGCGACGAGCGCCGACACGGCGTCCTCCGCGGCGGGGTTCTCCGGCGAACGCGGGCGAGGCAGGCTCATCAGGGCGGAAGAGGCGAGATCATCGAGTTTCTCGCGCAATTCCACCACCAGCCGGCTCGCGAGTTTGCGGCCGATCCCGGGCAGGCGGCTCAGGCCATCCACGTCTTCGGACACGATGGCCGCGACGATCTCGCCCACGCCTGCAGACCCGAGGATCTGAAGCGCGAGCTTCGGGCCGATGCCAGACACGGCCACAAGTCGCTCAAACAGCGAGCGCTCCTCGCTCGTTTCAAACCCATAGAGCGCCCAGCCGTCCTCGCGCACGTGATGGTGTGTATACAAGAATGCGGTGTCGCCGAGGCCGAGCGCCGCAAGCGTGCGTTCGCACACGTAGACCCGGTAGCCGACGTCGCGCACGTCGAGATCGACGTAACCCGGGCCGAGAAACGCCACGCGCCCCCGCAAAAACGCGATCACCGATAACGCCTCCGTTCCCACACCCAACCGGTCCGCTTTGCATCGCTCAGCATCGCCTCCAGCTCGCCGATGCGCCCCGCATGCGCGTGCGCGATGGCGACGGCGAGCGCGTCGGCCGCATCGTCGGGCCGCGGCAGATGCGGCAGCCTCAATAACAGCCGAACCATCTCCTGGACTTGCCGCTTCTCCGCGCGGCCGTATCCCGTCACGGCTTGCTTGACCTGCATGGGCGTATATTCCATCACCGCAAGCCCCGCCTCGGCCCCCGCCAACAGGGCGACGCCTCTGGCCTGCCCCACCGTGAACGCCGTCGTCGCGTTGCGGCTGAAGAACAGTTCCTCCACCACCATCACGTCTGGCCGATGCGTCTGGCAGATCTCGGTCAACTTCTGAAAGATATGCTTGAGCCTGGCGGGCAGCGGCGTGTCCGCGCAAGTCTCAATGCAACCGTGCACCACGTGGCGGAGCGAATCGCCCGGCCCACGTTCGACGATGCCATATCCCAGCCGGGCAAGACCCGGGTCCACGCCAAGAATGCGCAAGACCTCCACGTTCGCTCCTCCTTTGCACGCTATTCTCATTCGCCACGGACCACCGAAACTCCTACCCATACAGATATGGAAAATAGAAGAAATGCGATGGGAACGGGCGATCGCTCCTTCACACCGAGCGATCGCCCGGAATCTGCCCGCCCGGATCGCGCATGTAAACGGGCGTCAGGAAGTAGCAACTGAGGGGAATGTCCATCCGCCATGCGGGCCTTGGCCCAGCGAACGCCACCACGGCGTCGTCATCGACCTGCCGGTTCTCAAGCGACCAGGCGCCTGTGTGCGTTTCCTTGACCAGGATCACGCGATGCGCCGGTGGATGCATGCGGTGGTGACGCCCGAAATCCGTGCCCGCCGGCGACACCTCGCGGGCGTGAACCGGCGCGCCGCAGATCAACCCCGCGCAGGCGGACAGCAAGGCGAAGGCCGCTTGAATCCTGCCCATACGCATTGGCATCTGAACCTGCCTCCCATCTCACCAACCAGGTTCAGATGTTAACCTGCGCACCTGCGAGGCAAATATGCGCGTCACTCGTCATCTTCCTCGTCGTCGCCCGTATCGAGATTCGTATAGACCGTCTGCACGTCGTCGAGCGATTCCAGCGCCTCGACGAGATCGTACACCTGTTCAAGCGCCTCCTCGGGCAGGTCCATCTTCGTCGACGCCTCGTACGTGAGCGAAGCTTCCTCGTACGGAATGCCCTTTTCCTCGAGGCTCAGGCGAACCGCGCGGAAGTTGTCCGGCGTCGTCTTCACCACGTACGTCCGCGCTCGCTCGATCACGTCCTCGGCCCCCGCCTCGAGCGCGATCATCATCAGTTCATCCGCATCCACCTTGTCCTTCGGCACCACGATCTCGCCGAATCGGTTGAACATCCACGCCACGGCGCCCGACTCCGCCAGATTGCCGCCGTGCTTGCGGAACAGGTGGCGCACCTCGGCCGCCGTGCGGTTGCGGTTATCCGTGAGGATCTCGAGCAAGAGCGCCACTCCGTGCGGGCCGTACCCTTCATACAACAATTCTTCATACGTCGCGCCTTCGAGCTGGCCGGTGGCCTTCGCGATGGTCCGCTGAATGTTTTCCATAGGCAGGTTGTTCGCCCGCGCCCGCTCGATGGCCACGCGCAGGCGGAAGTTCGTCTCCGGATTGCCGCCACCCTCGCGCGCCGCCTGGTAGATGTCCTTGGACAGCTTCGTGAACAGCTGCCCGCGAATGGCGTCCTGCTTGCCCTTACGCCGCTGAATGTTGTGCCATTTCGAATGTCCCGCCATGTCCATTCACTCCAAACATCAGGTTCCCCAATCGCGCAGATACCGGAAGTCGAGACCGATGGTGCGCCCCGACAGCTTGGCGATGATCGGCATGCGCCGCTTGTACTGGTTGCGGCGCACGCGTTCGACAATGCCCCGCACGAGTCGCTCGGGATAACCTCGGCTGACGATCTCGTCCGGCGACATCCTCAGGTCGACCCACTGGTAGAGGATCTCGTCCGCCTCGTCGTAGGTGAAACCGAGTTCCTTCTCGTCGGTCTGATCGGCCCACAAATCGGCGCTCGGCGCCTTTTCCAACACGCTTTGCGGCACCCCCAAATGCGCGGCGAGCTGTCGGACCTGGCACTTGTAGAGATCGCCGATGGGGTTGAGCGCGCTCGCCATGTCGCCAAACTGCGTGCCGTATCCGAGCAGAAGTTCCGTCTTATTGCTCGTGCCGAGCACCAGCGCGTTCATGGCGGCCGAGAGGTCGTACAAGGTGACCATCCGCTCCCGCGCCATGCGATTTCCTCGCCGCAGCGCGCTCGCCTCGTATCCGAGAATCCGATCCACCTGGGCGAAATAAGCGTCCACCGGGGCCGTGATGTCAATCACGGTATGCGGGATCTGAAGCGCCTCGACCACCTTCAGCGCGTCCTCGACGCTGCTCCTGCTGCTGGTGCGATACGGCATGAGGACGGCGTGCACGCGATCCCGTCCGAGCGCCTCCGTCGCCAAAAACGCCGTGAGCGCCGAGTCGATCCCGCCGGAAAGGCCGAAGACGACCTTCTGGAAGCCGACCTTGGTCACTTCATCGCGCAGAAACCCTGTCAAAACCGAGGTGACGAGCGAAGGATTCAACGACAGTTTCGCCTCAATCTCCGGTCTCATCGGTCGCCCTCCTGCGCAAAGCCTCCTGCATCTCGGCGAGCACGAGGCGGACGCGTTCGTCGCGCATGAGCGGCGTCGTGTAGCGCGCGCGCCGCACCATCCGAAAGTCGAGATCGGCCACGACCATCGCGTCTTCGGACGCCGGCCCCTCGGCCACCCACTCGCCGTCCGGCCCCATCACGCCGCTGCCGCCGTAGAAATGAACGCCGTCTTCGTAGCCGACGCGATTCGCGAACACGAAAAAGCAACCGCACAGTTGCGCGTAGACCTGCAACAACTGCCGCCAGAACGCGTGCGAGCCGAAATCCGAGGCGGCCATCGTATTGCGCCACGGGCTTGAGGCAGGGACGTAAATGACGGACGCGCCCTGGACGGCGAGAAGATACGGACTCGAAAGGTGCCACGCGTCCTCGCAGATCAAAACGCCGGCTTGTCCCCCCTGTGCGAAGAAGGTGCGGACGTGATCGCCCGGCGCAAAGTAGCGGCGCTCGTCAAACATCCCATATGTAGGCAGATAGAGCTTCCGGTGGCGATGGACGAGGCGTCCGCCCGACGCGTAAGCCGCCGTGACGAAGAAACGGCAGTCATCCGTCTCCTCGACGAACGAAAACAGCACGTCCACATGGCGGCTTGCCTCGATGAGCCGCCGAATGTCGGGATGGCTCACATGGCGCGCCACCTCGAGCGTCAGATCCTGCGTCTGATAGCCGGTGAGCGCGAGTTCAGGAAACACAACGACTTGCGCATTCGCCCGTTGGGCCTCGTTCACGTACTCCAGATGCCGGGTCAAATTTGCGGACACGTCGCCGAGCTTCGGCGCAAACTGCGCGATGGCGACGCGGAACGCCGACCAAGCCACGTCCATTCCCCCACCCCGTCGACTTCGTACCCAAACAGTATACATGCTGCATGGGGCAAACGAAAGAAAGCGCCTGGCGCGAGCAGGCGGGTAGATCATGCATCCAGCTCGCGCAGCCAGGCGTCGTGCATCCGGGCCCGATCCTCTTCGCACCGTAGAGCGTAGCGCAGCCGCCACATCCGGGCCTCCGGTTGACCCGCGCGGAACACCTCCGCCAGCGCGCGCAGCGCGATGTCCGGCCAGGCGCCGAGCTTCAGAAGGGACACGAGTCCCGCTTCGTCGAGCCCGGCCGCCTGTGCGTACGCCATCCAAAGTCTTCGATACGCGTCGGCGCACAGAGGGACGAGGTAGGCCACGTGGCTCACCCACTGAACCGGATCGGAAAACGGATCGTCGAAACCGGCGTGATCGAAGTCGATGAACATGACCCGACCGCCTGGGGCCGTCAGCACGTTGTGCGGGGCGAGATCGCGATGGCAAAAGGCGGCCGGGCGAACAGGCTCCTCCTCGTACTGCGCGTACACGGAGCGGGCGCGCGCATGAATGCGCCGGAGCGATCCGGCAAGGTCGCGATCCGCCGGGACGGCCTGCAGCCGCTCGAGAAGCTGCAACTTGGCGCGCCATTTGTCCCGGAGCGCCCCGTACTTAAGGACGTCCACCGCAACCCCTGGCTGGGCAGCGCGCTGAGCACGCGCCAGCGCCCGGGTCACGGCAAGCCGCTCGGCTTCGTCGCTGACGTCGACATGCCGACCTTCGAGCCACGGCTGAAGATAATACCACGCGCCATCTGCCCCGGAGACGCGCATCGTGCCGCGCACCGTCTCGAGAGGAAAAGCGGCCTCCACGCCGACGCATGGGTACCGTTTGAGGATGTCGGCGAGGGCCCGCAGGCGCTCCTCGCTGTCCTGGGGACGCGCGCGCTTCAGGATATACCGCGTCGTCCCGGCGACAATGCCCCAGACTGTCCGCTTCTGGACCACGGCGTCGACGTCAAGCCCGTACCCCACGCGGACGAGATGGGCAATGTCGGATGCGTCCATCAGCCGTCGTTCCCCACGTGGATGACAAACGGCCTGGACCAGCCATCTTCGTCCGTCTCGGGCATGAACGGCGCCGCCTCCCGAAAAGGCTTGTGCGTGTGCGGCCCGCCATCGAATTCGGGACTTTGCACCATCTCGCCCTGAACGCCTTCGTCCAGCGCTTCCCCAGCTTCGTCCTGCGGCGCTTCTGTCCCCGCGCCGTGCCACGGTTCGACGCCCTCATCGGGCATCACGTTGGGGGGCTGTTGCAGATACCCTTGGTGCCCTTGGCCTCCGAGAAACACATCCGGCGCACCGCTCATTTCATACGCGTGAGCCTCTGGCACATGGGCGACTGGCGGCGCGGTCCAGGCGCCGGGGACGGACTCGGGCGCGGCCGGGGCAGGTGGCACTTCCGGCTGTGCGCCGAGAGGCACATACACCACAAGCCCCGGTGTCAGTTCGCGCGCGGCCAGCGCGGGATTCAAGTGTTCCAAATCCTCCACCGTGACGTTGTACCGATCTGCGATGGATGTCCAGGTCTCACCGGGCTGCACGGCATGCGGCCAGACATACCCGAAGTACGGTTTGGCCACCTCCTTTTTGGCCTTCGGCTGCGACTTTTTCGCCTTGGGCTTCGCGGAGGTGCCCTTGCCGAGTTCTGGGATGACGATGGTCATGCCTGGAGCGATGTCGTTGGCGTTCTGGATCTGTGGGTTCGCAGCGAGAATGAGGGGCAGACGCACGCCGGTCTTACGGCTGATCTGATACAGCGACTCCCCGGGCTTTACCACGTACTTCTTCATCCTGGCTCCAACCTCCTAGGCTTCTGCGGAAGCTAGAGCAGTATATGCGCAAGCCTACGAGGTGGCACCGGATCCCCCGGGAAAGACGACATTCGGCACAGGGCCGCTCATGATGACATACACCACGGGCGATCTCGCCGTCACGTGCACCGGGGCGCGCACCAGCGGGGCCATCGTCATGACGTCGGCGGTCAACTCGAGATAGACGATGTGCACCACCTGATTCACGCCTTTGGATTCCACGTCCGCGTCGAGCCGCGCGTGAACCGCTCCGACAAGGGAAAAGGATACGGGGACCGTGACCGTGTACCCCGCGAGGATGGAACCCGAGAGGGCCTGGAGCAGAGGAAGGGGAAGCGTCTGTCTGCGAAGCGTCTGGAGGCGGGTTTCACTCGCGTGAATGGCTTCGCTCTGGAGCTTGGCGAGCTTCGCCATGTCCAATGTGACAATGGAAAACGCTTGGCCGCTCGGGCCTCGCTCCATCCGAACCCGCACCAACTCCTCGCCGTTCGGATAGGCCGCGAGGACCTCTCCCATCGCTTCGTTCAACGCTTCGGTGGCCACCCGAGCGGCGAGCGACGCGGATGACGTGCGCACGATGGGTGCGAGCCGCCACTCCACCCAAAAGGCGCCGAAGGCGAGGGCGGCGAGGCACAACAAGGCGAAAGCGAACCATCGCCGAGAAGATGCGTGCCACCCCGCTGCGCGCATCTCTCTCGGCCGGGTGACTCGCCCCCGGCGAGGCACGAACGATCTCGGCACGTCCCTCACCCCCTCGTCCATACCTACGTGGACGAGAAGCCCAACATACCTCGCCGACGATGGCCGGTTCGTCACTGCACGCGCAGCCGAACGAACTGCCGCTTGCCCCGCTGAATGACGTCGCCATCCTGCGGCTGGTACTGCAGGTCCGTGTCGGTCACCTTGTCCCCGTTCACCCGAACCGCGCCCTCCTGGATCGCGCGGCGCGCGTCGCTGTTGGACTGCGCGAGGCCGAGATCGACCAGCCACTTCACAATCCACCGGGCCTCATGGTCGACGCGCCGCTCGGGGATATCATCCGGCAGGCCGCCCTTTTGAAAGACGGTGCGCCAGTGCTCCACGGCCTCCCGGCGAGCCTCTGGCCCGAGAAACCGCTCGACGAGTTCTTCCGCCAGCTGCATTTTGGCGTCTCGCGGGTTCATGCGGCCCGCCTCGACGTCTCGCCGCATGGCCTCGATCTCCTGCTCGGGCCTGAGCGACAGCAGTTCATAGTACTTGAAGAGCAGGCTGTCCGGCACCGACATCAGTTTGCCGAACATGTTGTTCGGCTCCTCATCGACGCCGATGTAGTTGCCGAGGCTCTTCGACATCTTGTTGACGCCGTCAAGTCCCTCAAGCAGCGGCAGCATGACGGCCACCTGCATGGGCTGGCCGAACTCCCGCTGAAGGTGGCGGCCCATCAGCAGATTGAACTTCTGATCCGTTCCGCCAAGTTCCACGTCCGCGCGCAGATGCACGGAATCATACGCCTGCATGAGTGGATAGAAGAACTCGTGCACGTGAATGGGCCGATTTTCCTGAAACCGCTTTTGGAAGTCCTCCCGCTCCAACATGCGCGCGACGGTGATGGTGGAGGCGAGCCGGATGACCTGGGCGAAGTCAAGCGGTGCCAGCCAATCCCCGTTGTAAACCACCTGGGTCTTTTCCGGATCGAGAATCTTGTAGAGCTGCGCGACATAGGTCTTCGCGTTCTCGGCCACTTCCTCCGCCGAAAGCTGCTTGCGCGTTTCCGCTTTGTCTGTCGGATCGCCGATCTGACCCGTGAAACTCCCGATGACGAGAAACACCTGGTGACCGAGATCCTGAAACTGGCGCAGTTTGTGCAAAACCACGGTGTGGCCGAGGTGGATGTCGGACGAGGTCGGATCAATGCCCAGCTTCACGCGAAGCGGCGTTCCCGTCCGCACGGACTCCCTCAATTTCTGCACCAGTTCCTCTTCCGGGACGATCTCGGCCGTCCCGCGCCGAATGATGGCCAGTTGGCGAGCCACTTCCGCCTCCTGGTCCGCAGTCAACACGGTCTCCGCTGCCACCTGATTTCGCTCCTCCTGCGTCCGTTCCTAGGGTGTTCTGTGTCAGCGATTGAGCGCCGACACCCAGTGTCCCCACCATATCACATCGCGGCCCATTTTGCACCGGACATACCCGCACTCAGGAGTAGGACAGCCGCAGGCCGCGCATGCTAACTTCACACAGGTGCCGAGATCGGGCGAAATACGGCGAAAAACCTACGATGATGCCCCTTTTTGTCGTGTGCTATAATCGTGCCACAAAGACCTGCGGTGAAATGTCAAGGGGGTGACGAATGAAATTCGTGTAAGTTCAACTTGAGACAAAGCAAGCCCCCCCTAAGGAGGGTGATTGGAAGTT
>NZ_JAFMTY010000016.1 GCF_017329605.1 Alicyclobacillus fructus
AGGGCTGTAGACACTACACGAGTTATCCACAGGTCCCACGAACCTGCATGGGCAAAGGGTTCGTGGGACTTTGTATGACTACGAAGTGTCGAAGTCGGGATGGATGCTTCCATGGTTACCGCCTCACTTTGGATGAGATTCGTACCGTTCATCTGAGAAATATTCTAGATGGCTCGTTGCCTGCGCGCTAGATTGACGTCAAAGGGCGAAAGCGGTTGCAAACCACTGCTTATCCGCACCACGCAGGGCTCCGTGAAAGGGGATGGTGCATCGTATGGAGGTCCATGTGACGCCACAGCCACAGGAAAGCGCGTTCATCACGTCCGCTGCGCGGCGGAATGTGTTGTTTGCTTCTCTTGGCACGTCCTACTTGGGTCTTTTTCATGACGTACGCCGGGCTGATTGTCGTCTTGCTTCCCGAACAGGTGGCTATCCTCGATCCCGCTCGTAAGGTGGACGACCTTGCGGTTGTCACCAGTATCTCCTCCCTCGCTGCGATTTTGGTTCTGCGGTTTCAGGGCCTCGCGGCATACGACGAACAGGCTTACGCCTTTGATAGGGCGCTTGTGAATCGAGCAAGTGCTCTATGACACAGGAAGAAACTAGAAATACGAAAGTAAAGGAGAGAAATCCATGTCATTTCGCGGTTTGATTTCGCAGCTCACCCTTGAGGAAAAAGCATCGCTCTGCTCGGGGCTCAACTTTTGGCAGACCAAGCCCGTCGAGCGTCTCGGCATTCCGTCCCTCCGCCTGACCGACGGTCCGCATGGCGTTCGATTGCAGCGGCCGGGCGGATCGTTCACCGATTCGGAGCCGGCGACTTGCTTTCCCACCGCCGCTACGCTCGCCAGCTCCTGGGATCCCGCTCTTGTCGAACGCGTCGGCCAGGCGCTCGGCGATGAGTGCCGCGCCCTCGGCGTGCACGTGCTGCTGGGACCTGGCGCCAACATCAAGCGATCGCCGCTATGCGGGCGCAATTTCGAGTACTTTTCCGAAGATCCGCTCCTCTCGGGCTCCATGGCGGCGGCCCACATTCGCGGCGTGCAGTCGCGCGGCGTCGGAACTTCGCTGAAGCATTTCGCCGCCAACAACCAGGAATACCGTCGCATGACGACGAGTGCCGAAGTCGACGAGCGGGCGCTGCGCGAGATTTATCTCGCGAGTTTTGAGGGCGCCGTCAAGGGCGGCCGGCCGTGGACCGTCATGTGCGCCTACAATCGCTTGAACGGCACCTACTGCTCGGAGAATCCCTGGCTTCTGACCCAAGTCCTGCGCGACGACTGGGGATTCGACGGCGTGGTGGTGTCCGACTGGGGCGCCGTGAACGATCGCGTCCAAGGGCTCGCCGCGGGACTGGACCTCGAGATGCCTGGCGGCCTCTATGCTCAGGATGGCGAAATTGTGAAAGCCGTCCGCGAAGGTCGGCTGTCTGAGTCGGTGCTGGATGCGGCGGTGGAGCGGTTGTTGACGCTCGTGGATCGCGCGTACCGAGAAGAAGCGGGACCGCCCGTCGATTGGGATGCCCATCACCGACTGGCTCGCCAAGTTGCGGCGGAGTCGATGGTGCTGTTGAAAAACGACGGAGATATCCTGCCGATAGCGCATGGCCAGCGGATGGCGGTCATCGGGGCCTTTGCGGTCTCGCCGCGATATCAGGGAGGCGGGAGCTCGCACGTGAATCCGGCGCGCCTGGACGAACCGCTTGCCGAACTCCGCCACACGTTTGGCGCGGACGCGGTTGTCTACGCGCCCGGATATGCGCTCGACGATGACGCGCCTCGCCCCGAGCTCATCGAGGAAGCCGTGAACGTGGCCCGTCAGGCCGACATTGCCGTCATCTTCGCGGGGTTGCCGGAGTCTTGGGAGTCGGAAGGGTACGATCGCGCCCACATGCGCATGCCGGACGCGCACGTGGCCCTCATTGAAGCCGTGGCGTCCGTTCAGCCCCACACGGTGGTCGTGCTGTCGAACGGCGCTCCCGTGGAGATGCCCTGGATCCATCGCGTGCCGGCCGTCATCGAGGCCTATCTCGCGGGTCAAGCGTTTGGCGGGGCCATCGCGGACATCTTGTCCGGCGCCGTCAACCCGTCCGGCAAGCTGTCGGAGACGTTCCCCGTTCGGCTGGAGCACAATCCGTCACATCCGTTTTTCCCTGGCGAAGGCGATCGCGTCGAGTACCGCGAGGGGATCTTCGTCGGCTACCGGTACTACGACACGAAAGACTTGGACGTGCTGTTCCCCTTTGGTCACGGGCTTTCGTATACGACGTTTGCGTACGAGGCCATCCGCATCTCCAAAACGAGTGTGCGTGACGATGAGCCGCTGACGGTCGAGATCGACATCCGCAACACGGGTGCGCGCGAGGGCAAGGAGGTCGTCCAGCTGTACGTCGAGCCTGAGACGCCGGGCGTGATCCGGCCTGTCCGCGAATTGCGCGCGTTTGCCAAGGTGGAGTTGCGGCCGGGGGAGATGAAGACGGTGACGTTGACGCTCGACAAACGGGCGTTTGCGCACTTTGACGTCCGGGACGGCGAGTTCAGGGTGCAGACGGGGACCTACCGGCTCCGCGCGGGCGCGTCCTCGCGCGACCTGCGGCTCGAAGCGGAGGTGCGCGTGGAATCCACGGCGCCGCCGCGCCCCGTCGAAGTCCATGCGAATGCGACCCTCGGGGATCTGCTCGCCGATCCCGTCACGGGGCCCGTGCTGCGCGAGCTGCTCCAAGAGAAGCTCGCCGGGTCGCCGCTGGGTAGCGAGGTCGAGGGAAATCCGACCCTGGAGGCGTTCCTGCGCTTCACGGCCATCGGCCGCGTTCCCACGCTGTTCGGCGTGCCGAGGGACGAGATCGGCCGCATTCTGGAGATGCTGCGGGAGGCGCAAAACCGCTCGGGGAGCGGGGCAGGGGACAATCGTTGACCGGTGCGGCCGCGCTTTCCGCTGTGCGACCGGGATGGCGCGGCCATGGGCCGCTGCGCGATGAGGCGTTCTATTCTGGCGCGCTTGGCCCTTCAGAAGTTCAGAGCGCGGTTCACAGCGTGTAATATGAGGAGGGCACACATATATGGATCAACAAGTCACACCATTTAAACGACTTTTTGTCGGTTTGATTCTCTCTGGTGTTGGTTTATGGACAGCCATTCTGACTCCGATTCTAGTTTTGTTAACTATTAAATTGCAATCCATTTCACCACAACATTTAACGCAGGATTTCGGAACCATTACAGGAATCGGTGCGTTGTTCGCTTTGGTCTTCAATCCGCTCGGCGGATGGCTCAGTGATAGAACGAGACTTGCTTTTGGGCGTCGAAGAACGTGGCTCTTGATTGGTGCCATCGGACTCGCTGCATCGATGCTGGGCATCGGACTTGCAAGAAGCGTTCTTGCCGTTGGTGTCCTATGGTGTCTGTGCCAAGCACTATTTAACATATCATATGCCGCAACAACAGCTCTGGTCGCGGATCAGGTACCAGAAGAAAAACGAAGCACTATCTCTGGCTCTTTTGGAATGTCCATTTACGCAGGTGAGTTAATTGGTTTGCAACTTGTGAATATGCTCAGTCACGGTACGGCGATTATGCAATGGGGTTCGATGGCCATACTTGCTGTGATTTCTGCAGTCATCGGGGTTGTGCTGATCAAAGAAGGCAAATTCACGGGCGTTGTTCAAAAAGCAAAAGGATTTAGCGTATGGAATATCATCCCCAACCCAAAGAAACATGCGAGTTTTGCATGGGCATGGCTTGCGCGCTTTTTGGTGATGATCGCTGCTACTGCGACAACCTACAACTCCGTGTTCTTGACGCAAAAATTCGGCTACAGTACAGCTGAGTTACCCGAAAAGGTCTTGCTACTCACGCTGATTTCAGCAGGTGGTACGATTGTATTTAGCATCATCGGCGGATATTTGTCCGACAAGGTTGGGAAGCAAAAACCGTTTGTTATCATATCCGGAACCGTTATGTCCCTTGGCCTTATCGTGATGGCATTTGCGCACAGTTTCGGGGTTGTTGAGCTCGCCAACGCAATTATGGGGATCGGTACGGGTACTTATATGGCAGTCGACCTCGCCCTTGTCACTCGCGTGCTACCGAACCCAGAAGACACGGCAAAAGACTTGGGTGTCATCAACATCGCCAATGCACTGCCGCAATCTCTGACGCCCTTCTTTGCCCCGTTCCTCATCGCCATTGGCGGATATCCTTTCCTTTATATCTTGTTGGGCGTTATCGGAATTCTCGGTGGCTTGGCGGTGCTTCCTATTCCTGAAATTGGATCAGGGAAAACGCCGGTTTCTACTTTCGGTGATAATGGTGGTAATAAGGCTAAAATCCAGAATAGTGGTTGCTAAAATCGTCATGGATCGGGGCGATAAAAAAGAGCCGCACTCCTCTTCTCAACATAGCAGGTGGACTCATGGATGTGGAATCCTACTGCGGTGCGGCTTGCTGGACTTATCCGCAGGCATGCGCCTGTATTACGGAGGCCCGCCGCGACAACCAGGCGTCAGGTGACGAAGCGCACGCCGGACGGCATGGTCGTGCAGCCAAGGGAGACGACCGAGGTGCGACTCTGCGGTCTCTGCGGATTGACAAGCTGCTAAGCATTCTGCGGATGGAACCTCGGGCACGAGGGTTGTCGACGCTACACAAGTCATCCACACGTCCCACGAACCCGCATGGGCGAGCGTTCGTGGGACTTTTGTATGACTACGAAGTGTCGAAGCCGGGCTCACAGCGCGGTCCAAAATGCGAATTGACGGAGTGTATGAAATCATATATGATAAGCACACAGCCCTCAGTGCAGTTGAGCAACGCCGCCGACGACGCGACAGCCTGAGGGAGCGCCATGAAGGGAGGGACGGGAGAATGCCCGAGGTGGATGCGAAGACATTTCGGCGCGCATGCGGGCTGTTCACCACCGGGGTGACCGTGGTGACGACCGTGGTCGATGGTCAGGTGCACGGAATGACCGCCAATTCGTTCACGTCGGTGTCGCTCGAGCCTCCGTTGGTGCTCGTGTGCGTGGACCTGCGGAGCAAAATGGCTCAACTCTTGTCCTCTTCGAAAGCGTTTACAATCAATCTGCTGGCGCATCATCAGGAACCCGTGTCGCGCCACTTCGCCGGATCCGACGGCGAGTGGAGCGGGAGCTTCATTCCGTTCGGCCCGTCGGTTCGCTTGGACGATTGCCTTGCCGCGCTGTCCTGCGAACGGTTCGCCCAGTATCCTGCTGGCGATCACGTCATCGTGATCGGCCGCGTGGAAGACATTTACCAGCCGGACGGAGAAGGCTCTCCCCTCGTGTTCTGGCGAGGGCGCTACACATCGCTCGTGGGGGAGAGCTCGTCGCAGCCCTGCTTGGGCAAAATCGTATAGGAAATCGAATGGGATAGCTCGCAGTCATCGCGCTCCGTTCATCTAAAGGAGGGAAATGTTCATGGGCACTGGCGTGCCTCTTTCGAGCGCGGCGGGCGTGTTGTCTCGCATGGAGAGGCTCAAGGCGTGGCCCCTCCCGAGACGGTTGTTCTTTGTCATAGGTCTCGGTTATCTCTTCACGTTCTATGACATCTTCGACGTGAACGTGTCATTCGTGCAGACGGCAATGGCCATCATCCCGGGTGCAACCCCGGAAAACGCGAGCCGCTACATCGGTCTTCCTATCTTTGCGAATTTGCTCGGCTATGTCATCGGTACGCTCGCGCTCAGCCCGCTCGCGGACCGGGTGGGGCGAAGGCGGATGTTGATGGTCACCATGTTCATCACGGGCTTGGGTTCGCTGTTCACGGCGTTCGCCACGAGTGATGGGTGGTTCGTCGTTGCGCGCGGGATCACAGGCGTGGGGGTCGCGGCGGACCTCGCGGTGGTCAACACTTACATGAGCGAAGTTTCGCCTCGTCGGGCTCGTGCAAAGTATACCTCGGGGCTCTTCATCTTCTCCGGTATTGGCGCGTTGGTCGGAATTTGGCTCGGCCTATGGCTTACGACGCCGAGCGCGCCGTTCCCACAGGGCTTGCCTTTTGCGTTGGCCTCCCCGTCGTTCAACTGGGGCTGGCGCCTGATGTACTACATTGGCGCTGTGCTCGCGCTGATCGCGCTTCTCTTGCGCGTCGAACTGCCCGAATCGCCGAGGTGGCTCGCGGCCAAGGGCAGGATCGAAGAAGCGGAGATCATCGTCGCGGACATGGAATCGCGCGCGGGCGCCGATGCGAATGAACCTGATCAAACGTCCCCTCCGATGGCTCGAACCGCGGATTCCTCGGCTCCTTACGGGGAACTGCTGACGAGTCCAGTCTACCGAAAGCGCGTATTCCTGCTTTTCTTCGTTTGGCTCTTCAGTTACGTCACGGTCTATGGATTTTCGGCCGGCATGACCACGTTGCTCGTGGGAGCAGGGTATCCGCCCAGCGAGGCCGGGCTCATTGTGGCCGTGGGCGTCGTCGGCATGTTGCTCGCAGGCATCGCCGCGTATGTCGCCGGAGAGGCGATGGAGCGAAAGACGTATTTGCTCATCTCTGCGCTGCTCACCATCGCAGGAGGGTTGGTGGTGGGGGTGGCGGGTCACCACCTGGCCATCTCGTATCTCGGCGCCGTGGTGCTCTTCTTCGGGCAAAACGTGTGGGTGCCGGTCTTTTACGCATGGACTGCGGAGAACTTTCCGGCGCGCGCCCGAACGAGCGGTTTCGCGCTCGTCGACGGAGCCGGTCACATCGGGGCAGGGGTCGGACTGTGGGCCATCGCTCCGTACATCCCTGCGCTAGGCGTCACGGGCGGTTTTGTGACCATGTCGGCGTTCCTCCTCGTGGCGGCTTTCATCGCCCTCGGCGGCATTTCATCCCGAGGCAAGATCCTCGAGGAAATCTCGCCGTAGCGCGGCAAAGTTGCGCTTTCGCAGACATAGGAAATCGTATACGATGGTGACATGACCAAACACATGCCGAGCAAACAACAGGTTGCGTATCACACGCTGAAGCAGAGAATTCTCGACGGGACCTACGGGCCTGGATATCGCATCGTGATCGATCGCGTCGCCAAAGAGTTGGGGGTGAGTGCGATACCCATCCGCGAGGCCATTCGCCGCCTGGAAGCGGAGGGCTTCGTGGAGGTGGAGCGGTTCAGCGGCGCGAAGGTGACGCGCATCGACGCGAGGATGTATGAAGATTGCCTTTCGGTGCTCGCGGTGTTGGAGGGCTACGCCACGGCGCAGGCGTACCGAAGCCTCACGGATGACGACTTTCAGGCGTTGCGCGAAACCAACGAGGCGATGCGCCAGGCCCGCTCGGACTTCGATCTCACGCTTTACAGCCGGCTCAATCAACAGTTTCACGAGATCATTCTGCGCCGGTGCCCGAATCGCTACCTCGTGGATGAAATTCACGCGGTTCGCGAGCGAATGGATGCGATGCGGGTCTCCGTCTTCAATCTCATCCCGCACCGCGCCAGTGACAGCATCGCGGAGCATGATAAGCTGATTCAACTCATGGCGGTGGACATCGGAGAAGAGGCCGTGGAGCGGTTTGCCCGTCAACACCGACTGGCCACGCTGGAGGCGTTCCGGCGCTGGAACGAACAACACCACCGCATGGTGGCGGAGCGGAAGGAGTGGTATCGTGCGTCACGCGAGGTTCATCCACCAGGGACGGATTCGTGAAGGCATCTTCGAGGGCGACGTGCTCCTGGATGAACAGGGCAGCGTCGTCCCCATCGACGGCGTGACCTGGCTTCCGCCGCTCGTGCCGAGGACTGTCTATGGGCTCGCCCTGAACTATGCCGATCACGCCGTGGAACTGAACCTGGAAAAACCCAAGGAGCCCGTGTTGTTCATCAAGCCGAACAGCTCGCTCATCGGACACCTGTCCCCCATCGTGTATCCCGCCGGCGTATCGTACATGCACTACGAGGCGGAACTAGCGGTCATCATCGGCCGAGCGGGGCGAAGGATCCGGCCGGATCGCGCCATGGATCACGTCCTGGGCTACACCATCGCAAACGATGTGACGGTACGCGACTTCGTGGGCAATCTGTACCGGCCGCCCATCCGAGCGAAAGGATTTGACACGTTCGGACCCATCGGGCCCTGGTGGGTCGATGCTGCCGATGTGGCCGATCCGCACCGGCTCGCCATTCGGACCTACGTCAACGGGGCCGTGCGGCAACAGGGTAACACCAAGGATCTGATCTTCCGAATGGATGACATCATCTCGTTCATCAGTTCCTTCGCGACGTTGTATCCGGGAGACGTGATCCTCACGGGCACGCCCGCCGGCATATCGCCCGTGACGCCCGGGGACGTGATCGAAATTGAAATCGAAGGCATTGGCCGGCTCAAGAATCCGGTGGTGGCAGAGGGGGCGTCGTCATGAACCAGGTGGATCAGCGCGAACGGGACACGAAGCTCGAGTTCGAATCGATCTCCGGGCCCGCGCTTCACTTTATCGATGGGCAGTTCGTGGAGAGTGTGGAGGGCGGATGGTTCGATACGCTGAATCCGACGACGAATGAGGTGTTGACCCAGGTTGCCGAGGGCACGGCCACGGACGTGGACCGGGCGGTGGAAGCCGCTCACCGCGCCTTTCACGATGGGCCCTGGGGCAGGATGAGCGCCAAAGATCGGGCCCGATACCTCTTGCGCATCGCGGATGCCATCGAGCGGCACGGAGAAGAGCTCGCCCGCTTGGAGGTCGCCGACACGGGCCTGCCCATCTCGCAGGCGCGGGGGCAGGCTGCGCGTGCAGCTGAAAACTTCCGTTTCTTCGCGGAAATGGCCACGCGCATGACCGGTGAGACGTTTCCCGTCGGCGAACAATTCCTCAACTACGCCATCCGCGTCCCGGTGGGCGTCGCGGGGCTCATCACGCCTTGGAACACGCCGCTCATGTTGGCGACCTGGAAAATTGCCCCGTGCCTTGCCGCAGGGAACACCGCCGTGCTGAAACCCGCCGAATGGTCCCCTCTCACGGCGACCAAGCTCGCCGAGATCATGCAGGAGGTGGATCTCCCGCCGGGCGTGCTGAACGTCGTCCACGGGTTCGGCGAGGTGGCGGGCGATGCGCTGGTCCGGCATCCCAAGGTACCTCTCATCTCCTTCACGGGTGAGACGACCACGGGGCGGATCATTATGAAGAACGGCGCGGACGCGTTGAAGCGCTTTTCGATGGAGCTCGGAGGGAAGTCGCCCGTGGTCGTGTTTGCCGACGCCGATCTCGACAGGGCCTTGGATGCCGTGGTGTTTGGCGTCTATTCGCTGAACGGGGAGCGGTGTACGGCGGGATCGCGTCTGCTCGTCGAGGAAGTCATCCGGGAAGAGTTTGAGGCTCGCCTTGCGGAGCGCGTGCGGCAGATTCGCCTCGGCCACCCGCTCGATCCGGCCACGGAAGTCGGGCCGCTGATTCATCCGGAGCACAAGCGCAGGGTGGAGGCGTATCTCGAGATCGGCCGGCAGGAGGGCGCCGTCATGGCAGTGGGAGGCGAGGTGCCTGCAGAACTCAAGCGCGGCAACTTCGTCCGGCCGACGCTCTTCGTCGGCGTCCGCAACGACATGCGCATCGCCCAGGAAGAGATCTTTGGCCCGGTTCTCGTGTCCATTCCGTTTGCGACCGAGGAGGAGGCAATTCGTTTAGCGAACGGCGTGCCATACGGACTGGCGGCATATATTTGGACGCGGGACCTTGAGCGCGCGCACCGAGTCGCACGGCGGATTGAATCGGGCATGGCTTGGATCAATTCGCAGAATGTCCGCGACTTGCGCACGCCGTTCGGCGGCATGAAGCAAAGCGGCGTGGGGCGCGAAGGTGGACACTACAGCTTCGAATTTTACACCGAGTGGAAGACGGTGCACGTCGCGCTTGGACAGCATCCCATTCCGCGTTTCGGCGCGTCGAACGCCGGGGCGCAAAGCTGAGCCATCACAGGATGAGGTGACATGCCATGGGAGCGAAGAGCGGAGCGGAATATGTGGAGCGGCTGAACGCGGAACCCCGTGAGGTGTGGATTCACGGCCAGCGGGTCGAAGGCAAGATTTCGGAACATCCCGCCTTTCGCAATGTCATTGAGAGCATGGCGAGATTGTACGACATGCAGTGCCATCCCGCCCTGCGCGATGAGATGACGTACGAGGAAGGCGGCAAGCGTTACGGCTTGTCCTGGCTTGTGCCGAGATCGCGCGAGGATCTCGTCAAGCGGGGGCGCATGATGCAGCGGTGGGCCCGCGCGACCTTCGGGATGATGGGGCGGACGTCCGACTACCTGAACGTCGCCATCACGGCCATGTCGCAAGCAAGCGCTTACTTTGCGGGCAATCACCCATCGTACGCGGAAAACATCCAAGCCTACTACCAATACGCGCGCGAACGCGATCTCACGCTCACCCATACCCTCATTGCGCCGCAGGTCAACCGATCCGTGAGCGTCGGAAAACTTCAGGATCCCTACATCGCGGCACGCGTGGTGGAGAAGACGAGCCGCGGCGTCGTGATTCGCGGCGCCAGGCTTCTGGCCACGCAAGGGCCCATTGCGGATGAAATCCTGGTGTTTCCCTCGACCGTTCTCCGCAACACGGAGGAGGACGCGCCGTATTCGTTCGCCTTTGCCATTCCCAGTTCGACACCTGGGTTGCGGTATATCTGCCGCGAGAGCTTCGATTACGGGCGGTCCCACTTTGATCACCCGCTCGGCTCCCGCTTCGAAGAGATGGATGCCATCGTCGTCTTCGACGACGTCCTCGTCCCGTGGGATCGCATCTTCCTCCTCGAGGACGCGGATCGGTGCAATCAGCTGCATCAGGCGACGCACGCCGTCGTGCACATGACGTATCAGGTGGTGCATAAAAATATCGCCAAGTGTGAATTTCTGCTCGGGCTCGCGGAGGCCATGGTCGATGCCATCGGCATTGCCCAGTTCCAGCACGTGAAAGAGAAGGTTGCGGAGCTCATCCTCGCGCTGGAGACCATGAAAGCGTTTTTGCGGGCGTCGGAAGCTGATGCCGAACTGGACGAGTACGGCGTCATGACGCCAGCATGGGCTCCGCTGAACGCGGCCCGGAATCTGTTTCCCAAAACGTATCCTCGCCTCGTCGAGATCATCCAACAACTTGGCGCCAGCGGACTTATGGCCATTCCCACCGAGGCGGACTGGAATGCCGAGATTCGCGGCGACTTGGAGCGATTCCTGCAAGGACGCAACATCGACGCGTATCACCGGCTCAAGCTGTTCCGCCTGGCCTGGGATGCCGCGCTCTCGAGCTTTGGCTCCCGCCAGGTCTTGTACGAGCGCTTCTTCTTCGGCGATCCCGTCCGGATGTACGGCGCGCTCTACGATTCCTACGATAAGACCGAGTATGTGTCCCGTGTGAAGGCGTTCTTGGACGGTGAGGTCCAGTGAGACAGACGCTTCCGTATTCCGTTGTCCGGGCTGGTCACGCCGAGCTCCTGGTGCGCGACCTCGACGCCTCGCGCCGATTCTACGAAGACGTCCTCGGTTTCGTCGTCACGGAGGAACGGGACGGACAGCTGTTTCTTCGCGGCGTTGAAGAGCGGCATCATCACAGCCTCATCCTGACGCAATCGGATGTGCCCATGCTCGGCCACCTCGCGTTTCGGGTGGAGGCGGACGAGGATCTGGAGGGCATTGCGGCCTACTTCGAAGCTCGCGGCTGTCGGTTCCATTTCGTCGAGGACGGACATGAACCTGGTCAGGGCCGGGCGCTGCGCGTGCAAGATCCATTCGGATTCCCACTCGAATTTTACGCGGAGATGGAGCCCGCCGAGTGCCTGCTTCAGAAGTATCACCTGCACAAGGGGGCGGGTGTCCGCAGACTCGATCATTTCAACTGTTTCGTCCCGGACCTCGCCCGCTGCGAGTCCATGTGGCGCACGGATTTCGGTTTCCGCGTCACGGAGTATGTGGAAACGGATGATGAGCCGAAGAGCGTCAAGGCCGTCTGGCTTCACCGAAAGGGCAACGTGCACGATCTCGCCCTCATGGAGGGAAGGGGGCCTCGCCTTCATCACCTGGGATTTTGGATGGACGACATGGGGAGCATCATTCGCGCGTGCGACATTCTGGGCGGTGCGGAGATGCATGAGCACATCGAACGCGGACCGGGCAGACATGGCATCTCGAACGCGTTCTTCCTGTATCTGCGCGATCCCGACGGCCACCGAATCGAACTCTACACGTCGGATTATCTGACGGTGGATCCCGATCATCGGCCCATCCGCTGGAGCGCGACCGATCCTAGGCGGCAGACGTTGTGGGGCCATCAGACGCCGGAGAGCTGGTGGCGGGACGGGTCGAGCGTCATGGATTGGGAGCGCAGAGCGCCGGTTGAGGTCTCCGGCCTGACCGACGCGCGCGCAGCTGGGTACATCAAATGAAACATGGTCGTCAGGAAAAGGGGGAAGCTCATGACAGCCGGTGGCGACGTGCGCGATCGCCTGAAGGGATCCATTGTGCCGATGGTGACACCGTTTCTCGATGACGGATCGTTTGATGAGAAGGCGTATCGCGATTTGATCGAGTGGCAAATCGAAAGTGGATCGCACGGGATCTCGTGTGCGGGAACGACCGGGGAGCCGAGTTCCCTCACCGTGGAGGAGCGCGAATATCTGTTCGAGGTTACGGTGAACGCCGTGCGCGGGCGCGTGCCTGTGGTCCTCGGGACGGGATCGACGAATCACGCGGAAACGCTGCGCCTGACGAAGACGGCGGAAAAGCTGGGGGCGGACGCCGCGCTCGTGATTGTCCCGTACTACAATCGCCCTTCGCAGGAGGGGCTCTATCGGCACTTTCGCGCGGTGGCGGACAGCGTGAACATGCCCATCATCCTGTACAACATTCCCGGTCGAACCGGTGTGAATCTCGAGCCCACGACGATGGCGCGGCTCAAGCGCGATTGCCGCAATATTGTGGGCGTCAAGGAGTCCAACAAGGACTTCGAGCAGGTCACGCGCGTGTTTCAGGCATGCGGGCGGGATTTCCTGGTTTACTCCGGAATTGAGCTTCTGTGCTATCCGATGCTCGCCTTGGGAGGTGCCGGCCATATCAGCGCCACGGCGAATCTCATGCCGAGGGAAGTGGCTCGGTTGTACGATCTCGTCGCGGCAGGGCGATGGCAGGAAGCGATGGATCTGCATTTTTACCTTGCGGAGTTGAACGAAGCCCTGTTCTGGGAGACGAATCCCGGGCCCGTGAAGGCGTGCCTGGCGATGATGGGGAAAATCCGCCCCGTGGTGCGGCCGCCGCTGGCCTTGCCGGGTGAAGAACTGTCCGCAAAATTGCGCGACGTGTTGGTCTCCTACGGGTTGCTGTAGATGGATGCGCACGGCTGTGCGGGAGGTCGGCTGCACGGGGGCCCTCGTGCAGCCGTGCCTCGCTGCCGCAGAAGACGCGGCAGCGCGCGGATGGAAACTGCATATTCTGAACATTCGGTTGAAAATTCCCCCCTCCCGTGCTATGATCGGTCTCAATCCAAGAGACGCGATTCCGACGGGAGTGGTGAGAAATGCAGAAGACGGCTGAGACCACCACATGCGTCCTGTGTGGCTCGGAGATTCCGGAACCGTGCAGGCCATGGGAAGAGCGCGAATGGGAGAGGCTTTGCGACGATTGCGTCGACCGCTGGGTGCGCGACGCGCAGTCCGAGTGGTGAAGCGCGTTCGAACGATGCCACACCGCGGACCAAGGGACGCCCGGACCTACAGGACCGGGCGTCCCTTGGTTTGGAATCGTGGGTGCGGTCAAGCTCTCGCCAGAGACTCCGACACTCGCTTCGCGAGCTCCGGGTCGATTTGTTCAAAGTGATACATCTGTCGCTCGACGATGTCTGGTTCCACCTGACGCAGCGACGCCGCGAGGTTGTCGATCAGATCCGCCTGCTCAGCCGGCGGAAGCAGGCGGTACAGCTTGCGGGGCTGCGTGTAAAAGTCGCGATCGCGATATTCGTGGTGGCCCACCAGCCCATGCACGGGATATTCCGGGCCACGTGCGCGCTCCGTCGGCGCCGGTTCGCCAAACCGATTGGGATAGTAGTTGACGCTGCCGCCGCCATTGTCATCGAAGCGCATGGCGCCGTCTCGCTGATAGTTCTGGGCGGAAGTGGCGTGCGGACGATTGACGGGCAGCAAGTTATAGTTGGCGCCCAGACGGTATCGGTGGGCATCCCCATAGGCGAACAGCCGACCTTGCAGCATCTTGTCTGGCGAGAATCCGATGCCAGGCACCACATTCGCGGGCGAGAAGGCGGCCTGTTCGACCTCTGCGAAATAGTTCCGCGGATTGCGGTTCAATACCAACTTGCCGACCGGGATGAGCGGGTAGTCGCCGTGCAACCACACCTTCGTCACGTCAAACGGATCGAAAGCGTAGGCCTCGGCGTCTTGAAACGGCATGATTTGAACGTAGAGCGTCCATGAGGGGAAGTTCCCTTGTTCGATCGCGTCGTAAAGATCGCGAGTCGCGAAGTCCGGATCGCGGCCCGCCATCTCCACGGCCTCGTGCCGCCGAAAGTTGCGGATGCCCTGATCCGTGAGGAAGTGATATTTGACCCACACGATCTCTCCCTCGTCGTTGATCCAGGAAAACGTGTGAGAGCCGAAGCCATGCATGTGCCGATATCCGTAGGGCGTGCCGCGATTCGAAAAGAGAATGAGCACTTGGTGCATGGATTCCGGCGTCAAGCTCCAGAAGTCCCACATCATGTTGGGGTCCTTCAGATGCGTCTGCGGATGGCGCTTTTGGGTGTGAATGAAGTCCGGGAACTTGAGCGGATCCCGAATAAAGAACACCGGGGTGTTGTTCCCGACGAGATCGTAATTGCCTTCTTCCGTGTAAAATTTCACCGCGAAGCCGCGCGGATCGCGCTCCGTGTCGGCTGATCCCTGTTCCCCGCCGACCGTGGAAAAGCGGACAAAGACCTCCGTGCGCTTGCCAATTTCACTCAGAAAAGCTGCCTTCGTGTAACGGCGCACGTCGTGCGTGACTTCGAAGTAGCCGTAAGCGCCTGCGCCTTTGGCGTGAACGACTCGTTCCGGAATTCGCTCGCGGTTAAAGTGGGCCAGTTTTTCAATCAGATGAACATCTTCAAGCGTGACCGGGCCCCGGGGACCCGCGGTCCTGGAATGCTGATCGTCGTAAACGGGCGCGCCGGTTTCGCGCGTCATTGGGCGATCCGTCATCTTCATCACCTCAATATGAGTTTCGGTGTTAGACTTAATATAAATCTAAATCTATATCCACGCAAGGCGTCGCAAGTGAACGGGTCTTGATTTATGATAGTGCGGAGGAGACGAAAGAGGGGTTGACTATGAGCAAAGGGGTCAATTGGACGGCGCAGCGGCGGGCCGTTTTCGATATTGTGCAGGCATCGCCTGACCACCCGACGGCGAACGAAATCATGGAACGATTGAAGGCAAGCGGGCATCGTTACGCGTATGCAACGGTGTACAACGCCCTTCGTTACCTGACCGAAAAGGGGTTGCTTCGAGAGGTCAAAATCGGGGAATCGGCGAGCCGGTACGATGCCAACACGCACGAGCACGTTCACGTGGTCTGCGACCGATGCGGGGCCATTGCCGAGTTTGAACGAGATCTGCCCGGCGACTGGATGAGCGAACTGAGTCGCCAGACCGGATACCGCGTGGTGGGATCGGACCTCGTTTTTCATGGCATTTGTCCCGCCTGTCAGGCGCGCGACGCCGGCGCGGAGCTCGGCTGATGTGCAGATGAGGCTGATGTCAGGCGCGCGGAACGGCGCGCTTGAATCCAAGGGCCACCTATGAGCGAATGTCCGCGCAGGTGGCCCTTGGGCTGTCCGCGTAGAGAGGCATCTCCAAGTGGACGACAGGAGAAGTTGGAACGCCTCTTATTCCAGCGCGGCTTCCTCCGGCAGCGAGAGTTCGCGTTCTTCGCGCGACACGCTGCGGAAGGGCCAGAAGTGCGCCTGCCCCACGATGGCGGTGCAGGCGGGAACAAACAGCGCCAGGACGATGAGCGCGTACAGCGCGAGGCCGATGATCACCGACAGGCCGATCTCGACCAGCGTGGTGACGCCGGACACCGACATCGAGCCGAACGTGCCCGCCATGATGGCTGCGGCGGAAAAGACCACGTTGCCCATCTGCCGCATGGCGTACAGCATGGCGCTGCGAAGGTTGAGCTCCGGATGGCGCCTCAGTTCCTCGTCGAAGCGCGACATCAGGAAGATGGAGTAATCGACGCCCAGTGCCACGAGCAACAGGAGCGCGAAGAAGGGCACCGTCCAGCTGATGCCCGCCTTGTGGAGGACATCCACAGCCACAAACTGCAGGCAGGCCATGGTCACAAAGTACGTCCCGGTCAGCGACACAATCACATACAAAGGCGCGATGAGCGATCTCAGCATGATGACGAGCAGGACGAAGATGGAACCCAGAATGAGCGCCATCATCCGGACGAAGTCCTGATTCGACAGCTGGTTGAGCGCGTATTGGGTCGGCGTCGTCCCTGCGAATCCGACTTGCCCTGCGTGAATGGGCGCCGCCGTGAAAGCGGCTTGGGCGACGGTCTCGAGCCGAGGCATCTCGTCAATCGCCGCCATCGAGTACGGGTCGGACTTGAGCGTGACGCGAATGTCCGCCACGTGACCATCCGGCGAGATGTAGCTGTCGAGCGCCTGACGGAGGCTCGCGTTGGACGAGATCGCAGAAGCCGGCACGTAGAAGCCGGGATCGCCCGACGTCTGCGCATCGGCGCTTTTCGCGAGCGCGGACTGAACCTGGCCCACGCCGTTCGATAACTTCACGAGCGCGCTGTGGAGCTCGTCTTCCCCTGCGCCGGCCTGCGCCAGTCCGGCGGAAAATTGGGAAGCCCCCAGAGCCCACTGCCCAAGTCCTGCCTGAAGCTGCGACGCGCCTCCGCTCAGTTGATCAAGCCCCTGCGCCAAAGAGGAAGCCCCGTGTTGCACCTGCGATAGGCCGGAGGCCAGGCTTTCCGCGCCGGCTGCGGCGCGCCGGTTTCCGTCGGCCAACTGGCCCGCGCCTGTGGCGACGCGGTTGGCGCCTTGGGCCAGCGCGGACGCGCCGTTGGCCCACTGGCGCGCGCCATTCGCCAATTGATCCGCAGCTTTGGCCGTCCGCTCTGCGCCCGTCGCGCTGCCCTGTGCCAGCGCGACGATCTGTTGCCAGTTCGGGTCCGCCGCTTCGGCGGGGTGCGCCTTCGTCCACGCCGCGATGGCGTTGGCGAGTTGTTCAGCCGCCTGCGCCTCGCGGTTCGCACCTTCCGCAAGCGACGTTTCGCCAGACGCAATGTTCTGCGCGGACGCGGACAGTCGTCCTGCCCCTTGCGCGACCTGTTGCGATCCAGCCGCCACCTGCGCGGCACCATCTGCCAATTGCGCGTTCGCCTGCGCGAGCTGTGACGCCCCGCTCGTCAGGCTTTCCGCGCCGGCGGCCAGCTTGGACGCGCCCTCCCGGGCCTGTGCGGCGCCCCCGCTCAACTTGCCGCCCGCCTGTGCCAGTTTCTCTGCGCCGCTCGAGAGCTTGCCGGCCGCGCTCGCCGCCTGAGACGCCGCCTGACTGCCGACGTGGCTCGCCACCTGTTGAAGGCCCGTCCGCACTCTGCCAAGGCCCTGCGCGGCGAGCTGGTTTTGTTTGGCGAGCTCAAACTCAGAGATGACCTTGCCCGTGGGCCGCGTGGCGCTCTGCACCTGCTGCACAAAGGGCAGCTTGGCGAGGGACTCCGACACCTGCTCGATGGTCGCCAGTCCTTCCGGGGTGCGAAGATTGTCCGGCGTGTCGATCACGACGTCCATAGGCAGCACCTTGCCGGGGCCGAAGGCCTTGGACACGACGTGAAAGCCCACCACGGACGGCGCCGTCGGGATGTCGGAGGTCGGATCGAACGTGCGCCGGTCGGTGAACGAGAGAGCGACAGGCGTCAGAACCACCAGGACCGCGGCGAGCGTCCACCACGGGTAGCGGAGCGCCGTTCTGCCGGTCAGATCCCAGATGCGCGAAGGTTTGTGGCTCGCGCCATCCAGTTGCCGCCGCGGCCAGAACACATAACGCCCCAGGGCCATGATGAGCGCCGGGAGGAACGTGAGGCACGCGAACAGCGTCACCGCGATGCCGACCGCGACGCCGACGCCGGATCGGAAGAGGCCAAACCGCGCGAAGTACAGCGTCGCGAACGAGAGAAAGACGGTGAGGGCGCTGTAGACGACGGTCTTGGCCACACCCGACATCGCCCGGGCGAGGGCATCCACGGGCTCGAGCCCTCGACTCGCCTCTTCTCGGAACCGGTTGAGCACAATGATGCTGTAGTCGGTTCCGGCCCCGAAGATGATGGCGATGAGGAAGGTGTCGGTGAACGTCGAGACCGGCAGCCCGACGTTCGCGAGCACCGCCACCAGGTTGGTCGTCAGCAGATACGACAGGCCGATCGAGAGGAGCGTCAGAAACGGAGCCACGGCGGAACGGAACACGACGAGCAAGATGACGAGCACCAGGGCGACGGTCACACCCGCCGTCTTCGAGGCACCGTCCATCGAGATGTTGATATTGTCGTTTTCGATGGGCGTATCGCCCGTGAACAAGACCTGCGCGTCGTGCGGAGGATTCTGAAAGATTTGATGGAGTTTGTTCAGAGATGCGTCGGTCGCCCTGGACACGTCGCTTCCCGGAAAGCCGACGGTCGCGATCTCGACCGTATGGTCCGCGCTAAAGAATTGGTTCTGGACCGATCGCGACTGATTGTAGGCGGCCGTGACGGTCTTCACGCCGTACGCCTCTTTGTGATCGGCCACCTGACGCAGTTTTTGCGTGAACCACGCCTCGTCCGCTGCCGTCAGTCCATGCGGGTTATACAGGGCCACCACCGCGCTCGACCCCGACTGGCGCGACGGATCGACTCGTTTCAGCCAGTTGCTGGCGATCACGACACTCGACGAATTGGGCAAGAACGCGGTGTTCTTGTGGGCGACGATCGCGTTGAGCTGCGGCAACAGCACGTGCGCGATGGCCACCCCGAGGATCCAAACGGCGATGATCGCGTACTTGAAGCGCGCGACAACATGGGCGTAGCGCTCTGCCACGGACTCGCCTCCCTTCGCGCGATGGACGCCACGAACTGATTTAGTGACCGAAAGAATTCTACCAGGTCGCTGTCAGGATTTCCAGGCGGTCCGCGTTGATCGGCCGCGGCCTGTGCGCAAAGTTCGCAGTTTTGTAGATCGCTGTTCAAGAAAGCGTTGAGTCATTGATGGTATACTCACACGTAGTCCGCATGGTTGAAGCAAGGGACGAACCATGTCAGCTCGTCGGATCTCGCAGGAAGGCGAGGGGAGAGCGTGAATCACAGCGAAATCACCACGCTGATTGCAACCGTGGTCGCCGTCGTGTTTGCCATCACGGTCATCTTCGTGCGCCTTCGGGCGTCCAAGCGCCCGACGAACGCGCGGAAGATCCTCATTCCGCCGCTCGCCATGAGCACGGGATTCCTGATGTATGTGTTTCCATTCACGCGTGAGCCGATTCTGTACGCCGTCGCGGCGTTTCTGGTGGGATGCATGTTCAGCTATCCGCTCATCGCGACGAGCCATTTTGATGTGGGCGAGGATGGCGTCTATCTCAAGCGATCCCGGGCGTTCATCTACATCCTGCTTGGGCTCTTGGTGGTGCGCATCGCGCTGCACAGCCTGGTCGAGCGATATGTGGACGTTTACCAGACTGGGTCGCTCTTCTTCTGCCTGGCGTTTGGCATGCTCCTGCCGTGGCGCATCGCGATGTTCGTGCGATACAAGCGCTTGGTGCGCGAGATGGAGGCGTCGAAGTCCGGCGCCAAGACTGAACAGCCTGCGACCTGACAGGCCGAAGAGCAGCATAGGAGGATGGGTGTGCGTAGTCTGCGCGGTTTCGTGATTGCCATCGTGATTGCCATCATCGTCATCGGGGTGCCTGTCGTTCAGTGGCTGCGCCCCATTCCGCAGGCGGCAGCAAGTGTGGCCGCGCCGCTGCCAAGCGTGATTCAGGGAGAGAAGCCCGTCATCCAGTGGCCCGCTCAGGGAGAGGCGGCGCTCATGGCCGTCGGCGTGGGCACGTTCGGAACATCCGGACCTCAGGTGTCGGTGCCTATCGCGAGCGTGACCAAAGTGATGACGGCATACCTGGTGCTGCAGAAACATCCGCTGCAGTTGGGACAGCAGGGGCCCTCGATCACCGTCACGCCGGACGACGTGAAGGTGTACCAGCAGGACAAGGCCTTGGGGCAGTCCGTGGTCAAAGTCGCGGCGGGGGAGAAGATCACGGAGTATGAGGCGCTTGAGGGACTGCTCCTGCCGTCCGGGAACAACATGGGGACGCTCCTGGCAAAATGGTGCGACGGTTCCGTGCAGGCGTTCGTCCAGGAAATGAACGCGACCGCGAAGAAGCTTGGCATGACCCAGACGCATTATGCGGATCCCACCGGTTATTCGCCCGCGAGCCAGAGCGACGCGGTCGATCAGATGAAGCTGTTCTCGCTCGCGATGCAGAACCCGGTGTTTCGCCAGATTGTCGGCGAGGCGCAGGCCGAATTGCCTGTCGCGGGGCTCGTCTATAACGTCGACTCGGTGGTCGGGCATGGGACCATCATCGGGGGCAAGACGGGATCGACGCTCGAAGCGGGCGGATGCTTCGTGTTCGCCGCGCGCAAGGTTGTCGCCGGCCGCGAGGTGTTGATCATCGGCGCGGTGCTGGGGCAGAAAGGCCCGCAACCTCTTGCTGAAGCGCTGAACGCGGCCGTCGCAATGTCGAAAGACGCTCAGAAGGCGCTGCGATCCGTCCAGCTGATCTCTGCAGGGCAGACGATCGGGACGCTGTCGGCGCCCTGGGCCAAGCCCGTCACGCTTGTCGCGACGCAATCCGTGCAGGTCATAGGCTGGGGAGGGCTCCCCGTGCAGCAGTCGTACCGGGCGGTTCTGCTGAATCCGAAGAAGCCGATTCAGCCCAATCAGGTCGTGGGCGAGCTGCAGGTGCAGGTCGGGTCGCAGTTGGTGCGCGTGCCCGTCGCCGCCGCATCGGCGTTGCCGGCGCCCACGCTCGGCTGGCGCATGAAGCGACTCTGAGAAGTCCAATCGATGGAGGTGGGCCGTTTGGTCCGACGATGGATTGCCATCGCCCTAGGGACGGTCGTCGCGCTTGTCGTGGTGATTGCGGTCGGGTTTTACCTTGCGGTGCGGCTCACGCCCTTTAACGCGAGCCTGCTGGAACAATCGCATGAGCCGACAGTCGTGTACGCCGCCGATGGGTCGAAGCTCCTCACGCTCGGCTCGCCGAACACGGACTTGACGTATAACCAGATTCCAAAGGACGTCCAGGACGCGATTGTCGCAACCGAAGATCACACCTTCTGGACCAACACCACGGGCATCGATCTCAAGTCCATCTTTCGCGCGCTGTTTGTCGACGTCTCCTCGGGGAGCCTGGCGCAGGGCGCGAGCACCATCCCTGAGCAGCTGGCCAAGATGGTGTACCTGACGGATGAGAAGACGTTTGCCCGCAAGTTCAAGCAGATCATCCTGGGCCTGCAGATTGAGCGCAACTTCACCAAGCAGGAGATCCTGACGATGTACCTCAACCGCATCCCGATGGGCGAGAGTGCGGTCGGGATCGAGCAGGGAGCGCTCAGGTATTTCGGCATCGACCTGAAGACGGAGCCCGGCAAGTTGACGCTCGCAGACGCGGCGCTCCTCGCGGGGTTGCCGCAGGCCCCTTCGGCGTACGATCCGCTCGTGCATCCGCAGGCCGCGCTCGCGCGGCGCAATCAGGTGCTGCAAAACATGGTGCGGTACGGCTACATCACACAAGCGCAGGCCGACGCCGCAGAGAAACAGCCGCTCGGCGTGTCGTTCCACTCGTTCCCGGGCGATGGTTGGGACACGCAGCCGCTCTTCACCAACTTCCTGCTCGACTACCTGAACCGGCACGGCATTCCGCCGCAGGAGGTCATGCAGGGGGGACTGAAGATCTACACGACCATCGCCCCCAATGTCCAGAACGCCATTGACGAGGTGTTCTGGAGCGGGAAATACGACTCGGACTTCCCGGGGCCGACGACGGGAACCGTGGTGGAGGGCGCCGCTATCTTCGTCGATCCGAAGACCGGGGCCATCCTGGGCGCGGCCGGATCGCGCCGCCAGGGATACGTGCCGCTCGGGCTGGATCGCGTGTACCAGGCGAGTTCGCCGGGATCGTCCATCAAGCCCATCATGGACTACGCGCCGGCCCTGGCCACGGGCAAGTGGACGTACACGTCCATCCTGGACAACACGCCTCAGGACTTCGGCGGCGGATACATCCCGCAGAACTGGGATCCGAATGCGCCGCCCAAGGTGACGCTTCAGTACGCGCTCGAGTGGTCGCAGAACGTGGCCTCGGTCTGGCTGTTGTCGCAGATCGGCATTGACACGGGCGCGAATTTCGCCAAGGCGGATGGCATTCCGCTCACGCCGAAGGACTATCAGCACCTGGGCATCGCCATCGGCGGCCTGGAGAACGGCGTCACGCCGATGGAGATGGTCGCCGCCTACACGCCATTTGACAACAACGGCATCCGGTCGCAGCCGTATCTCATCACGAAGATCGTGAACAGCCAGGGCGGGATCATCTACCACGAGGGTCCTCAGCAGACCCAGGTGATGTCTCCCGAGGTGGCGCTCGACATGACGCGCCTCATGGAGGACGTTGTCGACTATGGCACGGGCCAGAATGCGAAGCTTCCAGGCTGGGGCGTCGCGGGCAAGACCGGCACCGTGCAGTACAGCGCCGGCTTGGTCAGCGATCACCCGAACTGGGTGCGCGACGGCTGGTTCGACGGTTACACGCCGAACCTCGTCGGCAGCATTCACATTGGTTACGATGTGTCGTCGCCGGAGCACCATATGACGATGTCGCCGGTTGATCCGTCCGCGAACGCGGCCCAGATCTTCCACGACATCATCGCGCTGGCTCTGGCAAACGAGGCGCCGGAACAATTTTCGGCGGGGCCGTATCCGTACATCACCGGGACGGCCCAAGGGGTCGACTACGTCAACCAGATGAACAGCGGACAGAGCAACGCGACTGCGACGAACGCCATCACGAATCTGTCCGCGACGTACGATGCGAACACCAACACGGTGACGCTGTCTTGGTCGGGCAGCTTCTCGCAACCGGTGACCTACGTCGTGACGCGCGTGTCCACGAACGGCGCCGACGAGACAGTGCCTGTGGGGCAGACGACGGCACAGACCATCACGGACACGTCCGTGCAGCCTAACGAGACCTACATTTACACCGTCCAGGCCACGAGCCAGTCCACCGGTCAGGACGTCGGCAAGCCTGCGACGGTGACGGTGACCACGAGTCAGGCGACGCCCAACGGTGGCAATCAGACGAACACGTCATCGCCGAACAATGGGCTGAACAACACGCTCCCGGGAAACGGGACGGGCGGTCTCGGGAACCAGAGTCCGGGCAACACGGTCATCGGGAACACCACCACGGGCACCGGTAACGGCATCGGCAACACGGCGAATACGACACCGTCCAACACGACCATCACGTCCACGCCGCCCGAGACCGCCGATTCAAGGCCGAAGTCGCAGGTGGTGTCGCCGGGGAAAGGCAACGAAGGCTCCGGAAACGGCGCCGCGGGCGGATCGAACACGAGCGCCACGAATGCGAATGCGCAGAATACGCCTTGAGCCCATGGGGCTGGCCCAACGCCACAGACGCGGCGGGTCAGCCCCGCTTGCTGATGGCGGGTTTACGACCCATGGACGAAGGGCGTGGCCATGATTTATAGTGGGAACTGTGAGTGATGGGGCCCGGATCCATCCGCCACACCGATACATCCTAGGGAAAGGAGTGGTGCATGGTGAAACTGGTCCTTTTGAGCGGCGGTTCGGGAAAACGCCTCTGGCCCATGTCGAACGATGTCCGATCCAAGCAGTTTTTGCGCATCCTGCCTCGCCCGGACGGGGAGGGCCTGGAGTCGATGCTGCAGCGCGTCTGGCGACAAATCGGACAGGCGGGCCTCGCGGCCGATGACGTGTTCGTCTGCGCATCCAAGCCTCAGGTGGAGGTCATTCACGCGCAGATCGGCGAGATCGACGTGATTGAGGAACCCGCGCGGCGAGATACGTTTGCGGCGATTGCGCTGTCCACCTTATACCTTGTCGATGAGCGAGGACTGAATCCCGATGAGCCGGTGGTCGTCTGCCCCGTGGACCACTTCGTGGACGATCACTACTTTCAGGAAATTCAGCGCCTTGGTCCCATCCTGCTGCGCGAAGGCGCCGAGATGGCGCTGATGGGGGTGTGGCCCACGGAGCCGACGAGCAAATTCGGCTACATCGTGCCCGAGGCCCGGACGGACGGCGACTGTTTCCGCGTGAAGCGGTTCGTGGAAAAGCCCGAGCGCGCCGTGGCCGAGGAACTGATTCGGGAGGGAGCGCTCTGGAACTGCGGCGTCTTCGCCTTTCAGCCGCGCACCATCCTCCGCATCCTGCGCGATCGCGGCCTGCCGTCGACGTACGCGGACGCTCGCCGAGGCTTCGATCAGTTCCCCAAGCGCAGCTTCGACTACGAAGTCGTGGAGAAGCTCTCTTCCATCGTGGCGCATCCGTATCGCGGCACGTGGTCCGATCTCGGCACGTGGTCGTCATTGGCCGAGCAGATGGAGAGCGAGGCGGTCGGCCGCGCCATTCTGTCGCAATGTGAAGACACGCACGTCGTCAACGAGCTCGGCCTGCCCGTGGTGGCGCTTGGGTTGAAGAGCGCCATCGTCGTCGCGACGCCAGACGGTATTCTGGCGGCGGACAAGGATCTCGCCGCGGGCCTGAAGGACGTCGTTGCGCCGCTCGACAATCGGCCGATGTACGAAGAGCGCCGCTGGGGCAGGTACCGCGTCATCGACTATCAGTTGCTCGAAGACGAGACGGAAGTGCTGACCAAGTGCGTCGAGCTCCTTCCCGGGCGCAACCTCAGCTATCACCGGCACAAGTGGCGCGAGGAGATTTGGACCATCATCGAGGGCGAGGGCGAGATCGTCGTCGATGACCGGTGGCAGAGGGTTGCGGCTGGCGATATTGTGCGCGCGCCGCAGGGCGTGTGGCACGCGATTCGCACGGAGAAGGGCATGCAATTCATCGAAGTGCAGCGCGGGCGAGGCCTGGTGGAGGAGGACATCGAGCGCAAATATCTGACCTGGGACGAACTCCAGGCGGTCCTGCCAGGACTCCCGCGCTAACCTCGGAGAAACGCCTGGATGGCGTTGGCGAGATCGATCACGTCTCCAAACCGGTACTGGACGTGATCGATCTCGCCGTTTTTCACGTAGAGAAGCGCTGGCACGCTTTCGATTTTCCACGACTGCATCGCCTCGGGGGCGAGATTGGCGTCGAGATCGTAGAGCGGCAAGGCATGTCCGCGGGCCGCGTCGACGACTTCCAACATGCGCCGCGCGAGTTGACACGTGCCGCAGAGCGGTGTGTGGACGAAGACGAGGGCCTCGCGGGGCAATGCGCCGAGCCCCTCAGGCTTGGTTCCTGGAAACGGCGTGAACATGGCTGTCTGCTCCCTCCGGCGTGGACTTGGCGGGGGCCCTGGACATTCGCCCGCACCATCGCGTTCATCCCGCATTCTATGGCAATGTGCCGACCGGCACAAACCTGTCGGAGGAGGGAACGCGGATGTACGGCGTCTTTGGTGGGTACACGCGTTGGGCCGTGGTGTTTCTGATCATCTTCGTGCTCTTCTTCCTGCTCGTTCCCGCGTACACGTGCTCCACAACCACGACCTGCACGCCGGTGGCGTAACGGTCACAAGCGTAGGCGTGGCGCCGCCCCCTCTTGGGAGGCGGCTGTTTTTCTATACATAGCCCGCCCTTTCCGCCCATTGCGGATCCCCGTCCGCATGGGGACGGGATGGCGGTGCATACACTGCGACCAAGGGGGCGGGATGGCATCGGGCCAAGCAGGCGAGGCGCGGCGCGCTGTTGAAGCTGGCATGGATCGGATCTGCCGAGGAAGCGCGCCGCGTGCTATGATGGACGTGAAGCCGACGAAGTCACCTTCGCGGCGCGGCACGGGCCGCGCGCGATGACGGAAGGAAGTTGAGCGACATGCGGACGCACGCGACTTCGCGAAAAGTCATCATCGTCGAAGGCAAGACGGACAAGTCGAGGATTCTGAAGGTGTTGCGCGAAGAAGTCGATGTGGTGTGCACGCAGGGCACGCTGAGCTACGAGCAGGTGGAAAACGACATTGTCCCGCTGCAACACGATGAGGTGTACATCCTGGTGGACGCGGACGCGGCCGGGAATCGGTTGCGCAAGCAGTTGAAGCGCGAGCTCCCGAACGCGATCGACCTCTACACGCGCAAATCGTATCGCGAGGTTGCCCGCACGCCGCTCGAACACCTGGCGAAGATCCTGGCGGACGCTCACTTTGAAATTGACGAGCAGTGGCTGCAGGTCCGGCCGCCCCGGCGGGAGCGGCTTCCGAAGACGGTCCACGGCTGAGGACGAGAAGGCCGCTTACGCGCTTTCCGCGCGTGGGCGGCCTGTTTGGCATCATTCGCCGTCCTGTTTGGTGATGATCTCCGGACCTTCGTCCGTGATGATGAGGGTGTGCTCGTATTGAGCGCTCAGGCTGCCGTCTGCCGTGCGGGCCGTCCAGCCGTCCGAATCGAGCCTGGTTTCGTACGTGCCGACGTTGACCATGGGCTCCACGGTGAACGCCATGCCTTTGCGGATTTTTGGCCCGCGGTGAGGGGGGCCGAAATGCAGGACATCGGGGCTTTCGTGCATCTGGCGCCCAATGCCGTGGCCAATGTAGTCGCGCACGACGGAAAAGCCCTGCGCCTCGACATAGGTCTGGATGGCGTGACCGATATCCGAGATGTGATTTCCCGGCTGCGCCTGTTCGATCCCGACGTAGAGCGCCCTGCGCGTCACGTCGAGCAGTTTGCGCGCCGTTTCGCTGATTTCGCCCACGGCGTAGCTCCAAGCCGAGTCCGCGTGCATTCCCTTGTACACGGCGACCATGTCCACTGTGACGATGTCGCCTTCCTGCAGCACGTAATCGCCGGGGAAACCGTGGCAGATGACGTCGTTGACCGAGGTGCAGGAGGCGTAAGGATAGCCCCTGTAGCCCTTCTGCGCGGGCTCCATCCGGTGCCGGCGGATGAAGTCCTCGACGAATTGGTCGATTTCGATGGTCCGGATGCCGGGCCGGATGAAGCTGCGCAGCGCCTCATGGCAGCCGGCAACCACCTTTCCGGCTTCGCGCATCAAGTTTTGTTCGTGCCGGCTCTTCAGCGTGATCAAACCTTGCATCGCCTGTACCTCTCAGTTCGCTGTCGTTGCCTGCGGGGGCCGTGGGCATCACAACCCCGTGGTGGGCGCGTAGATGTGGTCTGTGGTGATGAAGATGATGCCGATCACGACGCCGACCACAAAATACGCGATCATCTTCGCCCGTGACATGGGTTGAGCGCCCGGGCGGATTTTCATCAGGTACGTGAAGACGGCTCCGATGAGCAGAATGAAGATGCCCTCAAGCAGGTGGTGCACGTTCGTCCGCCCTTTCCGTGGACATATCTCGATCATTGTGCCATAAACGAAGGTGAAATGCACGGCGCGCAAAGATCCAGCTTTCTCCGGGTGTATCGCCGTGCCGCGTGAGGTTGTTTCATGGCATGAAAACAAAAAGGGCCGGCCCGCTCAGGCGTGCGGGCCAGCCTCCCGTCTTCCACTCAGGTGTCACTCGTTTCTCGCGCGGCGAAAGCTCGTCGGCACGAACAGGTCGATGATGCCGATGACGAGCGAAGCCAGCAGGGCCCCGATGATGCTCACGTGCATGCCGTGCACGAAGATCTGTGCGACATAGATGACAACCGCGCCGCTGATGAAACCGATGATTCCCCGCCCATACGGCGAGATCTTTCGCCCAAACAGAGCCTCCATGGCAAGTCCCAACAACGTGATGACGATCGCGGCAAAAATGGCGCGCCAGAATCCGTGGATGTAAAAGCCATGAACGATGTGGCTGACGAGCAACAGCACCAGCGCAGAGACGATGAAGCGAACGATGTGACCGATGATACGCATGAACATCCCCCTTCTCCAGTCTACCGTACTTGTTCGCGTGAGGAAAGAGAATCCTGGCCATCCACGGAATTACGGTATGCGCCATGAAACTTTTCCTGAGGCGAGATGGAAATCGCCTGCGCCGTAGTACAATCGAACCAAGGGTGGTGAGGCCTTTGATCGTCGGGATCGGCAACGACGTGGTCGAGATCGACCGGATTCGCGCGGCCCTGGAACGCCGCGGCGAGGCGTTCCTCAGGCGGGTGCTGTCGCCGGAGGAGCGAAGCCGCGCGCATGCCATCTCCCACGGGCTCCGGCTCGCCGAATTCGTGGCAGGCCGCTTCGCCGCCAAAGAGGCTGTGGCGAAAGCCGCGGGGTGCGGGCTCGCGCGCCTGTCGATGCCGAGCGTGGACGTTCGCGTCGGTGTGGAGGGCCTGCAGGTGGTGTGGCAACCGCCCTCCGCCCTCTGGGATCGGTTCGGCCCGCCGGATGCCGCCCGCGTGCGGGTTCACCTCGCCCTCACGCACGGCGCGGGGGTGGCCTTCGCCGTGGCCGCCATCGAGCAGCTGTAGCTCGCCGCACGCTTGTCACCGTTGTACATACTTCGTGGACACGGCTCATATCCATATACCAATCCTCGGGGAGGGCACTTTGTGTATCTCGTCACGAGTGATGAAATGCGGTGTTTCGATCACGACACCATCCATCGCCTGGGCGTCCCCGCCATGATTCTCATGGACCATGCGGGTCGCGCGATCGCCGAGCGAGTCCGCGAACTGCGCCCGAAGAAAGTGGTGATCCTCACCGGCAAAGGGATGAACGGCGGCGACGGCTGGGTCGCGGCGCGATGGCTTCGCCACGCGGGCATTGCGGTCGAGGTCGTGTCGTCGTGCCATCCCTCCGATCTTCAGGGCGACGCGCGCGCCGCACAGCAGATGGCGGAGCGGTTCGGCGTGCCGTGGCGGGTCTACGAGCCGGGGAGCATCCGCGGGGCCATCGCCGGCTGCGGAGATGGCCAGGCCGGATCGCCCGAAAGGGTGCTCGTCGACGCGCTGCTTGGCACCGGGGTATCCCGCCCGGCTGAGGGCGTCATGGCGCAGATGATCGAGGAGGCCAACGCGTCGCAGGCGTACATCGTGAGCGCCGATCTGCCCTCTGGCGTCGACGCATCCACCGGTGAGGTCCCGGGGCCTGCCATCCTGGCCCACGAAACCATCGCCATGGCGGCCGAGAAGCTCGGGACGGCGGTGACCCCTGGCGCCCTCCACGCGGGCCGCGTGCGCGTCGCGGATGTCGGGATTCCCATCGATCCGGCCCGGGTTCGGGCGTCCTACGTCGCGCCGGCGGCGTTTGGCCGCCAGTTCGGCTTCCGCAGCCCCATGAGCCACAAGGGGACCTTCGGCAAGGTCGGCATTGCGCTCGGACAGATGCCGGGCGCGAGCCGGCTCGCCTCGCTCGCGGCGCTCCGCGCAGGTGCGGGACTGGTGGTGGTCGCGGGCGCCCACGTCGAGGCGTCGCTGTTTGCGCCGGACGTGGTGGTGCGAGAAGGCAGCGATCCTGCGCAGCTCTTGCAGGACGTGGACGCCGTGATCGTGGGCCCGGGCCTGGGGCTCTTCGGGCGCGAGGCGCGCACATGGCTGTACGATCTCGTCCGGGCCGGCGTGGCGCGCGGCGTGATCGACGCGGAGGCGCTCGCAGCTGTGGCGCACGCGGGCCAGTTCGATCCGGTGGCGGGCGAATTTGTCCTGACGCCGCATCCCAAGGAAGCCGCCCGCATGCTGGGGTGGGACGTGCGCCAGGTGCAGGCGCGGCGGATCGAGGCGGCGAGGACCCTTGCCGCGCGTTGCCGGGCGGTGACGCTCCTCAAGGGCCACCGCACCGTCATCGCGCACCCGGATGGGCGTGTGCGCGTGAATCCAACCGGATCGAGCGCGCTCGCGGTGGCGGGCACGGGGGACGTGTTGGCGGGAATCATCGGCGCGCTCATCGCGCAAGGGCTGAACGCGTTCGATGCCGCCTCCATCGGCGCGTGGCTGCACGGCCGGGCCGGGGAGCGCGCAGGGGAGGAACTGACGGAGATCGCCGTCACGGCGTCGGACGTGATCGCGCGGGTGCCGGACGCCGTGCGCGCGTACCGCGCGGAGGCGGGCGCCTCGGAGTGAGGATGGTGCGTGGCGGAGAAAGGCGAGGTGGCTATGCGAAAGCTAACGGCAGTCCTGTTGTCGCTCGCCCTAGCGGGGGGCGTCGTCGCTGGCTGCGGCATTCCCGGCACCACCAGTTCCGTGAGTCACAAGATCCAATCGGAGGCGCAGGCGCTCGAGAACAAGAACTATCAGAGCGAGGCCATCATGACGGTGCAGATGGACAACAACGTCCAGAAGTACTTCGTGCGCGTCTCCTACGAATCGAAGGATATGTACAAGATCGAGCTCGGCAACGCCGACAAGCAGATCAATCAGGTCATCCTGCGCACGCCGAACGGCATGTTCGTCGTCAGCCCGTCGCTTGGGAAGGTCTTCCGCTTCAACGGCAACTGGGCGCAGAATCAGGGCCAGATCTACCTGTACGATCAGCTTCTCCAGCGGATCGCGTCTGACAAGTCGGTCAAGATCAGCCGGGAGAAGGATGCGTACGCGTTTGAGGTCCCCGTGACGCCCGCGAGCGACGTGGTGAGCAAGGAGCAGATTGTGCTCTCGAAGGACCTGAAACCGCAGTCGGTCACCCTGCTCGACAAGAACGGCAAGGCCGCGGTCGTCATCACGTATCAGTCGTTCCAAACGGGCGTCGAATTCCCGAAGAACGCGTTCGATCCGCAGACCATCGCGCAAGCCGGACAGGCCGCCAAACCCACACTCGCATCCGATCACGCCTTTGACTACATCGAACCACCGGCCATGTACGGCATGAAGCTCACCGATCTCGCTCAGCCGGACGAATCGAGCATCATCATGCGCTATCAGGGCGCAGGCCATCACTACGTCCTGACCGAATCCGCGCTCACACCGGGCGCCGCGGGATTGCCGAGCGCCGAGTTGGTCGATCTGTATGGAGTTCCGGCCATCTTCGACGAGGCGCCGGGCACCGGCGTCGCCAATCTCACCTGGATGCAAAACGGCATCGAATTCGATCTGACGTCCAACGATCTCTCGCTTTCCGAGCTCGAGAACATCGCCATCTCCACGTTCGCCGAGGTCGGGAAGTGACGCCATCTCTTCTCCCGCCGCGCCATCGCAGAGGAGCCCGAGGCCTCTGGATGGCGCGTTTGTGTTACACTCGGCACATGAGGTGACCTCCATGTATCGGCCCCTGTTCGCCGTGATCGATCTCGCCCATCTTTCCCACAACATTCGCTATCTCAAAAGCAGGTTGAGCCCTTCCGCGACGCTCATGGTGGCGGTCAAGGCGGACGCCTACGGGCACGGCGTGCGGCCCGTCGTGGGCCGGCTCGCTCGTGAAGGCGTGAATCACGTGGCGGTGGCGTCCCTCGAAGAGGCGCTCGAGATCCGCGCGTGGAACCGCGACGTGAACATCCTGGTGCTCGGCGCCGTGACGCCGGACGCATGTGCGAAGGCCGCGGAGGCGGAGGTCGAGATCGCCCTGACCGATTTGAGCCCCATCGATCAGATCCCGCGGCTGCCGAAGCGGCTGCGCGTTCACCTGCCGCTTGACACGGGGATGAATCGGCTGGGGGTCAAGCGAACGGACGAAGCGGTGGCGCTCGCGCGGGCCATCGCCGCGCGAGAGGATCTGGAACTGGTGGGCGCCGGCACCCACCTGGCCGCCGCCGACGCGCCGGATCCCGGGCACGCGGCGGGGCAGATGGAACGGCTTCGCGCGTTTGTTCGCGCGTTGGAGGAGGCGAAGCTTCGCCCGCCGCGGATCCACGCCGGCAACAGCGCGGCGTTGCTGCGCGATCCGGCCTGGCACCTGGACATGGTCCGCGTCGGGATTGCGGCTTATGGCTACTCGCCAGACCCTTCGGTCCTTCCCGCGCCCGCCTTGCGCCCCGTGATGAGCCTGTACGCGGGCGTGCTGCGCGTCGCGCGGGCCGAAGCCGGGGAAACCGTGGGCTACGGGGCGACGTACGCGGTGCAACGCCCCATGACCCTCGCGACGGTCGCGGGCGGTTACGCGGATGGGTATCCGCGGCATCTGTCGAATGCGGGCGAGGTGCTCGCGCGCGGCGAGTTCCGGCCTGTCATCGGGCGCGTCTGCATGGATCAGCTGATGATCGACGCGACGGGCCTCGATCTTGCGGCGGGCGACGTCGTGGCGCTCTTCGGGTACGATCCGCCCGAAGGTTGGCGCGCAGGGTGGTGGAACCGCATCCGGCCGGAAGAACGCGAGGTCCGCGTGCAGGAAACCTATCGAATGGCGTCGAATTGGGAAGAAAGGCGCGTGTTGTCGCTTGACCGGCTGGCGGAGCGGGCGCAGACCATTCCTTACGAGATCCTGTGCCGCGTGCACAGGCGCGTGCCGCGCGTCGTGTGCGATTGAGGCGTGCGGTCGACGCGCGTCGACGCTTTTTGCGCCGGACAGAGCGGGCGGCTATAATGGCGGCATGGAAGCCATCGGGGACGTCGACCGCAAACAGTGGAGGTGCCGCGCTTGTCGAGTTCGAAATTCAACGCCTGGAATCAAGCTGCAGGTCGTGAAATCGGGGACAAACGCATGCGTGACATGGTGCGCGAGGCGCTGCGTATGTATGTATCGAGGAAAGAGCCCGGGGATCTGCGCGAGACCATGCAGCGCGGGTATCAGGAGATGGCGCCTCTGAACTTGCGCATCGCCTGTGAGTCGTTTCTGGCCGAGCAGGAGGCCGGCAACACCGTGGAGCGCTTGGTGAGCGGGGTGTGAGCGATTGAATGTCAGGCGTGGGGACATCTTCTTTGCGGATCTGTCGCCTGTGGTTGGCTCGGAGCAAGGAGGATTTCGCCCCGTACTCGTGGTGCAAAACGACATCGGCAACCGCTTCAGTCCGACGGTGATCGTGGCGGCCATCACCGCGCAGATCCAGAAGGCCAAGTTGCCGACCCACGTGGAGATCAAGGCGGAGAAGTACGGTCTGGAGCGCGATTCCGTGATTCTGCTCGAACAGCTGCGCACCATCGACAAGCAGCGCCTGACCGACAAGATCACGCATTTGGATGACGAGGCGATGAAGCTCGTCAACGAGGGGCTGTTGATCAGCCTCGGTCTGGTCGATTTCTGAAAATTCCTTTTGGAGACGCGGGATGTTCAACAAGGAGGACGGATGGGTCATCCGTCTTTTTTCATGTGCAGAAGGAGTGTGGAGAACGAGATGCCGCAACCCAAGCCCTCCATGATTCGCAATCCGGACCTCTATCCTTCGGGCGATCAGAAGATCGAGTGGGCGCGCGCGCACATGCCGCTGCTCGGCGCGATCGAGCGCCGCTTCGCCGAGGAGAAACCGTTTTTGGGCAAGCGCATTTCCATGTGCCTTCACCTCGAGGCGAAGACGGCAAGGCTCGCCCTCGCCATTCAAGCGGGGGGCGCAGAAGTGGCCATCGCCGGGTCGAATCCCCTGTCGACGCAGGATGACGTCGCGGCCGCCTTGGCGCGCCGCGGGGTGCGCGTGTACGGCTGGCACGGGGCGACGCCGGCGGAGTACCGCAGTCATCTGGAAGCCGTCCTCGACTGGGACCCCGAGGGCGTGATCGACGACGGGGCCGATCTCGCCACCATTCTGCATCGGGAACGGCCCGAGCAGGCGGCGAAGATCCGCGGCGGCTGTGAGGAAACCACCACCGGAATTCTGCGGCTTCGGGCCATGGCGCGCGAGGGCGTGCTCCGCTATCCGATGCTCGCCGTCAACGACGCGCAGTGCAAGCATCTGTTCGACAACCGATACGGCACCGGCCAAAGCGTCTGGGACGGGTTCATGCGAACGACGAATCTCATGATCGCTGGGAAGACGGTGGTCGTGGTCGGCTATGGCTGGTGCGGGAAGGGAGTCGCCATGCGCGCGCGTGGGCTCGGCGCGCAGGTGGTGGTGTGCGAAGTCGATCCCGTCCGAGCGGTGGAGGCCGTGATGGAAGGGTTCCGCGTGATGCCGATCCGGGAGGCGGCCGGGATCGGCGACATCTTCATCGCCGTGACGGGCAACAAGGCCGTCATTTCGCGCGAGGCGATGGAGCGCATGAAGGATGGGGCCATTCTCGGCAATGCGGGGCATTTCGACGTCGAGGTGGACAAGGTTGCGCTCGCCGATCTCGCCGTGGACGTGCGCCCAGCGCGTCCGAACGTCGACGAGTACCGCCTGGCCGACGGTCGCAGGCTGTACCTCATTGCGGAGGGCAGGCTGGTCAATCTCGCGGCCGGGGACGGCCATCCGGTCGAGGTGATGGATATGACGTTCGCGCTGCAGGCGCTCGGCCTGCGCGAAGTCATGACGAAGCCGTACCCGCCCGGGTTGCACGCCATCCCCGCGCATATGGATGAAGAGGTGGCGCGCATGCGCCTGTCGACGTGGGGCGTGGAGATCGACGAGTTGACGGAGGAACAGGTGCGGTATTTGGCGAGCTGGAACGCGTGAGGTCGGGAGCGGGGGTGGGGAGCTTGACGCGGCCGTTGATTGGGCTGACGGGATCGCATGAACTGCGGCAGAGCGCGGTCCCGGGCGTGCCGCTCCAGGCGGTGATGCTGACAGACGATTACGCGCGCGGCGTGGAGCGGGCCGGGGGATTGCCGGTGGTGTTGCCGTACCTGGCGGATGAGGCGAGCGCCATCGAAATCGGCATGCGGCTCGACGGGTTGGTGCTGACGGGCGGAAACGACGTGGATCCGAATCTGTACGGGCAGGAGCCGCTTCAGGGGCTCGGGACGCTCGAACCCGAGCGGGACCGCCTGGAGATGACGCTCGTGCAGGTGATGCGGCGGGAGCAGAAGCCGGTCTTGGGCATTTGCCGAGGCATGCAGATGTTGAACGTGGCGCTCGGAGGCACGCTGTATCAGGATCTGCCGCGCCAGTGGAAGGGCAAGATTCAGCACAGCCAGAAGGCGCCCCGCAACGCTTACGCGCACACGGTCAAGCTGAAGCCGGGATCGCGCGTGGCGCAGTGCTATGGGAAAACCGCGATTCGCGTCAATAGCTTCCACCATCAAGCGGTGAAGGACGTGGCGCCTTTGCTGAAACCGGTGGGGTGGGACAGCGAAGGGCTGGTGGAGGCGTTGGAATCGGACGGCCGCTGGCCGATTGTCGCGGTGCAGTGGCACCCGGAAAACCTGTGGCGCGAGGACGAGGGCGCTCTGGCCCTCTTTCACTGGCTGGTGGAGGCCGCCGCCTCGCGCGCGGCCGATTTGGCTTCGTCCGGAATGTAGACTTCCTGATACACCTCGATGAAGGCGTCGACGAAGTGCGGATCCCACTGGGTCCCTCGCCCTTCTCGAAGAACCTGGATGGCCTTCTCGGCGGGCATGCCGGACCGATAGGGCCTGTCGGACGTCATGGCGTCAAACGCGTCGGCGACGGCGAGGATGCGGCCAAACAGCGGAATCTCCTCGCCGGCGAGGCCGTCTGGGTATCCCTTGCCGTCGTATCGCTCGTGGTGGGAGCGAATGCCGGGCAGAAGAGGTTTCATCGCGTCGTCGGGCTGAATCTGCCGGATGATGTTTTCCCCAATCACGGGATGTCGCTTGATGATGGCGAACTCCTCGTCCGTCAATTTTCCTTCCTTCAGGAGAATCTCGTCCCGAATGCCGATTTTGCCGATGTCGTGCAGAAGCGCTGACTGCCTGAGTTCGCGCACGGTCTGAGGAGACAGGTTGACCTTGCGGCCGATGGCCTCCGCGTATCGCGCGACTCGCTGCGAGTGGCCCGCTGTGTATGGATCGCGCGCGTCGAGCGCGGCGGCGAGCGTCGCAAAATAGCTTTCGATGAGCTGACGGTTCAATGCGTCGCGCTGGGCGAGGCCGCTCAGCATCAGGTTAAAGCCCTGGATGAGATCGGAAAACTCGTCCATGTAGGTGTCGTCTGCGCGCAGGGAGAAGTCCCCGCGCTCCACGCGCCGCATGAGGGCTTCGAGCCTGCGGATGGGCCGCTGCACGTCGCTCGCCAGAAGGTATCCGCCAAATGCCGAAAACAGCGATCCGACCGCCAGGATGCCGCCCGCCCACGTCCAATAGGTTGATGGCCCAAATCCCGCGTTGGTCAGCCGGACGGCGTTGGCCAGTCCGAACAACAAAAGCGGCAGGGCGCCAAACACCACGGAGCTCATGGCGAACTTGAACGCCAGCGGCACTACCACCTGCCCCCGCAACCAAACGGAGGCGCCGTACATGTGCTCGCTCCTGCGGCGGATGGTCACGAGGGTCGGCTCAATGGTGCGCGACGTGAGAAAAAACTCGATCACGGCGTGCATGCTCGCGACAATCAGCGTGCCGAGCGAAGCGAGCCACACGTACGCCATGGGCAGGTGAAGCAGGCCACGCCGAACGAGGATGGACGACGACACGAGCCCGGGAATGAGGAACGACAGCCAGTGCGGCCCCATCACGCGCAACACGGCCAGCGCGGGCAGATGCAGCGCGCGCCTGTATCCCTTCGCGAGCACGTCCTCTGTCGGATGGGCTTGGACAAGCGCTTTCCGGATGGGGCGAACCTGCGCGCGAAAGGCGATGGTGTCCGCCGCGAGCATCAGGGCGAGCGAGCCGCCCAGAATGGCGCCTATGATCTCCAGGTCCTTCCTTGTCAAGTGGAGGGTCGTGAAGATCAGGACCCCACCCACGCCGAGGACGGCCAGGATGGAGCCCGCGAAGTAGTTGAGGATGAGCCGCTTGACCAAGCGCATGAACTCGTGGTTCGCCGACCAGCCCATACCGCACCCCACATGTTGTCGATGGCATCGCTCATTTCGAAAGAATTCCACCTCCTGTGCCGGATTCCTGCCGTCCTCCATCCGCAACGCGCAAATTCGCGCGACATCGCGCGATGTGTGTCGAACAAGGCACCAGCTGGATGTCCACGCGACGGGCCCCTCGCTGCACGTCCTACGGTGCCCGCCCGGGCGGGCGGAATCACCGGAAGGAGGAACAAGCGATGGCACAATCGAGCCTCGCACTCGGCACGACGTTGCAACTGCAGACGCAGTCCGGCACGCGCGCCGACGGCCAACCCAAATTGAAGGTGCACAAGTTCAATCACGTGTCGCCGCAGGCCGCGGACGACGATCTCCTCGCCGTCGGCCTCGCGCTCGCACAGCTCATCGACGAGCCGCTCGTGCAGGTGGAGCGGGTCGATGTGGCCCTGCTGACGAACGCGTCCGGAGGAACGGGCGCGGGCGGTACGGGCGCCGGCGGGTCAGGGGGCGGCTCCACGGGCGGCAGCGGATCTACTGGCGGACAGGGGCCGAGCGCGTGACGACCGCGAGCGCTGGAGAGGATGGACGAGGGTTTCGATTTGAGTGGACAGGAGGCGCGTCGATGGCCGCAAAGGTATCTCTTCACCTGATGTTCATGACGGATCGCAACAAGAAGGTTCGCATCGCCATTCCGAATCCCAAGCAGCCGGTCGATCCGACCGCGGTGCAAAACGCCGCGCAGCTGATCGTGGAGAAGGGCGTCTTTGATCTTCCCCAGGGCAAGATTGTTCAGGCGCTCCCGGCGCAGCAGACGCAGACGGACACGTCGAGCGTTTCGTGAATCGCCCCCCTTCCTCGGCGGTGTTCCGCCGGGGAAGGGGGATTATGTCGTGCGCGAGCCGGAATCCGCCCCGCCGCTCGCCGCGTCGATGGCGGCGACGAGATCCCGGGCGAGCCGCTCGGGCGTCGGCGCGGTGACGACTTGGCCGTCGACGATGGCGAACGGTTGCCGCGCGCAGAGGGCGCACTGATCGACACAGGCGTAGGTCCGCACCGCGGCGTCGGGCCGCGCAGCCCGAACCAGCGCGATGGCCTCGCGCACCCCGGCCGGCGCATTTTTCGCACACCATTCCACCGCTCTCATCGCTCTCAGTCCCCCCTGCGCCTCTTCCGCACATGGTTCCACGCCCAGTACAGGGCGGCGGCCGACACCAGGCCCGCCGTGATCCAGCTGAGCCCCGACTGCACGTGCTTCATCATCTCGTCCATATTTTCGCCGAACCAGTAGCCAAACGCGAGCCAGGCGCCGCACCATACCATGGATCCGACGATGGAGTAGAGCGCGAACGTCGCGTAGGACATTTCGGACAGCGCGGCGGCGTACGTGCTGAGCGAGCGAATGCCCGGCAGAAAGCGGCCCGGGATGAGGACCAGCCACGCGTACCGATCCAGCAGGCCGCCGGTGTACCGAAGGCGAGTCTCGTTGAGCAGGCGAAGGCGGTACAGCGGGTTGAGCAGCAGCGATTCGAAGCGACGGGTCAGCAGGAAGATGATGGTCACGCCGGTGAAATAGCCAAGCGCACTGAGGCTGAAGACCGTGGGGGCTCGCATCGTTCCAAGGGCGATGGCGTACCCGTAGAACGCGAGGAACACGTCGCCGGGAAAGGGCAGGCCCAGGCCCTCCAGGACCATGGCCGCGTAGGTGCCCGGGTAGCCGAGCAGCAGCAGGCCAGCGTTGATCGATTGCAACAGCTCGCGAATGGCGTGCACAACTCCACCCCGCTTCCGTCGTCGGGCCCGCAGGCCCTAATGGATGTGTATGGACAAGGACCGTGGCTCATGATTGACGCAAACCCCGGCGGCTGTCATTGTTATGGTATTGGCAAGGGTACGACGCGACGCGCTGGAAGGAGGGACGTCGGGATGGACGAGTTTGCGCTGATCCGTGCGCTGGTCGCCAAGCTTCCACCGCCGGGCCCGGACGTCAGCGTGGCCATCGGGGACGATTGCGCGGTGGTGGAGGGCGGGGGCCGGTTGGCCGTGACGACGGACGCCGTTGTGGAAGGGGTGCACTTCCGGCGCGATACGATGTCTCCGCCTCAGATTGGCTACAAGGCCATCGCGGCCGCGGTGAGCGACATCGCGGCGATGGGCGGCGAGCCCGCCTGGCTCACCGTCGCGCTCGCCGTTCCCCCTTCGTGGCCGGAGGAGGACGTCGTCGCGCTCTACGATGGCGTCGGAGAAGCGGCGGCGGCTTTCCGAACGAGTGTCGTGGGCGGAGATGTCGTCTCGACAGAGGGGCCGCTTTGGATGTCGATCACGGCCGTCGGACACGTCCATCGCCCGGTCACTCGCGCGGGCGCGCGGCCAGGCGATGTGCTGTTTGTCACGGGCAGCCTGGGCGGAAGCGCGGCCGGACTCGACATCCTCCTCGGCAGGCGGGGCGGATCGGCCATCGCGCAGGCGGTGCTCATCGAGCGCCACCGCCGCCCCGTTCCGCGCATCGCTTTTGGCAGGGAGGCCGCCCGCCTCGGTGCGACGGCGCTCGACGACATCAGCGACGGGCTGGCGAGCGAGCTGAACGAGATCGCCGAGGCGAGCGGCGTGCGGCTGGTGGTGGAGGGAGAGCGCGTCCCCGTTCAGCCGGAGGTCACCGAGTATGCGCGCGTCCTCGGCAAAGATCCGCTCGAGTACGCGCTGTACGGCGGGGAGGACTACGAACTCGTGGGCACGGCGCCGAGGGACGCGTTTGCGCGGCTTTTGGCCATTGCTCAGGTCGTCGGCACGCCCGTCGCGGCTATCGGGCGCGTCGAGGAGGGCGACGGCGTGGTGATGCGCCGCAACGGCCAACTCGAGGTGGTTGCGCGCAAGGGATACAATCATTTTGAGAGGTCACGGCCATGACGGAGGCATATGAATGGCGCGTCGATGACGAAGTGGAGATGAGGCGCCTGGGGGAGCGCCTCGGTGCGCTTCTCCGTCCGGGCGATGCCGTGCTGCTCGAGGGACCCATGGGCGCGGGCAAAACCACCTTTGCCGCCGCCGTCGGCAAGGGCGCAGGCGTGACGCAGCCGATGACCAGCCCCACGTACGTCCTGCGGCAGGAGCACCGCGGCCGCTTTCGCGTCGCCCACTTCGATCTCTACCGGCTGTACGGCGACCCGGAACGCCCGGAGACGCTGGACGTCGAGGGGGTGTGGGCGCTCGGGCTCGACGACGACCTCGCGGGCGGCGCCATCCTGCTCATCGAGTGGCCGGGGCCGTTGGCGGACGAGATCGACGCATACCTTCGGATCCTCATCCGTCCGGAGGGCGCATCGCGCAGGGTGCGCGCGGAGGCTTGGGGCAAGCGCCCGGAATTGATACTGAAGGAGTGGACGGCTTCATGAGCGTGATCGCCATGGATACAGCGACCGATGTGTTGGCGCTTGCAGTCGCGGACGAGGACGGCAGGCTGATGTCTTCCCTCGTGGAGTTTCTGCCGCGGGCCCACTCGCGCCTGTTGCAGCCGTCGCTCGGCCACCTGCTGGCCGGCGCGCGCATGAACATTCACGACGTGAAACTGTGCGTGACCGGCGTCGGGCCCGGCAGCTATACCGGCGTTCGCATCGCGGTGGCGGCGGCGAAGGCTATTGGGCACGCATGCGCCATCCCCATCGTGTCGGTCCCGACCGTCGACGGCATGGCCATGGCGCTGGCCTGCGCGGAAGGCCAGCGCTTCGGCGCGTTCATGGCGCTCATCGACGCAAGGCGGGATCGCGCCTTTGGCTGCTGGTACCGGCTCGAGGACGGCAGGTTATGGGCCCAGTGCGAGCCGACGGTCCAGGCCCTTTCGGACTGGTTCGCCATTGCCGACCGCGAGCGCGCGTCCATCGTGGCGAGCGGCAGGCGCCTCGGCGATTCCGCGGAGGCGCAGGGCGTGCGGGTGCGCCCGTGGAACGAGATTGCCCCGATGATGCCGACGGCGCTCGTGCGGCTTGGCCTGTCGGGATCGTACGAGCGGTTCGAGGGCGAAAGGGTGCACGATCTCGCCCCGCTCTACGTGTTGCCGACGGAGGCCGAGGCGAAGCTCGGCGCGAAGGGAGAGGGCGGCGAGTGACCCCGGCGGCTTTTGACCCACAGAAGCTCGCCATCCGCCGCATGATGTTGAAGGATCTGGACGACGTCATGCGCGTGGAGACGCGATCGTTCACGGCGCCATGGTCGCGCCAGGCGTTCGTCGGCGAGCTGGTGGAGAATCGGCTGGCGCGCTACGTGGTGGCGGAGTACGACGGCCGCGTGGTGGGGTATGCCGGCTTCTGGATGATCATGGACGAGGGGCATATCACCAACATCGCGGTCGATCCCGACTTTCGCGGCCTGAAGCTCGGCGAGCGGCTGCTCGAGGCCATCATGTCGATGTGCATGGCCCTCGGCGGCCGGAAGATGACGCTCGAGGTGCGGGTCACGAACCATGTGGCGCAGAATCTGTACCGGAAGTACGGTTTCGAGCGCGTGGGTGTGCGCAAAGGCTATTACACGGACAACAACGAGGACGCCTTGATCATGTGGGTCGATCTCCCGCCCAAGGTGATGCGCGACAGAGAGGTGCAAGCATGAACATCCTCGCCATCGAGACGAGCTGCGACGAGACCTCGGCCGCCGTCGTCGCGGACGGCGAGCGCGTGCTCGGCCAGGTGACGGCGAGTCAAATGGAAATCCATCGCCAGTTTGGCGGCGTCGTGCCCGAGGTGGCCTCGCGCCGGCACGTCCAGGCCATCACGCGCGTGGTCGACACCGCCCTGGCGCAGGCCGGGCTCGGGTTTGCCGATCTCGGCGCCATCGGGGTGACGATGGGGCCAGGACTGCTTGGCGCATTGCTGGTCGGCGTGACCGCCGCCAAGGCGTACAGTCTGGCCACTGGGCTCCCGCTCGTCGGCGTGCATCACATCGCCGGGCACGTCGCGGCGGCCCTCTTGGAGGAGCCGGATCGGCCTCCGGTGCGGCCGCCGTTTTTGTGCCTGGTGGCCTCCGGCGGGCACACGGAGCTGTACGAAGTGGACGCGTCGTTTGCGTTCAAGCGCCTCGGCGGCACGCGCGACGACGCGGCGGGTGAAGCGTACGACAAGGTGGCGAGGCTCATCGGCCTCGCCTATCCCGGCGGTCCCGAGGTGGACAGGCTCGCGCGTCTGGGCGATCCCGGCCGCTTTTCCTTTCCACGCGGCCTGTTGGACGATCCGTCGCTCGACTTCTCCTTCAGCGGCATGAAGACCGCTGTGCTCGTGGCGCTCGACAAGCTGAAGCGCCAGGGGCAGGCCGTGCCCGTCGAGGACGTCTGTGCGAGCTTTCAGGCCGCCGTGATCGAGGTGCTCGTCGAGAAGACGCGCCGTGCGGCGAGCATGACGGGCCATCGAACCGTCGTGGTCGCGGGGGGCGTGGCGGCGAACCGCGGCCTGCGGGCGGCCATGCAGGCGATGGCTGCGGAGGAGGGGCTCGAGGTCCACTTTCCGTCGCCCGCGCTCTGCACCGACAACGCGGCGATGATCGGGGCGGCGGCATATCTCCGCGCGCAAGAAGGGCGATTCGACACGCTCGAACTCGGCGCGTATGCCGACCTCACGCTGGAGGAATGGCAAAGCGGGCGTTATCCCATGGATTGAGCAACGCGTGAACCTGGAATCGGCGAGGCTTCGGCCTCGCCTTTTCCTTGTGCGGGCGGGATGCGGCGCGCGCGTAACGCGCGCTCGCCCTCGTCCGACGAACAGCCGTTCCTGTGTATAACTGGCGAAGACGGCCCTGTGGATGTTGTGGAAACGTGTCGAAAAGGCTCGAAACGGCCGCGATCGATCCTGTGGATAAACCGGTGGACAATGTGGATAACTGAACATTGTCCGCATTCGAAAGCGCGCATCCCGACCGAATCTTCCTAGCCGTGCCAGTTCTCGAGCGCCTTGCGAACCTCTTCGAGTTCCAACGACTTCGCTTCCCACTGCTCGAGCGCGTGCTGATAATCGGCTTCCAGGCGCCGATAGAGGGCGTCGAGATCGCGCAATCGCTCCACCTCTTGCGCCATGGCGGCTTCGCTCTGCTCCTTCGCGACCCGCTCCATCTCCCGCTCCAGCCGGTGGGCGGCATCCTCCCACCGCGCGATCTCGGCCTCCAGCTTGCGCGCCTCGCTTGTGCGGATGCGCCGCCGGGCTGGCGGCTCGCCCGCGACTTCCTCGTCGCCGCGCGCGTTCTCAGGCTCGTCCCCGCCGCCCTCGATGCGTTGCAAGCGATCGTTTTCCATCAGCTTCTCGAGGTAGTCGGTGTAGTTGCCGAGGTACCATTCGATCCCGTCGGGTCTCAACACCGCGACGTGCGTCGCGAGCTTGTCGATGAAGTACCGATCGTGGGAGACAAAGATGACCGTGCCGTCGTAATCGGCGAGAGCCGCCTCGAGCGCTTCCTTGCTCGGGATGTCGAGGTGATTGGTCGGCTCGTCCATGATGAGGACGTTGGCCCCGCTCTGCATCAGCAGGCACAGCCGCAGGCGGCTCTGCTCGCCGCCGGAGAGCGCCCCCACCGGCTTGAACACGTCCTCCCCGCGGAACAGAAACTGCGCGAGCAGCTTGCGCACCGAGGTGTGATCGAGGTCCGGGTAGGCGTTCCAGACGACGTCGATCACGCGCGCATCCCGCGGCAGGCCGCCGTCCTCCTGGGCGTAGTAGCCGAGATCGACGCCGTGCCCGAAGCGAAACCAGCCTCCGATGGGCCTGAGTTCGCCGACGAGCGTCCGAAGCAGCGTCGTCTTGCCGGCGCCGTTTTGGCCCAGGATGGCGAGCCGCATCCCGCGCTGGACGCGAAAGCTGATGTTCCGGGCCAGCGCCTGGCCGCCAAAACCTATGGCGAGATCCCGCACCTCGAGCACGTCCTCGCCGGAGGTTCGCCGCACCCCAAACCGCATCCATAGCGACGGATCGTCCGCCGGAGGCCGCTCGATTCGCTCCATCCGCTCGAGCATCCTGCGGCGGCTCTGGGCCCGCCTGTGCGTCGACGCACGCGCGATGTTCCGCTCGATGAACGCCTCCATCCGGGCGATCTCGTCCTGCTGCGCCTCGTACCGCCGCCACATCTCCTCGCGCTCGGCGGCGCGCATCTCGAGGTAGACGTGGTAGGGCCCGGGATACGTGCGCGTCTCACCGTCCTCCAACGCCACGGTGAGGCGCGTGACGCGATCGAGAAAATACCGGTCGTGCGAGATCACGACGAGCGACATCTCGCCGTGCGACAGGAAGTCCTCAAGCCAGGCGAGCGTGTCCATGTCGAGGTAGTTGGTGGGCTCGTCGAGGAGCAGGACGTCCGGGCGCGCCGCGAGCAGGCGGGCAAGGGCAAGCCGCGTCCGCTGTCCGCCCGAGAGCGCGGAGACGGGGAGGTCGTACATCTCGCGCGGGAAGTGGAGCCCCGCGAGGACGCGGCGGACGTCCGTCTCCCACTGGTAGCCTCCCATCGCTTCGAAGCGGCGCGTGGATTCCTCGTACAGATGCGCGAGTTCCGCGAACCGGGCCTCGTCTTCGTACAGCGCCGGATCGCTCATGCGGGCCTCGAGCTCGCGCAAGTCGCGCTCAAGCTGCTGGACGGGCCGCTTCGCCTCCGCCACGAAGTCGTACACCCGCATGTCGTCTCCGCGGCCGATGAACTGGGCCACGTAGCCGATCTCGGCCCCGCTCCTGACGTACACCTCGCCCTCGTCAGGCGCTTCTTCGCCCGTCAGGATGCGCATGAGGGTGGATTTGCCCGCGCCGTTCGGCCCCACGAGGCCGATTTTGTCCCCCGCGCGGACGGTGAGCGACGCCCCGCGCAGCACATCCACGCCGTCGTAGCTCTTTTTCACGCGCGTCGCCTGCAAAACGATCATACGAACTCTCCTTTGTCCATACACTCTAGCAGCCAAGTTTGGACGAGGTGGGGAGGCTCCTTCATGTCCAGAGCGTCGTTCCCGTTGCCGCAAGGCTTCGCCTGGCAATATGACCTCATCGTGTGGTTGCAGTCGTATCATTCGGCCGTGCTGGATCGAGTGGCCGCGGCATTCTCGTTTTTGGGCACGGAGTCGTTTTACTTCGCCGCACTGCCCGTGCTCATCCTCGCCGTCGATCGCGTCCTCGGCATGCGCCTCGCCTACGTGTTTTTCACCAGCATGTACCTGAACGCGTGGCTCAAGTCCTATTATCACATTGCTCGGCCCATCGGCGTGCCCGGAATTCAATCCGGTGACGTCCGTTCCGCCACGGGCCTGTCGATGCCGAGCGGGCACGCCCAGGGGACGATGACGTTTTTCACGGCGCTCGCCCTGTGGCTGCGCCGCCGGGTGTGGCTTCTCGTCGCCGTGCTGCTGTCGGTCGCGGTCGGCGTCTCGCGTGTCTATCTCGGGCTTCACTGGCCGATGGATGTCGTGATCGGCTGGGTGTTGGGGCTTTTCATAGGCTTCTTCGGCTGGCAGATGGGGCGCTGGTGGACGTACCGCGGCATCCCGTTCGGCGTCGCCATGACGCTGTCCGTCCTCTTTCCAGCCATCCTCCTCATCTTTGCCCGCGACGTCACGTCCTCCGTGTACGCGGTGTTCTTGCTCGTGGGCGGAGCGGGCGCCGCGCTGGAGAAACGTTTCCTTCGGACAGCCATCGATCCCGCCCTGTGGAAGCGCGCGGCGGCGGGCGTGATCGCGCTCGGAGGTGTGGTTGCGGTACAATTGGCGGTACAAGCGCATCTGGATGAGCCCCTGTGGCAGTACGCGCGCGCGGCGGCGGTGGCCGTATGGACGACCGTGCTTGCGCCGTGGCTGTTTCACCTGCTTGGGCTCTACACGCGGGAGGCGGATCATCATCGAAACGGATAAGCACACGCTGCGCCACGCGTACCGCCTGAAGCGAGCCGCCATCGCGCCGGAGGCCAGGCGCCGTCAGGAGGAGGCCATCCGCGCGCACGCCCTCGACTTCACCCGCGCCGTTCCGCCGGATCGGTTCGTCGGTCTGTACGCGGCCGTCCACGGGGAGGTCGATCTCGCCCCTCTGGCGGAGGCGCTCCTCGCGGCGGGGGTGAAGATCGCGCTTCCGCGGGTGGAAGGCCCTTCGCGCATGGAGTTCTGCGCGGTGCGGTCTCTGGGCGACCTCTTGACGGGAGCTTACGGCATCCCGGCGCCTGGGCCCGATGCGCCGGCCATTTCGCCCGCGGAGCTTGAGGCGGTTCTGGTCCCGGGCCTCGCCTTTGCGCCGGACGGCACGCGGCTTGGCTACGGCGGCGGCTTTTACGATCGCTACTTCAAGCGGCCGGAGGCGGACGCCATCCGGCGGATCGGCGTGTGCTTCGTGGAGCAGTTGGCGGATGCGTTGCCTCGCCACCCGCACGACGTCCGCATGCACGCGCTCCTCACCGAGAGGGGGCTTTTGCCCTGCTGAGGCTCAAGTGGGCCGCGGTGTTGGCGGGCGGCGCGTCGAAGCGGATGGGAGCGCGGGGGAACAAGCTTCTCCTGCCGCGCGGCGCGGAGGGGATCCCCATCGCGGGGCACGTCGCGCGCGTGGCGAGTGCGGTCGCGCCGCGCGTCGCCGTGCTGTACGCGGACGATTCGGTTCGCATAGCCATTGAACCTTGGGTGTCGGGCGAGATCGCATGGATACGAGACGGGGAATGCTACCAAGGGCCGCTCGCTGCGCTCGGCCGGTTCGCCGCGCGCGATCCGGCCTCCGTGTCGCCGCTCCTCGTGCTGGCGGGGGACCTGCCGGGCATCTCCGTGTCGGCGGTCGAAGCGCTGCTCTCGGCGCGATCGTGCGCTGGGGCGGATGTCGTGGCCGCGGAACGCGAGGGAAGGCTGCAGCCGCTCGTCGCCATCTACCGCGAGCGCGCGGTGCGCGCCGTCGCGGACGCTGCGGCGCGCGGAGAGCGGCGGATCCTGTGCGCCCTGGAGGGACTTTCGGTGTGCGCCGTCGCGCTGGACGACGAATGGGCTGTGCGCCCGGTGCACCGGCCGGAGGATTACGAGGCCTGGTTGAAGAGGGAGGGAATGGCGTGATCCGGCGAGAAGTGCCTGTGGAAGACGCCGTCGGCTTGGCGCTCGCGCACGACATGACGCGAATCGTGCCGGGGGAATTCAAGGGGCGCCAATTCAAGCGCGGGCATGTCGTGCGCGAGGAGGATATCCCCATCTTGCTCGATATGGGCAAGCGGCACTTGTACATCCTGGAGCTTGAGCCCGGGGAATTGCACGAGGACGACGCGGCGGTTCGGATGGCCAAGGCCATTGCGGGAGAGGGCGTGGAACTGTCCGAGGTTTCGGAGGGGAAGGTCGTTCTTCGCGCCAGGCGGGACGGCATGCTGTGGGTGGACGCGAGGCGCGTGACGGCCATGAACACCATTGACGAGATCTCCATTGCGACGAAGCGGCCGTTTCAGCACGTGCCGCGAGGAACCAGCCTCGCCGCGGTCCGTCCCATTCCGCTCGTCATCGCGGAGGACAAGGTGCGCGCCGTGGAAGTCATTGCGGCGCAGGCGCAGAAGCGGGCCGTGATCGACGTGTTGCCCTACCAGCCGCAGAAGGTGCGCATCATCACCACGGGCAGCGAAATTCTGCACGGGCGCGTGGAGGACAAGTTCGGGCCGGTCCTTCGCGCGAAGCTGGCCCGGTACGGCATTCAGGACGTGCATCAGGTGTTCGTCGGCGACGAGCGGGACAAGATCACGGACGCCATCGTCGAGGCGTGCGAGCAGGGGGCGACGCTCGTCCTGGTGACAGGCGGGATGTCGGTCGATCCCGACGATCGCTCGCCCGGCGCCATTCGGGACGCGGCGACCGAAGTCGTGACCTACGGCACGCCCATGCTGCCCGGGTCCATGCTCATGCTGGCGTATCGGAATCAGACCGCCATCTTCGGCCTTCCGGGCGCCGTCATCTACGATCCCATCACGTCGTTCGACCGCCTGTTGCCCCGCGTTCTTACGGGGCTTCCCGTGCGCAAGCGGGACATCGCGGTGCTTGGCGTGGGCGGGTGGCTCAATGCGTGACGGCGCGCGGCCTGTCGTCATCGGCATCGCCGGCTTTTCCGACGCCGGCAAGTCGCTGTTCGCCGAGTCGATCGCGGCGACCGCGGCGGCGCAAGGCCTTCGCGTGGCGTACCTGAAGCACGACGGCCACGCGGACGCGGGGCCGGACGACTGGGAGAAGCCCGGATCGGACACCGCCCGCATCGCGGCCGCTGGCGCGGCGGTCACGATGGTCGCGAGCCGGCGGGGATTTCTCCTGCGATCGCGGCAGGCGGGCGGCTGGAACGACTGGTTGGCCGCGATTTGCGCGATCGCGGATGTGGATGTCGTGATCGCGGAAGGAGGTAAGCAGGCGCCGCACGCGAAGGTGGCGGTCGTGCGGGACGAGGACGAGTGGAGGCGGTTCCTCGAGGCGGGGGCGATGGCCATCGCGGCCGTCGTCTCGCGGGAAGCCGAGGCGACCCGGTTTCCGGTGCCCGTCTTTCCCCCCGAAGCCGCCGCGGATCTCCTCGCCTGGTGGTGCCATCACTGGCGCCACGGGGTGCTCGCCGCGCCCACCTTTCCGGGGTGACGGGGGCCCGCGCAGGCTCTCCGCATGATCCGCAAAAAAGTTGAATTCCCTGTTGCACTCTCGCAACGAACCGATTATCATAGTCCATGGTGTTAGCACTCACCGAGCGAGAGTGCTAACAAAGGTTCGGAACAACATCTCGCAAGGAGGTCGTTCGCAATGTTGAAGCCGCTCGCTGATCGCGTGGTGGTCCGTCCGGTGGAGCGTGAGGAAAAGACCGCTAGTGGGATTTTCCTGCCGGACAACGCGAAGGAGAAGCCGCAGGAGGGCGAAGTGATCGCCGTCGGCCCGGGCAAGCTCGACGAGAAGGGCAACCGCGTGGCCATGGAAGTCAAGGTCGGCGATCGCGTCATCTACTCGAAGTACGCGGGCACCGAGGTCAAGGTGAACAACGAGGAGCTCTTGATCCTGCGCGAGAGCGACATCTTGGCGATTGTCGAGAAGTAATGCCAGATGCACGTTGAGGACGCTCCATGAACGGAACATTCCACAGTCGTCAGGGAGGTATGCGACATGGCAAAAGAGATTCGCTTTGGTGAAGAAGCTCGCCGTGCGATGATGCGCGGAGTCGATGCGCTTGCGGATGCGGTCAAGGTGACGCTCGGACCGAAGGGCCGCAACGTGGTGCTGGAGAAGAAGTTCGGTTCTCCGCTCATCACGAACGACGGTGTGACCATCGCGAAGGAGATCGAGCTCGAGGATCCGTATGAGAACATGGGTGCTCAGCTCGTGAAGGAAGTGGCGACGAAGACGAACGACGTCGCGGGTGACGGTACGACGACGGCGACGGTCCTGGCGCAGGCGATGATCCGCGAGGGTCTGAAGAACGTCGCTGCCGGCGCAAACCCGATGGTGCTCCGCCGCGGCATTGAGAAGGCTGTGACGGCTGCCGTCGAGGAACTGAAGAAGATCGCGAAGCCGGTGCAGGGCCGCAAGAACATCGCGGAGGTTGCCGCCATCTCGGCCGGTTCGAACGAGATCGGCGAACTCATCGCGGACGCCATGGAGAAGGTCGGCAACGACGGCGTGATCACCGTCGAGGAGTCGAAGGGCTTCACGACCGAGCTCGAGGTCGTCGAGGGTATGCAGTTCGACCGCGGCTACATCTCGCCGTACATGGTGACCGACGCGGATAAGATGGAGGCCGTGTTGGACGAGCCGCTCATCCTCATCACCGACAAGAAGGTCTCGAGCATCCAGGAGATCCTGCCGGTTCTCGAGCGCGTGGTGCAGGCGGGCCGTTCGCTGCTCCTCATCGCGGAGGACGTGGAGGGCGAAGCGCTCGCGACGCTGGTGGTCAACAAGATCCGCGGCACGTTCAACGCCGTGGCCGTCAAGGCGCCTGGCTTCGGCGATCGCCGCAAGGCCATGTTGCAGGATATCGCCATCCTCACGGGTGGTCAGGTCATCAGCGAAGAGCTGGGGCTTGAGCTGCGCAACACGACGCTGGATCAACTCGGCCGGGCTCGCCAGGTGCGCGTGAGCAAGGAGAACACCATCATCGTGGACGGCGCTGGCGACAAGTCGGCCATCCAGGCTCGGATCAACCAGATCAAGGCGCAGATCGAGGAGACGACCTCCGACTTCGATCGCGAGAAGTTGCAGGAGCGCCTCGCGAAGCTCGCTGGCGGCGTCGCGGTGATCAAGGTCGGTGCGGCGACCGAGACCGAGCTCAAGGAGAAGAAGCTCCGCATCGAGGACGCGCTCAACTCGACGCGCGCGGCGGTCGAGGAGGGTATCGTCCCTGGCGGTGGCGTGGCGCTCGTCAACGTCATCAAGGCGCTCGACAACGTGCAGGCTGAGGGCGACGAGCTGACCGGTGTGAACCTGGTCCGCAAGGCGCTCGAGGCTCCGGTCCGCCAGATTGCCGAGAACGCGGGTGTCGAGGGCTCCATCATCGTGGAGCGCCTGAAGACGGAGCAGCCCGGCATCGGTTACAACGCGGCGACCGGCGAGTGGGTCAACATGTTCGAGGCTGGTATCGTCGACCCGGCGAAGGTGACGCGCTCCGCGCTGCAGAATGCGGCCTCTGTTGCGGCGACCTTCCTCACGACCGAGGCTGCGGTGGCCGACAAGCCGGAAAAGGAGAAGGCTCCGGCTCCCGGCGCGGGCATGGGCGACATGATGTGATCTTCTGTCAAGAAGCGGAGGCACCCGAATGGGCGACCATTCGGGTGCCTTTTTTGGTGGTTCCGAGGCTGCGGCATGGTGGACCTTCGTCGCTCCTCCTCTGAAGTCTCCGATATTGCCCGTCACGATTGTGAAATCAGGGTTTTCCCGGATGGTCAGGCGCCTCCGGCGCGAGTAGGCTTGTTGATGAAAAGGCTTTCATTCGCGAGGAGGGAGCCGCATGCGCTATCCTATCGTCATTGCGGGCGGCGGAACCGCGGGCATTTCCACGGCAGCCCGGCTGCTACGAGAGCACCCAAGTTGGCGTGGACAGGTGGCCATCATTGAACCTGCCGAGAAGCACTACTATCAACCGCTCTGGACCCTCGTGGGCGCGGGAGCGGCACCGCGAGAGGCCACGGTGCGGGATGAAGCGTCGCTCATACCGCCAGGCGCGGTGTGGATCCGCGACGCCGTCGCCGCCTTTCGGCCAGAGCAGGGCGAGATCGAACTGGCATCAGGAGCCACGGTGGCCTACGACGCGCTGGTGGTCGCCATGGGCATTCAAATAGATTGGTGAACAACCTGACGGCCTACCTGAAAGACCGGCCGATTCAGGACGAATATGATGGCTACACCTCCTGCCCCCTGGTGACGGGCTACGGCAGACTGATCCTGGCCGAGTTCGATTACAGCCACGAGCCGGAGGAGACCTTCCCGTTTGATCAGGGACAGGAGCGGGTCAGCATGTACGTGCTCAAGAAGTCGTTCTTGCCGGTTTTATACTGGGACGGCATGCTCAAGGGCCTGATGTAGGCTCGGGGGGTGGGATCATGGCGAACAATCATACAGCCGAAGTCGATGGTGCCCAGCGAGCGCTTGGCGATTTCGACTTTCAGGCGAAGTTTGTGCACCTGATCGAGCACTTGGCCGAGTGGGACGAGGCACTCGGCGATCTACCCACCGTCATTGCGTTTGGTCGTGAATTCGTGCGAGACCGGGAATCGATGCGCTACCTGATGGAGTCGACGTCCGAGGAGATTCCGCTGCACGTCGATCGGGACACGCTCATTGCCTTGGCTGAGTTCGTTGAAGGAACCTGTTGTGCAGAAGGCGCTTCGCTACGCGAAGGCGTTTGTGCAGGTGGCGCAGGAGCGCGGCGATGCGCCCGCGATGAAGGGCTTTGAAGGAAGGCCGCGTTCGAAAGGGACACTGAGAGAGAGGATGGGTGACCATGTATCTTCGGCGCTTTTATGATGAGGGATTGGCGCACGCTTCTTACTTGGTAGGCTGTCAGGAGACAGGAGAGGCATGCGTGATCGATCCCGCTCGCGACATCGAGCCTTACCTGGCGACTGCCAAGCGAGAGGGGCTGCGTATCGTAGCCGCGCTGGAAACCCACATCCACGCCGACTTCGTCTCCGGAGCGAGGGAGCTGGCGGACCGCGTGGGCGCGGCTATCTGCGTGTCGGACGAGGGGCCGCCGGAGTGGAAGTCGGGGTACGTAAAGGCGTATCCCCACCGGTTGCTGAAGGACGGAGACGAACTTCGCTTCGGCGCTGTTCGGCTCGTCGTGATACACACGCCGGGGCACACGCCCGAACACGTCTCGTACCTCTTGTACGACGGCAAGGCATCGCCGGACGTACCCATGGCGCTCTTTTCCGGAGACTTCGTCTTTGTGGGAGACGTCGGGCGGCCGGATCTGCTCGAGCGGGTGGCGGGCGAGAGTGGGAGCTCGGAGGCGCTGGCGCGACAGATGTTCCGCTCGCTGCGGAAATTTGAGGCGCTGCCCGATCACGTCCAGGTGTTGCCGGCCCACGGTGCGGGCAGCGCGTGCGGCAAGGCGCTCGGCGCCGTCCCGTCGTCCACCGTCGGCTACGAAAAGCTCGTGAGCTGGGCGCTGCAGCACAAGGACGAGGATTCGTTCGTGCAGGCGCTGCTCGCCGGACAACCCGAAGCGCCGGTCTACTTTGCCCGCATGAAACAAGTCAATAAGAACGGGCCGCGCCTGCTCGCGGAACTGGGCACGCCCGAGCGCGCGGAGCTGTCGCCGGAGAGGCTTCGCGCGTGGCGAGAGAGCGGCATCGTGTTGGATGTGCGGCCGGCGGACGCGTTTGCGAAGCGCCACTTGGCCGGAAGCCTCAACATTCCCTGGAACAAGTCGTTCGTGACGTGGGCCGGATGGCTTCTTCCAGCGGACAGTCCAATTCACCTTTTGGCCGCGGACAGCGTCCTGACGGACGTGATGCGCGCACTTCGTTCCATCGGCATCGATGGCGTGGAAGATGTGGCTCATCCAGCGGAGTTGGACCACCTTTCGCTGGAAGAGGCCTCAGCCTATCTGAACGTCGCCCCAGACGAGGTACGCCATGCACTCGCCAACGAGGAGCTGTGGCTGCTCGACGTGCGCAACCCGGACGAATGGGAAGGTGGGCATCTGCCAAAGGCGCATCACATTCCGCTCCCGAAGCTCACGGCTCACCTCCACGATGTTCCGCGCCATCAGCCGGTCTATGTGTACTGCCGCACGGGCGGGCGATCCGCCATCGCGGCGAGTGTCCTTCGCGCACACGGCATCGGCGATGTGCGCAACATGGTGGGTGGCTATGAGGCATGGCGAAGCAAGGGTTTTCCCATCGAGTCCTGATGGAGTAAGGTAGAGAAAACTGCGGACGACAAGGATGGTGTGCGTGGCCGCCAGACCGCTTGGCTACAGTTCTGAGAGGCTGCGGCAATTGTTTAACGCCCTGAACGACGGGATCATCGTCATGGACAAGGACCGCATCATCGTCTTCATCAATCCGTCCGCGACGTGACGCGCGAGCGGCAGGAGAAAGAGCTCGAGATGCGGGCGCGCCTCAACCGCATGACGCTCGAGGTGCAGGAGCAAGAGCGCAGGAGCATTTCACAGGAGCTGCACGACGGCGTGAGCCAGTCGCTCTATGCCATCGATCTCGGGATGGAGCACTTGAAGCGCCAAGCGCCTCGTCGCCTGCACCGCGCCATCGACGATTTGCGCGCCCAAGTCGTTCGAGGTTCACAGGAGGTTCGCGCGCTGTCGCACAGCCTGTACCCCTCGCTCCTGTTCGATCTCGGTCTTTGCGCCGCCATTCGACTGCTCGCCGAGGAGATGTCGACGAGCGGCTGTCGGATCGACGTAAGCACCAATAAGGACTGGCCGGGAGGCGATCTCGGCGGCGCCGCCATCCATGTCTACCGAATCGTGCAGGAGGCCGTCCACATGCCAAGAGGGCTCGACGGTATCACCACCGCTCGGCACATTCGGCAGCTCGCGCCCGAGGTTCGCGTGATCATGCTGACGATGTTCGACGACCGTCCGCATGTGGAGAAGATGTTGGCTGCGCACGTCGCGGGGGTTGTGTTCAAACACGACGATTCGGCGGAGATTGTGGAGGCCATTCGCCGCAGGCGACCGGAGAGTCCTTACGTGTCACGGCGGTGGCAGGCGCGGGACGAGGCGAACCGCGCGGAGGAAGTGAGCCAGGGACAGCCAGTGCGCCTGTCGCCGCGCGAGGCGGAGGTGCTCGTGCTGTTGGCCAGAGGATACACGAACCGGGAGATTGCGGACGCTCTTCATATCAGCGTCAAGACGGTGGAAACGCATCGTCAGCACATCGCGCGCCGCGTGGGCGCGACTTCCCGTGCCACGCTCATCCGTTATGCTTACGAGAGCGGGCTCGTCGATCCGCCCGTGCCTGGCGGTGCGGACGAGAGGGTTTGGTGATACACTTTGTCAAATTTTTGTCTCCCCATCGTCACCATTGAAGTAGAATGGTCTCCATGGGGCGCGTTGGCCGTTCCAATGGTCTCCATGGGGGCGTGCGCATGGGAATCGTGGCGGGCTTCATCCTCTTTGTCGTGGGCTTATTTCATGTTTTTGCGCCGAGGGCCGCGTGGTACCTCCACATCGGATGGAAGATCAGGGGGGCGGAGCCGACGGACGAGTATTTGTTGCTGATTCGCGTCGGCGGCATCGTCATGTGCGTCGTCGGCGTCCTCATCGCGGTCTTGGTGGGGCCGGGTTCAAGCGTCCGCGTTTCCGCGGCCGCGATGATGTGAGGCTTTTCTGCATGAGATGCGCCCCAAGCGCGTTCAGCGCCTGGGGCGCATCGTCTGTCTAAAGGCTCATCGCCCGCTCCGCCTTCTCCTCGCGCAACGCCTCGCGCAGGCTGCGGAGGGCCTTGCGGAACGCTTTCGTCTGTTCAAACGTCACGCCGTAGGTCTTGAGCTCCTGCAGCTGCTTCAGCCGGCGCTTCGCCGACTTGTACGCGGCGCGCTTTTCTTCGTACGACCGGTGTGGATCCCGCTGAATCTCCATGGCATCCAGGATGGATTGAAAACACATCCGAGCCTGCGTGACAAACTCCGTCTGGCACATCATGCAAAATTGCAGATCGGACGGCATTTTGCACCGCTTGCATCGGCTCGCACTTTTCGGGAAGGGCCTCTTGCCGTACAGGGGTACAGGTTCAGGGTTGAGGGCTGACAGCGAGATCTCCTCGGTGTCCCTCGCCACGTGCGTATCCCTCCCTTGGTCGAAGGGCTTCGGCCTGTCCGGAGGCCGTTCCATTCGCGCAAATAGACGCATTCGCTGCGAAGGAAGTTCATGCAATGGATTCGAGCTCGTCGGCGCTGCCTCTTCCTTGGATCCTATCACAACCCCCTTGCGATTGCGACGAACTCCGAACGGCAGGCGGTGAGTGGTGCGCGCGTTGAGCCTGTGGAGGCGCGTGGTGGGGACCTTCAAGTACCCATCTCCTTCCAAATGAGATGCCGACGGCCGGATCGCCAAACGCGTCTCTTCTCTACCCACTATATGGCCCGTGACGCGACCTATGCGGACGTCGGCCGCTTTGTTAGAATCGGGAAGAAGACAAGATACGGGAATGGGGATTGCGACGTTGGCTTCGCATCACGTGAACGTACAAGTGGAACCGATGTCTCCGGCCTTTTCGCGCCTTCGCGACGCCATCGGGAGCGTGGTCTACGGCCATGGCCAGGCGGTCGATCTCGTCCTGTGTGCGCTCGTGGCCGGCGGCCATGTCTTGATAGAAGATGTTCCCGGCGTGGGCAAGACCACGCTGGCCAAAGCGCTGGCCAAGCTCCTTGGCCTCACGCTGAGCCGCGTGCAATGCACGTCTGACCTTCTTCCGGCGGACATCCTCGGTTACGTCATGTACGACAAGCGGCGCGGGGCGTTTGAAATCCGCAAGGGCCCCATCTTCAGCGAAATGGTGTTGGTGGACGAGTTGAATCGCGCTTCACCACGGACGCAGAGCGCCTTTCTCGAGGCGATGGAGGAGGGCTCGGTGACGCTCGACGACAGGCCGCACCCGCTGCCTCGGCCGTTTTGGGTGCTCGCCACGCAGAATCCGCGGGAATTTGAGGGCACCTATCCTCTTCCTGAGTCGGAACTCGACAGGTTTCTCATGTGCATCGCGCTCGGCTATCCGTCGGTGGAAGACGAGATCCGCATGCTCGCGGCGGGTGGCGGACAGGCCCAGTTGGATAGCTTGCAGCCCATCGCGACATCGGCCGATGTCCTGCGCTGGCAGCGGGAGGCGGACGAGGTCTATGTCGATCCGGCTCTGCTGCACTACGCCGTGCTTCTCGCTCATGCGCTTCGGGACCATCCGCGCGTGCCGCTCGGCCCGAGCCCCCGCGCGCTCATCGCGCTGATACGGGCGGCCAAGGCCCGCGCCTATACGCGCGGCCGCGCGTTCGTCGTTCCCGATGACGTGCGCGATCTCGTCCGGCCGGTGTGGGGACACCGTCTCCGGCGCGATCCCGACGCGTGGATGCACGAGGACCGATGGGACGGCATTCTCGACGAGGTCTTGGATCAAATCCCCGCGCCAAAGCTCGGTGGCGTTCGATGACGACGTCCATCCGCAGGGCGTGGGTTCCGGCGGCGCTGGTGCTCACAAGTGCTGTCGCGACGTTTCTGGCGCTGGGGACGGGCGCCATCGGCCTATGGGCGCTGGCGGGCGCGATGGACGCGTTGACGCTCTACGAGATCTCCGTGGTGGTGATTGCGCTGTGGATCGCGGGGGTGAGCGTGGCCCTGCCTGATCGCGCGTTCGCCGGGGAGAGCGTTTGCATCCCAGTGGAGATTTCGGCGAGGGCGCCCATGGGGAGAATGGGCCGGTGGCGCGTCGAGATCGCGCCGGAGTGGGAGGGGCGGCGCGCCACATGCCAGGGATGGCGGATGGCGAGGCGCGTTCAGCGACCCGGAGGCTGCTCTGTCGAACTACAAGCGCTTGGGCTGTGCCGAGGCCGACACGTCCTCCGCTCGGTGCGGGTCCGGCTGACCGACGCATTCGGCCTGCTTTCCGTGGAGCGCCAGCTCCCGGCGGACGGTGAGATGGTGGTGTACCCAAGGCTGGTGCCCGTGGAAGCGTGGGTGCTCGAGATCGAGCGGAGAATGCTGCGGCTCGATGGGGCGCGGAGCGAGGCCGAGGCGGTGCCGACGGGCGGCGTGGTGCCGTACCGCTCGGGCGAGCGCGTGAACCTCATCCATTGGCCAACCTCGCTTCGCAGGGGAGAGATCTACGCCAAGGAGACGGTCTCGGGCAGCCCCAAGCCCTGGCGCGTCGTGCTTTGGCTCGGCCCGGGCGATCCGCCGCATCTCGCGGAGCGAGCGATCTCGGTAGCCGCTTCGCTCGTCGCGCATTGGCAGGCTCGGGGCGAGCCGGTCGAGTGCCTCGTCCCCGTCAGCGGCCGCGCACGCGTCACGTGGCAGCGATGCCGAACCTTCCAAGCGGCGGCGCGCGCGCTCGCGGAAGTGGACGGATCGGTCGGGATGGACGCGGCGGGTTCTGTGCCGCGAGGCGAATCCCGCGCGATCATCTGGGTGGTTGTGGACCGTCGCGAGGCTGCTCGTTTGGCGATGGGCCCGCGCGCTATCGTGTTGCCGGCAGCGGACCATTGGGAGCCAGCGGCTGGACGCGCGGCGACCGCCAAGCGGCCCGAACCGTGAGGGACGTCTGTGTGGAAGGAGGAACGGCCCATGCTCGCTTGGCCACGTCAGCGGCTGGTCCGAAGCCTGCTCTGTTTCACCTGGGTGACGGCGGCTCTCGGCCCCGTGGGATGGGCGTTCGCAAGGCAGGCGGACGTCGAGGTGGAGGTGTTTTGGCTCGCGGTCTGTCTCAGCGCCTCCTGGACCAGCCGCCGCAAGCGAGGCGCCGCCTGGGCCGTCCTCTTCCTGGCGCAGGCCGCCGTCATCGCAGGGGTCGGGCATCTCTTCAGTCGGCCCATGGCCTCTGATGCGACGGCTTGGAGGTTCGGCGCCTTCAGCCTGGCGGGGCTCGCCGCGATGGCGCTCGTGCGCTACGCCTACCGCCGGACGGGCACCTGGCTGCTCTACAACGCAGCGGCGCAGGTCGCGCTCGTGGGGGTGTCCCTGGCGCATCCGGTCGCGGGCGTGATCCTGGAATTCACGTGCCTCACCGCCATGCTGGCGCTTCTCGCGCTCGCCCGGCGGGAGCGCGAGGCGACGAGCGCACCTTTCGACTCGCCTCGCGTCGCCGGTGCGGCTTTCTTCATCCTGCTCTGCGGCGGCGCGTGTGCCCTGCTTGCCCCCCGAGAATCGCTCGTTCCCGGCATGACCCGCTTCGTGATCTCGCTCTTGGTGCAGGCGCCGACCCGCACGGGCTACAGCCTCGATGACAGCCACCTCGGCGGCTCGCTTGTGGCCGATCCGCTGCCTCTGCTCGAGATTCGGGCGCCGAGCCCGCTCGATCTGCGAGGACAGGTGCTGTCCGAGTACACCGGCCAGGGCTGGGCGTCGATTCCGCTCGACGGATCGGACATCGCCACGGCTGCCGTCGGACAGCCGCTCCCCGGCGGGTTGCCGTTTGCGCACCTGCCGTACCGCGCCATGAAGGTCACCGTGTCGCTCAAGGGCACCGTGGACACCACCGACCTCCTTGCGCCGTACGCGGTCGATCGCGTCCTCAAGCTGCCGGGGCTTTACGGCAATCAGTTCGCCGTGGACACCGTCCAGGATAACATTAAAGCGGCTCCGCTTGGACCTGGCCAGTCGTACGAGCTGGAGGCGGCCGTCCCTGCCGATCCGTATCCACGGCTCGCCTCGGTCCGTGCGCCGTTTGCCGCTTTGCGGCGTGACATTCCTGCCATGGTTCGCGCGGTGGATACGCAATTGCCTGCCGAGCTTCCCCGGAGCGTGCGGCAGTTGGCGGAGCGCATCGTTCAGCAACAGCACGCCGTCACGGAGTACGACATGGTCAGTGCCATCATCCAGTATCTCGCCGGGCACGAACAATACGAGATCTCGGACATCCCCGTGCCCAAGCCTGGTCAGGACTACGTGGCGCAGTTTCTCTTCGCTATGCACTGCGGGTACTGCGACAACTTCGCCAGCGCGGCCGCGGTGATGCTGCGGGCCCTCGGCGTGCCCGCGCGCTTTGCGACCGGCTTCGCGGTGGATGCGCAAAACGCCGTTGGCCCCGACACCTACGTCGTGACGGAGGCCGATGCGCACGCGTGGATCGAGGTCTATTTTCCGAACTTCGGCTGGGTCCCGTTCGATGCGACGCCCGGCTTCACCATGACCTTCGCGCCCGTTTCCGTCCCTGCGCATCAGCCGGCGCATACCAAGTCTTCGACGGGATCGCCCCATCACGCCAAGCCGCCCGCCTCTCCATCCGGCGCCAGGCTCCATTTGCCGATGGCGGCGTCCGTCGCAGGCGGCGGTGTCGCCTTGCTTGGCGGCGCGCTCTGGGCTGCGCGATGGGTGCGGCGACGCAACGCCTCGGCCCGCTTGGGCCGCGACGAATTCGTGCGATGCGTGCAAAGCGCGCGTGCGGCGCTCGGCTTGCCTGCGAGCGCCACCTTGCGCGATCTCTGCCCGCTCGCCGAACGCGCCGGCGCTTCCGGTGGATTTGATGCATGGCTGCGCGCCGCGGAGGTGAAGCTCTACGGCCGTGATGCGGCGCAACAGGTGGACACAAGCTGGCACGACCTCTCGACGACGCTCGCGGAGTGGTTGCAAGCAGCCAAGAGGTTGGACGCGGATGGAAGTGGCCGGCGCTGAACCGTTCGGCGTGAGCCTGCGGCTTTCGGTTGCATGCGCAAAACGCGATTTCACTGTTGAAGTTTGCTGCGCCATCTCCGGGAAAGTGTAGTAAGATCGAAAGAGCACTTGAACGAGAACCGAGGGATGCACATGCAGACGGGCATTGAGCGGGTGCGGCTCGAGACGCCGTATCCCGAGGATCATGTGAACGCGTATCTCCTCTTTGGCGATCCGCTCACGCTGGTGGACACAGGGCTGCCGTTTCCGAAGTCCCTTGCGCAGCTTGAGGCAGGGCTCGCGCGCCACGGGGTTCGCTTCGCGGACATCGAACAGATTGTCGTTACGCACATGCACCTGGATCACATTGGGGGCGTCGCCCCAGTGCAAAAGGCGTCTGGCGCGCGCATCGTCGTGTCCGAAGCGGCGCGACGCATCGTCGAGCTCGGGGAAGAAGAACATCGGCGCTTCGACGCGTTTTATGCAGCTTTCGCCCGCGAGGCCGGATCGGACGTCCGCTGGGAGTCGCGCATCTGGATGCAGAAGTACGATTGGCACGACGTCGTCTACGTGCGCGACGGGGAGGCGGTTCGCGCGGGAGGGCGCGACTGGCGTGTGATGTACGTCCCCGGCCACAGCCGGACCGACATCTGCCTGGTGGACGCCGAGGGATTTGCCATCGTCGGCGATCATCTGCTTCCCACCATCTCGGCGAACGCATTTGTCGAGCCGCCGGTCGATCCGTCCGCCCCTCGTCCGAAGCCGCTGCTCGATTATCGGGCGTCCATGAAGCGCACCCGCGCCCTGGATCTCGCCGTGGTGTATCCCGGCCATGGGGATCCGTTCACGGACCATCGGGCGCTCATCGACAGGCGGTTCGCCGAGCACGAGGCCCGCTGCGCGCAGATTCGCCGGGCCATGGATCGCGGTGCGACGACGGTCGCCGAGATCACGCGCGCCTTGTTCCCGAAACTCGAGGGACCCATGGTCATGCTGGGACTCTCCGAGGTGCAGGGTCACCTGGATTTGATGGAGAGCCGGGGCGAGGTGTCTTCGGCGATGGATGGAGAGGTCAGGCGGTGGCGGCTGGTCGCCGAGGTTTCGAACAACTGCCCGCAGTGAAGTTGGTTGCATTGACGGGATGGAGTGAATGCCGCGACGAATCGAGGTGCTCGATTGAAACGGACACTGACTCTTTGTTCTCTCTTGTGCGCAGGGCTCCTCACGGCCTGCGGCGGACCGTCGCAGAACCGCACCGCGCCGCCCGGTCAACAGGTGTCCGTGCGGATGGCTGTGATCCAAGATATCTCGCCTCAGTCAGACGGGAATCCCCTCCCGGGAATCCTGCATTCTGTGCAGTGGCAGTTGTCGGATGGCTTCAAGGGCTACTCCACGCCGCACGATGTGGTGAATCAGCTTCGTCTTCCGAATGTTGAAGTTGTGCGAGTGAGAATTCCCCGCGTGTTGAAAACCGAAGGGGTGCTGGTCGCTGGGAACCAAAACGGCACATGGAAGACGGACGCCTTGCTGCTATTGCCTTCGCCCGAAGGTCAGAGTCCAGCGCTGGACGGTTCGTCACTGTCGAAGGCGCAGACCACAGGGCCCGTCTCGGTGCCGAATGTCGGCGACGTGGACATCTACGTGAGCACCGATGAGATGGTTTGCTTCCTGATGACAAGCCAGTCGCTATCTCTTTCCAAAGGCGACTCGCGCGTCCGTCTCGCGTCTGGCGTGCAGGCAGAACTCCAGAGCGCCCACGGCGTGAACCGTTTGTCTTACCCGTATGGCTCGCGAACCTTCCTGGTGGTAGGAAACGCGGCTCCCAGTCAGCTCGTGTCCATTGCAAACCGCTACACACCTGACCGCGTCTTCTTCTCCCTTGAGGGACACGAGGGCGATGGGCATGTGGGCGTTGGAACGTGACAGGCTCGGCTTCGTTTCCGACCACTGCCCCCTCGTTTTCCCGAATTGACGCCTCTTGTCGAAACCGATAGAATGGGTGCGTAATCCGAGACTCGTATAATGCCGGGAATATGGCCCGGCAGTCTCTACGAGGCGACCGTAAATCGCCTTGCTACGAGGTCGGGCAGGAACGTCGCATACGTCGCCGGAGGGCACGCGCAGCTTGCGCCAGGCGCCAAACGTGCCTACGGGCCTTCGTGTGTTTGTTCCGGCTTGGACGGGCCGATCCTCGTGGATGTGCGGGATCGGCCCGTTGTCGTAACCGTTCCTCGCGACCTTTTCCGCAAAGGAGTGCCTGTCGATGCATGAACTTGTGGCCGTCCTCGACTTCGGAGGCCAGTACAACCAGTTGATCGCCCGGCGCATCCGCGAGCTCGGCGTCTATTCGGAGCTTCTGCCCCACACCACCCCTGCGGAGGCGCTCAGGGCGCGTCCCCTCAAGGGCATCGTCTTTTCCGGCGGTCCAAAGAGCGTGTTTGCGGAAGGCGCGCCGGACGTCGACCCCGCCGTGTTCGATCTCGGCGTCCCCATTCTCGGCATCTGCTACGGCATGCAGCTCATGGCCAAGCGCTACGATGCGGAAGTGGCGCGCGGCGCGGTGCGCGAGTACGGGCGGGCGTCCATCGAGGTGAAGCCCGGCGCCGAGCTGTTTCGCGGCTTGCCGGATCGCCAGCACGTCTGGATGAGCCACAGCGACGTGGTCACCAAGGTGCCCGAGGGCTTTCGCCTCGACGCGGTGACCGACAATGGCGCCATCGCGGCCATGTCGAGGCCGGATGCCAAGCTGTACGCCGTCCAATTTCACCCCGAGGTTCATCACAGCGATCACGGCACGGATCTTCTGCGCAATTTCCTGTTTGACGTCTGCCGCTGCTGCGGCGATTGGACGATGACCAACTTCATCGAGGAGTCCATCGCGTCGATCCGCGAGCGCGTCGGCGACAAGCGGGTGCTCGTCGCCATCTCGGGCGGGGTCGATTCCTCCGTGGCTGCCGCGCTCGTCCACCGCGCGGTTGGGCATCAGCTGACGGCCATGTTCGTCGATCACGGCCTCCTGCGCAAGGGCGAGAGCGACAGCGTGATGCAGAGCCTGCGGGACAAGCTCGGCATCGACGTGGTGCGGGTGGACGCGAAGGAACGGTTTCTCGGCCGCCTCGAGGGCGTGACGGATCCTGAACGGAAGCGAAAGATCATCGGCGAGGAATTCATTCGCGTGTTCGAGGAAGAGTCGGAGCGGCTCGGCCCGTTCGACTACCTCGTGCAGGGCACGCTCTACACCGACATCATCGAAAGCGGGACGCATACGGCGGCGACCATCAAGTCGCATCACAACGTGGGCGGACTGCCGGAAGACGTCCGGTTTGAGATCATCGAGCCGCTGCGCGATCTGTTCAAGGACGAGGTGCGCCGCCTCGGCGAAGCGCTGGGCCTGGCGCCCGAGATTGTCTGGCGGCAGCCGTTCCCGGGGCCCGGGCTCGCCATCCGCATCATTGGCGACGTGACGGAAGAGAAACTACATCTCGTGCGCGAGTCGGACGCCATCTTGCGCGAGGAAATCGCGAAGGCGGGGCTGGAGCGCGAGATCTGGCAGTACTTCACCGTGCTGACCGGCAACCGCACCGTGGGCGTGATGGGCGACGAACGGACGTACGCCTACACGCTCGCCGTCCGCGCCGTGCATTCGCAGGAGGGCATGACGGCGGATTTCGCGCGTATTCCCTGGGACGTCCTGGCGGCCATTTCGACGCGCATTGTCAACGAGGTCCCGGGCATCAACCGCGTCGTGTACGACATCACGTCGAAGCCGCCCGCGACCATCGAGTGGGAGTGACTCGCCTCGGGCGAGTCTGCACCCGCGCGAGCGAACGTTCGGTTCAAATTCACAATGAATGTTCGGATCGAGGCGGGATTCGTGTTACCATGGGGAGCGACGGGAACGCTCGTGTAGAGAAATGCGCGCCGCGCACGCGGGCGCAAAGAGAGCCCACGGAGAACAGGGCGAAAATCGGTTCCTACGAGGAGGATGTGGCGTGATCGACCGGTACAGCCGGCCCGAGATGGCGAGCCTGTGGACGCTGGAAGAAAAGATGCGGTGGTGGCTGGAAGTCGAAATTCTCGCGGTGGAGGCGTGGGCCGAACTCGGCGTCATTCCGAAGGAGGACGCGCGGCTCATCCGCGAGCGCGCGCGCTTCGACGTGAACCGCGTGCTGGAAATCGAGCAGGAGACGCGACACGACGTGGTGGCGTTCACCCGGGCGGTCTCCGAGTCGCTCGGCCCGGAGCGGAAGTGGGTGCACTACGGGCTGACGTCGACGGACGTGGTCGACACCGCGCTCATGGCGCAGTTGCGCCGTCCCATCGAGATCATCCGCGAGGACGTGGAGCACCTCCTCTCCACGCTTGAAGCGCTCGCGAAAAAGCACAAATACACCGTCATGATGGGCCGCACGCACGGCGTGCACGCGGAACCCACCACGTTCGGGCTCAAGTGCCTGCTCTGGTACGCCGAATTGGAGCGCGATCTCGAGCGGTTTGACGCGGCGAGCGAGCGCATGCGCTATGGCAAGATTTCCGGTGCCGTGGGCACGTACGCGAACGTCGATCCGCGCGTGGAGGAGTACGTGTGTTCCCGGCTCGGGCTGAAGCCGGCGCCCATCAGCACCCAGACGCTGCAGCGGGATCGGCACGCGGAGTTCATCTTCACGCTGGCGCTCCTCGGCACGACGCTCGACAAGATCGCGACGGAAATTCGCGCCCTGCAGAAGTCGGAGGTGCGCGAGGTCGAGGAGCCGTTCTACAAGGGACAGAAGGGCTCGTCGGCGATGCCGCACAAGCGCAACCCGGTCTCGTGTGAACAGATCTCGGGTCTCTCGCGCGTGCTGCGCGGCTACGTGGTGCCCGCCTTGGAGGACGTGCCGCTCTGGCACGAGCGCGACATCAGCCACTCGTCCGTGGAGCGCATCGTGCTGCCGGACGCGACCATTCTCATCGATTACATGCTGAACCGCATGAACCGCATCCTGCGCGATCTGCACGTCTACCCCGACAACATGCGCCGCAATATGGATCGGACGCACGGGCTTGTGTTCTCGCAGCGCGTCATGACCGCGCTCGTCGAGAAGGGACTGTCGCGCGAAGAGGCGTACGACACCGTCCAGCCGCTCGCGATGCAGGCGTGGGAGGAGGCGAGATCGTTCAAGGAACTCGTCCTCGCGTCGGAGGCCGTGCGGGCGCACCTCACGCCCGAGGAAATCGAGGCCCTGTTCGATCCGTCCTGGCACCTGAAACACGTCGACACCATTTTCCACCGCTTTGGCATGTGAGCCTCGTTCACGAAAGGATGGGCGAAATGGCCGAGGAAATCCTGCTCTACGAAGGCAAGGCGAAGAAAGTGTTCGCCACGTCCGATCCGGCCGTGGTTCGGGTTTTGTACAAGGACGACGCCACCGCGTTCAACGGCGAAAAGCGCGGCACCATCGCCGGCAAGGGCGCCATCAACAACCAGGTCTCGAATCTCCTGTTCCGCTATCTCGAAGAGCACGGCGTGCCGACCCATTTCGTCGAGGAGGTGTCGGAGCGCGAGACGCTCGTGCGCAAGGTCGAGATCATCCCCCTCGAGGTGGTGGTCCGCAATCTGGCCGCGGGCAGCTTCGCGAAGCGGTTCGGCATCGAAGAAGGCACGCCGCTCGAACGGCCCCTGGTCGAGTTCTATTACAAGAACGACGCCCTGGGCGATCCCCTCGTGACCGACGATCACGCCCTCCTTCTCCATCTCGCCACCGAGGACGATCTCGCCAAACTGCGGCGGCTGGCGCTCGCGGTGAACGATCTCCTCACCCGCCGCTTCCGAGAAGCGGGGCTTTTGCTCGTCGACTTCAAGCTCGAGTTCGGGCGGCTGCCGTCGGGCGAGATCGTGCTGGCGGACGAGATCTCCCCCGACACGTGCCGGCTTTGGGATGAACGCACGAGGGAGAAACTGGATAAGGATAGGTTCCGGCGCGATCTCGGCGGCGTCGAAGAGGCGTATCAAGAGGTGTTTGCGCGGCTGAAAGGAGGCGTGGCGCGTTGAGGCAGTTCGACGTGGAGGTCAAGGTGTGGCTGAAGCCGTCGGTGTTCGATCCGCAGGGGCACGCGGTGCACGGCGCCCTTGTTTCACTCGGGTTTGAGGGCGCGGGCGAGGTCAGGATAGGAAAGTTCATCCAGATGCAGCTCGAGGCAGAGGACGAAGAGGCGGCCTCGCGCCAGGTGGAGGAGATGTGCCAGAAGGTGCTCGCCAACCCGGTGATGGAGACGTACGCGTTCGCGATCAGGGAGCGAGGCCAATGAGGTGGGCGGTGGTGGTGTTTCCGGGCTCGAACTGCGATCGCGACGCAGAACAGGCCATCCGCCTGATCACGGGAGATCCGGTCGATCTCGTCTGGCATGACGCGGACGACCTCAGCGCATACGACGCCATCGTGTTGCCGGGCGGCTTCTCGTACGGCGATTACCTGCGCGCGGGCGCGATCGCGCGATTCTCGCCCGTGGTGCGCGCCGTGGCGCGCGAGGCGGAGCGCGGCAAACCGGTGCTCGGCATCTGCAACGGGTTTCAGATCCTCACGGAGTCGGGGCTCTTGCCGGGCGCGCTCCTCGCCAACGACCACCTGCAGTTCCGCTGCGAGATCGCGAAATTGCGCGTGGAGACGAACGATTCGCCGTTCACGCGCCTGTATGAGCCGGGGGAGATCATCCGCATTCCCGTCGCGCACGGGGAGGGCCGCTATCACGCGGACGCAGAGGTTGTGGAGGAGCTTCGCCGGACGGGGCGTGTCGCGTTTCGCTACGTCGAGAACCCGAACGGATCGGTCGACGACATCGCGGGCATCTTGAACGCGAGGCGGAATGTGCTCGGCCTGATGCCGCATCCGGAGCGGGCCGTGATCGACTGGATGGGTTCGGAGGACGGCATTCGCATGTTTCAATCGATCCGCGCGCACGTCGAGGAGGGCCTAGCGCATGCGTGAGCCAACGCCAGAAGCGATTCGAGATCAGGCCATCTATCGCAGCCTCGGGCTGACGGACGACGAGTACCAGCTTGTGGTGGAAAAGCTCGGTCGGCTGCCGAACTACGTCGAGGCGGGCATCTTTGGCGTGCTGTGGTCCGAACACTGCAGCTACAAGAGCTCCAAGGTGCACCTCAGGAAGTTTCCCACCACGGGGCCGCAGGTGTTGCAGGGCCCCGGCGAGAACGCGGGTGTGGTCGACATCGGCGGAGGCGTGGCGGTGGCGTTCAAGATGGAGAGCCACAACCATCCGTCCGCGGTCGAGCCGTACCAAGGCGCGGCGACGGGCGTCGGGGGCATCTTGCGGGACATCTTCACCATGGGCGCGCGGCCGATTGCGTTTCTCGACAGCCTGCGCTTCGGGCCGCTCGACGACGCGCGGACCCGCTACCTGTTCGCGCAGGTCGTGGCCGGGATCGGCGGCTATGGCAACTGCGTCGGCATTCCGACGGTGGGCGGCGAGGTGCAGTTTTCGCCGACGTACCGCCAGAACCCGCTGGTGAACGCGATGTGTGTGGGCATTCTGCCGGCGAATGGCATGGTCCGCGGTGAGGCGAAGGGCGTCGGCAACCCGGTCTTCGTCGTCGGCGCGCGCACCGGGCGCGACGGGATCCACGGCGCCACCTTTGCCTCGGCCGAAGACCCGGAGGAAAAGGAGCGTTCCGCGGTTCAGGTGGGCGATCCGTTTCTCGGCAAACTGCTGATGGAGGCCTGCCTCGAGCTCATCGGCACCGGCGCGGTCGTCGGCATCCAGGACATGGGCGCCGCCGGGCTCACGTCGTCCTCCGCGGAGATGGCCAGCCGGGCGGGCGGCGGGATCGAACTCGTGCTGGACAGGGTTCCGGTGCGGGAGACGGGCATGACGCCGTACGAGATGATGCTGTCCGAATCGCAGGAGCGCATGCTCGTCGTGCTGGAGCGCGGCAAGGAGGATGTGGCGTTCTCCATTTTTCGCCGGTACGGGCTCGAGGTGGCCGACGTGGGCCGCGTCACGGACGACGGCATGCTGCGCCTGTTCTGGCGCGGCGAGGTGGTGGCCGAGATCCCGGTCCGCGCGCTCGTGGACGAGGCGCCGGTGTACGAGAGGCCCGTCGGCCCGCCTCTGTCGCCCGCGCGCGCCTCGATTCCCGAGCCGGGCGATCTCGCCGAGGCGTGGCTCCGCCTGATGCGCCATCCGAACATCGCGGACAAGTCGTGGGTGTATCGCCAGTACGACACCATGGTGCGCGCTCAGACGGTGTTTGGCCCAGGCATGGACGCGGCGCTCGTCAAGGTGCCCGATCTCGACAAGGCGGTCGCGATGGCCACCGACGGCAACGCTCGCTATGTGCGGCTGAATCCGAGAAAGGGCGGCGCCATCGCGGTGGCGGAGGCGGCGCGGAACGTCGCCGCCGTCGGGGCGAAGCCGCTCGCCATCACCAATTGCCTCAACTTCGGCAATCCCGAAAAGCCCGCGGTCATGCGCCAGTTGTCCGACGCCATCGACGGCATGGCCGAGGCTTGCCGCGCGCTTGACACGCCCGTGGTGAGCGGCAATGTGAGCTTGTACAACGAGTCGCGCGGCCAGGATATCGATCCGACGCCCATCGTCGGCTGTATCGGCGTGCTGGACGGGATCGCGCGCAGGATGCCGTCCGCGCCGCGAAACGCCAAGGGGCTGAAGCTCGTGCTCTTGGGCCGCGAGGACGATGATCTCGACGGATCGCTCTGGGCCGAGATGGCGTGCGGCGAACCTGTCGGAGACGCGCCTTATCTCGATCTCGCCGAGGAACGCCGCCTGCACGATCTCCTGCAGCAGATTGCGGCCGATGCGGCAGCCGAGGCCGTGCACGACGTGTCCGAAGGGGGGATCGCGGTCGCGGTGGCGGAGATGGCCATCGCGAGCGGCTTTGGGGCGGCCATCGCGGCGCCATCCGGCGTGCGCGCGGCGGGGTGGCTGTTTTCCGAAGCGCAGGGCCGCGCCGTCGTGGCGGCGGCTCCAGAGGCGCTCGCCCGCTTGCTCGATCTCGCCGAACGGTTCGACGTCCCGGCCCGAGTGCTCGGCGAATTCGTCGATGCGCCGTATGTCGAAGTCTCGTTTGCGGATCGCCAGATCCGCGTATCGCTTGTGGACTTGGAGGAGGCGTACCGCACCGCGATTCCGCGCCTCCTTCGCCAAGATGCTGTGAACTCGCGCGCAACGCTTTGACCCAAAAGGAGAGACGAGGCGTGGATAGCGTTCAGAAGCAGGCGGCCTGGGAAGACAGGCCGCGCGAAGAGTGTGGCGTCTTTGGCATCTTCGGTCACCCGCGGGCGGCGGCGCTTACCTATTACGGGCTGGTGGCGCTGCAGCACCGCGGCCAGGAGGCGGCAGGCATCACGTCCACCGACGGATCGCGCATGTACAGCCACAAAGGGCTGGGGCTGTTGACCGACGTGTTTCGCGCCGGCGAGCTCGAGGGACTGCACGGGCATGCGGCCATCGGCCACGTGCGTTATTCCACGGCCGGATCGAACACGATTCAGAACGCGCAGCCCATCGCGCTCGCGACGCACGCGCGCAACTTCGCCATCGCGCACAACGGCAACCTGGTCAACGCGCGCTTCCTGCGCATTCAGCTGGAGGAGCAGGGCAGCCTGTTTCAGACGACGTCCGACACCGAGGTCATCGCGCACCTCATCGCCAAGGAGGGGACGGGGCCGCTGGCCGATCTCGTCGCGCGGGCCGTGCAGAAAATCGAGGGCGGGTTCGCGCTCGTCATCCTGAGCGACGACGAGCTCATCGCCGTGCGGGATCCGTTTGGCCTGCGCCCGATGGTGCTCGGCAAGCTCGGCGACGCGCACGTGGTGGCGTCGGAGTCGTGCGCGTTTGAAACCGTCGGCGCGACGCTGGTGCGCGACGTGGAGCCGGGCGAGATCCTGCACATCACGCCGTCCGGCGTTCGCTCGTTCCGCTTCGCCCCGCGCCAGGCGCGGCGGATGTGCACGTTCGAACACGTGTACTTCGCGCGGCCGGACAGCGACGTGGACGGCTGGAACGTGCACAGCGTGCGCAAGCAGCTCGGGCGCATCCTCGCGGAACGGCACCCGGCGCCGGGCGACATCGTCATCGGCGTGCCGGATTCGAGCGTCTCGGCCGCGGCGGGTTACGCCGAACAGAGCGGGCTGCCGCTCGAGACGGGGCTCATCAAGAACAAGTACATTGCCCGCACGTTCATCCAGCCGTCGCAAGAGCTGCGCGATCTCGGCGTGCGCCTGAAGCTGAACGCCGTGCGATCCGTCGTGGAGGGCAAGCGCGTGGTGCTGATCGACGACTCGATTGTGCGCGGCACGACCTCGCGGCGCATCGTGCGCCTGCTCCGGGGCGCGGGGGCGCTGGAGGTGCACGTGCGCATCTCGAGTCCGCCGTACGTGAGCCCGTGCCATTACGGTATTGACACGGCGAAGGAGGACGAACTCGTCGCGGCTCGCCATTCGATCGAGGAGATCCGGCGCGCCATCGAGGCCGACTCGCTCGAATTTCTCACGGTGGACGAGCTGATGCAGGCGTTCGGCTTTCCGCCGGGCTCGCCCGTGCCGTTCTGCAACGCCTGTTTCACGCGCCGCTATCCGACGAGTCTCATCGATCAGGCGTTGAACGAGGGCATGGAGCCCATCCGCATAGGAGGGTGAACCTTGGATCTGTACAAACAGGCGGGCGTCGACATCGACGCCGGAAACGAGGCGGCGAAGCGGTACGCGAGGCTGGCGAAATCCACCCTCCGGCCGGAAGTCATCGCGGCCATCGGCGGATTTGCCAGCGGTTTTGCGCTCGATCTCGGCCGGTTCAAGGAGCCGGTGCTGGTCTCCGGCACGGACGGCGTCGGCACGAAGCTGAAAATCGCCATGGAGTCGGGGCGGCACGACACCATCGGGATCGACTGCGTGGCCATGTGCGTCAACGACATCCTCACCGTGGGCGCGGAACCGCTCTTCTTCCTGGATTATCTCGCCGTCGGCAAGCTCGACGTGGGCGTGGCGGAGTCGATTGTGGCCGGGGTGGCGGAAGGGTGCCGCCAGGCAGGCGCCGCGCTGGTGGGCGGCGAGACGGCCGAGATGCCCGGCATGTATGCCGACGGCGAGTACGACCTCGCGGGCTTCGCGGTGGGCTGTGTGAATCGCGGCCAGATGGTGGACGGATCGGCCGTGCGGGAGGGCGATGTCCTGCTGGGTCTTGCCTCCAACGGCCTCCATTCGAACGGCTATTCGCTCGTGCGCAAGCTCATCGCCGATCACGGCCTGCGGCTGTTTCAGCGGTTTCCAGGCGAGGAGGCGGACGTGGCCGAGGTGCTTCTGCGCCCGACGCGCATCTATGTGAAGAGCGTGCTGCGCCTGCTCGCCGAAGGGATTCGCGTTTCGGCGATGGCGCACATCACCGGGGGCGGCATCCCCGAGAATCTCCCGCGCGTGTTGCCCGAGGGATGCGAGGCGCAGGTGAGACGCGGCGCCTGGCCGATACAGCCCGTGTTCGCGTGGTTGCTTCAGGCGAGCGGCCTTCCCTGGGAAGAGGCGGCCCGCATCTGGAACCTCGGCGTCGGCTACGTGATTGTGCTGCCGGAGACGGAGGCGGCGCGCGCGCGGCGGCTGCTCGAAGATGAGGGCGAGATCGTGTACGAGATGGGGCGCGTCGCGCGAGGGGAACGGCGCGTGGCGTTTGTCGACTAGATGAGAGCGGAGATTCCGCAAAGGAGTGGGAACGTGGCCAAACTGGCGCTCGTCAGCGTCTACGACAAGGAAGGGATTGTGCCGTTCTGCGAAGAGCTGCGCCGACTCGGCTTTGAGATCCTCTCGACGGGCGGCACCGCGAGACTCCTCGAGCAGGCGGGCATCCCGGTGACGCCCATCGACCTCTATACCGGCTTTCCCGAGATCTTGGACGGGCGCGTGAAGACGCTCCATCCGCGGGTGCACGGCGGCCTGCTCGCGCGCCGCGATCTGCCGGAACACCTGCGGCAGATTGAACAGCACGGCATTCGCGCCATTGATCTCGTCGCGGTGAACCTGTATCCGTTCGCGAAGACCATCGAGCGCGAGGGCGTGACGGACGAAGAGGCCATCGAGATGATCGACATCGGCGGTCCGGCCATGCTCAGGAGCGCGGCCAAGAATCACGCGTTCGTCCTGCCCATCGTCGATCCCGCGGACTACGGCCGGGTGATCGACGTGCTGCGCCAAGGGGATGTGCCGCGCGCGCTGCGCCGCGAGCTCGCGGTGAAGGTGTTCCGCACCCTGTCTCACTACGACGCGCTCGTCGCCGACTACCTGGCGGGCGATCTCGGCAACTCATCGCTCGAAGAGGACTGGCCGCAGGTGTTCCACGTGACGGGCGTGGCCAAACAGGCGCTGCGCTACGGGGAGAATCCGCATCAGCGCGCGCAGTTCTACATGGAGCCCGGCGCGACCCGGGCCACCATCGCGCGGGCCGAGCAGCTTCAGGGGAAGGAGCTGTCGTACAACAACATCCAGGACGCCGACAGCGCGCTCCAGATCGTCCGCGCGTTTGACGACTTTGCTGCCCCCGTCGCCGTGGCGGTGAAGCACATGAATCCGTGCGGGATCGGCCGGGGGGAAACCATCGAGGAAGCCTTCGAGCGGGCGTACGAGGCGGATCCTGTCTCGATTTTCGGCGGCATCGTCGCGCTCAACCGCGAAGTGGGCCGGCGGCTGGCGGAGCGGCTGGCCGGCATCTTTCTGGAGATTGTCATCGCGCCGTCGTTCACGGATGAGGCGCGCGAAGTGCTGGCCAAGAAGAAGAATCTGCGGCTGTTGACCGTCGACATGGAGCAGCCGCTGTGGCGCCCCGGCGACGTCACCTTCCGGCGCGTGAGCGGCGGATTTCTGACGCAAACGGTCGATCTCGCCCTGCCCGTCGATCCCAGCGCGTGGCGCGTCGTGACGCGGCGCGCGCCCACGGACGCCGAGTACGAGGCGCTGCGCTTCGCGTGGCGAGCGGTGCAGTTTGTGAAGTCGAACGCGATTGTCGTGGCGGATCGCGACAAGACGCTCGGCATCGGCGCGGGGCAAATGAACCGCGTGGGCGCGGCCGAGATCGCGCTCAAGCAGGCGGGGTCCCGCGCGCGGGGGGCGGTCCTGGCGTCGGACGCGTTCTTCCCGATGCGGGACACGGTCGACGCCGCGGCGCGCGCCGGCATCACGGCCATCGTCCAGCCGGGCGGGTCCATCCGGGATGAGGACAGCATTCAGGCGGCGGACGAGGCCGGGATCGCGATGGTCTTCACCGGAGAGCGGCATTTCCTGCACTGAGGAGGAGACGAACGGATGGGAATCGAAGGGCAGAGGCCGCGCGTGCTCGTCGTCGGCCAGGGCGCGCGTGAACACGCCATCGTGTGGAAGCTGGCGCAGAGCGCGCGCCAGCCACAGTTGTACGCCGCACCCGGCAACCCCGGAATCGCGGAGTTGGCAGACGTCCTTTCCCTGAACGCGTCCGATCACGGCGCCATCGTGCGGTTCTGCGCGGAGAAGGGCGTCGACCTCGTCGTGATCGGCCCTGAGCAGCCGCTCGCGGAGGGACTGGCTGATGCCCTCGCCGAGGCGGGCATTCCGGTGTTCGGTCCGACCCGGTCCGCCGCGCAGCTGGAAGCGTCCAAGGCCTTCTCCAAGCGCGTGATGGAGGAGGCGGGCGTTCCGACCGCGCGCCACCGCACGTTTGCGGATTTGGACGAGGCGCGCGCGTATGTTCGCGCGCAAGGGGCGCCGATTGTAGTCAAGGCGGACGGGCTTGCGGCCGGCAAAGGCGTCGTCGTGGCGCAGACGGTCGCCGAGGCCGAGGCGGCGCTCGAGGACATGCTCGTCGGCGGGCGGTTCGGTGCCTCCGGGCGGCGGGTCGTGATCGAGGAATTCATGGAAGGCGTCGAGCTGTCGCTCATGTACTTCGTGGACGCCCACACGGCCGTGCCGATGCTTCCCGCGCGCGACTTCAAGCGGCTGTTGGACGGCGATCGCGGACCGAACACAGGGGGCATGGGCGCCTTTTCGCCCGTGCCGCGGGTGACGGGTGACGTGATCGACCAGGTGACGCAATCCATCGTGCAGCCGACGCTCGCGCGCCTGCGCGACATGGGCGTCGTGTACCGCGGCGTGCTGTACGCGGGCCTGATGTTGACCGCGGAGGGGCCGAAGGTGGTGGAATTCAACTGCCGCTTCGGCGATCCCGAGACGGAGGTCGTCCTGCCGCTCTTCGCGGGCGATCTCCTCGAGGTGATGTGGGCCGTGGCGCACGATCGGCTCGATCCTGCCATGGTGACATGGCACGCGCACGCGGCGGTGTGTGTGGTCATGGCGAGTTCGGGTTATCCGGCGTCGTCCGAGGCGGGCACGCCCATCGAACTGCCGGGCGCGCTGCCGGACGGGGTCACCGTGTTTCACGCGGGCACGCGGCGGGGCGAGAGCGACCGGCTGGAGACGGCCGGCGGGCGCGTGTTGACCGTCACGGCCGTCGCGCCCGACATTCCCGCTGCCGTCGATCGCGCCTATTCGGCCGTCGCATCGATTCACTTTAGCGGAGCGCAGTATCGCCGCGATATCGCACATAATTGGCAATCCTAGCAATGTGCGCTATCCTTATCTGCGGAGGTGCGGCCGCGAGCGCCGCGGCCGCGTCCGCGGAGGAGGGATCGCCTTGTACGCCATCATGATGCTCGCTGCGGCGGCGATGTATGGGCTCGTCTCGCCGGTTCTTCGCTTGGCTTACGCGGCCGGGCTCGATCCCGCCGCGGCCACCGATGCCCAGTACGCCATCGCCGCCGCCTGCCTTTGGCTCGTGGCGCTGTTCCGGCACCGGGGCAAGCGGATCGATCGCCGGCAGTGGGCGCTCATCGTCATCATCGGCCTCATGAATGCCCTGTTTTGCTACACGTATTACCGGGCGCTCGCCGTGCTCCCGGCTTCCCTCGCCATCGTGTTCATGTTCCAGTTCGTGTGGATGGCCACCCTGATCGACGCCTTGTGGCATCGCCGTTGGCCCGGGATCGCGAAATGGATTGGGCTTGTGCTCATTCTTGGCGGCACGGTGCTTGCGGTCGGAGCGACCGGGGCGTCCTGGCGCGAGGTGCCCGTTGGGGCCGTGCTCCTAGGACTCGGCGCCGCGCTGGCCTACGCCATCAACTTGACCCTCTCCGCGCACAACGATCCGGCCGTCTCCCCCGAGCTTCGCTCTGCCCTCGTCATCACGGTGGCCGGCGTCGCTGTGCTCACCGTCTTCCCGCCTGGCTCGTTTGTGCATCATCTGGCGCAACGGCCTGCTCCGACGCTCTTCTGGGGATTTTGGATCGCGCTTCTGAGCCAGGTCTTACCGACGCTGTTCGCGCTCGTGGCCATCCCGCACATCGGGGGGCGCATGGCGGCCGTGCTTGGCACGCTGGAGTTGCCGGTGGCCGTGATCGGCGCATGGCTCTTGAACGGCGATCACGTCTCACCCATGCGGTGGCTCGGCGTCGCACTGATCCTCGCCGGCATGGTGGTGAGCGAAACCCTCAGCAGGGAACGGGGGGCGATGGCGGCAGCAGCGCACCCGCCAGCGCGGCGCGCCTGGTGGCGACGGGTCGGCTTTGCGCGGTGGCGGGAAGCGTCGCGCCGCTGATCGCCGTCGCACGCCCTGCGTGCGGGTGTGTTTCGCGCCGTGCGGGGAAGCGAATTCCGGCTTGATGCGGCGCGGGGGCGCGCTGGGCGTTCGCGGGCGGTTCGAGGAAGGTCGTTCGTTTCGCATCCGCAGCCGATACGTAAGGGTAAATTTGGATTGGACCTCGATGGTTGACACGCAAAGTGAACGGTGATATATTACCTATCGCTGCTCGCGAGAGCGGCTGCCGCGAAACGGCTCGCTTCAAACGGAAGCGAGGCGCGGTTCAAGTCTTGATGGGGCTTGACAAAAGCGGTGCGAAAGTGATAAGATGAACGAGCTGCCGCGAGGCGGCGCGAAAGCCGCGGGATACTGCGGAGTCGCTCCTTGAAAACTAAACACACAAGACCACCAAGCCCGTGAGTCTTGACGACCACGAAGTCAGGATAAGCTGTTTGGATTGAGAGTTTGAT